>QEUQ01000041.1 GCA_003577105.1 Acidobacteriota bacterium | reverse complement strand
CAATATCGAGTGCGGCCGGGGAGCCAACTACGAACTTACAGCGCGATATCGGGACTGGCTGGAGTCGCTGAACTCAACTTGCGCGGCATAGGAGCATCAATTCTTGATCGAAGAGTCGAATTCCGACCCTGGTTCCACGGTCGACTGTTGATGGCTGCCAGCCGGTAGGGGCGTAGTCGAGGTGGCCATAACCGCCGGCGAGGTGCAGCCACTTGATCATGCCCGCTTCGACTTCATTGACGGCGCGCCAATCACGGAACTGAAATGACTCCCATCCGTTATAAACAATGACCTGACCAGGCATTACCGACCCCTGGACCCGGGCTCTGACGACAAACGATCCGCTGTCGTTGAAGATCTCGATTTCGTCGTTGTCCTCAATTCCAAGGCGTCGAGCATCTTCGGCGGCGATTGCCGCGTGCGGTTCACCCCGGTGAGTCTGCAGCAGTGCGGAATTGGCGATGTTCATGCGATGAATCGACCACCGGCAGTGCCCTGAGGTGAGCATGAACGGGTAGTTGCCCCCCATTGGTGGCGGATCCTTGTGGCACGGGAATCCTTCACCGGCATCGATGAACCACGGGTGATCTATGTAGAACTGCGCCCGCCTGGTCAAGGTCGGATACGGGTCGCCTTGCTCGACATGGGAGCGCAGCGGTGTGAGCGTCTCGTTACTGGGGAAGGGTGAACCTTGGGACCACCCGTAGGGTAAGACGCCCCACCCCGCGAATCTGACGTGCCCTCGCTCTCGCATCGTTGCGAGGTCGGTGCCCTCAGGGAGAGTGCCGGTAAGCGTCGAATCTCGCAGCATCTCGTCGGCGCGCACCTCCGCGTCTTCGAAATGGCCTGCAAGCGTGTAGGCGGAAGGAAGATCTGCATAGCGGCGAGTTAACCCAGATGAGTCTCGATAAGACTCCAGGCCGCGATCGGCTGCCCGCTCGGCGATCTTCTCCGCAAGTGCCGTGAAAATCTCCCACTCCGTCTTTGCCTCGCCCTCTGGTTCCTGCGACTTATCAGAGAACGTCAGGTTCATCACGTGTGGTGTTGGAATGTGGAAGTCGATCTTCTCGTAGTGATTGGCTGCAGGGAGGAGCAGGTCTGCGTATTGCGCGGTCGCCGTCATTCGTGTGTCGATCACGGCAATCTTCTCGAACTTGGGCCAGAGGTGACCGAGCAGGTGGGCTTTTCCGCCTCTGGTCCTGCGCAACATGTTGCCCCCGCATTCGATGAGCACCTTGGGGCTCGAGTCAGGCGGAAGCGGTATCAGCCCTTTCCACCACCCGGCCTCAATGGCTTCGCTCACGTACTCATCGAGAGGGCGGGTCATGGCGGGATCGTTCCATTCGCGCTTGGACCAGCGCTTTGCATATCCGCCGTGGTAGTACCAGAAGAAGAACGGCGGGACCATTGAACTCTGCATGCGGGCAAGCTGCAGACCGGCGAGCTCTCGCGACATGGTTGGATCTTGAGCCTGAGTGACAGAGACCATTGCCTCAAGCGCCTGAATGATCAGATCTGCACCCTGGACTCCAGGCATCTGTTTGGCCATTGCGATGCCGGATCCGTCGAACATGCCTGCGCTCCACGCGCGAATGCCAGTGCCTTTCTTGCCCCAATTCCCGGTGAGCGCGATCGGGAGACAGAGCGAACGCTCGATTAGGTCGCCGTGGTAGTACTTCGAGGCAGCAGCGCCAAACAAGATGTTGGTCTTCTTCGATGCGATTTTGCGAGCTATGTCGCGAATGACATCGGGGCTCACTCCACAGACTTGAGACGCGCTCTCGGGGGAGTAATGCTCATCTAGCAATTTGGTGAGAAGTTCGAGGGCGGGGGAGGTCTCGACGCTTGTGCCGTCGGCGAGGCCGACCACGAAGCGACCGGTCAGTTCGGGCTCGCGATCTCCAAGCAGTAGGTTGGCCCGGTCCGCTTCTACCGGAGCCCCGGCCTTCGAATCCCATTGAAAGAAGATGTCGTCGCGTGCGTTTTCTTCGAGATCGGATGCCCGCAGAAACCTGTTGGTGTCAGTGCGGATCAAGAGCGAGAGGTCCGTCTGGCTCGCCACGAATTCACGGTCGATGAGTCCCTCGGCGATCAGCACTTGGGAAATCGAAAGGGCGAAGGCTCCGTCAGTTCCGAGGCGAACCGGAACGAACTCGTCTGCGTGCATCGCGGAAGCGTTGTAGTCAGGTGCAATCTGAATTACTTCAGCACCGTGGTAGCGGGCCTCCCAGATGTAGTGCGCGTGCGGAATCCGTGTATATGCGGGGTTGAGAAACCAGACGAGGATCAGTTCGGAGTGGAACCAGTCATCAATTGAAGAGACTATGCCGTACTTCCCAAATGTCATGTGCATGCCGACGTTGAAGTCGTTGGTTGTCGCGTTGAAGTCGGTGACGGTGCCGCCAATTTGAGCCATGAACCGGTGAGTTGGAGCGACGGTCGTCATTTCCGGGGTGCCCTCGTGTATGACCGACGCTGCACCTTCAGCCTCGATCGCGTCGATAATCGAATCCGCGAGTTCGCTGAGCGCTGAATCCCAGGTGACTGCCTCCCATGAGCCAGATCCGCGTTCGCCGACTCGCCTGAGGGGGCTTAGCAAGCGGTCGGCATTTCTTAGCTGGTGGCTCCAGACGGCGCCCTTGTTGCAGCCCATCGGGTTCATGTCGGGGACGCCATCTTCGACGGGGCTGATGTCAGCGGCGACCTCTTCCCGCACTACCTTTCCGTCGCGTATGTATACGCGGTAAGGGCAATTGCCCGGGTAGCAATCTACGCAATGAGTTCCATAGCGGACATCATCCCAAGACCACATGGCGCGATATGAGCTCTCGGTGGAGCGGTGGTCATCGGTACTGGGTGACATGTCGAATCCCCTTGGCTTGATTTTACGACCCTACCTGGAAATCGGTACCAGGTATGTGACGGCTGAGCACTACGAGTTCATTGCTGTGACCCGAGAGGCCGCGATGCTCGTAAAGCGCTCCGCCCGAGAGATCCAGGAGGCCGCAGAGGTTTTCTACGCTGAGCTTCGGCGAGGTCAGCCCTGAGGAGCCCAAGCACCTATGTGCTGGGTCAACTCGGCGACGAAGTCGTCAGGGCGCTCAGGCGTGATCAGCCAAGGGCGGTCGTCGCGCTCGATCCAGACGAATCGATCCAGACGTGAGATGTACATCTGGACAATCCCGCGTTTGGTAGTCCACAGCCATCCGAACGCACCCCATAGACCGCCCGCTCCTACCCGCATTCCAAAGCCGACAAGGTCCTTGAGTTCACGGCTCGTAGCGATCCTGACCGAGCGCATGCTTGCATAGGTGACTTGGCGACGCTTGGCAGGCCAGATCACCTCCATGGCATTGCTCCCAAGGACAAAGGTGGTAGGGCGGAACCGGACCCAGGTCCACGCGAAGGTCCCAACGATAAAGACTGTCATCGCCAAGATGAAGATCCTTGCGGGTGAGTAGTCCGTCGTGAGGGCGATTGCGACGAATACGAGGGGTATTCCCCACAGCACGACGGTCATGATCGCTAGTGAGCGAGACATCGGTGCTAGTCGGTAGTGACCGGAGTGCTTCGGAAGGGGAATCTCAGACATCGATCTTGAGTCTATAGCTCAGCGCCCTTGTTGCTAGCGGGTGCGCCGATAGTGCTTCACCAAGTTGGGTAGCGATCGAGGGAAATGTACCCCGGGCCTAGAGCCGCGCTGGCGAGATCATCGGAGACAGTAGAGATGACCTCGAGGGCCTCGAGGCGTTCGATCCATCTCTTGGGTATTGCTCCCTCTCCGAGCAGAGCTCCAAGCAGATTGCCCGTTATTGAACCTGTCGAATCGCTGTCGCCACTGTGGTTGACGGCGCATAAGACGCCTTCTTCGTAGTCGTCAGCGGCAAGAGCGCAACAAAGCGAGATCGCAAGTGCATCGTGCCCCATCCACCCACCGCCTAGAGTTTCGATTGCTTCAGGGGAAGGGAGCCCGTTAGCTGCGAGTGCGGCGGCCGCGTCAATGAAGTCGAGGGTTTCCTCGTGGCCGTCGTGCTGACACAAGAGCGATCGCGCTTCTTCGATCGCCTCCTCGAGAGTCGCCCCGCGTACCACTTGGAACACTATCGAGGCGAGAACGCCCGCGGGCAGGTATCCGCTGGGATTGCCGTGTGTAATCGCTCCACTTAGGATTCCGAAGTCAAATGCCTCTCCGGGGGTAGTGCCGATAATTCCAGCCGGCGCGGCTCGCATGACGGCGCCGCACCCCTTTGAGTCGTTGATCGTTCTCTCAATTGAGCGCTCTCTTCTAGAGCGCAGCGCGGCAATGCAAGTGTTGCCTGGCGCGCGCCGTGAGTGAAGTATCTCTTGGGTCACGAGCCAACCTGAGGGTGGGTCCTCACTGAAGTCGGCGTCGACGTACTCGGTCTCGTAGCTCTGCGTGATAAGCCATCGGATGTATGCGCGATGAACGACGCTGTCGACATTGCAGATCCCCCTGTCGCTCATGCGATTCCGGGCTCGTATGAAGCCTTCGGCCGTGAAGAGCGTCATCTGGGTGTCATCGGTGATTGCCCCACCATCGAGTCCGTAGGCGGGGAGATAGTCAGTCACGCCGGCCTCGCCGGATCTCGCACGGATTGAATCTAGTGAGTCGAATTCGACAGGAGCGCCGAGCGCGTCGCCGATCGCGCCGCCTATCAAGCAGCCTCTCACCCGCTCGGTAACCTGCTTAAGGCGTGAGTTGGGGTTCACTTTAGTCCTGCCTTTCCGAGGTGTAGGTATTGCTGAGCAACCAAGTCATGACAGTGGCGCGTAGACGCAAACCCGATTCGATGGCGGTGATAGAGCACCTTCGAGCTAACCCTTTATGATCGCCGTTCTTAAGGTAGTGGTGACTATAACGACGGTGTATGACAAGTAATGTTTGAGCCGACAAGTGACACCGAAGCTCATGCGAAAGACCTGTCCAAATGATTGAGGAATCCGAAGTCGAGGAAGACGAGGCGAGTGCGGCGACAGAGGATCTGCTCGACTATGAGCCTGCCGACTACCCTCCGGTGGCCGTGACGGTCGATGTGGTGATCCTCACAATCGAGGACAAGGCGCTGAAGGTTCTGCTGGTGCGGCGCGCGCAACCGCCCTTTGAGGGCATGTGGGCCTTGCCTGGGGGATTTGTTCGCCCCGATGAGACGCTCGACGAGGCCGCGTTGCGCGAGCTCGGCGAGGAAACAGGACTCGAGCCGGCAGCCCCGATCGAGCAGCTACGGAGCTACGGCGACCCGGGGCGAGACCCTCGAATGCGCGTAATTACCGTCGCATATGTGGCCGTCTTGAAATCCGTAAGTGGTTTGCGAGCAGGCTCTGACGCCGCCGAGGCGAGGCTGGTGGAGGTCGCGTCGCTCCTTGGCGAGACAGGCGAGCCTCCGGCCTTCCAGCTCGCCTTTGACCATGAGGAGATCGTGGCCGATGCGGTTGAGCTGTTGCGAGCGCGACTGGAGTCCACTTTGTTTGCGAGTGCCTTTGTCGGCGCGGAGTTCACGCTGGCGGAGCTTCGTGGCGTATATGAGGCGGTCTGGGGGGTCGAGTTAGACCCCGCTAACTTCCGGCGCAAGGTTCTTGGGGTACAGAACTACCTGATTCCCACGGGAAGTCGCGTGCCTCCGGGTCCCGAAGGGGGGAGGCCGGCCGAGTTGTATCGGGTCAATCAATCAGTTGTGGAGTTCGCGCCTGTAATAAGGCGGACTTTGGCGTAGCGGAGCGCCTTAATAGGGCCGGGTCACTCAACCGGGCCGGGACAGGGCCGGGACCCGGGACAGGGCCGGGACGTCGATGAACCCGTTTGGCTCAGGAGCTGAAGCACTCTGACGCGCTGGCACTTTGGCGCGAGCACCCTTGCGCACCTAGGCGTAAATCCAGCCAAATGGCGACCGAGAAACCATGGTCAGCACCAGCCGGAGCTTCATGCCGACTTCTCCAGGAAGAGCGTTGAGTCCGATCGGCAGTAGCCTGAGGAAGAGGAGGCAAATCGGAATCGCAACCATGGAGATCTTGATCGAGCGCCTTACCCGAGGCGGTGGCGCCTGAGGTCCGACGTAGTACTCGCAGTATGTCTTTCGGTCCATGCCCTACCCTCCGCATCGCGGCGACACTGAATCGCGACCGCTGCCGCAGACCGCCGGTCGCAAGCGAGCCCGGCGAGCGCGGCAGATATCGCTGGAGGTATTTTCGCTATCGGGTGTGACAATTCTTGAGCCCGCTTGCCAGATCGCTCGAAAACGGTCCGAAGATCGCCCAATGCTCCCTGCTAGACGATCAGGTCTAATCTCGTTTCATTGAGGCGATTCGAGCCATCTTGATGACCTCGGCTGGGTTGAGGTTGTAGTTCTGATCTGAGGCGGCGAAGTCGAGAATCCTCGGCTCGAAACTCGCCTCGGGGTAGATCCGCCGGTCCACGTATTCGGGGAAAGGCGCATCACGCATTAGTGGTGTGGCGTACTCCTCGACCATGCGGCCAAGACGAAACATGAAGTTTGGAATCGCGTCGGCCACGCAGACGATGTCGGCGACAAGGCCCTGGAAGACGTACATGTCCTTGGCCTTTTCATATAGCTCGTAACTGATCCGCTCGTACTCGAGCTCGTCGCCATCGCGTCTCAATGCTGCAAGTCGTGCGACATATGAAAGGACCACTGCGGCGTCTCGGGTGAATTCGAGGTGAGTTGGAGCATCAGCCCCGCTGGCAGCAAAGCCGGCTGCGGATGCATCAATATCGTCAAGTTCATGGGTGGTCCAGAATCGCTCGAGTCTGTGTATCGCGTCTTCGACGGACTTGACCGTTTCGGCGGTGCTCGCCTTGATCTGGCGAGCCTTGCCAAAATCTGAGCACAAGAGTGTGGCGGCCTCGTTGATCAGCTGGTTTTCACCCATCCCTGGATCCGAAGCGAGCCTGAAAAAGATGTAGTCGTCTGCGAAGCGGCATGCCGGGGCGAGGCGATAACCCATTACGCCATCAGATCTGAGCTCGTCTCGTGCGTAATGAGCCTCCTGGATACCGCGTCCGACGCTTGGGTGGGGGAGCATGTTTATGGAGAACTCGGGATTCATGCACCAGAAGAAGTCGATCACCGGTTCGAAGCCGTGCTCACGCCCAAACAAGATGTGTTCGCGCAGCGCAGGATTGCCTCTCGCCTTGATGAACGGCGCGTAGCACTGGATCCAGGTGAGCATTGAAGCATCGAGCCAGGCAACGTTCTTTGGTAGCAGCCCGACAATGTCGTCTTGCATCGTTGCGTACTTTGGGTACCTTTCGGTCTCGTCGGGCGGAATCAGCACTTTGGCCCAGACATCTAAGCCCCAGTTCCAGAAGACGAAGTCAGCGTCGTTGCCGGCCTCGCGCATCAAGTCGATGTAGCTCCTAGTCGCGTCAGCGAAGTACGCGGCGGGATCGGCGCCAGTTTCGGGATCAAATGAGATCGATCCGCCGTCGGTGAAGATCAGCTCTAGACCGTCAAGACCGGCAAAGAACTCGAGACCGAATCGCTGATTTTCAAGAATGAGCTCCTTGGCCTTCGACCAAACGAGCGAATTGCCGTACCAGTTCGCCTTTGCCGAGTCGGCCCTGAGATCGGGGTTGTCCCAAAATGCCTGTTCGCAAACAATATTGGGAGCTGTGAACCAGTTGAAACGCATGCCAACTTGGTGGCAGTAGTCCATGACCTCTTTCCAGGTCTCGTAGCGCCACTTCTCGCGCTCGCTGTGGGGGTATTGCGGGTGGTACATGCGGGCAGAACCCATGGTGAGCGTCGTCATGTTGCAGAGTCGCATGAGATCGACGTACTCCCGCCACTCCTCGATTGACCAGCGGTCCGGACTCATGGCTGCAAGACCAAATGAACCGCCGAATCGGTAAGGGGCGATAAGCATCGCCCGGATTGGAAAGTGGGGCCGCTCGCAGATGTCCCACTTCAAGCTGAAGGGGTCTCGGGACTGATTGATAATGAGGATGCGTAGCAACGTGTAGATGCCGTTGGCAAGGCCTTCGTCGTGGTTGGCCTTGATTGCGATGTCCGCGGCTCTCCCAGGTTCGGAAACACCGCCGGTGATCATGTACCCCTGATGACCGATTTCGGGGTCCATGGACGAGTTGAGTTCAGCGATGATTCTTGAATCGCGGGTATCACCGTCGCCGATGGTCAGCCCCGTGTAATCGGCGAGCCGGTGGGCACCATGGCGGACCGGCCCGGGTGCGTTGGCGTGTAGGTGAATGCTCACGTCTTGCGGCTCCCCCTGAAGCTCGTGGTGCTTGGTCAGACTCGCACATGAGAGGGAGCAACCGCTCGGCCACCGTGATGCAGGCCGGCGCCCCCCAACACGATTCAACTGGTCTGCCGCAGCAGCGGCCACGATTGATTGCCGCATCTCCATTGGGATCGGCTGCGCAGAGAGAATCAGTAAAGAAGCGGTCAGACGGGGCCGAGAACTCAACTACCGAAAGCAGACCTCACACACAAACCTAGACACCCATGTAGTAGAGGCCGGGGGAATTTGAGTCCGATCGATCCTGTCACCTCCGCGACTCCCGATCCGTCGGAGGCAGAGGGAATCCAGCCAAAGCGGGTTCTTGGCGTCTTCACGCTCGCCATGATCAGCTTCGCTGCAATCGTCAGCCTCAGGAACCTTCCGCTGACGGCCGAGTATGGACTCGCATCCATTTTCTTCAACGGCATGGCTGGGTTGCTCTTTTTCATACCCGTCTCGCTCGTTGCGGCAGAGCTTGCAACAACCTGGCCGAAGAACGGCGGTCTCTATGTCTGGGTCGAAGAAGCTTTCGGTCCGAGATATGCGTTCTTGGCAGTCTGGTTCGAGTGGATCCAGAACGTGGTTTGGAATCCGACTGCACTCAGCTTCTTGTCGGCCACGGCGGCATATGTCATCAATCCGGGACTCGCGGAGAACAAGCTCTACACAATCGCGGTCGTGCTAGCTGTCTTCTGGGGTTCGACCCTGCTCAACTTCTTCGGCATGAGGGCGTCGGGATTCATCTCATCGTTCGGATCGATAGCCGGGACACTCATTCCGGGTGCGCTGATAATCGCACTCGGAGTTATCTGGGTTGCTGGTGGTAACTCGTCGGCCATGTCGTGGAGTCCTTCGACGATCATTCCGGGCTTCGAGCTCGACAACCTCTCCTTTTTTGCCGGGGTGATTCTGGGGCTTGCGGGCATGGAGATGTCTGCCTTTCATGCAAACGAAGCGAAGAACCCCCAGCGCGACTACCCAAAGGCGATCCTGCTGACGACTCTGTTGATACTGGCCGTCTTCATAATCGGATCCCTTGCGATTGCCGTGGTGGTCCCGGCTACCGAGATAAGTCTGGTTGCGGGGCTAATGCAGGGCTTTGAGGTCTTCTTCGAGAAGTTCCATATGGGATGGGCAGTCAAGCCGATGGCAGCGATGGTTGCGATTGGCGCGCTCGCTCAAATCAGCACCTGGATTATCGGGCCGTCAAAGGGAATCCTCGCGGCGGCCAAGAGCGGAGTGATGCCCAAAGTGTTTACACGCACAAACCGGCAGGCCGCTCCGGTGAGCGTCTTGATTTCACAGGCTTGCGTCGTCAGCGTGCTGTCGCTTGTGTTTCTGATCATGCCGTCGGTCAGTAGTTCTTATTGGGCACTTTCGGCCCTCACGGCTCAGCTAACGGTCTTGATGTATCTGCTTCTTTTCGGCGCCGCAATCAGGCTTCGCTATTCGCGTCGGGAGATCAAACGCCCCTACAGAGTCCCGGGCGGTTTGGTCGGCATGTGGGTGGTCGCCGGGGCCGGCATCGGGGCATCCCTATTCACGTTCTTCATAGGCTTCGTGCCACCTTCGCAGGTCAGCATTGGAAATCCAGTGATCTACGTAACTCTTCTGAGTGGCGGGATTCTTGCAATGTCTGTGCCGCCCTTCATATTCATGGCGGTCGCGCGCGGGCGCATAGGGGAGCGCAACACGGCCGAGACTGAAGCGCCGGAACAAGGAGACGGAAATGGAACTGACTCGAAGAGCGATCGTTGATGGCGCGGTAGGTCCGTTCGACGATTACTGCGACGGGTATGGCAACGCCGGAGCCAGCGGGGTCGGCTACATATCGGCGCTGACTCTGTCGACTGGCAAAGTCGAGAAGAAGTACGACGACGTACTCGAAGGAATCGTCTCTTACGATCGAGCTGAGGCCAACGGTGCATACATCGGGCAGATCAACATGATTGCTGCCTCTTCGTTCTGTGGCCTCAACGGCGCAGTGTGGGGGTACGACATCGCTCGTCATGATGCGATCGGAGCTCAGGAGCCGATGTTCACGGCCGAACACTTCGGCGAGGCATTGCCCGTCTATTCAGTGGATCCATTGCTTGATGCCGCGGAGCGTCTTTTCGGTAAGAACGAGTCAAGGCGCTTTCCGCTGCTGCCGGGGGCGCATGTGATTTGTGCAACGAAATCTGCAACCGTGCCAGGTCCGACGACGGTCTGGTCCACAATCGCGCTGGCTATAGCGGCCGATCGCGATCGCGATTCAAGCCTATTCATTGAGGACTGTGGTCACTTCGAGGTTTCTGGAGAGACCGAGGCTGTCGAGCGGCTCTCGACGATGCTCAGCAATGTGGCTACGAGTGTTGCCCTCTGCGGTGAAGATCAAGGTGTTCGTTACGAGAAGGTCTTTGCCGGCTTTCGGACTGAGGCAATTCCCGAGGGCTACGTCGGATGCGCGCTGACGTGCGCTCCATACTTGGTACTCGCGAAGAATGCGATTCCCAATGGTCAACCACCTTCCTCGCTGCTCGATTTGTCTCTCACTGATTGGGAAGCCGCGATCGGGCTTGAATAGCGCGAGGCTGTCTCAATGTGGTGTCGAGCGGGCGCGCCGTCATTGGTGGGCGCGTCGCTCGGCTCCTATTCAGCTTCAGCGGGTCGGAGCTTGAGCGCGACCGAGTTGATGCAATAGCGCATGCCAGTCGGGTCGGGACCATCGGGAAAGACATGCCCGAGGTGTGATCCACAGTTTGAGCACTTCACCTCTGTGCGGACCATGCCATGGCTGCGGTCAACCGCCTCTTCGACCGCGTCGGCTGCAGCCGGCTCATAGAAGCTGGGCCAGCCAGTTCCCGACTCGAACTTCGTCTCTGAATCGAACAGTTCGGCCTCGCACGCGACACACAGATAGATTCCCGGGGACTTCTCGTGTACGTACTCGCCCGAGTGCGGAACTTCGGTACCACCTTCGCGACAGACGTGGTACTGCAAGGGGGTGAGCTTGTCGCGCCAGCGCTCTTCACTGCCGGGGTCAGAGACGGAATCTGTCATCGGCTCATCCTTTCTCGCTCTGCGCGCTAAACCTCAAAGCCCGCAACCGCCGAAAGCGTTGGTATGCGAGGCCATGCTGGGGCAGTCGCAGAACCGGGGAGAGGGCTATGCGAGGCGTGCGATCTACACTGCGAATCAAAGTCGCGCCTGCGATCGCGATCTTCGCAGTAGCAATCATGACACTACCCGCGGCGCTTCCGGACTCAGTTGCCGCATCCGCATCGACGCCATTGCCGGGCGCGCTGGCGTGCCCGATGTTGCCGGCTGACAACATCTTGAACACGGATATCTCGACCATGCCCCTTCACCCCCAGAGCGAGGCGTGGAAATCCAACATGAATGCCGCGACGCGCGATCTCCACCCAGACTTCGGGCCCTCCTATGGCGATATCTCAATTCCCTACGGCATGCCCTACGAGGTTGTTGACTCAAGCCGAACCAAGATCCCAATCGATTTCTACTACGCCGGTGACAGCGATCCGGGGCCGTACCCGCTCGCGGCGGGTACACCAATTGAGGGGGGGCAGGAGTCGGGTGGCGACCGTCACGCGCTCATGGTTGACCGCGATACCTGCACTCTCTACGAGACCTACGACACCCACTATGTCTCGCCCAGCGATTCGTGGGCCGGTTCGGGAATTGCGATCAATCTGAACTCCAACGCGCTGCGCCCTGCGGGCTGGACCTCGGCTGATGCGGCGGGTCTGCCGATTCTTCCGCTTGTCCTCAGGCGTGACGAGGTCTTAGCCGGCGAAGTCACTCATGCGATTCGCTTCACCGCACATGCAACCGACCGCAGCTATGTCTGGCCCGCAACTCACCAGGCGGGGAGTGCGAACAATCCGAACTTGCCGCCCATGGGGGCGAGATTCCGCCTGCGGCCTGACTTCGATATCTCCGGCTTAAGGGCTGACACCCAGGCCGTGCTCCTAGCGATGAAGCGCTATGGACTCATCCTCGCCGACAACGGATCGGATTGGTACTTCGGCGGCACCTCTGAAGAGGGATGGGACACGGACTTCCTCGACGAACTGAAGTCGATACCGGCGTCGGCGTTTGACGCAGTCGATTCGTCTTCACTGATGATCTCCCCAACCTCGGGGCAGGCCAGACAGCCTTCTGCCGGGCCGACGTGCAATGAGCGCCCGCTGGCCCCGGCCTCGACCGGCTACTTGGCCGAGGGATCGACAAACGGCCCGTTTGACACTTGGGTGCTCGTTGCTAATCCGAGCGAGAAGCAGACAGTCGCTGCTTGCTTGACCTTCTTCACTGGAACCGGAGCGGTACCGGGCCCGGTGGTCACGCTGCCGCCGCAAACTCGCCGCTCGGTGAGGGTCCGCAACTACGTCACCGACTGGAATGTCTCGACGATCATCGACGGGATCACTGGGACTGTAGTCGCCGAAAGGGCAATGTATGCCGCCAACGCCCTGGCTTCAGGAGCCCATGTGGGCAAGGCCGCGGACTCGCCCGGGCCTGTGTGGTTTCTGCCAGAGGGTGCATCGACCGGAGGATTCGAGACTTGGATCCTCGTGGCCAACCCCGACGCGAGCCGAGGATCCAATATTCGCCTGACATATCTAACCGAGTCCGGGCCGATAGCCGGCCCCGAGATGTTGCTTGGGCCGTATCAACGCGCATCCTTTCGAATCAATGACACCGTTCAGACATTTGATGTATCCACCCGCGTAGATGCGGATGGCCCTGGGGTGGTTGCGGAGCGGGCGACTTACGTCAACAACAATCGACTTGCGGGTGCAACGAACTCCCCGGGGACCCAGGCACCTGGTACCAACTGGTACCTCACCGAAGGAGCAACGACGGGGGGATTCGAGACGTGGGTACTTGTCGCCAATCCTGATCCGGTGCTGAGCGCGACGGTGGTGCTGAACTACATGACCGGAACCGGCCCGGTGACTGGCCCCACCTTTGAACTTGGGCCGTCGAAACGACGTTCTGTCCTTGTCAACTCGTCGGTGAGCACGTACAACGTCGCAACCCGGGTGAGCGCGAATCGGCCCGTTGTGGCAGAGCGAGCTTTGTACTCAAATCATCCGGTGCTTGGCAGAGGCGCATCGACTGGCGAGGGGGTTAGCGCGCCCGCGACCCGATGGATACTCGCTGAAGGCGCGACGGCCGGCGGGTTCGAGACGTGGATTCTTGTGATGAATCCCAGCGGCGCAACTGCAACTGTCACCTTGACCTACTTGACTGGCTCTGGGCCTCAGTCACTTGCGCCGTTTCCGCTCTCACCTGGGCAGCGCCGATCGATAAAGGTCAACGAGGCAGTGACGACATATGACGTTGCAACTCGGGTCGACGCGACCCAGCCTGTGGTGGTGGAGCGCTCGGTCTATGCGCCGCCCGGTCCATATAGAGATTCGACATCGGGCCCGGGGATTTCTCTCCCCTAGGCGGCACCCGCCTGCATAGTCAGCAACACGGCCCTTCAGTCAGCTTCATCGGCGATCTTGATCAAGGCCGCAAATGTCGTCGCGCGAGTCAGGCCGACTCTCAAGAGACTGTTCTTATGTTCCTCTCGGATGTGTTCGGTCTCGACAATGACCGTCGTAGGGGTCTCAAGGCCCTTGAGGGAGTGGACGGTATCGATGCGTACATCGTTGGGGCCAAGCGGTGGGGGAGCGTCAGCGGTGGACTTGCGGCCCACGAGAGTGAGATTGCCGAATTGCTTGCCCCAGTAGCGGCTCCGGTCAACGCGTGCCATCGTCTGAACGACAATGTCGTTTGGGCGAATACCCTCCTCTGCCACCAGCCGATGCAGCAGTGTCCGAAGCTGTTCGTCCGCATGGGCTTCGTCGGAGCATTCGATCACCTCTATCGGGAATCCACCCTCGATTCCACATACAGGTTCAGGGTCGCCAAGGAGCTTGGCGATCGACTTTGCAAGAGCATCGCCAGTTCGGCAGTTGGTCCCAAGGTCGTATTGAACAGCGCCTTCAATCTTGGGAGGGTCACCGGACTGAAAGATGTTCTGCGCTGGATCAAGGAACATGTAGAACATCGAGCTATCTGAATCTGCGAGCCCAAGCTCTAGTAGGTCAATCCAGCTCTGCTTGAAGTCCTGGCCTTCGTCAATGACGATCGTATCGAACTCAGTGGCGACCGCTGTGTGCTCGATTGCGAGGGCAACCATGTGATCGAAATATTCCTGCCAACCTTGGCGATCTCCGCTAGCAGGCTGGGGCCCGATGTCGATGCCTGAGGCCTTCAGCCATTCGTCGACGAGGGTGTGAAAGGTTGTTACCCGAGGCAGATTCTGCGGGGATGCGCGCTCGACGATTTCGAGTTGATGAGCCGCGAGCAGGCGGTTGTAGCAGACATAGAGAACAGCCTTGTTGGCCTGCGCGGCCTCGGCGACGAGACGTAAAGCGATGATTGATTTGCCTGAACCTGCGCAGCCGGTGATGACCACACGGGGGTTGGCCCGCAGTCCTTGGATCGCTCGGTGTTGGTCTTCGGTCAGCTCGGCGGCCTGCTCGGATACGTCGACGACTTCGAGCCCAAGCACGCCTCCTAGTTGCCACGAGGGTTCAAGCAGCTCGCAAATTCTTTCAAACTCTGCCAACGGCATCGGCTGCCACTCGTCTGCATGAAGAAGCGCGGCAATGTGCTTGCCGGCCTCGGGAAGCGAGTCGCCGTCGACGAGGACCCCGCCTTCGAGATCGAGCCCAAGCAGGCTGGTTCCATTCTTGTTGCAGTCAGGGAAGGCAACCACGTGCGCCATGGGGTGCTCGGTGTTGAAATGCTGCTTGATTGCCCTCTTGAGGGTGTGTTTGGCGTCCTGTGCCTGCCGTACCGGATTGCTGATCTCGTGCCGAGCTCCGAACCGGTCGGTGCTGTAGAAGTTGTTTGAGCCATCTCGCGAGATGCGCCCACCTTTGACCTCGACTGTCGCTAGCCCCGTTGGGCCGAGGACGACGACGTCGCATTCGCCATCTTCCTGTGTGCGTCCGCGTCTGTCTGTTGAAGTCCATGCGGCCGAATGTGCGATCGCCCACTCGTCTGGTAGTTGCTCGACTAGAGCCTCGACGACCTCTTGCTCGGCTCCGGACTTGTAGTCAGGATTTCTCGTGATGAGCCGCGCCATAGGGGCCAGACTCTAGCGTTTAGGCGGCCACCCGGAGCGGTCGCGGTGGCCCGTGCGGTGACACCAAGGGGTGACAGCGGAGGGTGGCGCTGCGAACCTGTCTGCGCGCTCTGTTGTCACGTCAGCGGAAGTACAACCTCGAATCGAGCGCCACCATATGACGAGGGCGAGGCGCTGACTGATCCGCCATGGGCTTGCACGATCGATGCAACGATCGAAAGGCCGAGGCCTGCGCCACCGGTCTCACGCGAACGACCGGCCTCAAGGCGGGTGAAGCGGTCGAAGATACGAATCCGTTCGTCTTCGGGGATTCCGTCACCCTCATCCTCGATGATTATGTGAACCGAGCCGTCGGTGAGCTGGACGGTCACATGGATTGGGGTGGCAGCGGGGGTGTGAACGAGGGCGTTGCTCATGAGATTCGAGAAAACTTGGCGCAACCGGGCCTCATCGCCGGTTACGACCGCTGGGGCGATGCCCTCAATTTCAATTGGCCTCTCGGGCTCAACCGCCTTTGCGTCAGAGACCGCATCGACCACGAGTTGCGCCAGATCGACTCGGTCATGTCGCAGTGGGCGCCCTTGATCCAAGCGGGCAAGAAGGAGAAGATTCTCGACCAGCTCGCCCATGCGAATAGCCTCCCCTTCGATTCGCTCCATCGCGTGCTCAACTGCCTCAGGATCGGCCGCCGCTCCACTGCGGTAAAGCTCGGCGTAACCGCGGATTGCAGCGGTTGGAGTCCGCAATTCGTGTGAAGCGTCAGCCACAAATCTGCGAAGGCGCTCCTCGCTCTCGGCTTTGGCGGCAAATGCCGACTCGATTCGCTCGAGCATGGTGTTTAGCGACATCCCAAGCCGGCCGACCTCGGTGCCGGGGTGCTCATGGTCGATCCGGCGGGCCATGTCCGCGGCGGTGATCTCTCCCGCGGCGATCTCATCGGCCGTCTGTGCCATCGCACCAACCGGGGCGAGGCCGCGACCCACGATTACCCAAGCCGCAGTGCTCAAGATTGCGAGGACTCCGAGGCTTGCGAGGAGCCAGATCAGCACAAGTCGCGCTGTGGTCGCGTCGACTTCGGTGAGCGGAATTGCGATGACCATGCTCCGCCCGTCTCGCAAGGTCACTGCCCGAGCGCGGTAATCGAGTGAGCCATCGATCGACGGCACAGTGAACGTCTCTTTGCTCTTGAGATCTTTGGCGCGAGATAGATCTGGGAGGGGGTCCGGTGCGCCCGAGAATCCTGACGGCGCGCTGCCCGATACCGAGCCGTCAGGCGCGAGCACAATCACCGCGAGTGCCAGCTTGCTTGGTCCGTCCGCGCTTGAACCGGGCTGAGCTGGAGGGTTGGAAGGTTGGGGGCTGTCGATTTGAGAAGTCGGCGGCGGTGGCGGGCGGCGAATAGCCTCGGCGAGCGTGGCATCGACTCGGTCGATCATCTCCGCTCGAGTCAGTGTCACCGAGATAGCCCCGGTAAGGCCTAGCGCGACCGTGGCGAGCGCGACCGTGGCGAGCACAAGCTTCAGGCGCATGGTCATTTCAGGTCTCGGGCCGAAGGCTATAGCCGAAACCTCTCACGGTCTGGATCAGCTTCGGCTTGCCCTGGTCCACCTTTCGGCGAAGGTAAGAGATGTAAGTCTCGACGACGTTGGCGTTGCCTCCAAAGTCGTACTGCCAAACGTGATCAAGAATTTCGGACTTCGACACAACCTTTCCGGAATTGATCATCAGAAACCGGAGGAGTCGAAACTCAGTGGGGGAAAGCTCGATCTCGGCCCCGCCCCGCAAGACTCGGTGGGTTGCAGTGTCAATGACCAGGTCCCCGCAGCTGAGGCGCTCAGGTTGATCGGGCTCGACCTTGCCAGAGCGACGCAATACAGCGCGCACTCTCGCCACAAGCTCCTCAAGGCTGAACGGCTTGGTGACGTAGTCATCGCCTCCCTGTTCGAGGCCTGAGATCTTGTCGTCATCTTCATCTCGCGCAGTGAGGAAGATCACCGGCACCTGCTCGCCTGATGCACGCATCCTCGAGCACAGCTCGAAGCCATCGACATCGGGCAACATCACGTCGAGAATGACCAAATCCGGCTCGAAGCGCTGGAGCATGGCCAGCGCATCCCGGCCGTTTCCTGCCGTGGCCACGCCAAAGCCAACGAACTTCAGCGCCGTCGAAACAAGGTCCGTGATCGAGGGCTCATCATCGACAACTAGGATGCGATTGGCCGGCTGGTCCGTCACCGGGGCCTCCCCGAATCAGGCGAATGCACCCGCGCAATCGTATAGCTGAGCCTGTCCGGCGCCTACGTCAATCAGCTCGCACTCCTCGACGACCCAGGCGTTGCGGTCGGCTTGACCCTGAGGACCCTGAGGACCCTGGGGATTTGAACTGAATGCGCGCTGTGGAGCATCTGCCGGGACTTGGGCGCCGCCGATTGACGGGCGTTCGGTCGGTGGGGCGTTGTTGGCGCCCGTGAGGCCTGGCCCGCCCGCACCTGGCCCGCCCGCGCCGGGTCCGCCCGCGCCGGGTCCGCCCGCACCGGGTCCGCGCTGCGAGACGACGACGAACCTCACTTCGCCTCGCTCGACGTAGCCCTTCAGTTCATCAAGCGTCGGGGCGGGATCGTTGCCGCCGAAGCCGCCCATGGTCATGACGGGCTCGCCATCGGTGGCAATGATTAGCGGGGCCGAGGTGAAAGACCCAGTTGCGGCTGCGATCCAGGTTTCACCCGACCTGTGAGTGAGGAGGTACTCGACGATCTCGGGGTCGGCACTCGAGTCGGGGCCGCCTGACTGCGGATTGCCTGACGGCGGACCGCCCGCTGGCAGATCGCCACCCGTACTCGCGCCGCTCGGCGGGCTGCCGGCGTCAGTTTGTGGCTGATCGAGTGGGGCTTGCCGCTGCGGCTCACCCCCGCGGACAGGGACCTGCTTTGCAACCGGTTGGAGTCGCTGTTGTTCCTGCGGAGGGCCCTGTTGTCCCGGCGGAGGACCCTGTTGCCCCGGGCCACCCATGCGAGTACTGGCAGGGCCCGCTAACGGATCTCGCGATGTGACTGACAGAGGGGTTGTCGCGTACGCGACGGGCGCAAGGAACACGGCGACGACTGCGGCGGCAATTGCAGCTCTGCCGAGAAGCCTCGATGCCCCGGAGGAGTACCGGTAGATGAGCACCAGCACAGAGGCGACGACCATCGCGAGCGCGATGACTGGCCTGAGCCACGGCTGCCAGTCGGGCGTGCGGCTGAGCAAGACCACCGCCCAGACCCCGGTGGCGAGTATTCCGGCAATGAGGATCGCCGTGGCGGCGTGCGAGCGAGCAGTCTCGCGTTTTTGCATCCAGCGCCAGGCGATCACCGTGCCTCCGCCGATCAGCGCACCCATCGCCGGTGCCATTGCATTTGTGTAGTACTCATGGATGATTCCAGATGACAGCGAGAAGAGCCCCGCATGGACTGCGAGCCAGATTCCCCAGAGCACGAAAGCCGCGCGCGCTTGATCTGTGCGAGTCTTGCGGCCCGCTGCGATCAAGCCCAATGCGAGACCAAGAACTGAAATCGGCAGTAGCCATGAGATCTGACCGCCCATCTTCTCGTTGAAGAGGCGGAACAATCCGGGTTCACCGCTGAAACCTGGGCCGCCACCGGCTGCTCGGCCCGGGTTTGGCTGCGGGATTGCCCCGCCGCTGACCGGTGCGCTCTCTGAGCCGTCGGCGGGAGGGTTCGGCCCGGTTGCGTAAGCTGGCTTTGGTGAGCCGTCGGCCCGCCCTGGGCCGCCATTTGAAGCCAGCCTCGCGAGTCCGTTATGCCCTGTAACTAGCTCGAAGACGGTGTTGTCTTTCGAACCGCCGATGTATGGGCGCTGATCGGCGGGGATCGAATCCACCACGACCATCCAAGACGCCGATACCGCAATGACTACCGCAGCACCAGCCGCGAGCTGACCGATGCGGACTAACGCCCTACGCCGCCCGGCCAGTAGATACGCGAAGCCGAGTGCGAGAATCACCATCCAGGCTTGGAGCATCTTCACGTTGAAACCAAGGCCGACGAAGACCATTGACGCTAGCAGCCATCCGGTGCCCCCCGACTCCAGAGCGCGAGTCATTGCCCACGCCGCAAGGACCAAGAGCAAGACCAGAAGGGTGTCGGGTGTGTTCCAGCGATTGACGGCGACCACGATTGGTGTGAATGCCGCGACGGCTGCCGCAATTACCGCGGCGCCATGGCCGAGCGGGCGGCGAACGGTCGCGTACAGCACTGCCACAGTTGCGACCCCCGCCGCAGCCTGAGGGAGAAGTAACGACCAAGACGAGTACCCGAAGATCCGCACGCTGGCGACCATCAACCACAGGGCCAGCGGAGGCTTGTCCACCGTTATGAAGTTGGCTGTGTCGAGAGAGCCGAAGAACGCCGCGCTCCAGCTCTTCGAGCCGGAGATAACAGCGGCCGTGTAGTAGTCGTTGGCGGCGCCGTTGCTAGAGAGCCCCCAGGCGTAGAGAAGTCCCGCGGCAACCAAGATCCCCCAGAGGAGCGGGCGAGCCCAAGGCGGCTCATCCTCTTTACCGAGGAAGATCGCGACAAACCGCGAACGGGGCGGCTTCAGTTGATTCTGAAATGCTTGAGTCTCGGTCACTTGCTTGCCTCTCTGAATATCCAACCGTTTAGCAGGATGTAACGAAGAACGGTCGCGGCCGCGTTGGCGGCGACCACCACGACAAGCTCTTGGAGCCGGCCGGCCTCAGGAGCAATCCAGCCGAACGCGGCGAGCGCAGCCGATGTGAGCGCGATTGCCGCGCCAAGGGCAATACCGGCTTGAACGTGATGGCGCAGCACATGACGGCTGCCCGTAATACCAAAGGTGAAACGGCGGTTGATCGATGTGTTGAGTACCGTCGTGGCTACGAGACAGATGGCATTGGCAGCCATCGCGCTCAGATGGGCGCGAAGCAGAGCGAAGCCGGCTAGGTACAGCAGAGTGCTGAGCGTTCCCACAATCGCGAAGGACAGCAGGCGCTGAGCCGCTGGCAAAGAACGGATCGTGACGCCGTCTTCCCAGTCGACCTCTAGCTCGCCGCGCCAGGCTCTCCGCTTTACGCGCCAAATACCTCGCAGATCTTCTAGTGCAGTGGCGATTACCTTGACCCGCGAGTCGGGATCATCGATCCAGTCCACCGGCACCTCGTGAATCCGCATGCCGTTCTGCTCGGCCAGCAGTAACAGCTCGGTGTCAAAGAACCAGTTTTCATTTTCAACGTTGTCAAGGAGCGCCAATGCGGCATCACGCCTCAAAGCCTTGAATCCGCACTGAGCGTCGTGAAAGTGAGCGCCCGCAATTCTGCGAAGTAGAAAGTTGTAGGAGCGGGATATGAGTTCGCGCTTTGGCCCTCGAACGACGTGGGCACCGTTGGAGAGCCGCGATCCAATCGCGACGTCGCTGTGACCGCTCAGCAGTGGAGCGACGAGGGGGAGAAGTGCATTGAGGTCGGTGGAGAGGTCGACGTCCATATAAGCGACAACATCTGCTCCGCTCGAGCGCCAGGCAGTACGCAGAGCCCTGCCACGGCCCTTTTCCTCGAGGCGGAGGGCATCTACCCCGGGGATCTCCGTTGCAAGGCGCTGCGCAATCTGCCAGGTCTCGTCGGCGCTCGCGTTGTCAGCGATCATGACCGCCCAGTCAAACGGGAAGTGCTCGTTCAGATACCCGACAAGCCTGCGGATACTCGACTCGAGCACCGCCTCCTCGTTGTAGACGGGGACGACAATCTCAACGAGGTTGCCGGCGCCTGACTGTGAGTCGCCGGTTGTCCGGTTCTGGTTCCGTGCACCTCGGACGGGGGAGGGAACGTTGGCTGGGCGGTCGATGATCGCTGTCATGCCCGTAGATTCGGCGACCCATGTGCGATGGAACTTGGAGGAACCTTGGAACTAGCTGTGAATCGCCGCTATTACGTCCGCCGGGGGCTCCGAGATTCCCCCCAGCGGACCCCAGAGCCCCCGCAGGGACTGGGACGATTATCCAAATGGGGTATGACAGTTTCTGATGCTCAGCCGGTAACTAGCTGCTAGATACGCCTAACCGACCCATCCAGTTGCGTCGAAGGCAGGTGATTCGCCGTTGAGAATCTTGTCGGCGCGTGACTTGAATCCTCCGAGCATCTCCGGGTGGGGGAATAT
This sequence comes from Acidobacteriota bacterium, assembly GCA_003577105.1. GTDB lineage: Bacteria > Actinomycetota > Acidimicrobiia > ATN3 > ATN3 > ATN3. The sequence goes on along the minus strand of QEUQ01000041.1, from coordinate 15,362 downwards.
GTAGAAGCGGTCTTCTTCGATGGCGTCTGCGACCATCTCGCCAACGATCGCGGGCTCAATTCCCGATTCGATGACCTGGTTCAGCATTTCTCTCATTACCTGACCTGCAGCATCTGGTTCTGCCGTGCGCGATAGCTCAGGGGGCCTGTTGCGTTCCGAATCTGCAATGCGGGTCTTCACCCACCCGGGACAGAGAACCGAGACTCCCACTTGTGAGCCCGACATACGCAGATCTTGAATGAGCGATTCCGATATCGCGACGACTGCGAACTTGGTGGCGGAATAGATGCCAAGGCCGGGGCCGGTAACCATGCCGGCCATGGATGCCGTGTTGACCACATGGCCCTCGCCCCGCTCCACCATGTACGGCACAAACGTCAGTATTCCGTTGATCACACCCCACAGGTTTGGACCGAGCACCCACTGCCAATCCTCAACCGTTGACTTCCAGAGCGGGCCGCCCGCGCCGACTCCGGCGTTATTGCACACAACATGAACCCCTTCGAACTTCTCAAGGGCCAAGTCGCGCAATGTCTCGACGTCGGAGATCTTCGACACGTCGCAGGGCAGCCCGAAGACCGATGCACCCGCGCGCTCGAGATCGGTAACGGCATTCGCGAGCGCCTCTTCCTCTATGTCGCCGATAACGAGGTTCATGCCGCGTTGGCTGAGTGAATGCGCAATCGCATTGCCAATGCCGCTTGCGCCTCCGGTGATTACCGCCGTCTTACCTTCAAGTTCTTTCAACTCTCACACCTCCGAAGCACATCGGCACGCCGGGCCTGCGTGGCGCAATCTGCTCACGCGAAACGTCGACGGCTCATCCTGACAGAGCAGGCCTGCAATTGCCCAAGCAAGGGCCCTCGCCCATTCGCTCAACCAACTTCCCAACTGCGTCTTTACAAAATCCTTACAATTCTCTAGCAGGGCATTGACCGGCATGGCTGATACTCGCAGCTACCAAGGAGATCTCCGGTGAGCAACCCAACGGAAAAGGGCAGCGTCCTTCTCGTCGAGGATGAAGAAAACATTGCCGATCTGGTTCAGGTCTACCTCGAGCGCGAGGGCTACAAGGTCACCAAGACGGCGACGGGTGAGGACGCGATTGAGGCGTACGCCGCCGTAAGGCCGCGGGTGGTCTTGCTTGACGTGGGCCTTCCCGGAATTGACGGCATCGAAGTCTGCAAGCGGATTCGTGAGCACGGCTCAGTGCCCGTGATCATGCTCACCGCCCGGGACTCCGAAATCGACAAGGTGCTCGGTCTTGAGATCGGGGCTGACGACTACGTAACCAAGCCGTTTTCGCCACGAGAACTCCTCGCCCGAATAAAGGCGGTACTGCGACGGTCCGAGACGGTGCCGACAATCGAAGTACGCGAGATCGCCGGGCGCTCAATCGATAGAGGGCGCCGTGAGGTCCGCCACGACGAAGAGGTCATAGCACTCACCCCGAAGGAGTTCGACCTTCTCTGGTACTTGACCGAAAACAAGGGCCTCGTGCTGACTCGGGACCAGATCATGGATGCGGTGTGGGGCTACGAGTACTACGGAGAGACTCGCACCGTCGATGCCCACATTCGCCAGCTCCGCAAGAAGCTCGGTGACGACTTCCCCATCAGGACAAAGTGGGGAATTGGATATCAGCTAGAGCCGTGACGTGACGCGTGCCCGTTACTTAGCGCCACCGCCATTTGAGCGGGATGCGCGTACTTTGTCAGAGCTCGGGGTGAAGACCTCGATGCGGCGCCGGCTGCTCATCGCTCTTGTCGGGTCGGCGGTCATTGCCGTGACCCTGACGGCCTTGTTGGCGGTGGGGCTCTTCAGGCTGAACGCCAACAGACAAACCGAGGCAGAACTCAAGAAGCAGGCGAGCGCCCTCGGTCATGAGCTCGAGACTCGCATCAACCGCGACGCGCTCCAGGGTCGTCAGCCTAGAAGTCCTCAGAGCCCGAGCGGGCCAGGGGGCGGGCAGAGCCAGAACCCAGTTGGGCCAGGGGGCGGGCAGAGCCAGAACCCCAGCGGACCGGGATCGCCGCAGAACCCCAGCCGAGACGACGAGCTCCCACCGCTGCCGATGCAAGTGATCAAGGCGGCAGGGCGCCTCGACGCCGCGACCGTCTGGGCTGACGGCGCAAACGGGCAGTGGGTGCTAGCCCGCTCCGACGGGGAGAAGAGCTTTGACCCCGCATTCGTCAACGGCATAAAGCTGAATTCCGATGGCTCGGGAAGCGGGATGTACCGCGGTAAGGGACGCACCCCTATGAGTTTTGGCGCTCAGCGAATCTCGACAGAGCGCGGTCCGTATCTCGTGGTCATCGGTCGCCAAGTTCGCATTGGCGATGCGCTGATTGGCGGGCCGAGATTCATCATCGGTGCGTTGCTTGCAATTGTGATTTCGATACTCATTGCGCTGTGGTTGTCGCGCCGGCTCGACCGCCCGCTCAACGAGATGGCTGCCGCCACCGGAGCGATGGCCCGGGGAGATTTCTCGCATCGGGTAACTGTGCCCCGCGAGGCTGTCTCACATGATTTGCGTACCCCCCTGACGGCAATCCGAGGCTATGGGGAGGCTCTCTCTGACGGGATACTCCCTGACCGAGATGCTGAGCAACACGCTGCCGAGGTGATTGTCTCCGAGTCGGCGAGGCTGGAGCGCTTGGTGGGTGACCTCCTGGACTTGGCCCGTCTCGATGCAGGCGAATTCGCGCTCCGCTTCACCTCCCTCGACTTGGCCGAGGTTCTCAACGGAATGAGCGAAGTCTGGGGCCCGCGCATTGCTGAAGCCGGTCAGCAGCTCAAGATCGAGGCAAGTGAGCAGGTCGTGCTGACCACTGACGGTGATCGCATCGTCCAGATCGTCGGCAATCTCCTCGAGAATTCGATGCGCCACACCCCTGAGGGCGGGGAGATCTCCATATTGCTTGAACCAGCGTCAGCGGGCGCTTGGATTCAAGTAGCAGACAACGGCAGTGGAATTCCTCCAGATGACCTGCCCCATATCTTTGAGCGTCTCTATGTCGGCAGGAGTGCTGACAAGTCCAACGTCGGTACTGGCCTTGGCCTCGCAATAGTGAGCCAGCTTGTCGGGGCGCTCGGCGGGACGATCGATATTCAGAGCGCACCTGACGAAGGCACCAAGGTCAACATTTGGATTCCACCGCACCCACCGGCAGGAAGTGTCAGAGCCAGCCTCTAACATTGCGGGTGCTATGAAGAAAAAGTACTTGATCCTTGCCGTCGGTGATTTGGCCGCTATCTCGCTCTTCGTTCCGCTTGGAGTGAGAAGCCACAATTCGGCGATTACGTTTGCGGTTATTGCCAGAAATCTCCTTCCGCTCATTGTTAGCTGGGTAGTGGTTGCGTTCATTCTGGATACATACAAGAAGGGCGGGATCTGGCGGCTACTACTGACTTGGCTCATAGCGGTGCCCATCGCCCTGCTGGTTCGTGCAGCGCTACTCGGGCGGGTGTTCACGACTGTGACAGCGGTTTTCATTCCCATCGCAATGTCAGCAATCCTTGGTTTGCTCGCGGCTTGGCGCGTGATCGCGTGGCTAGTGTGGCGATTCGTTGGTCCGGGCGGCGGAAAGGCCGAAGGTGAGATGCTTGACCAGAACGCGGTGACGGAGCGGAGCTGAACATGATCAAGCTGGCCGGCGCACAGGGCTACTACGGTGACTCGCATGCACCGTTGGCCGACTTGTTGTCAGAGGAGCCGGACTTCATCGTCGCTGAGGCCTTGGCCGAGCTGACGCTAGCGATCCTGCAGAAGGACCGTCAGCGCGACCCATCTCTCGGATATACGAGGGACTTACCTCTTTACCTCAAAGACATCATGCCGGCAATCCTCGGAGGCAAGACTCGTTTTGTCACCAACGCCGGGGGCATAAATCCGGCGGGGGCCGCGGCTGCCATTGAGAATTTGGCCGGGCGTTTTGGCATAGGCGGGGTGAAGATCGCGATCGTCACCGGTGACGGTTTCAGGCACAACTACGAGGAGTTGCGCGAGGCAACCGGCGGGCTGGCCCACATTGACACCGGCGAGCCCTGCCACATCGACGAGCCAAGCTTCGCGACGGCTTATCTCGGTGCTACAGCCGTAGCGGCCGCGCTCGATGCTGGGGCTCAGATCGTCATAACCGGCCGTGTCGCCGACGCGTCCCTCTTCCTCGGACCAATGATTCACGCGTTCGGCTGGGCGTCAGATGACTGGGATCGTTTGGCTGCCGGCGTGGTGATAGGGCACCTCTGTGAGTGCTCCGGACAAGTCGCGGGTGGCAACTTCTCGGGGGATTGGCGCTCGGTCCCGAATCCCGCGAGATACGGATTCCCAATCGCTGAAGTTGATGAGTCCGGCGAGGCGATCATCACCAAGCCTGAGGCGAGCGGTGGCCTGGTCTCGTTCGACACTGTCAAAGAGCAGCTGCTATATGAGGTCGGAGATCCTCGACAGTACATCTCACCAGATTGTGTGGCCGATTTCACAGCTGTTGAGCTGAAGGCAGACGGGGCAAATCGTGTCCGGGTTTCCGGGGCTAAGGGATCTCCGGCAACGGACCAATACAAGGCAATAGTGTGCGGACATGCGGGGTGGTCGGGTGAGGGGCGGCTGGCCTTTGCGTGGCCCGACGCGCTCGGAAAGGCACGGCGAGCAGCCGGGGTGCTGCTCGACAGACTCGAGGTGCTCGGCGGCGCCGAGGAGACGTGCGTCGAGTACTTCGGGGCAAGCCGGGGCGGCCGGCCGGGCGGAGTCTTTGGGCCCGCTACTGATGCCGAGCTCGATGACATGGAGAAACTGCCCCTATCTGAGCAGCCCAACGAGGTGATCGCTCGCATAGCCATGCGCACCGACGACGAGAAGCTCGCGGGCAAATTTGCGCGTGAATTTGCGGCCCTCGGCCTCTCCGGGCCGCCTGCCGTTTTCGGCACCGGGCGAGGCGGTGGCGGACCGAGTGAGCTTCTCGATATTTGGCCGACCTTAGTCCCGAAGTCGGCAATTGACCCGCAGGTGAGCGTGGAAGTCTCGACATTGGGCGGCAATGACTCCGAATCGTCGAATCCTCTCCTGGGCGCAGCACCCGGCGTCGAATTCAGACGTCTTGATCCACCTCCTGCAGCCGAAGCAGTGCGGCCGGAGGGCGAGCTTCGCAAAGTGCAACTTGCCGAGTTCGCGATGGCAAGATCTGGAGACAAGGCCGACTTGGTCAATGTCGCACTCTTCGCTCCCGACGACGCTCACTACGAATTGATCAAGTCGGCGGTCACTGCCGAGGTCGTCAAGGCGCATTTTGGCCATCTCGTACTTGGAAGAGTCACGCGCTATGAAGTCCCAAATTTGAAAGCGCTCAATTTCTTATGCGAGCAGGCTCTCGATGGCGGTGCTCCGAAGTCGATTCGGGCAGACAACCTCGGCAAGGCTATGGGCGCCCACTTGCTCTCTCTAGAAATCGAGATTCCAGTTAGAGCCAGTTCTTCTTCTTGAAGACGATCCAGAGAGTGATGGTGAGGGTGGCCATCATCGCGAGGGCCATCGGATAGCCATAGAGGAAGCGTAGCTCTGGCATCTCACGGAAATTCATGCCGTAAATGCCGGCGATCAGGGTTGCTCCTAGAAGAATCGCGCCCCAGCTCGTCATCTTCTTCATCACCTTGTTCATTTGATTTGAGGCCACAGCAAGATGTGCTTCGAACATGCCTGCCACCAATTCCCTGAAGAGTTCCAATGATGAATTGACTCGCAGGAGATGGTCGTAGATGTCGAGGAAGTACAGGTGGACTTTCTCAGGAAACAAATCGACGTCGTGGCGCAGGATCCCGTTGAGAACATCGCGCATCGCCGTCGAAATCTGGTAGAAGGCGACGATCTGCTTTCTGAGCGCGAAGACACTCTCTTGTATCTCTTTGTCAGTGCCGCCCTGTTCGGCGGAGAAGACCAACTGCTCCACGGAATCAATTCGGTCTTCGAGTTCGTCAACGGCGGTGAAGTACCCGTCAACCATCTCGTCAAGAAGGTCGTATAGGACCAGCGCCACTCCGCGGTCATAGACGTTTGGCACTGCCGCCAGGCGCGAAACCACCGGCTCAATGTCGTAGGCGGGTGAGTGACGAATTGTTGCGACCGCCTGTGAGCTCACGAGCATGTGGACCTCATGGGTGCAGATGTCCCCGTCAAGGTTTGCGCCGTAGGCGACTATGAAGACGAATCCTGCTTCAACGTGAATCTTTGGGCGCTGATTCCCTTTGAGCAGGTCTTCAGCTAGAAATCCAGGCACATGGAATTCGGCTGCAAGCGCTTCGATCTCTTGGTCAGTTGGGTCCGTGATGTCAATCCACGTGAGGCAGTCATCCGATAGGCCTGCTTCGAGGTTCAATCCTGTGGCCGTCTGGGTTTGTCCGTCGCGTCGGAATGTGCGGGTTGTCGCTGTCATCTGCCGTCCCGGTATATCGCTGACGTAAAATCACGCTTCCCAATACCTGGAGAAGCAGTGCCACCCGACATCCTTGCCGAGATCTGCGCGCGCAAGCGTGGTGAGGTGGCCGACGCGATTGAATCGCGTTCACTAGACGCTATCGAAACCGACGCCCGCGCGGCTCCATTACCACGGGACTTTGCCGCTGCGCTTGAGGCTCCGGGGATCTCACTAGTTGCCGAGATCAAGCGAGCTTCGCCATCAAAGGGTGAGATTGCCCCCGATCTCGAGGTGTCGTCGATAGCTGGGGCGTACGAAGAGGCCGGAGCTTCGGCAATCAGCGTTCTCACCGACGAAGCCGGCTTTGCCGGCACTCTGGCCGATCTGACGGCTGCTAGAGAGTCAGTTTCGCTGCCACTGCTGCGAAAGGATTTCATCGTCGATCCCTATCAAGTATTCGAGGCAAGGGCCGCGGGCGCCGACGCGATCTTGCTCATCGTCGGCGCGCTCGACCAAAGAGATCTTGAGTCAATGCTCGAGCTCTCTCAAGATCTCGGTATGGCCTCGCTCGTCGAAGTGCATGACGGGCGAGAGCTCGGACTCGCACTTGACTCAGGGGCCTCAATTGTCGGGGTCAACAACCGTGATTTGCGGACTTTCGAGGTCTCCCTGACGACGTGCATCGGGCTAGCCGATCAGATTCCGTCGTGGGTTCTCGGAGTGGCCGAAAGCGGAATCTCGACACGAACCGATGTCGAGCTCGTCGAATCCGCGGGTTATGACGCCATTCTCGTAGGCGAATCCCTGCTCATCTCGGGTAACGTCGAGGGTCAAGTTCACGAGCTGCTGGGGCGTTAATCCGGCAGTAAATCAATCGAGGAGGTCTCAATGGCCGATCAGACCAGAGTCACGCTGGAGCAGAGCGAGATGCCAGAGGCTTGGTACAACATCTTGCCTCGCCTCCCATTCCCGCCTGACCCCCCGCTTCACCCCGGAACTCGTGAGCCGATCGGCCCCGATGATCTCGCGCCGCTGTTCCCCATGGGCTTGATTGGTCAAGAGGTCTCGACCGACCCGTGGATCGACATTCCTGGCCCGATTTTGGATATCTATGCGCGCTGGCGTCCGACTCCACTTCAGCGAGCCACCCGCCTCGAGAAGGCTCTCGGCACGCCGGCGCAGATCTGGTACAAGTACGAAGGCGTGAGCCCGGCCGGCAGCCACAAGCCGAACACGGCCATTGCGCAGGCCTTCTACAACAAGGAGGAAGGCGTCACACGGATTGCGACCGAGACCGGTGCGGGGCAGTGGGGAAGCTCCCTCGCGTTTGCCTGTGCGCTCTTTGACATCGAGTGCAAGGTCTACATGGTGAAGTCGAGCTTCGAGCAAAAGCCCTACCGCCGACTCATGATCGAGACCTGGGGGGCATCTGTCACCCCTAGCCCGAGTACCGAGACGAATGCGGGTCGTGCGATCCTCGATGCCAATCCGGATTCACCCGGGTCTCTTGGTATAGCGATCTCTGAAGCTGTCGAAGACGCCGCGGGCCGGGAAGACACCAAGTACTCACTGGGTTCCGTTCTCAATCACGTCTTATTGCATCAGACTGTCGAAGGTCTCGAACTTCGAAAGCAGCTCGAGAAGGCAGGGCTTCAGGCCGACGTGCTGATCGCGTGCTGCGGGGGCGGCTCGAATCTCGGTGGGTTCATATTCCCGTTCCTCGAGGAAAAGATCGAACGCGGTGATGGCCTGCGATTCGTCGCAGTTGAACCTGCCTCGTGTCCGACCCTTACGGCAGGCAAGATCGACTACGACTTCGGCGACACGGCTGGCATGACGCCTCTTCTTCGCATGTACACCCTCGGTCATGAGTTCGTCCCTCCGGCGATCCATGCCGGCGGACTTAGATATCACGGGGACTCTCCGTTGATCTCCGGCCTTGCTGAGCACGGCTACCTCGAAGCGGTCGCCTATCCACAGGGCAAAGTCTTCGAGGCGGCGGTTCAATTCGCCAGAACCGAGGGTTACATTCCCGCACCCGAATCAGCCCACGCAGTTCGTGCTGCAATTGATGAGGCGCTTCGCTGCAAGGAAGAAAACTCTGCCGAGACGATCGTCTTCAACCTTTCGGGCAATGCAGACTTCGACCTAGCCGCCTACGACGCCTATCTCAACGGCCGGCTCGAATCGGAGGTGTGAGCAGAGAGGTTGGAGCAACGCTACGCAGCAAGAACTTGGATAAAAATCTGCGGTCTCACTAGAGAAGAGGACGTCGAAGTTGCCGTGGGGGCGGGGGCCGACGCGGTCGGGTTCGTCTTCGCTGACAGCCCTCGAAGGATCACTGCCGAGCGCGCTCGCGAGTTGGTCGATGTCGCCCGTGGCTGGGCGCGCGTGCGCGGGAGACGCGTTACCGCGGTAGGCGTTTTTCTCGGCATCAAGCCCCCGGAGGTCGCCGACGTAGTGATGACTTCGGGCATCGAGGCAGTTCAGTTCTACGGTGCCGCGCCCGAGTTTGCAGAGCTGCGACGGATCATCCCAACGCTTGCATTTGCGTGTCTCGCCGGGCGCCACGGCGTAGAGCCATCACCCTTTGAAGCCCTCAAGGCCCTGACCGAGAGCGAAGCTCCTGATGCAGTCCTCTATGACGGCAGTGAACCGGGTGCCGGCGTCACCTACGACTGGTCTGCGGTTGCCGGTCACCTCGCGGTCGTTCCGGTCGTGCTCGCTGGTGGCCTAGGACCCTCCAATGTGGGCGAGGCAGTCCAGCGCGTGAGGCCGTGGGGCGTTGATGTCTCAAGCGGCGTCGAGAGCGAGCCGGGGATCAAGGATCCCTTCCTGATCACCGAGTTCATCGGCGCGGTGAGGGCCGCGGAGGTGGCTCCACCGCCGGGGCGTTGCTTGCTGTGAGTTCAGCGAGAGGGAGGTTCGGCTCCTTCGGGGGAACCTTTGTACCTGAGACGCTCATCCCCGCACTAGAAGAGCTAGAGAGTGCCTTCGAGGAGAGCTGGGCCGATTCGGAATTCAGGGCAGAGCTCGACGGGCTGCTTCATTCATATGCCGGTCGCCCAACGCCACTGACCGAGGCGGCGAGGCTGAGTGCGGAACTTGGCGGGCCGCGCATCTTGTTGAAGAGAGAAGACTTGGCCCACACCGGATCTCACAAGATCAACAACTGCCTGGGCCAGGCGCTCCTCGCAGTGCGCATGGGAAAGACCCGGGTAATCGCTGAGACTGGTGCCGGCCAGCATGGAGTGGCCACAGCTACGGTCGCCGCGCTCTTTGGGCTGGAGTGCACGATCTATATGGGCGCCGAGGACGTTGCTCGCCAGTCGCTCAACGTACTTCGAATGCAACTGCTCGGCGCGGAGGTTCGCCCCGTCGAGTCGGGGAGCCGCACGTTGAAGGACGCCACAAACGAAGCGCTCAGGGATTGGGTTGCAACGGTTGGCGAGACGCACTACATCATCGGCTCAGTGGTGGGGCCGCACCCGTATCCCTTCATGGTCAGGGAGCTTCAGTCCGTAATTGGTTGTGAGGCCAGCCAACAGCTTGGTGATGCCAGGCCCGATGTCGTCGTTGCCTGTGTGGGCGGGGGGTCCAATGCGATGGGGATATTCAGAGGATTCGTAGATGACCCGAGAGTTCGTCTTGTCGGCGTGGAGGCCGCCGGGCTCGGAATCGAATCTGGCCGGCATGGTGCGACGTTGAGCAGGGGAGTGCCCGGAGTGCTCCACGGATCGATGAGCTTGCTGCTTCAAGATGAATTCGGTCAGATCCTAGAGGCACATTCGATCTCCGCCGGGCTTGACTACCCGGGGGTGGGACCCGAGCACGCCTACCTGAAGGAATCGGGCAGAGCGGAGTACGCGACCGCTACCGACGCCGAAGCACTCGATGCCGTTGAACTGCTCGCCAAGACGGAAGGGATTATTCCCGCGCTGGAGTCGGCTCATGCGGTTGCCTGGGTTGCCCGCGAGGCCGTTTCGCTCCCTGCTGACTCGCTGATCCTTCTCAACCTATCAGGTAGGGGAGACAAGGACGTGCAGAGCATCGCCGGGTATCGGGGGAGTCTCACTGATGGCTGAGGTTCTCGGCGGCCCCGGAGGGGAGCTCGAAGCTGCGCTTCTTGAGAAGAAGGCGGCGGGCAGGAAGGTTCTCATTGCCTATCTCACTGGTGCGTTTCCAAGCGTCGAAGGCTGCGTGGCGCTCATGCGAGAGGTGGCCGATGCAGGTGCGGACCTAATCGAACTTGGCATTCCGTTTTCGGACCCCGTCATGGACGGTCCGGTGATTCAAAGAGCATCCGAAGCGGCGCTCCAATCAGGCACCGCCCCGGCAGACGTACTGGAATGTGTCCGCCTGGCCGATGTGCCCATACCGGTTGCCGTCATGACTTACTTCAATCCGGTCTTTCGCCATGGCCTCGAGCGCTTCGCCTCGGACTGTTCGGAGTCGGGTGTGGGCGGCGTGATCATTCCGGATCTTCCCCTTGAGGAATCCGGCGAATGGGAGGAGATCGCGAAGGGAGTCGGCGTTGCGCCGATACTTCTTGCCGCGCCGAACGCAGCAGATGAGCGACTCGCCGAGGTTTGTGAGCGCTCACGCGGTTTCGTCTACGCGATCTCCCTACTTGGCGTGACGGGGGAGCGCGACTCGCTCTCCGAAGTCGCATCGGCAATTGCGGGCCGGCTCGCACCAATGACCAACTTGGTAGTCGCGCTCGGGCTGGGAATCTCGACACCCGAGCAGGCGGCCGAGGCGTGCCAGGTTGCAGATGGAGTTGTGGTGGGTTCTGCGATCGTAAAGCGGGTCCTTGAAGATCATGGAAGCCCGGCTGAGCTGGTCGCCGCGATGCGCGCGGCAATGGACGCCGAGAAGGATCCGCACTGCCTGCTTTGTAGGGCAGAACGGGTGACCCATTGGTTCTATGACGACGACGAGTGTTGGATTGCCGAGTGCGACCAGTGCGACACGCCGATGGTCGTATGGCGTTCACACGGGATGCCCGCAGATGAGGTTGCCGACCGCCTCAAGGCCAAGCTCGAGTCAGTGGCAATCGAGGTCTATGGCGAAAAGGGCTACTGGTTTGATCCGATGATGCGCAATATCCCCGACCACTTTCATTGCCACGTTCGTCCGGCAGGTGGTTTCTTCGGACCGGGTTCGCCTCTAGCTACTGGCTGAGCGAGTCCATCGCAGCGTTTATCTTGATCGAAGCTTCCTCGCCGACGACATCGCAGGCCGGGCCCTGAAGTAGGTCGAAGGGATCTGCCGCGGCAACGTGTGTCCCGCCCTCGATCTCTTCGAGAACGACGTTGCACGGCATGAGGAGCGCGACGCTTGAATCTGCCTCAAGGGCACGGTGAGCTAGTGACGGGTTGCATGCCCCGAGGATCTTCATGGGTGCCCGGTCAATACCTAGCTTGTTCTTGATCGTCGCGGCGACGTCTATCTCGGTGAGCACTCCAAATCCTTGTTCGGCAAGGGCGGCCCGCACTGCCGCTTCAGCCTCGGAAATGGGCATCGCGACCGTTGTTTCAATGGACTTCATGGGATAGCTCCTGTCGCTCTCTTGTCGTGCCGGGAGAGGGAGTCGAACCCTCACGGGCTGAGCCCACGCGAGTTTGAGTCGCGCGCGTCTGCCAATTCCGCCATCCCGGCGGGGCGTGCATTGTCGCGCGACTCAACGTTATACGCGTAGGTCTTTTGGCCCTACCACACAACGCCAAGTAGGGCTACGCTGATTCCAAGTCTGACGGGGAGATAGTAGATGTCGCCGGACTTTGTAATCAGGGCAACACCTGGGCGCATAGCCTGCGAGGTGGAGGTCTTCGATCACCAGTGCCGCTGCGTGGTCCTTGGGAACCTCGACGCCTACACCGCTCGCCAGTTCGAAGCACTTCTGAGCGAACTTCCTGCTGAAATCGACAGGGTGACGATTGACTTGACAGCTGTGAAGTGGCCTGACGCGTCATCGCTTGGGGTGATTGAGGCTTTCATGCGCGCGGTTCGCCAGAGGGGCGGGGCGGTCCAGCTAGCAGGGACCTACGGCCAGCTTCGGCGCATGTCGGCTCTTGGAGTCGGTATCGAGGCACAAGCAGCTGCGGGCTGAGCCCAAGTCGCGGTGAGCAAGGTGGTGAGCTGGCGCGCCGGTATATTTGCGCGATGTGCCACAGCTTGAGCCGCCGAATAGTCCTCGTCTTGCTATGCGCGCTTTGGGTCACATCCCTTTCAATGATCGAGCACGTTTCAAGCGCTGCACCTTCCGACCTTCCCCTCGGCGGTTTAGTAGGCACGCTGGACCCCTCATCGACTCTGGTTGACTGCGGTCGGGCGACGACTCGCATCACGATCACTGAGACTTCACACCTCGACCCGGGATGCACGTACACGAAGGGGATTGATATCAAGGCCTCGGGAGTCGTTCTGGACTGCCGCGGGGCGACTATCGAATCGGCTCAGTTATCGGGGCGCGGGATTCATATCGTCGCCCCTCGCACTCTTGCCCTCTCTGACGTCACGGTGAGGAATTGCATCGTCAACGGTTTCACCAATCCGATGCGCGTAAGTCGGGAGAACTTCAAAGAGCTGACGCCGGGATTCGAGTACGAGCACGCGTTCTCAGACATCTTGATTGAAAACAATCTGCTGGGAAACTCCGGTGGGTCGGGTCTCTTCGTCGACGGTTACGTGACAGGTGTGGTTGCGCAAGACCTTGAGATTCGAAATGCCGGCAGTGTCGGCGTCTACCTGGAAGCCGGCTCAAAGGATAATGCTGTAATCGGGTCGCACATTCATGACAACGGGTACAAGGATGCACAGCCCGAGGGATCCACCATGGAACTCCTCGGCATGACCTACCGCTACTGGCAGACCGGGCGTGAAGGCATAGCCATAGACGGCTCGCGCAACAACGTGATCATGAGCAACACGATCGAATCCAATTCAGCTGGCGGAATTTTTCTGTACAAGAACTGTGGTGAGTTCTACACCGAGAAACCCACCGAATGGTGGACTCGCCCATACGGCGCCGACGGAAACCTCATTGAGGGGAACACGATTCGCAACACGTTCAATGGTGTGTGGGTGGGTTCGCGGATGGCCGAGAACCAGTACTTCATGGACTGCAGCGACCCCGCATACATAGACAATTTCGTTCACCGAGTCCATCTGGATCATGCGGCCGCCAACACCGTCAAAAACAACACCTTTGAGAATGTGCGTTACGGGGTGCGCGTTGAAGACAACACGGCGACTGTTTCTGGCAACACATTCACGAGCACCGACACTGCTCACCAGGCTGTGATTGTCGGAACCCGATGGCGAACTGACGATCTAGGAGTACCGGTCAATGGCACGTTGATTGAGGACAACGCTGCAGAGATTTCAGGCAACGCGAATCCGTACCGATGGATCTGGAACCCCACGAACTCGGCCTTTGCAGACAACTCGAGCCTTGGCGAGTCTGTCGGCTGGTGCGAAGGGGGGCAGCCCCCAATTGACCCGTTCCTTTTCGTAACGGAGATCGTCATCGATGACCCAGAGAACACACCGACGCCATCTCCTCGAGCAGTCCTCCCGCCACTTGACCCTTGCACACCGCCCGCGCTCTCAGGCACCACTGTGAATTCCATGTGGGGGTCGGTCTCGGTCTATCACGCCGCGACAGGAGATCTTGCCGCGTACAGATGCTGCAACACCTCCGAGACGTGGTCGGTGGAGGTTCCAGAGTCATCGTGTGCTCTTGGCGGAGGCTACAAGGTTCTTGTCTCCCCAATGGAAGGGCACCAGGCTCGCTGGTACAACGACAAGCTGAATTGGTCTGAGGCTGACTGCGTCGATTCACCCTCGACAGGTCTTGACTCGACCTTGCCTGCATCGGACATCATCACGGGCTATGTCAAAGACGCCGCGACGGCGGCTGATGTTGATGGCGCGTACGTGTACGTGTACGACGAGTCGGGCCGCTTCGTCACCTGGGCGCGATCGGGACGCACCGGCCCCGGCCGCTACGAAGTCCAAGTAGCTCCTTCGGGCAGCTACAAGGTGTTGGTCAAAGGTCCCCCTGCATTGGAGGACACATGGCACTCGGGTGCATCGGGTTTTGCGGAGTCCTCGCCGGTTGTAGCGCCCGCCACCGCGAATTTCTCACTGCGAGAAGCGGCAACCATCTCCGGCAATACGAGCAGTTCGGCGTTTGTCTCCGCTTATCCATCGTGCGGTTGCAAGAGCCCGGCGAATGCGGTCGCAAACATCGCCGGAGACTATTCAGTAAAGGTCCCGACTACCGCGAGTTCGGGCAATGTGTATCGAATCCGTTCGATACCCGCCGCAGGCTCTCCGGTGTGGTACTTCTCAGCACCCACGATCTGGGGAGGACTGGATGCTGCATCTCCAGCTGCCGACGTCGATTTCGGTTGAGCGCAGATCCTGCTCAGCTCCACCTGCAGGGTGCCAGCCGCCCGCCCCTACGGGGGGGTCTCGATGTTGACATCGATGTCCGGAGCATCTACGTCATCGGCACCCCAAATACTCGTTGCCACTGAATACCAACGGGTCTGGCCTGTCGGTGGTATTGCGCGGACCCGGTATTGATACCCCGACGATGCACTGGTGACGACTTTGACCGAGTAGTTACCCGCGACATCAGTGCCTGCGTTCTTAGGTGTCATACACCCACAGGATGTGAATACCGAAACATATGCTCCCTGAAGTGGCCAGCCCGACTGCATCACCCATCCACCTATGAGCCCTGCTGGGCGAAGTGAGAAGTTCGCCGTTGCAGGCGGGGCAAGGGGGCTTGATTCCATGTAGCCCTGGGACGCCGAATACCAGATGTCTTCATGAGTGGGCGGGCCTTTGACTAAGACCTTGTAGGTATCGGCGGGGTCAAGGAAGATCTCGTATCTGCCGGACCCGGCATTTCCCGACTTCGTCCACCCGACGAACTTG
>QEUQ01000040.1 GCA_003577105.1 Acidobacteriota bacterium | reverse complement strand
CACCTGAACGATCTCGTCAGCTCGTGATGCGGCCTAGTCGAATTGAGAGAAATCTGCCTTCCGCTTCTCGAGGAATGCCGAGATTGCCTCGCGATTCTCTGGCGAACCTGCAATTGAGGCCCCAGCAGCCATCTCCCGTTCCAATGCTGCCGAGAGCAAATCGGACTCCGACTGCATGAGAAGCTGCTTTGCAATGCGAAGCTGGCGAAGGGGCAAAGCCGCGAAATCTGATGCGATCGCGTTTACCTCTGCCTCAAGACGATCGCGGCCGACAACTTTCCAAACCAAGCCCGCGGCGCTTGCCTCCTCGGCAGACAGCCAGGCACCCCTGACAAGCAGATTCATTGCATCCTGACGACCCAGCAGGCGCAAGCCAAGAAGGCTCGAACCCGCCTCCGGCAAGACCCCGAGGGAGACGAAGGGGGTCCTGAAACGGGACTCCGGTGTCGCGAGGACGAAATCGCAATGAAAGAGCATCGTGACACCGATTCCGACCGCGACACCATCCACCGAAGCGATCAACGGCTTTTCGAAGCTCGCAAGGCGGAGTGCAAACGGAACGAAGCCATGCTCTTCTCCGTCGTCGAAGACTGGCGGGTTGGCCCACTCTGTGATGTCGGCCCCTGCGGAAAATGCGCCATCGGCACCCTTGATCACTACAGCTCGCACGCTCGACTCGTCCGCCAGGTCCAGCGCCTTCCTTACACCGTCATATTGGGCAGCGTTGAATGCGTTCTTCTTCGACGGCCGGTTCAGAGTTACCGTGGCAACTCCGTCACGCTCGGCATACAAGACCGCATCTTCACCGCCGATACCGCCCAACTCAGTCACCTGCTTTCACAACTCGTTCGGGAGCGCCGGACCAAAGCCATCCCACACTCGTGCGGCTCACCCCGAAAAGAACACCCGATGCGGCCTTCGGGTGAACGAAAAGCACATCTCCACCCTCGCGGTTTGGCGAGTCGCTCCAGTCCCGCGGCGCGTGCTCTCTGAGCCGGTCCCTGATCTCATCCATTTGGTCCGACTCCACAAAGAACATGTAGAGGGATTCACCGCGCTTGCTGGCAAAACGCCCCATGGTCTTGGCTTCATCTGTGACCGTGACCACTTCGATTCTGTCGAGCCGATCCGACGGCCTAAACAGCGTCAGCGTGCCTTCGTATCCGAACATCTCGCTCTCGATGTGATGAAATTGCGCAGCATCGAGCTTGAACAGCTGAGCGTATTGCGCGGCGACTCCCGTCTGATCTTCCACGATGTTCGTGATTTCGTAGATCGACCGGATCAGCCCCTTACGGCCAAGCTCCTCGCTCCCCGACGGCGTGATGACCACAGGCATGCCATGCGCACCTGTCTCCTCCGCCGTCAGAAACAGCTGCCCTGCCTCCTCGGTGTAAGCGGTGCCTTGCTCATCGAAATGATTCTTGAGCCCCGAGAAGTTGTGCGTGTTGAATCCTGCGCCAAATAGCCCCGGGCCCCATCGCCCAATGAAATGCGCGACTGCTCCTTCAGGGGAGTCCGAGTCTGGCGCCAAAATCTCAATGGCCGACCGGCCTGCGTGAAGTGTCCGCCTGCGAGCCCCGAGGCAGTTGACGACGTCGTCTCCTATGGGCTCTGCCCCGAGAAGGTTCACAAACGGAGCGGATCCTTCGTCTAGCTGGGCTGCTGCGATCTGAATCCGATCGAGCCTCTCGAGCATGGCTCCTCCCGCCTTTCCTGGTTTCTTTGGGCCGGATACGAACCTGAGCCTAGTGGAAGAAGTGGCTCAAGCGCCCTTGTTCCCCGGAACAACCCTGTAACTGTCGAAAACCCCGTCAACCCGTCTCAGCTCATCGAGAATGGAAGCTAGATGCGTCGCATCGCCCATTTCGAATTCGAACCGCATCAGCGCAATGCGGTCTCGTCCTGTATGTGTGTTTGCCGAGACAATGTTGACTTTGGTCGAAGCGAGAACCGATGTCAGATCACGCAAGAGTCCATGCCGGTCAAGCGCCTCGACTTGAACGGCGACCACAACGGGTGATTCGCGTGCCGGATCCCACTCGACCTCTACGACTCTGCTCGATGACGGGCCGCTCGTCAGCGCCTCGAGATTGGGGCAGTCCGCTCTGTGCACCGAGACGCCTCTGCCGCGGGTGACGAACCCGATGATCGAATCGCCCGGTATTGGATTGCAGTCGCGGGCGAGCCGAACCCACACATCGTCGAGGCCCTCAACGATTACGCCCGGTGAATCCGTTGCGGCAGAAGTCCTCCCTTTGGCCGGCAATTCACCCTCGATGAGCTCGTCTGACTCGACTACCGGAGCTCTCATCGATGTGACCTTTTGAGCGACAGTACGTGCAGAGAGATGCCCCTCCCCTATGGCCGCAAGAAACGCCTGCTCGCTCGTGTAGTTGAACCCGGATAGAAGATCGGCCGTGATATCCGCGACTCCGCGCAGGCCCTCCTTGATTCCAGTACGCCTCAGCTCCTCATCGACCCTTCGCCGGCCCTCCTCGATAGCGTCCTCTCGACGCTCCTTCGTGAAGTACTGCCGAATCTTCGAACGCGCCTTTGTAGTGCGCGCAATCCGAATCCAATCCCTGCTTGGTCCTGCGTCGGGCGCTCTCGACGTAAAGACTTCGACTGTGTTCCCGGACTCGAGCGGAGTCGAGAGCTGTACGAGCCGGCCATCGACTCGAGCGCCGGTGCAACGATGCCCGACCTCGGTGTGGATCTGATACGCGAAGTCAATCGGCGTAGCACCGCGCGGCAGCTCGACGACATCTCCCTTTGGGGTGAAGACAAATACAGAATCCTGGTACAAATCGACCTTGAGGGACTCGAGGAACTCCTGAGGGGACTGAGCGTCGGGCTGCCACTCGAGCATGGCCTTGAGCCACGCCTTGTCTCCCGCACTACCGCCTCCGCGCCGCTCATCCTTGTACTGCCAGTGAGCTGCGATGCCGTACTCGGCAGTCCGATGCATTTCTTCCGTTCTGATTTGGATCTCGATGCTCTTGCCTTCAGGCCCCATTACCGTCGTATGGAGCGACTGGTACAAGTTGAACTTGGGCATCGCGATGAAGTCTTTGAATCGCCCGGTAACGGGCGGCCAGATCGCATGAATTGCTCCGAGCGCTCCGTAGCAATCCTTGATCGACTTGACGATGATCCGAATACCGACGAGGTCGTAGATGTCATTGAACTCGCGCCGGTCAATCACCATCTTCTCGTAGATGGAGTAGTAGTGCTTGGTCCGCCCCGTGACCTCGGCGGCGATCTTGGCATTGGCGAGATGGTCGCGCACTTCGCCTACTACATCGACGGTAAACATCTCGATCTCTGGCGCGCGCTCTTTGACTAGTTGATCGATTTCGGCATAGGTCTTGGGGTGCAGAACCTTGAAGGCGATCTCCTCGAGCTGTGCCTTGAACTCCTGCATGCCAAGCCGGTGGGCAAGCGGTGCATAGATGTCCAGAGTCTCTTGGGCGATCCGGCGCCGTCGAGGCTCCTCAAGCGCCTCAATCGTTGTCATGTTGTGAAGGCGATCCGCGATCTTGATTACGAGGACGCGGATGTCCGATGCCATTGCTACCAGCATCTTCCTCAGCGTCGCCGCCTGGGCAGCCTCCCGAGTATGAAAGGCCAGCCTGTCAAGCTTGGTTACGCCGTCCACCAGTTCCGCGATCTCATCCCCGAACTGCTCTCGGAGTTCGGACAGCTCAATCTCGCTGTCCTCGACTACGTCATGGAGGAGCGCGGCCGTAACCGTCTTGGAGTCAAATCCACGTTCCGCCAAGAGACGTGCGACTCCCAGGGGGTGGCTGATGTAAGCCTCGCCTGACTCCCTGACTTGGTCTGCGTGGCACGCTCGCGCTACTTCGTATGCCCTCTGCACGAGTTTGGCGTCGGCCTTGCCATGATGCTGGCGGAGGGCGCGCAATATCGGGGCGAGTTCGGCGACATCTGCATCGCTTGGCCGACGCCAGGGCAGAACCCCCCTGACCCTGCCGTGCTCTCTGACTTCGCTCAAGCCGCTCTCCGTGCTCATTGAGATACCCGACTATCATCCCAGCTTTGACGAGCGAAGCCCTACAAAGCGTGCCCGCGCGGGTCTGTTCTCAGGAGTACTCGATCAGGGAGTGGAGCCTGTAGTTGTCTAGTCGCGACCGCCCAGCGAGGAAGGAAAGCTCGATCAGAAACGCGATCCCCGCGACCTCACCCCCAAGGCGCTCGACAAGGCGTGCGGCCGCGGCAGCGGTTCCACCGGTGGCTAGAACGTCATCAACGATTAGTGCTCTCTCGCCGGCACCAATGGCGTCGCGGTGAATCTCGATCAGATCCGTGCCGTATTCAAGTTCGTACTCTTCCGCCTCTACTTCGGCCGGTAGTCTTCCGGGCTTCCTGATCGGCACAAATCCGGCGCCGCAGTGAAGCGCAACGGGTGCCGCGAAGATGAAACCTCGGGCCTCGACGCCGATCACCTTGTCGAGGGCCTCTTTCTCCCACGGCTCCCAGAGGGCAGGCACTACTTCGTTGAACGCCTCAGGGCTTTCCAGAAGTGGCGTGATGTCCTTGAAGACGATGCCGGGCTTGGGGAAGTCCGGTATGTCGCGCACCAACGCTTTCAGGCGCTCCGTACGCGATTCGGCGTCGCCGGCGGCAATCACTTCTTCTTGCGCTTCTTCTTGCCGCCGCCGGCGGGGCGGCTCCCCCTGGGTCGCCCCTTCTTCGACTTCGATGCAGGCCTGGAAGCTTGCGCCTTGCCAGAACTCGCTCCGGGAGCCTTTTTCTGAGTGGCTCCGCGAGTGGCAGCTTCTTCGCTCTCGGCGAGCGCAATTTCGTCGGCGTTACCCGAATCATCACCCTCATCACCCTCATCACCGGCAATTTCGGCCATTCGCTCCGCCGTCGGGCGCTTGGTCCGGGTGCTCCTGGGGGGCGCGTCGACCTTCGACTCCGCCTCGTTCATGCGCCGCGCCACCTTCATTGCAGCTTGAGACGTGGAACCGGGCCTTCCGAGAATCACGATAATCGGCGTGGCGATGAAGATCGAAGAGTAGGTTCCCGCGAGAACCCCGATGAGGAGAGCGAGGGCGAAGTTCTTCAGGGTCTCCGAACCCATGGCAACCCCACCGAAAAGCAGCGCACCAATGGGCAGCAGCGTGGAAAAGGATGTGTTGAGAGAGCGCATGAGCACTTGGTTGAGGGAGTCGTTTACAAGCTGGGGGTAGTCACGGCGAAGCCCCGAAGCGAGCTTTGAGGTCTCCTTCAACTTGTCGAAGACGACGACGTCGTCGTAGAGCGAGTACCCGAGGATCGTAAGTGTCGCAATCACGGTCGCCGGTGCGACCGTAAAGCGAGTGACCGAATAGACGCCGACGGTCAGCAAGATGTCGTGAGCGAGTGCCGCAAATGCCGCCACAGCCATCTTCCATTCGAAGCGCCACGAAATGTAGATCGAAACGGCTATCAAGAAGATCACTAGCGCGCGGAGCGCTTTGCCGCTGACCTGCCCGCCCCAGGTCGGGCTGATTGTGGTGGAGGACACCAAGCTTGGAGCGTTCTGCGCGCTTAGTCCGACCGTGCCAGCTAGCTCCGCTGAGACCTGTCTGGCAGTAGCAGCGTCTACCGCCCCGGCCTGAACTTCAATTTGATCGCTACCAAGGAATAGGACCTTCTCAGGAGTCACTCCAGCGCGCTCAGCTGCAGCACGCACATCCCCTTCAGAAGGCTTGACGCCGTTGGCGCCCCCCTGACCGTCTGTGGCGCCGGCGCCTTGCGCATAGCTGTACTTCCAGACTGTTCCCCCTTTGAAATCGATGCTTAGATTCAGGCCGACAACTATGAGCGAAACAATGCTCAGCACGCTGGCCACGACCGCCGCGGTTAGCCATATTCGACGGCGCCCAACGATGTCGTAGTTGTTTCTGCCGCGATAGAGGTCGGAGAAAGCACCCATCAGGCGTCACCCCCCGCATCATCCGAATCCGCGACGGCGCTTTCAAGCGAGAGGAATCCACCACCGAAGAGCCTGCTATCAGCTAGGAGCGCCACGACATTCTGGGTGAAGAACCAGGCCATGATCAGGTCCATGATCGTTGCTATGCCAAGGAAGAACGCGAAACCCTTGACGCCGCCCACGGTGAGCAACCACAGAAGTCCAGCAGCCATCAAGCTCACTGTGTCTGCAGCAATGATTGTTCGATACGCGCCCTTGAAGCCGCGCTCGACGGCCAATCGCATCGACTTGCCCGAGCGGGCCTCGTCCTTGATCCTCTCGAAATACACGATGTAGGAATCGGCCGTGATGCCGATGGAGACGATCAAGCCCGCGATTCCCGACAGCGTGATTGCCATGCCGACTGATTCCCCCAACAGCGACACAACCACATAATTCAGCGTACCGAAGATAGCCAACCCGCCTATGACCACCAGCCCAAGTCCTCGGTAGTACAGAACCGCATAGATCATGACCAGGGCGAGTCCGATACCTCCCGCGACGAGTCCGGCCTTGAGAGCATCGCCTCCAACTGTCGGCGAGACCTGCTCGCGCGCTTCGACGGTCAAAGCTACCGGCAACGAACCGTACCTAAGCACGAGGGCAAGATCTCGCGCTTCTTGAGCACTGCCAGTTGTTATCTGGGCCCCTTGGGAGATTCCTTGATTGCACTGCACTTCCGTGCCCATCTGAGGAGCGGACTCGATTACGCCGTCGAGAACGATTGCCAGCTGCCGCTTCGGGTCACCCTGGGGATTACATGCAAGCTCGCCAGTGATCTTCTTGAAAGCGGCCTGCCCTTCCCCCGTGAACTCAAGGGTCACAACCTCACTCCCTGCGGCAAGCGTGGCATCCGCGCGAGTGACTTGGTCTCCCATGAGCGCCACGGGGCCCAGGATCAAGACTGTGTCCGGCGACTGCTTAAGGGGAAATCGGACCGTTGCGGCCGGATCGTCTTCATTTGGTGGTGTCACCGGCGGGCGTGATGCGGCCGAGGTATCGGTGGCGTCTTGCGGAATAACCGTGTCTGTAGCGACACCAACGACGGGGCGAAATGACAGTTGGGCGGTACGCCCCACTACCGATTCGGCACGCTCTGGATCCTGCACGCCAGGTATTTGAACTTGGATTAGGTCATTACCCTGGCGAGTAATCTCAGGCTCGCCAATTCCAAGGCCATCAACGCGCGATCTGATGATCTCGACGGCTTTGTCCATGGCTTCGCCTGTGGGCTGACCCTCGGCCCTGAGCACGATCGCAATCCCACCCTTGAGATCAAGACCTAGCCTCGGCTTGTACCCTTGAATAAGGACCAGGCCGAGGCCGAGACCTGCGACAACTAGCAACGCGGCGAGCCGAGCTCCATAAGGAGGGCGGCGCTTGGCAGGTGTCATTCGAGTGACTCATCCTCATCGTCGTCACCGCTGCTGCCGCCAGAGCCCTTGCTGCTTTCTGCTTCGTCAAGCGCCTGGGGTTCTTCTTCGACATCGCCTACCCGCCGCACGATCGAAGAACGAAGCATCTCGAGACGCGAGCCGCCCGACAACTCGAGCTCAACGCGCTCGTCGGTCATTCGCGTGATCTTTCCGAAGATTCCTGCACTCGTCACAACCTCGTCACCAACATCGATGCTCCTGATCAATCGCTGATGCTCGGCCATCCGCTTCTGCTGCGGCCTGAAGAGGAGGAAGTACATGGCGACCATGAGAAGCACGAGAGGTAGAAGTGTTGTTAGTCCTCGCATTGGTGAAGCCTTACGTCGAACGGCGCGCCTGTCTGCTGACAAGCCAGATTGGATCAGCCGCCATACTAGTTGCTGAGCCCGGTCGGTTTCGAGAAGCCTTCACGCAACGTGCCTCACTGCCCGCCATGCCGAGCGATCGCATGGTCCACGGACCCAGGCTCAAGGCTCGGTCTCCAGCTCGACGCGATCTCGCGCCTAATGGCATCAAATGTTCCGTTGGCTAGAGATTCCCGAATCGACTCCATGAGCCCTAGCAGGAATCTTAAGTTGTGAATTGTGATTGCCCGCTTGCCGAGCTCCTCGCCAACCGAGAGAAGATGACGCAGATACGCCCGTGAGTATTGGGAACACGTCCGACAGTCGCATTTCAGATCAATGGGCGCGTCAGAAGTGGCGAGCGAGGCCGCGCGTAGGTTGAGTTTTCCGCTCGAAGTGAGGGCCGTCCCATGGCGCGCCAGGCGAGTCGGTAGGACACAGTCAAAGAGGTCGATGCCCCTGGCAACCGCCTCCACAATTCCATATGGGTCGCCGACTCCCATTAGGTATCTGAGGCGATCATTCGGAAGGTGGGGCACGACGACATCGAGAGTTGAAAGCATCTCTTCAACCGGCTCGCCCACGGCAAGACCGCCAACCGCGAACACGTCAAAGCCTATCGATGTCATCTTCGTAGCAGACTCGATTCTCAAGTCAGGATCGACGCCGCCCTGCACGACGCCAACCAGCGCCTGATCCGGCCTTGAGTGCGCATCTCTTCCCCTCGCCGACCAGGCGATCGACCTTCGCATCGCGTCTTCGACGATCTCTGGAGATGATGGAAGTGCAGGACACAAATCGAGCGCCACCGCGAAATCAGGACCTAGCTGCTCCTGCACTAGTACAGCGCCCTCCGCCGTCAGTTCATGGAAGGATCCGTCGTAAATTGACTTGAAGACGACTCCGTCATCGGTCGCCTTTCCCCCAAGGCTCATTGCCTGAAACCCCCCGCTGTCGGTGAGAATCGGCTTGTCCCATGCCATGAAGCGGTGAAGGCCGCCGAGTCCCGCGATCACGCTGGCGCCTGGCCTGAGCATCAGGTGATACGCGTTGGCGAGCAAACCGCTCGCTCCGCACTCGACGAGGTCACGACTGTCCAGCGTGCGAACTGACGCTCGAGTGCCGACTGGAAAGAATGCTGGAACCGCGAAGCTCCCGTGAGGAGTATCGGCACGGCCGATGCGGCTCTGCGGAGGCCCGTCGTCCGGCTCGTCGAAGTGGTACGCGAATCCCCGCGGAAGGCCTGTGATCGAACGCCGCCTCTCGTCTAGCGCCGTCAGGCGGACGGCAACCGAGCTCGGATTCGCGCTATCAGCCGATCCTCATCAATGGGTTTCACGAGATAGTCGTCAGCCCCGGCCTCGAATCCGGCAGCCTCTGTCTCGGCATCGCTACGCGCGGTCAGAAAGATGATCGGAGTAAGAGTCGCCTGTGGGGTCCGCCTCAACTGCTTGCAGACCTCGATCCCGTCGGCTTCACCGGGCAGGCCGATATCAAGGAGGATCAGATCCGGACGGTGCCGCACCACCAGACGAATTGCGTCGTCGCCCGTGCTGGTTCCGATCACTGTGAATCCTGAGTTCACAAGTACCCGCTCGATGACCTTTCTCACGTCGTCGTCGTCTTCAACAACCAGGATCCGCCGCTCTCCGTCAACCGCACCGGCCCTGACCGGCTGAGGCGACTCGACTAGCTTGTCTCGGACTTCGCCACAATATGGACATGCTTGCCAGTCTGCATTTAGATCCTTGCCGCAGCCCTTACAGCTATCCCCACCCAGATAGGTCGAGCAAAATGGACAAACCAAGTAATCGGGGCGTATCTCGGCAGCACAACCAGGGCAGACAAAGGTTGCCTCCTCAACGATATTGAGAGCTCGAACCACCTCTTCGGGCGATGTCACTCCGGCACTGGCCAGCTCAACTCCCGCTTCAAGGAGAGTCCTGACACCGACAGAAGCAGCTGCGTGCATCAGTGTCGCCTCGGACACCTGAATCATGAGTTGCTCTTTCATCAGGTCCGTTATAGGCATCAACTGGAACATCGCGGCCGTGCCTAGAAAGCCCGTGTAGGCGCAGGTTTCACAGCCATCGCCGCGGAACCAGGTGGCCTCCCCGCCTTCGAGACCAAGAGCTTTAAGTACCTTTGCGGGCGGTTCACTCTCAACTTTGCAATTGGGGCAGATCTTTCTGACGAGCCGCTGTGCAATGACTAGAGCCGTGGCACTCCCTAGCGAACTGGCGTCGACGCCCATCTCGACAAGTTGCGTGACGGCGCTCGGCGCGTCTTCGGCTGTCATGCCTGCGACGACAAATCTTCCGGATTGGGCGTTTGATATGGCCTCGTCTGCGACTGAAGCACTCTCAATATCTGAGATCATCATCGCCGTCGGATTCGACCTGATCAACGTCCGGAGAGCCTCCTCGAAATCGAGGCCCGACGCAGGATCTGTCTCGTTCTGACTCACGCCAGGAAGAGACTGTTCGACTGCACGCTCAATCGTGAGTATTTCGGAGTGCTTCTCTCTGAGCCTCAAGAGCATCGCGTAGAGGGTCGACGTGACCCCCGAACCCGAGGGGCCGGTAACCAATATCAACCCGCGCGGCAATTGCAGTGCCGCATTCATGAGATCCAGATCATCGAGGTCGAGTCCGAGTTCCTCAATCTCGAAAAGCCTGTTCGCAGCCTCCTTGGGCTTGAGAACAAACTTCTCACCATTGAGCCCGGGGGTGAATTTGACAGTCGCCTTCATGCGTCCTCTGTCGAGCGACTTGCTCAGTTCCCCCTCCTGAGGCGCGTTGTGCTCTCCAGGATCACATCCGGCGAGCTCCTTCAACGCTGCGGTCACCGCACCTTGCATGTGCTTGGGAATCGTCGTGACTTCACGATATGTACCGCCGACCTTGAACTGAACTGAAATACCGTCAAGGCCGGATTCACCTCGGATTTCGGTCGCCCCGAGCTTGAGAGCTTCGTTAAGGAAGACCGACACGCTGTTTGCAGCGTCAACCTCCGCACTCGTTCCAGCTGGAGGCACTCTGCGCGGGACCACATCCGGCACATCCGCCTCCGGTTCCCGCGCGACCTGGATCCCCGCTAACTCAACAGGACCTGATTCCGTCCCACCAATCGGAGTGGTCGCCGCCTTCGTCACTGAGAAGCCCTCGTCGGCGAAAGTGGGAGCGGGCTCCTCGAGACTGGTCCGAGGATTCTGAAAGCCTTGGTGCAATGGATCCTGCGCCACCTGAGGCGACCATGCACCCGAGTCGATCCGACCGTAGTACCGACCGATGGCGTGTGCAATGAGGCTTGGCTGAGCGACAACTGGCTTGATCTTTCGCCGCGTAGTTGCCGCGATGTCATCGATTGCAAGGAGATTAGTGGGGTCGGCCATCGCCACGACCAGCTCGTCTCCTCGCATGTCTACCGCGATTGCCTGATACCGGTCAGCCAAATGCTGTGGGATGAGCAGGACGATCCCGTGGTTGAGGGCAACCGTCCTCAGGTCTACAAACGGAAGGCGAAGCTGACCAGAGAGCGCTCGGCAGATTTCTCCCTCGGCAGCCATGTTCTTGGCGACGAGTACCTGGCCGAGCCTGGGACGCGAGGGATCGCTCCTCTGCATCTCGAGCGCTTCGAGCAGATCTAGCTGCGAGATCACTCCCGCGGCGATTAGGACTTCACCCAACTTGGGCGCTTGGTCATCCACTTGGCGATGTCACCCACAATTCGAACTACATGACCGCGCAGAAGCGCGGGGCATGAGGGGACGCACGTTCTTCGCTTGGATTGTATCCCCCGTATCCACTCTCGGGAGCGGGAAACTGCCCAAATACGGCAATCCGAATGCTCAAATCGCCGCAACCGTCCCCTCCGTGGCCGAATCGGCAGGCCGTATCAGCATTGCGTCCCCGAACGACAGGAAGCGATATCCCCTGTCCAGCGCACGGTCATAGGCTCTGCGCCAATCCGGGTATATCCCCGCGAGGAGCATGAGTAAGGTCGATCGTGGCGCGTGAAAGTTGGTGAGTAGGCCGTCGATCAAGAACTTGTGACCCGGGGCGATCAAGATAGACGTCCGCGCGCTTCCCGGTGTCAGCTCTCCAGTAGGCCTGCCCTCGTCGTTGCGCACAGCGGCGGCCTCGATCGCCCGAGCGCTCGTGGTCCCAACTGCAACAACCGCATTTCCGGACGACTTCGCGAGGCGCACCTGTTCAGCGGCTTGATCATCAATCGAGTAGGCCTCCTCATGCATCGGGTGCTCCAGCGGATTTGCCTCCGTGACCGGCCTAAAGGTGTCAACTCCGATATCAAGACTTACTGAGGTGAATCCGACTCCCGAACGGGCGAGCGCGTCAATCAACCGACCTGTGAAATGGAGGCCCGCTGTCGGGGCGGCAGCAGATCCCACAGCGTCAGCAAAGACAGTTTGATATCGATCCGGGGAATCAAGCCGGCCGGAGAAGTACAGAGGCAGGGGCACTTGACCGTGATCGCGCAGAACCTGATCTGTGTGAACTCCCACCCCCCGGGCAAACCTCCGACCCATGCCGGCAGCCTTCCCGACCTCGATAGCAACCCCGTCGGTCTTGCCCTCTTGGCCTGGGATTTTCACGGTCAAGAGCTCCCCTGGTCCTATTCTCCTGGAAGGGCGAGCCAAGGCCACCCACCAATCGCCCGGGCACGCTGGATCGCAGGGATGAAGGAAGAGGAGCTCGCACTTCGCACCGGTCTCGCGTCGTGCAAGTACTCGGGCGTTCATGACTCGGGTGCGATTGCCAACCAGCAAGTCACCCTTCGCCAGGAATTTGGGTAGATCGCGAACACGTGAGTCAACAAAGGAACCATCGGGATTGCAGACGAGTAGCCGCGATGAATCCCGTGGTTCGAGTGCCGACTGCGCGATCGCCTCTTTGGGAAGGTCGTAGTCGATATCGCTGAGTTGCATGGATCGAGGAGTTCGCCCGACTGGAGAAGCTAACCCTAGTCGAAGAGTGCCTCGGCACCTGACTCAGACTGCTCGAGCGCGACTACCTGCGGAGGAGCATCAATTCCCAAGTGCTCATACGCAAGGCGAGTGGCAACTCTTCCCCGCGACGTTCGCATAAGGAATCCCGATTGCATCAGATACGGCTCGTAGACGTCTTCAACGGTCTCTGGCTCTTCCCCAACCACAACGGATAGCGTCGAGAGCCCGACGGGGCCGCCCGAGAACTTCTCTACTAGCGCGCCCAGAATTGCTCTGTCGACCTTGTCGAGGCCGAGGTGGTCAACCTCGAAAACCTCTAGCCCCTCACGTGCGATGGCCTCGGTTATCGAGCCAGCGCCCCTGACTTCCGAGAAGTCCCTTACCCTCTTCAGTAAGCGATTTGCGATCCGAGGAGTTCCGCGCGACCGAGCCGCAATCTCTCGTGCGCCCGAGGAATCGATCTCGACCTCCAGGATCGATGCAGACCTCGCCACGATCGTTTCGATATCGGCAGCCGAGTAGTAGTCGAACCTGGCAACAAAGCCAAACCTGTCGCGCAGCGGTCCAGTCACCATGCCCGCGCGCGTCGTTGCACCGATCAGTGAAAACGGAGGCAGGTCTAGTCGAATCGATCGAGCAGACGGCCCCTTCCCAATGACTATGTCAATTTGGAAGTCCTCCAGTGCAGGGTAAAGAACCTCTTCGACTGTCCGGTTGAGGCGATGGATCTCATCAATGAACAAGATGTCACCTGGATCGAGGTTTGTGAGAATGGCCGCCAGGTCTCCCCCTCTCTCAAGCGCGGGGCCACTAGTCACTCGTAGCCCGGCTCCGAGCTCGGCCGCGACAATGCCGGCCATCGAAGTCTTTCCAAGGCCAGGCGGACCGCAAAACAGCATGTGATCACAGGCAACATCGCCACGGCCGGAGGCGGCACCAATCACAATTGCGAGATGCTCCTTCAGCGTCGGCTGCCCAATGAACTCGGCCATTCGTCGCGGGCGCAGCGTCGGCTCGATTACGGGATCGTCAGCGCCGTCTACTGCCGCGGAGACCGCTCTGGGTTCTGGGGATCCACTCACCGCCTTGCTTCTCCTCAAGCACTCTGCCCGAGAGCACGGAGCGCCTCTCGCAAGATGGCTTCCGGCTCTTCATCCGCTGAGACGCCCGCCAGAGCCTCGCGAATCTCTGCCGCCGAATAGCCAAGGCCAGAGAGAGCCGCCGAGACATCGCCTATGGCCGAGTCCGCAGCAGGAGGCACGGCCTCCAACGCCGGACGTGAGATCTTGTCGCGCAATTCAAGGAGGAGCTTCTGAGCCCGCTTGGAACCGATTCCCGGCACCAAAGTGAGGGCCTCAGTGTCGCCCGCCGAGATCAACGTCCTGAGTGCTCGTGGAGAATGAGTTGCGAGTATCGCCTGACCCACCTTTGGCCCCACGCCGCTTGCACCGATCAGGATCTCAAATAGGTCTCGCTCCTCTGAGCTCTCGAAGCCATATAGCGACATCTCCTCTTCACGCACATGCAGATATGTATGGAGCGTCACTCGCTCGCCAAGCGCAGACAAGTTGGCAAGGGTAGAGGGCGTGACGGAGATCCGATAACCGATGCCGCCGACGTCTAGCACCACCTCACAACCACGCTCGTGCTCCCTCGCCATAACGACTTCGCCTGAGACCTGAGAAATCATGCACCCGCCTCCGCAAGCTTCGACCGCAACCGCGATGAGTTCGCATGAGTCAAGGCTATTGCTAGAGCATCTGCTGCGTCGGCGGGTTGCGGCGGCTTCGCCAGCTCCAAGACTTTCGCGACCATAGATGTCACTTGCTTCTTGTCTGCAGCGCCATACCCGGCGACAGCCTGCTTCACTTCGTTGGGGCTATAGAACGTGACAGGCAAGTCGCACCGAGCTGCAGCGACCAGAACAGCTCCGGTCGCCTGCCCAACGGACATGGCCGTCTTGGCATTGGCCTGAAATAGGACGCGTTCGATCGCAAGCGAACCCGGCACGAACTCGGACAAGTACCTCTCTATCTCCTCGAAAAGACAGCGAAGCCTGGTTTCAATCGGCCACTCCACCGGGGTCTTGATGACGCCGTAGTCAACAGCTGACAATCCCGTCGAGGTCCGCTCAACCACGCCATACCCCGTAGTCGAGACACCTGGGTCAATGCCCATCACTCTGGAGTCGGTTACAGCGAACATCTGTTCGATGTTAGCTCCCCCGAGCGCAGCAAGCAAGAACCCGCGCGCCTACCCCACTTCGGCCAGGATTTCGTCGGGAATATCGAAGTTCGCGTACACGGCCTGAACGTCGTCATGATCTTCGAGGGCGTCCATCAACTTGAGGATTTTCTGCGCGGCTGCTTTCTCCGACACTGGAACCGTGTTTTGCGGAATCATCGTGATGTCCGCACTTTGAAAAGGCACGTCGGCAGTCTCGAGGCGATCTCTCAGGTCCTTGAGGACATCCGGTGGGCACCTTACCTCCCAGACATCACCTTCCGTGTCGACGTCTTCGGCGCCGGCCTCCAAGGCAATCTCAAGGAGGTCATCTTCACCGACCGCTCCGGCGTCAATAGAAATGATGCCGTGCTTATCGAAAAGCCATGCGACAGAGCCCGGCTCTCCCATGTTGCCCCCGTTACGGGTGAACAACGATCGGACCTCTGACGCCGCGCGATTCCTGTTGTCGGTTAGCACGTCGACAAGGATCGCGACGCCTTCGGGGCCGTAGCCTTCATAGGCGAGCTGCTCGTAGGTGACTCCCTCGAGTTCACCGGTTCCTCGCTTGATGGCTCGCTCGATGTTGTCCGCAGGCATCGACGCGTCTTTCGCCTTCTGAACCATCGTCGCGAGTGTCGGATTCGATTTCGGGTCCCCCCCTCCCTGGCGTGCTGCAACTTCGATCTGACGAATTAACTTGCCGAAGAGCTTTCCGCGCTTGGCGTCCGCAGCACCCTTCTTGTGCTTGATGGAATGCCACTTTGAATGTCCAGACATCGAAACTACGCCTCCGAAACGATTCCTAGAAAGTGTTCATGGACCCTGAGATCGCGTCCGAGTTCGGGGTGAAACGCGGTCACGAGGACCTTGCCGGTGCGGGCGGCCACACCTTGCCCGCCAACGCGTGCAATCAACTCTACTCCGGAACCTGCGTGGGCAATGGAGGGCGCCCTGATGAAGATCGCCCTGAACGGTCCGCCCTCGATGCCCTCGATTTCCAGATCGTGCTCAAACGAATGAACCTGACTTCCAAACGCGTTTCGAGTTACCGCAATATCAATAGCACCAAATGAACGCTGCCCCGCAATGGCGCCTTCGACCACATTCGCAAGGAGGATCATGCCTGCGCAGGTGCCAAATGCAGGCAGACCGGCATGTAGTCGATCGCTCAGCGGCTCGCACAGACCGCTAGTTGCTAGGAGCTTCGAGACCGTTGTTGACTCCCCTCCAGGCATGACAACGGCGTCTACCCCTTCGAGATCTTGAGGCAGTCGCACCTCGGTTGCCTCACATCCGAGCCTACGAAATGCGTCAACGTGCTCCCTGAACGCCCCTTGGAGGGCGAGCACCCCGATTTTCACGTCATGAGGCATCAGGTGGGGAGGAACTCACCACCCGCGATCCGCGAGCCTCTCACTTGGCTCCAGTGAAGACATCTCGATGCCTGCCATCGCATCGCCAAGGTTGCGGCTGACCTTTGCCACGATGTGGGCATCGGCGAAGTGCGTTGTCGCCTCCACTATTGCCTTCGCCCTGGCCGCGGGATTGTCGGACTTGAAGATACCCGAGCCCACGAAGACGCCCTCGGCCCCAAGCTGCATCATTAGTGCAGCGTCTGCCGGGGTAGCGATTCCGCCGGCCGTGAAGAGGACAACTGGGAGTTTGCCGGTCGCTGCCACTTCCTTGACAAGTTCAGCGGGGGCTCGCAGTTCCTTTGCAATCGAATAAAGCTCAGCCTCATCTGCTGAGGAGAGGCGCCGGATGTCGGAGTTGATCGATCGCATATGACGGACCGCTTCGACAACGTTTCCGGTTCCTGCCTCGCCCTTCGACCTGATCATCGCGGCACCCTCAGCGATGCGCCGCAAAGCCTCACCCAGATTTGTCGCGCCGCACACAAATGGCACCGAGAATGCCCACTTGTCAATATGGTTTGCCTCATCAGCAGGCGTCAGAACTTCGGACTCATCGATATAGTCGACTTCAAGCGCCTCAAGCACCTGCGCCTCTGCGAAATGACCTATTCGGGCCTTAGCCATGACTGGAATTGTCACGGAGTCGATGATCCCCAGAATCATGTCGGGATCGGACATCCGGGCCACCCCGCCCTGAGCACGGATATCTGCGGGAACTCGCTCGAGGGCCATCACCGCGCAGGCCCCGGCGTCTTCGGCAATCTTGGCCTCGTCGGGGGTGACGACATCCATGATTACTCCGCCCTTGAGCATCTCCGCGAGGCCGCGCTTGACCCGCGGGGTTGCCACCACTTCGATTTCATTGTCTGTACTTGCGGTCTCGCTCGACCCCGGCTCAACAGACATTGCTGCTCCTATCACACGTCTCGTGATTTCTCGTCGTTCCGCTTCAAGCAGAGTCTAGCGCCGCTAGGGGCGCCGCCTAATTGCCCGCACTCCGAGGGCAACGCCTGTGGCTATGGCGCCAACCCCAACCACCGAAGTTGACGCGATCACTACGCGTAGCCCGTGACGGGGCTCAAAGCGCTCGATCTCCCATCCGCGCTCCTCGGCGATCTTTCGGAGCTCGCTATCGGGATTGACAGCGACCGCGTGCCCGACCGCATCGAGCATAGGGACATCAGATGAAGAATCGCTGTAAGCCCAGGACCGACTCAAGTCAATTTTCGATCGCGCGGCTTCAGCCCGAAGGGCCTCAGCCTTGCCCTCCGCGTAGCAGAACGGACCTTCGAGCTCTCCGGTGTACCTTCCATCGCCATCGACGGCCGCAACTGTTGCGATCGCCCCACCCGACATCTGTAGAGCCCGCGCCACGGCGCCTACGATCTCCACCGGCGAAGCAGAGCACAGGTAAGTTCGCACCCCCGCGCGCTCATGCTCGAGAATGCGCTCCCAGCTCTGTGGATAGACCCGCTCGAGTATCGGCGCCAGGACCTCTGGGATCAGCACGTCCATGTCACTGCGCCGCCAACCTTTGACTGCAGAAAGAATGTGGTCCCTCAACCCACCGGTGTCCTGTCCGGCATCGCCCTTCATTCGGAACCAAAATGCCTTCCAGGCGTCGCGGGCGAGCTGACTTCGCGGGTAGTACCCGTGAGCTAGCGCCGCCTTACCAAACCACAAGGTGCTCGCTCCGGCGGTCACCGTCCGGTCAAGATCGAAAAACGCTGCGACCGCCACTGCCGGTCACATACTCCTCAACGCCGCAATTCGCTCATCTATCGGCGGGTGGGTCTCGAACAGCCTGTTCAGCCATGACTTGCGCGTTTCGCTGGGCGATTCGATGTAAAGGTGTGCGATTGCGTTCGAATGATGTCGCACCACTGCTTGATCGTTCTTTAGCTTCTCGAGCGCGCCGATCAACCCTGGGGGATATCGGGTTAGCTCGACACCCGAGAAGTCCGCAAGCGTCTCGCGCCGACGAGAAATGGCTGCCTTCATGGCCATCGCCGCAATGGGGGCCAAAATGATCGTCAATATCCCTATCACCATGAAAATCGGATTCCCGCCGCTTCTGTCGTTGTCTCTGAACCAGAGCATGCGAGCAGCAATATCGGTCCCGATGACGACAACTCCGACACAGATCACGGCAATTGTTCCCACCAGAATGTCGTAGTTCTTGATGTGGCTCATCTCATGCGCAATCACGCCCTCGAGCTCGACGCGATTCATGATCTGGAGAAGCCCGGTCGTGACGGCAATTGCAGCATGGTCAGGGTTCCGACCCGTCGCAAAGGCGTTCGGTGCCGGATCGTCAACCACATAGACAGCCGGCTTCGGCAGACCGGCAGCTATTGCCATCGACTCAACCAAGTTGTTGAGCTGGGCGAATTGCGCAGGGTCCGCCGGACGCGCCCCAGCCATCGCGAGGGCAACCTTGTCGGAACTGTAGTACGACGTAATTGCGCCGATGGCCGCTATGGGCACCGCGATCAGTAGTCCGATCCACCCGAACTTGAGGACATAGCCAATCGCGGCGCCGACGCCAATGATTAGCAGTACGAAGGCGACTATGAGCGCGATCGACTTCCGCTTATTCGATATGACTTGATCAAACATCAGAGAGCCTCGTTGCGGCTCAGGTGAAAGCTCTTAGAAGCTCACTTGAGGCGCATTGACTCGGTCGAGACCTTCAACCTCGAAGTACTCGCGAGGAGTCCGACTTCCCTTGAGCAAGAGACCGGGGAAGGTCTGAATCATGTTGTTGAACTTGAGCACTGCATCGTTATAGAACTGGCGGGAATACGCGATCTTGTCTTCAGTAGCCGTCAGTTCCTCTTGAAGCGCAAGGAAATTCTGATTTGCCTTCAAGTCGGGATACTGCTCGGCTACCGCAAAGAGCGACTTGAGGGCTCCGGTGAGCATGTTCTCGGCCTGCGCCGCCTGCTCCGGGCCCTGGGCGTTCATGCCCGCGGTGCGGGCCGCGGTCACCTTCTCGAGTGTCTCCTTCTCGTGGGACGCATAGCCCTTGACCGTTTCCACGAGATTTGGAATCAAATCGAAACGTCGCTTGAGCTGAACGTCGATTTGGCTCCAGGCGTTGTCAATCCGGTTGCTCAGCCTCACGATCTTGTTCCAGAGCGCGATGGCGTAGCCAACCAGGCCAACTACTACCACTAGCAAAACTAGGCCAATTATCAGACCCACTGGTCCTCCTCGATTCGACCTGTCACATCTCGAGACATGAGTGTCTCGAGAGCATTAGGTCACCAATTGCTCGAGATGTCTCCCCAAGCCGCTTGTCAGGATATCCCAACTACTATGACAGTTCCGCTCGTTCCAACTCCGGCCAGAGTTCACCCACTCGGGCGACGCCTCGGTCAACGACTTCGAGAAGAGTTGAGTGCAGTTCTGGACTTGCGGCTGCCAGGCTCGACATCTGATGCTCCCTGTCAGATCCAAGTATCGAACGGCTCCCCAAATCGCGGCCGTGGCAGTCAGTCACTTCGGCACCGGCCTCCTCGAAGAGCAGGATCGAGGCTGACACGTCGTAGGGCGTGTTGCAGAGTACGAATCCACCGCCCGTCTTTAGGAACTCCGGCTCAAGTCCAGGGTACTCATCGAGCAACCTCAGTGCCGGGTCCAAATATGCATCGAGCTGACCTGTGAGGATCCGGGTCATGATGAAGCTCGCCGAGCCCAGGTCAAAGACACTCCCCCGAAGCGAGCATTCATCTGCGAGCTCGGCAACCGACGCCGCCACGGGCAAATACGGCCGGCCCCTGAAGCCACCAGCCCAAAACAGCGAGGACGTATCTGTTGCGTCCGAGAGGCGAGGCTCTTCCAGCTCTCCCGCCGGGCCCATGATATGCATCCCGTTTCCCCTTGTGGCCCAGAATGTGCGATCCCATTTCAGCTCGCGCACGACTCCGACCTCAACGTCATCGACTACCGGAGAATCGATGACTCTGGTCGCCGCAATTGAGACACAGCACGATTCGAAACCGGCTGCAGCGGGCCTCGTGCCGTCAACCGGATCGACGACAAGCACCGCCTGCGGTTCACCCCTGGTAACAAGGCCGAGATCTTCCGTGAAGACCGCTAGGTTGCCCTCCTCCTCTAGGAATGCAGCCACTACTTCTTCGGCTTCTCTGTCGATATCGAGGGTCGCATCCCCCCCAATCGCCGTACCGGTGAACGCGCGCGACTCCGCCTCGCCAAGCCGGGGATGAACAACCGCTCGAATTCGATTTGCGAGTTCGAGGGTCATCGCCTCAAGCGTGCCAAGGTCGAGCACTGAATCCATTCTTTCAAGCGGCACTTCTACCGACTCCCGTCGTCAACATTTCCTCGTACACATCCAGGACGTCTCTCGCGAGGATCCTCCAATCGAATTCGGCCGCGCGGGCCCTGCCGAGATCCACAAGGGCGCTGAGTCGCGCTGAGTTCTCGGCGAGCGCAGTCAGGCTCCCGGCAAGTGCCTCCGAGCTACCTGCTGCGAACAGCTCGCCCGCCCCACCCCTCAGAACGCTCGCGTATCCCGGAAGATCACTGGCAAGCACAGGCGTGCCTGCCGCCATTGCCTCAAGCAGAACAATCCCAAATGACTCGCCCTCGATTGCCGGCGAGCAGAAGAGATCCGCGCTCTTGAACCTCGCCCTCAACTCCTCAGTACCGAGCGCGCCTAGGAAGTCAACGCTACTCAAATGAGCGTCAGCGGCCGCGCGTCTGAGATCTGGTTCCTGCGGTCCGGTACCAACGATCCAGAGTCGGGCCTCGGGAACGCGTGCTTCGACCGTCTTCCAGGCTTCGATCAATTCTGCGCATCCCTTTCTCGGCTCAAGACGGCCCACAAAGAGAACGACGAACTCACTTGCATCCCTCGCGACTGCTTCGGCGCGGGCGAATGCCTCGACCTCAACCCCGTTGGGAAGGATTCTGTACTCACCCCCGAAGTACTTCCGTGCCAGATCCGCTGCTGCGTCAGAGACGGCAGCATGCAGAGTGATTCTTCGCCATAGGGGCTCTAGCGCGAATCTCAGTCGTCTGTAGTGGTCGAGCTCGTCGGCGGCCGCGTGAAATGTCCCAAGAACCGGAGTGTCCCTCGACTGCAACAGCGCGAAGACCGACGCACTTGCTTGAAATGGTTCATGAATGTGAATCAAATCAAAATTCTCAGCATCGAGAACATGACGGACCCTCAGAAACGGTCGCGGCCCCAGAGCGAGATGCGCGATGGAACCATTGGCGTCGAACGATCGGCTCTTGCCTACAGAAATCACCTCGCATGACGGCGGAGTCGCATCGCACGGCGCGATCACCCGCACGTCACATCCGAGATCACGGAGGTGGGTCGAGAGCGAGAGCACATGCCCCTGAACTCCGCCTGGCCAAGACAGCGAGTACGGGCAGACGAGAGCGACCTTCATTGCTCCTCATTTCCCGGCTCCGGACCACTTGCCGGAGAGGCGCTATCCAGACTGTCGCCCCCCGGCATCGTGCGGCCGAGTGCCTCCCAATCTGAAGGCCAGTTCGGTGTGAATAGATGCCACTGCTCAGGCTCGGCCCTGATCAAAGTCTCAAACTCACCAACCAGCCTCTGGGAGAGGACCTTTGCCTGATCTGCCCTCGAGAGCGACTCTTCCGCGCGGAGAGGTGGTCTCACCACCGCCCTATAGCGCCCCGGCCCTTCGATGTAAACCCCGGCAGGGACAACCGGCGCGCCGGTCCGCGCCGCGAGAGTTCCCGGTCCGGCCGGAATTGTCGTCTTCTCCCCAAAGAAGGTCACCTCGACTCCGTCGGATGTCATGTCGCGGTCCGCGACTAGAGCCACGGGCCGGCCGTCCTTCAGCGCCTTGATCAGCGCTCTGACGGGCGCTGATGTGCCGTCGAGCGGTACGACTTCCATTCCCAGCCGTTCACGCGTCTTCACCCAGTAGTCAAAGGCGGCTCGAGGCTTCAGTAGCTCTGCCACGACAAGTGGCGTCCCATAGTGCTCCGCGCAGTAGGCACCGGCGACATCCCAATTCCCGAGATGTGGCATTGCAATGATGGCGCCGTTGCCTTCTTTCATTACGTCAGCGAGGTATCGCTCGTCGACCGTGGTGACCGATGATGCGATTTCAATGCGCGACCTGTCTGGGGTACGAAATGTCTCAAACCAGTAGCGCGCGTACAGCTCAACTGCGCGATCGACCATTGCGTCGATTTCTTCCTCGCTGGAATCCGGGCAGACCATCTTGAGATGCTTGCGGATCATGACCATTCGCTGCCTGGAAAAGCGCTTGTATCCCTCAGCCAGCCGTCCTGCTATGGGCATCGCCAGTGATTCCGGCAGAGCCCTTGCGAGCTGTTCGCCCGCGCGTGCCCAGAAGTAACCGACCCAATTCGAGATACCGACACCGGACTCCCGCTCCCATGGGCCGCTGGGGCGGCGCGATCTATCGGTCATCTGATTCGACGCAGCAGGCGCCTAAGCGCCGCGTGCCCGGCGGCGACGGCCTGGCGAGCCGGGCGGGCGCTTCTGAGATCTGTCGCCGAAACGCTCACGCATTCGGCGCGGTACGAAGGCATTGAACACGGTGGCGTCGCGCTCACTTTCTGAGCCGCCTGCTCCAATCTCCTCGCCCTCATCGGCGGATTGATCACGCCGACGGCCAATTCTGGTCTCCGCGATCCGGTAGGGCGTTACGCCGACGGGAGCCGGAGCCGGTTCAGCCTGACGCCACACATAGATAAAGCGCTGAATCGCGGTCACGGCTGTTCCCACAACCAGTACCCATAGCGCGATCTCCATCGCCCCTGGAATAAGCAAACCAAGTCCTATCACGATCAAGCGCTCGCCTCGCTCAAAAAGTCCGGACTTGCCATCTAGGCCTAGGGACTCAGCGCGGGCGCGCTCGTAGGAGATCACGAGCGAGAAGCCAAGCGCCAGCACACTTAGGACGGCTAGCCGCGTCGACCTCGACGAGAAGTACCAGGTCATCGCCGCAAAGATTGCCGTTTCGGAAATCCGATCGGCGACTGAGTCAAGAAAAGCCCCGCGCCTTGACGTGGCCTTGCCGGCCTTCGCTGTGGCGCCGTCGAGCATGTCAATGATGCTGCCGACACCACCGACGACCGCAGCAACGACAAAGCGACCGGTTACGAGTATGGCCGCAGCCAGGATGTTGAGAACAAGACCGAGAACGGTTAGCCGGTTGGCGGTGAGACCAAGTCTGGCCAGTAGGCGGCCGACTGGGCGAACAACCTTTTCGATCCCCTCGCGAAAGCGTACATCGAGCACGAGGTGAGGGCCTCCAATAGATAGACGCACGCGAAGTTACCACGCTCCGGTAACTCAAACAACCGTAGCAGGTGCCAGCTCGACTAAACAGGCAAGAAACGCCCTCAATCCGATGGAATAGAATCGCTCATCCCTAATGGAATCGCTGAATCCATCACCAAGGAGTTGCGGTGAAGAGCTACCCGACCGAACAAATCAGGAATGTCGCTTTGATCGGTCACAGTGGGGCAGGCAAGACGATCGTCGCCGAGGCCATGCTCCTCACTTCAGGAGCGATAGCCCGCTTGGGCAAGGTCGAAGACGGGTCTACTGTCTGCGATCACGACCCCGAGGAGACCAAGAAGGGCGTCTCGGTGTCGATGGCGCTAGCTCCCATCGAGTGGCGTGGTTTCAAGATCAACGTCATCGACACGCCGGGCTCGCCCGATTTCGAGGGGGAT
Source organism: Acidobacteriota bacterium (assembly GCA_003577105.1). Classification (GTDB taxonomy): domain Bacteria; phylum Actinomycetota; class Acidimicrobiia; order ATN3; family ATN3; genus ATN3. Next base: position 330 of record QEUQ01000040.1, on the reverse strand, counting down.
GTGGCCGCCGCGCTTCGGGTAGCGGACTTGGCGGTCTTTGTGGTGTCAGGTGTCGACGGACCGCAGGTCCAGACTAGGCAATATTGGAAGGCCGCCTCAAAGCTCGGTATCCCCCGAGCTGTCTTTGTAAACAAGCTCGACCGAGAGCGTTCTAGTTTTCGCGACACTGTCACTTCTTTGGAGTCGGCACTCGGGCGCGGCTTTGTACCTCTTCAGCTCCCAGTTGGCGAGGAGGAGGCCTTCGAGGGGCTTATCGACATCGCAGGCGGCACTGGCATGGCCTACTCGCCAGGATCACCAAAGGGTACGACTGTCAGCTCCCCAGACCTG
>QEUQ01000039.1 GCA_003577105.1 Acidobacteriota bacterium | reverse complement strand
TTCAAGTCCGGCACTATGAACTTAAGGATCGGCGTAATCCTCTCGCTCGGCGCAGCCATCGGAGGGGCAGCTGGCGGATACGTCGGCGACGCCATTTCCCCTAGGGCGGTCCTATTCGTACTTAGTGGCGCCGCAGCTCTCACAGCCGTCATCAGCGCCCTCGCTCCCGAGCCTCACGAGGTTACATACGCGTCTTTTGCAGGCGAAGGTCCAGACCAGTGGCCCGGCACCCTCGGAGGAACGTATAGCACCGAAGATGGGTCCATTCCGTATGCCGCCAAGAGACCGCTCGTGGGAGCGGCCATCGCTGCTCTGGCCGGCTGTATCGGATCTATAGCCGGAGTTGGCGGTGGCTTCATCAACGTCCCCCAGATGCGCCTTGTCATGAAACTCCCTACCCGCGTCGCAGCGGCAACCTCGGTATTCGTACTCGGGACCACCGCATCCGCCGGGTTGATCGTTTACTACCGAGCGGGCAATGTATCGCCCGTATTGGTCGGACCGCTGTTGGTGGGAAGCACTCTCGGCGCAGCGACCGGGGGTGCAATTTCCGGAAGACTTCGAGCCGACTGGATTCACTGGCTGCTGATCACGCTGCTTGCGGCACTCTCTGTATACATCGGATGGAATGCATATGCCGGGTGATCGCGAGCAGTCGAGTCTTCCCAGATATGACCAGCAGCGCCGGGTCGTCTCGCGCGGGCGACGTTCGGCGGCACTCGCCGCTCTCAGCTGGAGCGCGATGGTTCTTTCGGCGACCGGCTCGCTTCTTCTTCTTGGCGGCGGCACCGCGGTGCAAATCGACCCCGCGAATCCTGGATTCAAGCCGACGCTCGGTTATTTCTGCGTAGCGGTTGCGCTGGTCTTGGTTGCCAGTACGCCTCTGGTACGCCCGCTTGCACTTGGTCTTCGATGGTTGCGAATGGGCGACTACCGATTCGCTGCAGCTGCGATCGGCGTAGTTGCCGTCATGCTTCTTGCAGCGATTCTTAAGTGACGCGAGCGTCGTTGCCGCGAAGTGTCCGCGCGGGGTACCCAGCCGAGTGCGCCCGGTAGGACTCGAACCTACGACCGACGGATTATGAGTCCGCTGCTCTAACCAACTGAGCTACGGGCGCGCCGTCGCACTCTACCTTGGCGTCAACGAAAGTCTCGGCTAGGGGGAGCACCAACTACTTCTATACCTTTGATGCGTCCTGCCAATACGTTGATGGCGCCATCGGCTCGCTCCAAGACTCCCGTTACCAGCAGTGCACGCGAGCCACGTATGGCATTGCGCTGAACCTCGTAGGTCTCTCGCGGAACAATCACATTGACCATGCCGGTCTCGTCCTCAAGACTCACGAAGAGGGTTCCCTTTGCAGTCGATGGACGCTGTCTGTGCGTAATGATTCCGGCCACTCTGACAAGCGACCCGGAACGCAGGGCCTTCAGCTCTGCTGCCCGCACGACCCGCTCATCCCTCAATTGCCTCCGCAGGAAGTCAACGGGGTGCGCGAACGGTGAGACCCCGGTCGACCACAAGTCGGCATACAGCGAGTCAGCTTCGCCCATAGGCGGAATTTCATCAGGGGGGTTGGCCCCAAGGCTCAAACCCTCGATCCTTGCCGGCTCGCGGGAATCGATCTCTGGATCGAGAATCCACAATGCCTGCCTACGCGACAACCCGAAGCACCCAAAGGCTCCAGCCATTGCCAGGCCCTTCAAGCCTTCGGCATCAACGCCGCTTCTTTGAATTGCATCACCGGCATCGGAGAAGGGAGCAGCGTTGCGCGCAGCAAGAATCCGCCTCAGCGCCTCAGAACCAAGCCCGCGCACATACCGCAAGCCAATCCTCACCGCGATTTCCTCAGATACCCTTTGCGACGAACCAGCGCTCCGCACAGTCTCAAGGGTGCAATCGATCTCACTTGCGTTCAGATCGGGAGCCAGGACTTCGACCCCGTGACGCTTGGCATCCGCAATCAACGTATTTGGACTGTAAAAGCCCATCGGCTGACTGTTGAGACATGCAGCCAAGTACTCAGCCGGATAGTGATAATGCAACCAGGCTGAGGCATACACAAGATAGGCAAAGCTAACCGAGTGACTCTCGGGAAACCCAAAGTCCGAAAAGGCGAGAAGCTTCTCGTATATCTCCTCGGCCACAGCCCCTTCGATGCCATTTGTCGCCATGCCTTCAAACAGCTCAGTTCTGAGCCCCTCCATGCGTTCCCTGCTGCGCTTGGAGGACATGGCCATGCGCAATCGATCGGCTTGGGCAGGTGTAAATCCGGCAGCGTCCATCGCCATGCGCATGAGTTGCTCTTGGAATAGCGGTACTCCCAGTGTTCGCTTGAGAGCTGGTTCAAGAAGAGGGTGCAGATAAGTAATCGGCTCCTTGCCGTTGCGCCTCCGTAGATATGGGTGAACTGAATTGCCCTGAATCGGACCAGGCCGGATGAGAGCGACCTCCACCACCAAGTCATAGAAGCAACGCGGTCTGAGGCGGGGGAGGGTTGCCATTTGTGCGCGACTTTCGATTTGAAAGACGCCGACGGTATCGGCCGCACATATCGAGTCGTAGATGACTTCTTCTTGTGGGATTGTCGCCAAGTCAACCGGAATTCCGCGGTGCTCATGGATCAAGTCCACACAGCGATGAAGGACCGAGAGCATTCCAAGTCCCAGAAGGTCGATCTTGACGAGTCCGGCCATTGCGCAATCGTCTTTGTCCCACTGGAGTACCGAGCGCCCCTCCATGCGGGCCCACTCGAGCGGACAGACTTCAACAAGAGGTCTGTCTGCTATCACCATGCCTCCCGAATGAATACCCAAATGGCGCGGTGCTCCGTCGAGTTCGCTACAAATCCGCGAAATTTCACCGGCTCTGTGGGAATCAAGATCTTCTAAGTCGGGAAGGGAAGCTCGGTGCGGATATGAAAATCCATCGATACGAGATGCGAATCCATCCACCTGCCCCGGGGTGAGCCCGAACGCCTTCCCAACATCTCGCAGCAGGGAGCGAGCTCTGTAGGTGATGACATTTGCAACCTGAGCAGCAGATTCGCGCCCGTAGCGTTCATAGACATATTGGATCACCTCCTCGCGTCTCCCATTCTCGATATCAAGATCAATATCAGGTGGACCATCACGCTCGGGGGAGAGGAAACGCTCGAAGAGCAGGCCCAACGAAACCGCGTCGGCGTTTGTTATCCCGATCGCATAACAGACAGCGGAGTTCGCTGCCGACCCTCGCCCCTGGCAGTAGATATCTGAGCGACGACAGAACTCGACTATGTCCCAGACGATTAGGAAATAACCCTCATAGCCAAGCTCCTCGATCACCGCTAGCTCATGGTCGAGCTGGGCTATAGCCCTGGGGTTCGCGTCTGGATAGCGCTTTTTCGCTCCATCCCTCGTGATCTGCCTAAGGAATTCCATTTCACTCACGCCATTTGGGGTGGGATAGCGGGGGAGAGACGGAGCCACTAATGACAAGTCAAATGCAAGCTGGCCCCCAAGCTCAGCGGCTAGTCCCACCGCCCTGGCCCCCAAGCGATGTGCCATCTCCTCGCAAGTCTTCAGATAGCGCTCGGAGCCCGGAGGCAAGTAACCGTCAATCTCATCTAAGGTCGAGCGCGCTGCTATCGCTGCCGCAACAGCTGCAACATCACCTTGATGTAGATACGCGTAGTGAACGTTGTTCGTAGCCACCACCTCAAGACCAAGGGCTCCAGCTATCCGGCGGGCACACTCGTTGCGCCCCCGGTCCTCGGGCATTGCGTGGTCGAAAATTTCTACATAGGTACGATCCCGTCCGAAGATCTCGAGCAGCACCGCCGGATCTGCTCCGCGTCTACAACCCGTAAGGGCAATACATGATCGAGATACATTCCCAAGATCGTCATAGCCAAAGATAGGTGCGCCCTTTGAACCGCGCAGCTGCCCCTTTGAAATGAGGCGTGCCAAAGCGGAATACCCGCTCGGACCATCGGCAAGCAGCACGACATGACGCCCTGAATCACTCCCTGAGTGCCGCCTTGGGGTGGCAGCTTTACCCCCTCCCCGGCCTGATGTGGCTTTACCCCCTCCGATAGCCAACTCCGCTCCAAACACCGCCGGCAGACCTGCCTCGCGTGCCGCTCGCCCAAAGCGAACAGCGCCATAGAGCCCGTTGTGATCAGTCAGGGCAAGTGCCTCGTAGTCCAACTCCGCTGCCGCGCGAACCAGCTCCTCGGGGTCGCTGACACCGTCGAGAAAGCTGAAATTGGAGTGGCAATGCAGTTCTGCATAGCGGATACGGGATTTCGAAGTCTTGCCCAATGCCCTTGCGTTTCAGTCGTAAATGGCTTCCACAATCCACTTGCCGGCAGAGTCATGTGAGACGAGCAAGGCTGTCCCGTCGTCGAGCGCTACCTGCCAGACCTCGCGCTCAAACCCTCCTTCGGGACTCCACCATCTCGTGCGATATCTGAATGGCCCAACGGCACTCGCGATAGACCGACCACTAATCGACGGGAGCTCTGCGAGTTCACCTGGCTTCTCGGGCAACTCCTTAATTGCCAATACCGTCGATTCGATGCGAGCCGGAGCGGGGGAGGGGATTCCCCCCGGCCATGGGGGATCATTCATGGTGCGTCCGACAGATGAACTCCCGGAAGATGAGCGGGAGGAGATTCCTTCGCCCCTCAATCCCTCACTGCCAATCGCCTTCAACGAGGCGCGCTCGTGAGGCAAGCGCCCGCCGCTCGTTGCTACTCGAAAGACTCCGGCCGTAGCAGTGAGCGCGCTCAATCTCGATACAGCTCTCTCTGCGCGCAGCTCGGCCTCAGGGTCAATGGCCCCCTCTATGCCTGAGAGTGTCAGTTGATCTCCCCGCTCAGCCTCAACACCCTCGGGTAAGAGGCGAATCCGGCAAATTCCGCCCTGCAACTTCCAAGATTCGACATGCCATCGGGCGCGTTCAGCAGCGCTGGAAATCCCTCCGTCATTTCGCCACGAAGCAGTGTGAGTGAAGCCCTGTTCGTCAATCGCCTCGAGCCGAAGAGCCCTTGCCGCTGTGATGCTCTGCTCCATCGTTACAGCCAAGCGATCCCCCAAAGACTTAACTGCAAATGTCAGCTGATCGATGTTGTCCACCGGTGGGTCGAGCTCACACTCAGCCTCGAGGGGACTGTCAAGCCTGCTCAATAGGAGGGGGCGATGATCTGACCCGGAGGCAAGTTGATGTGCCAAGAGGCCCGGCTGTCCGAAACGCGACATGAGGGTCGCAACAGGCAGTGCCGCAAGATCCCCAAGAGTCTTGATGCCAAGCAACAAGAAAGTTTCGATTAGATCCGGAGCGTTGATTTCCTGACCCAATGTCTCTATCGGAATTGGGGCGAGGAACTCCCCCGCGGTACCTGTAGGCACAATTGCAGAACCAGCCGGGGGGCCGGATCCTGGCATCGACACGCTACGAGCACCAGCGAGACGCGCTGCTGTAGCTGCCGCAAACCGACCATCTGCCACGCTTACACCGGCGCGAGCACCTCCGCTTCCAGGCAAGGAGAGAACCGGAACAACCGGAGCAATCGCAAGTATGTGATCGATAAGACCTTGCTCTCCGCCGTAAGCCCGCGTAGCGCTCCCCGCCCTAAATGCCACTTCCCCCGGAGCGACAACCTCAAGCTCATCGACGACTTCATGTATGGCCGCCACGAAGGCTTTGAATTCCTCAAGTGCCGCACTGGCATCTCGCTCGAGAACTGCAGCAGTGGGGGAGCACCTCTGCGCATCGCGTATGCGCATACCTACACGGGCGCCTTCTTCGACCGCTTCAGTTGAAACGGCCCATGCGCGCCCCTGGGACTCAAGCACTACAGGATGATCCATAAGCACGGGGCGCATTGCTCGCGCGACAGCGATTTCCCAGCCCAGTATCACCAACGAGCAAATGCGTTCGTTCAAGTGAAGCACCCGGGACGCCCGTCGATACCCTCACTCGCGCTCCCACCAAGATGTATGCGCTCGCCCCTGGGGTGCCCATATCCGCTTACTGCTACCCAGACACTCCGCCCCGAAAGGAGCCCCCCAGAATCTCTCTCCCACTGAGGCTCTGAAAGATCCATGCGAAACAACGGACTCGCGTCACCGGCACCATCACCTACAACAACTGCAAGCACTCGCCGCTCTCGCGCCCTTGCAGCAACTCGCCTCCAAGGCACATTTTTCAGAAGCTGCGGATCGAGTATTCCGACCAAGGAGAATCCATCGAGCAACGCTCCGAGGCCACGGAGGAGGATCCCTCTGGGTGCATCAAGATCTCTGATGCGCACCAGAACGAAACGATCTGGCCAGACTCCGGACTCAAGCAACGCCGCAGGCATCGCATTTCCACGAGGATCAAGCAACGCCGCGTATCCACCTGCCTCGTTTCCCGCCGCTAAGATCCGATAGCAGAGCGAACTCCCACCATGTCCGGGAGCAGCACTGACGACCCCGATTCCCCCTAGTGGAAGTTCCTCCGGCAGCAAACTATTCAGTTCAGCCGGCGGGGCAATAGTGCCCTTAGATATCGGATGTGGACTACGGGCGGGCAGATCAGACCCCCGCATTACCCCCGCATGACTGGTGCCAAGTCGAGAATCTCTTCAAAGCTGAGCGTCTTCAGTGATTTAGATGCTGCAGATACTTGCCCACTCATAAGATCCCTATGCTAATCGAACATACGTTCGATTAGCAAGGGGCTTAGTGTTCGGGGGGAGCTAGGTTGCTAGCTCCTCGCGCATCCAATCACCCATTCGCATGCCAATCATCATTGAGGTGAGGTTCAGATTGCACCTGATGATCATTGGCATGATCGATGCATCAGCGATCCGCAATCCGTTGACCCCGAACACCCGGCCGTACTGATCCACTACCGCATTGGAATCATCGGCAGAAGCACCCATGCGAGCAGTGCCGGCTGGGTGATAACCAGTCATGACGTGAGCGCGCATCCAAGTCTTCGCATCGGCATCTGACGCAAAGATGTCCTCCTCCTTGGGGTAGTAGAGCTCAGCAGCCACATCCGAAAACTCGGGGCCACGAGCCAGCTCCATGACCAAGCGGACTCCTTCGAGCATGCGCTCCAAGTCACGCTCATCTGAGAGCATCTCAGTCTCGATAACAGGATGTGCATTTGTCTCCGCTGAGACCACCTTCACCCATCCCTGTGAAAAGGAGCGTTCGACAATTGCATTGACCGCCACAAAGGCCTCACCGGCACCGGGGATGTATGAGACCGGCTCGAGCTGCATGTCGTTGGCCTCACGCTCACCCTCATCACGCATAAGCGAACTAGTCCAGCGCAATGTCGTCTGCACGATCGGCTCGCCCGGCGTAACCACACCCGGCTTGGCCTTGAAAAGAACTATGCACACGGGGTGGTCGTAAATTCTCCCAACCCCCTCTCGCTCCGATACCACCGGGATAGAAAGGCTGTTGAGGGTTGCAGCCGGGCCGATTCCACTCCGGATAAGAATCGCGGGGGTCATGACGGTGCCAGCCGAGATGACAACGTTCCTACACCTAATGAACTCGCTATTCCTGCCCTGGGCAATCTCGATACCCGTGACCTGGCCCGAGTCGATGACTACTCGCTTCACCGAGGAATTCGATCTGATCGTCAGATTCGGCCGCGCCCTCACCTCTGGGGTCAGAAACGCAGTCGCCGAACTCACACGCCGACCGACCCGGCTCGGGAGGGGATCGACCAACTTGTTCATCGGAAATGCCCCGGTTCCCGAGGAAATCACCGGATCCGGATCGTTGAAGTCAGCTCGCTCGTCATATCCGCGTTTGCGGCATGCCTCCACTACTGCGGCCTGCACATGAACCCATTCCTCAGGGCGATGACGCCGGATGGGCAGGGGACCGGAGTTTCCGTGATGCGAGACGTCACCAAAGTCTTGATCCGACTCTAGCTCGATGAAATACGGCAGGCACTCGCTCCATCTCCATGCCTCGCCTGCGATCTCAGCCCATTCCTCGTAATCCGCGCGATCCCCCCGCAGCGCAATGCACGTATTGACAGCAGAGGAGCCTCCGATGACCTTGCCTCGCGTGTACGCCTGACCACCTTGGCCTTCCGGGGATGGGCGGTACCGCAGCTGCCAGTCATGGTCCGTGAGGGACAGGCCGTTGCCGTCCGCTAGGTCATCAGGTAGCTCCGAGGAGTCCGGATAGTCCGGACCCGCCTCTAGTAGAAGAACGGAGATGCTCTTGTCAGCGCTTGCACGCGCCGCAGCCGCGGCACCTGCCGAGCCAGCGCCAATTACGATCAAGTCAAGTTCACCGAGGGTCATACCAGCCATCCGAAAGCGAATTGGAAATGCAAATGAGTGTAGGCTTGAACCATGTCGCCCGTGGGATTTTCAGGGCACGACTGGGTCGTTCGGAAGGGGAAAGGTGACCAGATGAGGTTACCCGCTACACGCTTGCACGCCATGACTCGTCTGCGCGCAATCTCACTTTTCGCTGTGATGGTGCTTGCGCTGGCCGGCGTAATACCTCTCGTCAACGCACCGCAGGCTCAAGCAGACCTCACGCCAGTGGCATTCATCGGTATCCCGGGAAATCCGCTCAACTTCGACAAGAACCCCCTCGACGTCGCCTATGGCATTGATCCGGTGTGCGCTGCGGACCCATTCTGTAGCGACCCGCGCCAAATCTACGTTGCCACCTACGGTGGGTCGGGGCAGACTCCGGGGCCGTCGAGGCTATATACCTTTGGCGTCGATTCGGGATCGATGGGCTTCCAGTGGAACGCCGGAATCGACCTCGGATATACACGGCCGACGCGGACGATCTATAACCAGACGACCAATCAAATCTTCATACCGCGCCAACGCGCTGGCGACGTAGCAATACTCACAGGAACCGTTGGGCACTACACCGACCCGGTTCTCGATACCGCAGTGTTCCTGGGCTTCAGTCCTGTTTCGCCCTACGGAAATGCAGAGCCTTTCTGGGCGGAACTGAACAAGACCACAAACAAGCTCTATGTGCCACGCGTCAATCCGACGATGCAGGACTTAGTCGTGATCGACGGGAACGATCCGTATGTCCCGATCGACAACCTGCCCAAGATTCCTCTGACAGATTCGGCAAACGGTATCGCGATCGATGAAGCGACCAATCGGATCTTTGTTGCCAGGCCAACTCACAAAGACATCATGGTCATCAATGGCAATGACAATTCTGTAATCGGATTTGTTCAAACTTGGGCGTCGCCGAGGGGAATTGCCTTCAATCCGGTTAACGGCAAGCTGTACGCAGCTAACGGAATTGTGAGCGGTGAGGCAAACGAGAACAGCGTCACCGTCGTGGACATGAACACCTACGCGACTATGTATCACATCCGTGCAGGCATAGGTATCGACCCTCAGAACGTTCAGGTTAATCCCACCACCAATCGCGTCTATGTGACGTCACGCGAGAACCGCGAATTGGCAGTAGTCAATAGCGTCACCGACGGCGTGATCCGGGTGGCTCGCACCATTGCGTTCCCCATGGGCATCGACGTTGACCCCGTAAATAACATCATCTTCACTAGCGCCCAGGGATTCCAGCCGATGCTGGCGCCCGGCGATCCGGGTACGATTGAGCTTTGGTCAGATCCTCCGAGTAGCCCGCCGACACCTACCCTCTACTTCCCAGAGGGCACCACTAGGCCGGGATTCCAGTCCTATCTGACGGTGTTCGCGCCAGATGTCAATACGACGGTCACGGTCACCTATGAATTGGGTCCGGGCCAAGGTGGGCCAATCGTCAAGTCCTACGGACTGGCCGGTGGCAGCCGGGCAACCATCGATATAAATGCAGACGTCGGCGCCAACAAAGATGTCTCGACCCGAATTGTTTCGGATAGTGGGCGCCCGGTCTTTGCCGAAAGAGTCATGTACTTCAATGGTGTTGTGGTCTCGTCTACAGACGGCACGGCAAGTCCCGGATTTCCCAATTTCTGGCAAAACCAGAGCGCGCCGCGCGACTTCTATTTCTTCACCGAAGGCACAACCCGCCCCGGCTTCTCCGAGTATCTAACGCTGGTGAGCCCAAGCACGACTCAGACTGTTGACATCACCTACTACTTCGGGGCTGGCCAGGGCGCGCCCAAGCTGGTTTCAGGCGTGACTTTGCCGGCGGGAGAGAGAGTGACGATTCACGTCAATAATCCGAGTCAGGCCGGTCCTGACAAGGACGTATCGACGAAAGTCGTTTCGACGAGCTCCACGCCCTTCTATGCCGAGCGTCCGATGTACTTCGACGCGTCGACCATTGGTGTCGCCGGCGGCCACAACGGCATGGGTCTGCCGATGAATCCCTTCACCGACACGGTATTTCCCGAGGGGACTACCAGGCCCGGGTTCCGCACCTTCCTGACACTCTTCAGCGAGACAGATCAGCGGCTGAAGTCCACCTACTACCAAGCTGCTGCGCCATCAGGCGAGACCCAGAAGCAAAATGTAGTCGGAGAGATCTTCCTGCCTGCCAATGAGCGCGTGACAGTGGAACTGGGTCCGGTACTAGGAGGCGACTCAGATATTGGAACGCGGCTCACCTCGTGCGGCAACGTTCCGGACTGTACGCCGGCCGATCCAAGCAAGCCCTATACATATGCCGGCGCTCTGCCCTTCTATGCCGAGCGTCCTATGTACTTCTCCGGTGTTTCAATTGGATCCGGCGCGGCAGGCGGCACGGTCAACACGCCAATAACGACGCTGAGCTACTGGCCGTCGTCAATGCAGAGCGAGTACTACCTCGCAGAAGGCACAAACCGATTCCTGACCCAGGACTGGACCATCACCGGCGGCTTCCAGACGTACTTGACGCTGCTCAGCCCTGAAGTTACTCAAACCGTCCAAGTCATGCTCTACCTCGGACCCGGCGAAACGCCGGTGAAGATCGACCAGTTCCTTCCAAAGGCCCGGCGAGTGACAGTGGACTTGAATTTCTACTCAACCTTCATCGCAGGACCGAACAAAGACTTCGCCGTACATGTTCAGTCGCCGGTCAACGAGGCTTTCTACCTGGAGAGGCCGATGTACTTCTGGAATGTGATGGGTGGCATACGCGGCGGAACCCTGAGTACAGGGTTCCACAACTAGGAGAGCGTACCGGCGGGGCGGCTAGCGTCCCCCGGACTTTCCCTTCTTTCCGCCATTGCCTCGCGACCCGCTCCGCTCCGAGGTGTTCTTGTCTTTTGAACTGCCGCGTCCGGGGCTGTCATCACCCACCTCGTCATCTGGGGCGGGGGAGCTGGATTCGTAGCGAGAGCAAATTTCATCGGCTTTGGCAGCTTCGTCGTCATGAGTCTGCGCCATCTCCCTTACGGCTTCACCGTGTCCGGGCCCTGGCGGAACGCACTTCGCAACTCTCGATACATAGGTACCGTGGTTCTCGCCGGCATCATCAGACGGCTCGGCGGTGGGGGTTGCTGAGTCGGACGGCGCATCTGGTGTTGGAGACGCCGAAACTTCAGGTGACGGAGATGCCGTTGGTGTCGCGTCCAAAGAGGTGGATAGTGAGACCTCTTCGCCCGCCGAGGCACCGGAACTAGCGTCGATGCCACCAGGGGAGGCACCGGCGATGGCCGCCACGACCACAATCGATGCGCTCACCGTTAGGACCTGAAGTACACGTCCACCGACCCTGAGCCGGTTGATCAAGCTAAACATCCCTGCCCTCCTCACATGGAGCCGGCGCCCGATTGGCTAATCCAGCACTCTGCGTTGATATCGCCGTACGATCCGTGACTGTTACGATTGTGTGCTTAGAGTCAACTAGACTGCCGTTTTGTCCTAGTTTGAAGTGCACTCAAATGACTAGTTATGAAGACTGCCCCGCCCGCGCAGAGCCCTGTCGGCGATTTTGAGTAGCCTTTTGGTCACCAGGAGTGTCTAACCGCATGAACATCTGTGACGTATGCGCCAGGAGGTGCCGCATGTCAAGATGCTGGGGTGCCTCTGGCACATCCATCCGGAACTCATCAGCCCAATTCAATGGAGCGGCTTCGGACGATGCCAATAACTGAACCAACCGTCACCCGGCAGATCAACTCTCTGGAGAATCCGACAACGACCATCACGTTCCTGACCGGGTCGGAGCCCGAGACGGTGAAGCTGACTGAGTTCCTGGAGGAAGCTCGCGCATGCGCGTCGGTTCTCCAGGAGCGGGGAGTCGAGCCCGGGGACAGGGTCGCACTCCTGAGCCCTACGAACCATGATCTTGCTACAGCCATCGCGGCCACGTGGCTCGCCGGTGCCACGGTCATTGTCTTGCCGCTCCCGATGCGGCTCGGTTCAATTGAGTCCTTCGTAGAGGCAACAGTTCACAGGATCAGGGCTGCCGACCTGAAGTTGCTGGCAATCTCCGGCGAATTCACGGGCTATCTTGAGCCCGAGCCAGGTGACCCTCAACCGCTCGCGCTAACAGATCTGATGAGCGGCGATGCTGGCCGCTACGTCGAGCCAGAGGTCTCACCAGATCAGCTGTGCGTCCTTCAATTCACCTCGGGCAGCACCGGTGATCCCAAGGGTGTCACGGTCACCCATCGCGCCATGATTGCCAACCTTGTCGGCGCTCACCAAGCAGCCAAGATCACTCATTCGGATAGGTTCATGTCGTGGCTGCCTCTCTACCACGACATGGGGCTGATCGGTCTCTTTGGGACCGCCATCTTGTTCCCGGTCGACCTGGTTCTGGGGGCTCCGCAAGATTTCCTGGCTAGGCCTCGCGACTGGCTGCGGGCAATGTCGGACTATCAGGTTACTGGCTGCGCAGCTCCGAACTCCGCCTACGCGCTCGCAGCGCGAATGCTCGAGAGATCACCGGGGGAGTTCGACCTATCGCATTGGCGGATCGCTCTCAACGGAGCTGAACCAGTTGATCCAGACACCGTTGATGCCTTCGTGAGGGCAGGCGAGTCCTGCGGGTTGTCACCGATGGCGCCATTTCCGGCGTATGGATTGGCTGAAGCAACGATTGCCGGGACGTTCCCAGAGCCAGGCACGGGCATGAGAACACACTCGCTTGATAGGCGCGCTCTTGAGGAAGAGGGCAGGGCCGTTCCCGGAGACGACCTGCGACTCGCGCTCCTCGGACGCCCAGTGCCGAGCGTCGAGATCCGGATCGTTGATGACCGGGGCGAAGCAGTTGATGATTGCGTCGTTGGCGAGGTTCAACTGCGCGGACCTGCCATCACCTCTGGCTATTTTCGCGATCCCGTGGCAACGGCTGACGCCTTTGACGGCGAATGGTTCAAGACTGGAGATCTTGGCTACCTGATCGACGGCGAGCTTGTGATCTGTGGCCGCATAAAGGACGTGATCATCGTCAGTGGCAGGAACTGCTATCCGCAGGACATTGAGCATGCGGCGGAGCGAGTCGAGGGAGTGAGACCTGGCAACGTTGTGGCATTTGGTGTGCGCGGATCACGCGGGCGCGAGTCGCTAGTTGTGGTCGCCGAGACCAAGACTCCTCAGGAGGCCCCCGAAATTGCTCGCAAAGTGGCAACCCACGTGCGGGAATGGTCGGGAATCCCCGTCAAAGATGTCGTAATGATCGTGCCCGGCACGCTTCCAAAGACCTCCAGTGGCAAGGTTCAACGCAGGCTATGCAAAGCCCAATATGGGGCTGGAGAGCTCAAGAAGATCACGTCTCTGGAAAACGAAATAGCCAGCTGAGCTGCTGCTTTGGTCAAGTCCTGGCCGCTCATCCATTCAGATACAACGCCCATAATGTATGTTATGTCAACTTGCGGTATGTGACACACGGCTCCTTATTTGAGGAACCTCCCTACTCGAGGAATTCCCTAGTCCGAATCGACCGTGGAAAAGACCGGGGCCTTGAGATACCGCTTTCCCAGCTCGATGTCTTGCCGGCCTTTCTGCCACTCGGCGAAATACTCTGCGGCCTGCCGACCTAGCTCGGTGTCAACCGGACCGCCTGAGTGATACTCGGCTGAGATTCGATGCCAGTTGCCTGTTGCCTGTAGATGACCAAGTATCGAATTCAACCCTGACTGAATGCGATTCAGCATGATGAGATCCGGGGGTAGCGACATGTGTTTGAGGCTCCCCAATTCGTCTTTGTCCGGCATGAAACCTTGCTTGAAAGTCTGATACGCCCACGACGTCGAATAGGTAAAGACTGAGTCTTCGCGGATCGGGTCGAAGTGAAACGAAAGTATCCGGTGCAGCTCATCAATTGACACGTCTTTCTCATGCTCCTCATGCAGAAATCCCACCCGCTTGAGGGCGTCAGCAAAAGCAGCCGGATCATCGGACGCGCCCGCCAGGACGTAGGCAACGAGATCAGCCATGCGACTCTCGCTGAAGTACTTCACGGCTCCGTAGTCGACGAAGGTGACACTTCCGTCATCGTGAAAAAAGTAGTTACCCGGATGCGGGTCCCCGTTGAAGATGCCAAACATGTGCATAGAGCCGAACACGAACCGGTAGATCGCCTCCCCGTACCTGTTCTTCAGGTCTTGCGGGTCATCGAGGACCTCATAGAAGCCTCTCCCCCGCACGTAGTCCTGAGTGAGAATGCGCCGAGTCGAAAGCTCATCGACCACGCCGGGAACCCGAATAAAGGGGTGGTCTCGGTATATGTCGTGAAAGCGCCTCTGATTCTCCGCCTCGTATCGATAATCCAGTTCTTCCCAAATGCGCTCACGCACTTCCGCCAACACCGGCTCGGGGTCGAGGTTCTTCCAAGCCATCGAAATGAGCGCATACAGCGTCTTCATGTTCTTCAGGTCTGCGCGGATCGCATCGTCGACCCCGGGATACTGAACCTTGACGGCCACCTCACGTCCGCTATGCATAGTGGCCCTATGAACCTGACCAATTGACGCCGACGCAACTGGCTCATCGTCAAATGACGCGAAGACCTTGGCGGGAGCCGCCCCTAGCTCTGCGCGAATCACCTCATGAACCAGGGTCGGTGACATAGGCGGGGCCGCTCGCTGCAACTGAGCAAGAGACTCCCGATACTCCGGCGGCATTGTCTCGTCGACAAAACTCATGATCTGGCCGAGTTTCATCATGAGGCCCTTCATGTCGCCGAGCGTCTCGTAGAGCCGAGCCGAATTGGCCATTCGCCGAGCTTCGAGGATCGCCTCCCGCTTATCTCCCCTGGCGAACATGAGCCGAATGCGAGTCCAGGCGTTGCCGGCAACATGGCGATAGCCAAGCCGGGCCAGTTTGATGTTTCGTCCGCCCCGCGACCGCTGCTTGACGGGAGCTCCGACCGTCAACTCAGATGCATCGCCCGCGGCGCTCTGCTTGTCCTCATACTGTTCTGTCATAGGACCCGACTGTACACACGGAACCGGAAAGCGATGAACACACCCGGCGAGTCAAGCCTCCACGACCCCATTTCGGACCCCGGCCGAGAGGAAATGCAACAGGCTATTGACGCCCTCGTCGCCCTCAGCGGGCCAAGAGAAAGCGCCACATCCCGGCACCTCGCGACAGAAATGATCACCGCCATCGTGAGAATCATGCGCGACAGGGCGCCGATCGCTGACCAGAAGATGCTGACCGCCGCGATCAAAGAGTTTCGGTACGCCAACCTCGTCTTCCACCCGTATGCGGGAATCAAGAAGGTCTGCATATTCGGATCAGCCAGAACGGCCGAAGGCGATGGCAACTACCAGCGGGCTAGGGAATTCGCTGAGGAGATCGCCAAGCGTGGCTGGATGGTCATAACTGGCGGCGGGCCGGGAATAATGGCAGCGGCAAATGAAGGCGCTGGGGCCGAGCGCAGCTTTGGATTGCGCATCCATCTTCCCTTTGAGGCAGGCTCAAACCCCACGCTTGCCGAGGATCCGAAACTCATCAATTTCAGGTATTTCTTTACTAGGAAGATCTTCTTCATGAAGGAGTCGCACGCCTTCGTGCTCCTTCCCGGTGGCTTCGGGACCCTCGACGAGGCATTCGAGCTCTTAACCCTCATTCAGACAGGCCGAAGCGATATTCACCCGGTCGTGCTACTTGAGAGCCCGGGCGGCTCATATTGGCAAACTTGGCGCTCATTTCTGGTCAAGGAATTGCTTCCTCGGGGCCTGATCGACGAAGACGACCTTTCACTCTTCAAGGTGGCAAGCAATCTTGAGGAAGCCGTCGCAGAGATCGAGCACTTCTATTCCAACTACCACTCAGAGCGCTACGTTGGCGGAAGATTAGTGCTGAGACTCCATTTCCTACCCGGAGGCAGACGCCTCGCCGAGCTCACCGATCGCTATCGGTCGATGATCACAAAGGGTGTGATCGAAGCGGTCCCGGCATCGCCTCAGGAGATTGAGGAAGACGACTTCCCAGAATTGCCCCGTGTCGCGCTCTGGTTCGACCGTGCAAGCTTCGCCATGCTGCGCCTGCTCATTGATGACCTGAACTCTGCGCCCTGATCAGTCGGCTCGATCGGAGACCTTCTCTGCGACGCGCTTATCTGATCCGTCGTCAGCTCCTGCATCATCATCGTCAGTCTCGGGTTCATCAAGATCCACGATTGGCTCGGGTGCGGTGTGCAGCGTTCCATCTTTCATCTCGCCCATCCCCCACTTTGGCGCGCGTCTCCTGATGAACAAGATGTATGCACAAATGAGAGCCGCTCCAAGGGCCGTCCACTGACTGCCGGTCAGCCCGAAGATTTGCTTGTCCACCCTGAGGAAGTCCTCAACAAGCCGCCCGATGCCGTACCAGAGGCCAAAGACGGCCGTCATGAAACCCGGATACCGATCCTTCTTCCGCAGAACAAGCAAGACAACAAGTAGTGCGCATACCGAAATCAGGTCGTATAGGGCAGGCTGATGAACTACCAAACCCGGCGGGCACGGAGACCCCACGGTCTCCCCCACTCGTACGACATCCGGACACTTGTACCCCAGGAAGAAAGTCGTCTCCTTACCCAGGTGATCGGCGATGATCAAGTCCCCGATTCGTCCGAAGATCAAACCAAGGGCGATACCGGGAACCGCCGCATCCATCACCGGGAAGAACCCAAATCCATGTTTCCGCCAGTACGGAACGTTGAAGAGAATCGCGCCGGTAATGCCGCCAAGTAGCGAGAGGCCACCTTGCCAGAGCTTCAGCGCCTCAACGACTGATCCATACTCACTCCAGTGATTCACTACATAGAAGAATCGGGCTCCGAATACAGCGCCCAAGAAACCAAGGATCAGCATCACGTTGCTCTGATCCCGAGTGATCCCCTTCTTCTCGGCCGCTGGAACGAAGAGAATGTAGGCACCTGCCATATATCCAACGTAGATGCCGATCCCGTGCGGTGAAATCGACAGGCCGCCTAGGCGAATCCGCACGATGGGGTCATATGAGATATAGGTGAGTAGGGTCCGGATCATTTCAAAGGCAACTTGTCTTCGGGGATGTCTGCCAGCAACGGATTTGTTCGATCCCGCTCCGAGAGCACCGGGTTACGGGTCGGCCAGCAAGCGACGGTAAGGGGATCATCCCACGCCACGCCAAATTCGTCGCCACCGTCGTACTCGGCATCGACGAGATACATGAGGATGGCATCGGTCACGGCATAGAAGCCATGGGCCACACCGGGCGGGATATACAAGCCCGCCGGGCGATCCGCTGACATCGAAAAAGTTTCGACCTCGTTGCGTGTCGGGCTTGACCGCCTCACATCCAAGACGCAAACCGCAATCTCGCCGTCCATGACGATCCAATAATCAGCCTGCCTCACGTGGTAATGGAGGCCGCGCAGAACACCGGCTTTGGAGTCCGAGCGGTTTGCTTGCACCATTGGCGTCGGCCTCGGCATCCATGCGCTGCGCCAAATCTCGCTGAAACCACCCCTTGGATCTGCTGCCCTCGTGAGCTCCCGAAATTCGACGCCCTCGATCGCGCCTTGCCGGGGATTCAATGGCTCACCAACAACTCCGCCACGGCTACTGTCGGTGTCCTCATCGACCAGCATTCATGTCGGCGGTCAGACGCCGCGTCTTTGGGTTGGACACCCTGCCCTCGTCGGGGCGTCTGACTGGCGTCGTATGTGGGGATTGGGTTACCACGTCGGGATCCGTCTGCGCCTCAGCCGCAATCTCGATCAGGGCATCGGCCAAAGCATCGATCGTCTCGAGCGATTCCGTTTCGGTCGGCTCAAACATCATCGCTTCGTCGACGATTAGCGGGAAATAGACAGTCGGGGCGTGGAACCCCTTGTCGAGAAGGCGCTTGCCGACGTCAAGTGCCCGCACACCCGTCTCTCGCCTCATCTCACCTGCCGATGCGACGAACTCATGCATGCAGTCGCCCGTGTACGGCATCTGATATGCGCCTGCGATCCTCGCTTGTAGATACCGGGCGTTCAGTACCGCCATTTCGGCGACGCGCCGGAGCCCTTCGGGACCGTTTGAGGTCATGTAGGCGAGCGCTCGAAGCACGATCGCGAAGTTCCCGTGATTTGCGTGAACGCGCCCAATGCTCTTCGCGGGCTGCACCTGCATGAAGCGGCCGGTGGCCGGATCCAACGTTGGCAGCGGTCCCGGCAGATATTCCACAAGGTGGTCTTTGACGGCCACCGGGCCCGAGCCCGGTCCACCGCCGCCGTGTGGCGTCGCGAATGTCTTGTGCAGATTCGAGTGCACGATGTCAAAGCCCATATCTCCGGGGCGACAAATTCCGAGCACCGCATTGAGATTTGCACCGTCGTAGTAGAGGAGGCCGCCGGCTTCATGAACGAGCTTGGCGATGGTCTTGATGTTCTTCTCGAAGAGGCCCAAGGTGTTGGGATTCGTAAGCATGAATCCCGCGGTCTGGTCATCAAGTAACTTCTCGAATTCCCCCAGATCTACTAGCCCCTCGAGATCAGAGGGCACGACGACAGTCTCGTATCCGGCAATTGCCACACTCGCTGGGTTTGTCCCATGTGCGGAATCCGGGATCAGCACCTTTGAGCGCTCTTCACCCTGCGCGTCGTGGTAGGCGCGCATAATCAAGAGCCCGGTGAGCTCACCGGCGGCGCCCGCCGGGGGTTGGAGCGTCGCGCGCTTCATGCCGGTCAGGGCGCAGATTGCCCTTTCGACGAGGCAAATGACTTCGAGGCATCCCTGAACCATGGAATCCGGCGCCGATGGATGAGCGGCGGCGAAACTCTCGAGTGCCGCAACCGCCTCCGAAGCCTTCGGGTTGTACTTCATTGTGCATGACCCAAGTGGATATGCACCCGCGTCAACCGAGTACTGGCGATGCGCAAGCCTCGTGAAGTGAGCAACGAGATCGCGCTCACCTATCTCGGGAAGGTCGAGTTCCTCATCGGCCAGCATCTCTGCCGGAATGTGATCACGAACCGAGCCGGGGCACTCGCTCTCGGGCAGTGACCACGCACCGCGACCGCGACGAGAGATTTCAAAGATCGTCGGTTCATGCTCGCCCGCGGTTATTGGGTCAGAAGCGGCGCATCCTCCAGATGCGCCTTCACTCGTCTCAGTCAGGAGCAGTCCTCTTGGCCAGCAGGGTCAGGTGGCTTTCACCCCGCGGTTTGTATCGTCCGGCCGAATACTAACGCTCTGCGGCCTCATCAAGGTCTCGGGGAATCTCGTCAAGCGTTGCGACAATCTCTTCGTCTTCGTCAAGGCCCAGCTTGTCTCTCGCGTCGGCGAGCTGAAGGCTTCTCTCGTATGCACGCGCCATGTCATATCGCTTGCCACCCGGACCATCCAGGTTGTACTCAAACTCTCCATCCGCGGCTTCGCCGGGCATGAGCGGTGACGGTGCGGCACCGCGATCTCGCTTGAATATCTGGGAAAAGCCCTTCTTCATTTCTTGATCACCTTGTTCATTGCTTCGACGTATTGGTCGGCTTGTTGACGAGTACGGTTCTCGGTTACGGCGACAAGCATCGCGTCGCCGAAATCCGGATAGTCCCCCGTTAGATCCACTCCTGCAAGGAACCCCTCGTCCGCTAGACGTTCAATGACGTCAGCGGCCGGGAGCGGCAATTTCAACGCGAACTCTCTGAAGAATGGCGCAGTGGTTGCAAGTGAGCATCCTGGAATTTCGCAGAGTCGATCCGCTAGGTAGTGCGCAAGCAGACTCGATGACTCCGCGGCTCTTCGTAGCCCCTGCGGACCTAGCCAAGCAAGCGCTGCGGTAGCCGCGATCGCCATCAGTGTCTGGTTGGTGCAGATGTTTGAGGATGCCTTTTCCCTACGAATATGCTGCTCACGGGCCTGAAGCGCGAGCGCATACGCCCTCTTGCCGTCAGCGTCGACGGTCTCGCCGACGATTCGGCCTGGCACCTGCCTCAGGTAGGCATCTTTCGTTGCAAAGATTCCGAGATACGGTCCACCGAAGTTGAGCGCGCCACCGAGCTGCTGCCCCTCGCCAACTACAACATCTGCTCCAAGCGCACCAGGCGTCTTCAGGATCCCATTTGAGATCGGATCAGTCACGACAACCGAGAGCGCCCCAGCTTCGCTAGCTCTTGCCGTCACCAGCCCGACATCTTCGAGACAGCCCAAGTAGTTCGGATGCTGAACTACTACTGCTGCTACATCGCCATCTATCGACGGCCAGGCAGAGACCCCTCCCTCAAGTGGGACGCTCGTGATGTCCCAAGAATGTCCAGAGGCAACCGTCTCCAAGACCTGTCGAAATCGCGGATTCAAGCCCGCGCCTACAACGATTTTGGATTTCCCCGTCACGGCAGCTGCGAGAGCAACTCCCTCAACCAGAGCTGTCGCGCCGTCGTACAAAGACGCGTTCGCCACCTCCATGCCTGTGAGACGACAGATCAAGGTCTGATACTCGAAAAGCGCCTGGAGGACACCCTGCGAAACTTCTGCCTGGTAGGGCGTGTACGCGGTGGCGAATTCCGGTTTGGCTGCAATTGAACTCACAGCTGCAGGTACAAACGCGTCATACGCTCCGCCGCCGGCGAAACAAACCAGCTCGCCTCGGTTCCTGCCCGCGAGTGCTTTCATGCTCGCAATCAACTCGGGCTCGCTCAGGGCCTGTGGCACTCCGGAGCTCGGTGGGAAATCCAGCCGAATTTCGTCAGGTATCGAATCGAAGAGGTTAATGGTCGAGTCCAGTCCGACCGTATCGAGCATCACACCGACATCCGCGTCGGTATGAGGAATGAAGCTCAAGATACCTCCGCGGCGTAAAAGGCTAGTCAGGTCGCGAGGGTGAGACTACGGACCGCGATCGGCGACCGCCCCAACCTCCCAATTGACGGCGCTGCCACGCGCCGATGCCATAGATTAATGGAAATCGTCGCGAACTGCGATACCCTTGACCTGCTATTTTATCGACACATGTAGTAGTCGCAGCACTCAGAGTGCCCATTGCGTAGTTTGTCCGATTACCCGGAGTAGCCCGATCGCCGCCGATGCAGCGATCGCTCACTCGCCTGTCAGCGGTCGATGAAGGGCGGCTTCACACAGACCGCCCTTGCTGTCTTGCCCCTGATGTCGATCTCGGCGGGGTCACCAGGCCGTACCGAGCCGGGCGGCACCCGTGCCAATGCGATGCCGTGACCGAGAAGCGGCGACATGTTCCCGCTCGTCACTACTCCTTCACCGCCATTGGACGTAGTGACTGAACAGCCGCTTCTCGGGATCTCACGCCCTAGCATCTCCAGCCCCACCAGCTCCCAGCGGGCATTCTCTCTACTTGTCTCCAGAGCGCTTCGACCAGCAAATTCTGCCTTCTTCATGGAGACTACCCACGCCAAATCAGATTCCCATGGCGTAACCGTGGAATCCATTTCGTGCCCGTGGAGTGGATAGCCCATTTCGAGGCGCAATGTGTCGCGGGCTACCAGACCAGCTGGGCCTCCTCCATAGACCTCGGCCGCTGCGCAAAGACGCTCCCAGAGGTCAGAGGCTTGATCTGATGGTAGCAAGATCTCGCATCCCTTCTCGCCCGTGTAGCCCGTGCCGGCAAGCGTCATGTCGTCGCTTTGGACTACATCGAAATGTGCCGGCCTCGCTGCCGCAGGGATCCCGGCCGCTTCAAGAACGGACGCCCACAGCGGGCCTTGCACTGCAACGAGCGCCATTTCCCCGTTCTTTGCGGCGATGCTTTCTTCACCGCACCCCTCAAGCAGCACATTCATCACGGCATCTAGGTTCGACGCGTTGGGAAGTACCCAGAATTCATCAGGCTTCGCCCACCAGACGATGATGTCGTCGATAACCCCTCCCCTATCGTTGAGCAACAACGTGTACTGCGCGCGTCCGGCGGAGATTCGAAAGAGATCGTTGGTGAAAATCGCGTTCAACGAGTTGGCAGCAGTCGCGCCTGCAACTCTGACTATTCCCAAGTGACTGACGTCAAAGATCGCCACTGACTCTCGGGTTTGCATGTGCTCGGCAACACTGCCGTTTGAATACCGGAGTGGCATCTCCCACCCGCCGAACTCGCCAAAGCGAGCTCCCGCGGAAGCATGCTGATCGTGCAGAGGTGAACGCCTAAGACTCAATGCACGAGCCGCTGTTCATGAGCGAGGGTCAAAGGACCATGGCTGATCATCGGATCCGAATCAGCCAGCACCAAACAGCTCCTGGCCGCCTTCCTCTCGCCGCGGTGGAGCCGGCCGACGCGGCATCTTCAAAGTGCCCTTCATCTGGCTTGGCTCGTCGAGGCCGTACTTGATCAGGAGATTCAAGTAGTCCCTCTGGTAGAGGATCTTGCACCGCACATCGGGGTACAGCTCCTGCAGCCTCCTGACCTTACGGTTCTTCTTGGTCACAAGCTTCTGATTGAGGGTCGTGATCTCAATGAACACGTCGTAATCCGGCAAGTAGAAGTCTGGCGTGAAGGCCTGAGTCGGATTGCCCCCCCGATCCCACGCAAGCACAAAGGTCCTTGGCTCATACTCCCACCTGATGTCATAGAACTCCAGGAGGCGGGCGAACTGCCTCTCGCTGTTGTGAGCAAAGTTCTCTTGCTCAACTCGAGTGGTAGCTGAATCGTCGGAGGTTGAAATCCTCTAACCCCCGACTGCCTTCTTGCGGGATTCGTCTTCACCCTGACCTGAATGGGAGGATTCGCGATCTCCGCTCACATCTTCCAAGGACTTGACCCCGGCTCCCTCGTGCTCCAGGTCGGCAAGGTCATCGCGCACTGACCCAAGCGCCACCGTGAAGGCAATCTGCCCCCCCTTGAGCACGTCGATCAATTCGCGGTCGTCTCTTACCACCATGATCGTTTCCCCGTTGGAGACAAGAATCGCGTCCGTCAGGTCACCGTCAATGTTGTCTCTGACGTACTTGATGGCCTCTCGAATACGCTGAAGGCTCATTCCTGCCTCGATCAGCGACTTGATCGTACGCAGCAGTACGAGGTCTTGGAAGCTATAGAGGCGCTGACTCCCGGATCCACTCGCGCCTTGAATTGACGGCGTCAATAATCCGGTGCGGGCCCAGTAATCGAGCTGTCTGTAGGTAATCCCTATGTACTTGCAAACCTGCGGACCGCGGTACCCATCAGCCATTCGAGCTCCTTTGCCTGAGAAAGTTCCGCTCCGCGCGCACCCTCCAGGAGAACAATCAGACCACGTTGCCAACGGCGGTCCCCGGCGGAGCGCACGACCCTATTTACAGAGCCGTAATTACAACACTGTCAGCCCCCCGGGTCAATGCCTTCAGGCGAAATCTTCTGGGCTAACGCTGTCGAGAAACGTCCGAAACTTCTCCAGCTCGACTTCTTCATCATCTGGAGCGGGAATCCCTGCCTCTTCGAGGACTTCTTCATTGGCAAAGATCGGACAGCCAATCCGTACCGCCAGAGCGATCGCGTCGCTTGGCCGAGACGAGATCTCTTCGCGCCTGTCGCCGATCTCTGCATCTATGACCGCATAGAACGTCTGATCGCGAAGTTCGGTAATTACAATCCGATGCACCGTAGCGTCGAAGGCCGATAGCACGTCACGAAGCAAGTCATGGGTCATGGGCCGCGGCTGCTCAATGCCCTGTAACGCCACAGCTATGGCGGTAGCTTCTACGGCGCCGATCCAAATCGGCAAGAGACGTCCGCCTTGTGCGTCTTGAAGAAGTGCAATCGGATGATTCGAAGGCACCTCCACCCTTACGCCGATGAGGGTGAGTTCGACCACTCCGCGCTGACTCCTTTCACCGGCCCCAAAGGCGACCGGCCGCAGGTCAATGGCTTCTCCTGCGAGAGTAACACAGCCCCCCCAGCTCACTTTGCGGCCTGTTGCGCCTCTTCGCCGCCTCGCATCAGCTCACGAGCAAAAGAGAAATACGCATCTGGCTGCCTGACCAGTACATCAAGGTCATCTACGCCGAAAAGGAATGGAACATTTCGGTAGAGCTGGGCGTAGTCAAGTCCGTATCCGAGTACGAATTCATCGCCTATCTCGAAACCCGCGAAATCAATCGGGATGTCGATGATCCGCCTCGCTCGCTTGTCGAGTAGCGCCAGAACCTCGATCGACTTCGGATTGCGCGCCTCAAAGCTCGATGTCAGATAACTCAGGGTCAGACCAGTATCGACCACATCTTCGACGAAGATGATTCGACGGCCGGTTATGTCGATCTCCAGATCCTTCTCGATCCTGGCACGACCGGATCCCGATTCTGATTGCGAGAAGCGGCTCAGAGACAAGAAATCCACATGGACGCTGCTCAGCCGGCGCACCAGGTCTGCCATCAAGACCAGGCTTCCCCTCATGAGGCCCACCAGAATCGGTACCTCGCCGTCAGCAAGACTCGATTCAAGCCTGCCGGCCAGCTCATCAACTTGGCGCTGGATCTCCCCCTGAGTAAAAAGCACTCTGGCAGGCGAAGTACGCTGAGGCTCCAGAGTCTCGCTACTCACTCACATATGAGCGGAGCTGCATCCGCAACAAGACCTGCTTGAGATCCCTCGAGAGTCCCGCCAGCTCACTGAGTGTCGAATGTGCAATCTTTCGCGCCTCGGAGTTGCGGGCTCGCAGCATGGGCGATATCAGCTGCTCGAATAACGCAACCTCGCGCTGCGAAAAATTTTCATACATCTTGAGATGTCTGGGCTCGAGGCCGTGGCGCAGGAATGCTTTGGCTAGCCTGGCCACCGCTAAGTCATCATCGCCATAGACCCGGCCGTCGGCTGTGTGACGAGGATCAAGCATTCCGAACGATTCGAGCTCCTTGATGACTTCAGGCTCGAGGCCGGAAACAGCGGCAAGCTCATCTGCCGACAACGCGTGATGCATCGGACTACCTTCAAGATCTTCAGGTTCGGGTGCATCTTCTTCGGGAAGCGCTACGGCGGGAAGCTTGCGCGCGGGCAAGCCCTCCATTGAGCCCAAGTGCCGCCTGATCACCTTGAGCGGAAGGAACTTCTCCTTCTGCTCAGAAAGGATGTATCTGAGACGTTCCACGTCCTCTTGATAGAACTTCCGATATCCGCTCGGAGTTCTCTCCGGCTCTAGTAGTCCTTGGCTCTCGAGAAATCTGATCTTCGAGATAGTAATGTCCGGGAATTCCTCCTTGAGCAAGTTGAGGACTTCCCCGATAGTCAAGTGCGCTCTGTCCGTGCGAACCTCCAATGACACCCCTCAGGCCTCACTCGTGTAGAAGACAAATCGGAATTTGCCGACTTGCAGTTCGTCGCCGTACTCGAGGCCCGCCGTATCGACTCTCTCCTTGTTCACGTAAGTTCCATTTAGACTTCCGGCATCTTTGACAGTGAATTCTCCGCCCTGCGTCGCCAGGATCTCGGAGTGCCGACGACTAACGGTAATGTCGTCAAGGAAGACCTCTGAGTCGGGATGGCGTCCAATGCGGGTCACGGGCTGATCAATCAAGTATTTTGCGCCAGTATTCGGACCCTTGGTTACGACAAGAAGAGCCTGGTCCGGCTCAAGTTCGTCTAACTGAAGGTCAAGTTCCTGGCTGCCATCCTCGTCGGCATCAATCGCCGCAAACGTGATCGTCGTGTCATCACTGCGCATGGCATGGCCACACGATGAGCAGAACTTCGCCCCCTCAGGGTTCTTGTGTCCGCACGAATTACAGTACACGGCAGCTCCGGAAGTACGAAGGCCCAAATCAACTTCGCCCGAGAGAATCTTAGCCCCCCGTCAGCGCGTTTACGTGTGCATTCGCGCTGAGCCCAACTACTGAACGAAAGCCCTATATGCCTCGGCATCCATGAGGGCCTCATAATCGCCGGCATCAGAGGCATCGAGAAGCGCAATCCACCCTTCACCGAACGGATCGGAGTTGACCTTCTCGGGCTCTTCAATAAGCGCCTCGTTGACCTCGACTACCTTTCCCGAAACTGGAGCATAGATCTCTTCATGCGACTTACTGGCTTCGAGATCGCCAAGCACATCGCCCACTCCAACCTCTCGTCCCACCTCGGGAAGATCCACAAAATAGATATCGCCCAGTTCATTTTGCGCGAAGTCCGTTATGCCGACGCGGATTCGTCCGTTGCCCTCATCGCGCGCCCATTCGTGCTTCTCGCTACAACGCACATCGGCTGGGAATTCAGGCATTAGTCATCACCTTTGATCTCAAACTGCCCCGAAAATACCGCATCAGTGGGCGATTTCTTCGACTCTGCGGACATACTCCTCAACGATCTCCACACCGCTTGCTTGATCCCGTCCCTCCGCCCAAAGGTGGCAGGCCGGCGCTGTCGGGTCCGGCGCGACGAGAATCCAACCGCCACCCGTCTCGAATCTCACCCCGTCCACCATTATTGCCACAAGACCTCGAGCTCGCTCCGTCATGACCCGCATGACAGTCCCCTTCGAGTCCGTAGGCATGCTGACCGACCTGTGAACCACGTTGCCTACCGGTAGCGCGTCAACTCGCTGCGACAGGGCCAGATCCCCCCCGGACAAGTATGAACACAGCTTGAGGAAGGCCAGAATTCCGTCGAGTGCCGGCATGAAGGATGGGAACATCACGTCTCCGTCGACACTGAACGCAATGCCGGCCCCTGCGCTGCCCGCTGTCGCGCCTGCTCTCGCGAGAGCCAGCTCGGTCCAGACTACGCTGCCTCCGAAACGCTCGACCTCGCGTACCAGCTCGATCGAGGAGGAGACTGGAAGACCAACTACTCCCCCTTCCGACTGCTCGAGCCAGCTCCGTAGGAAAAGCATCGCCCGCTGGTCGCCGGAAAGGACGCGGCCTGTGTCATCAACGATCTCCGCCCGCTCCCCCGTGGGGTCAAAGAGAACCCCAAGATTTGAACCAGAAGCGCGGACGGTATCTGAGACCCTGAGGATTCCGTCCGTCCGCTCCTCGGGAGAGAGCGTGCACCGATCCGGGTCAACATATGAATTGAGAGCGAGAAGATCGATCCCAAGCCGGCCGATCGTGCGCGGAAGCATCAGCGCTGTCGCGCCCCAGCCATGGTCTACAACTGCCTTGAGGTGCGCCTCATGAATAGCGCCTGCATCGATTGCGTTGTTGACGGCCGCCGTGTAGAACTCCGTCGCCCGCGGCGGGTAGTAGATCTCGCCAAAATCTGCCTCAAGGGATCGGCGGAACTCACCCCTCGACAGATTCCGCTCGATCTTTCTCCACTTCGAGTCATCGAGATCCAGCCCTGAGGCATCAAGAAAACGGATCTCCACCTGTGAAGGGTCGAAGCGAGATGTCCGAACGCTCACTCCCCCGGCGGTCTGCCCATTGCGAACATGAAATCGAGTGACCGGAAGGGTCGTAGTTTCCAGATCGTCGACGTGAACGCCCGCAGCATTGAAGCCGGCGATCATCGCTCGCTTGAGCGTTCGCGACGCCTTGGATGCGTCCCTGCTAGCTGCAATCACCGAACCCTTGGGGATCGTTGTCGCGTAGGCCATCGCCAATCTCACCGCCATCTCGGGGGTCACGTCGACGTTGGCGATCCCTTGCACACCGCCCTCGCCGAGCACGTGGCGAGAGCCCTTTGACTCCCAAACGATCGAATGGGAAACGATCGCTTCGGACTCAACCATCTTGAATGGGTAGATCTTGACGTCTGGATTTACGATCGCTCGCTCGCCTACAAAGGTGTCATCGCCCAACACGGCACCCTCGCCGACCGTGGCGCCACGTCTAATGTCTGAGTTTTTGCCGACGACGCAACCGCGAAGATGTGTCAGCTCACCAAGATGAGCGTTCTCGTGAATCACGGCTCGATCTAGGGCGGAATCACGTCTCACGATGACGTTGTTGCCTAGTACCGTGAACTCGCCCACTTCAGCTCCGGCCTCGATTCGGCAGAAATCTCCGATCAAGGCCGGACCCTCAATCCGCGCCTCCGGACTAATTTCAGCTGCCTCGCCAACCCACAGCCCTTCGCGCAGCTCGAACCCCTCCATCTCGATATCGACAAGGCGCCGCAGCACATCCTGATGGACCTTTAGGTAGCTCTCGAGATTCCCCACATCACACCAGTAGCCGTCCATTACGCATCCAAAGAGTGGTGCCTCGGCCTTCAGGAGAGCGGGAAACACATCGTCAGAAAAGTCTGATGGACCGTCGGGCGCGATGTACGTGAAAATCTCCGGCTCAAATACATAGATCCCCGTGTTGATCGTGTCGGAGAAGACTTGTCCCCATCCCGGCTTCTCCATAAAGCGCTCGATACGCCCATCTTCGTTCGTTATCACTATTCCGAATTCAAGTGGGTTCTCGACTCTGGCGAGGACAACGGTCGCCAGCGCTCCTGATTCGTCGTGCGCCTTTACAACATGAGTTAGATCGATATCCGTCAGAGCGTCGCCGGAAATGACGATGAACCGCTCGTCGAGGTGCTCGGCTGCGTTTCGCACCGATCCCGCCGTGCCCAGCGGTGTTTCCTCCGTCGCATACGACAGGTTTACGCCAAGATCCGACCCGTCGCCGAAGTAGTTCCTTATTACGCTCGCCAGGAAGGCGAGGGTCCCGACCACATCAGTGATCTCATGGCGCCTCAGCAGCCGGAGGATGTGCTCCATGATTGGCCGGTTTGCCACTGGAAGCATCGGTTTTGGCTGGTTTGACGTAAGCGGACGCAGCCGAGTGCCTTCGCCCCCGGCCATGATCACCGCTTTCATTGAGCGCCCTGATCTATGCGCTGGCAGTCCATGAGACCGAGAGTATCACGACCCGCGCATTCCCCTTGGGGGCAAGACCGTGGTCACTCCGGCTCCTCTAGCATCCGCATGGCTTTCGATCGCCTCATATGCCTGAGGTCGTATGCCTTCTTCCCATATTGAAGCGCTGCCACGTAGTAGAGGAGGGCCCCCGGTATCGAAAAGCCCCATGCAAGAATCCGGGAAGCGCCTGCCGTGGAGAGCCCCGAATCGGCAATGACAAACATCGGGATGCCGAACATGAGCATCAGGGTTGCCGCTTTACCTGACATGGTGGGCTTGATGAGCGGCGGCCACCCAAGGGCTCCGAGCACAATCACCCCGCCTGACACCAATATCTCCCTGAGAAGGAGCGCGTAGCCGAGAACGGGCGGCAGATATCCGGTTACGAAAAGCACGATCATGGCAGCACCCAGGGCAATCCGATCGCAGATTGGGTCTAGAACTTTGCCCAGCTTTGAAACGTGCTTCAGATGTCGGGCGATGACCCCGTCTAAGTAGTCGCTTACGCCGATATAGGCAAGTATTGCTGTCATCCATAGATGCCGCCCCGCCACCGACAACCAGACCAACGGAACCACTGCCAGAACGCGGCTAAAACTGACGACGTTTGCGACAGTCCAAATTGACTCAGTGTGATGCTCGTCATCGTCGAGGAGCTGAGATTCTTCGATATTGTCCGTCTCACTCATCTCGTGTCCCCACCGACAAGTGGCGCCGAAGGTTCTGCTGCCATTCCCCTACGGTACTCGGCAGATGACATGGTCGCGGCAATATGGAAGACCGCGCATGCTCCTTGCAGGCGACGAATTGGCGATCTACTGCCAGGTCCGACCTACCATTGAGCCATGCAGCTCAGCTCATCACCAATCGAGTTTGAAACTCCAACCGGCATCACGCTGCGCGGGGACGTCTTTGGTGACACCACAGGCTCCGATGATCGGCACGTCGTACTCCTTCACGGCGGCGGGCAAACTCGGCATGCATGGCGCGAGACCTCGCAGGCCCTAGCCGAAAGGGGTTTCCAGGTCATCGCTCTCGACCTACGCGGTCATGGCGAGAGCGACTGGGCCTCTGATGCCGACTACACACTCGACGCATTCGTGGCCGACCTGCGTTCAGTGGTCGAGTCGATCGGTGGTGTGCCCTCAGTTGTCGGAGCATCACTGGGCGGGATTACCGCCCTTCTCACCGAAGGTGAGTCAGAGCATCGCCACTTCAAGAACCTCGTTCTAGTCGACGTCGCGCCTCGTATTGAGGCCCAAGGCGTGGCACGAATTATTGGCTTCATGACATCAAGACCGGAAGGCTTCGAGAGTGTTGATGAGGCTGCGGCGGCGATCGCTGAATACCTGCCTCACAGACCGCCGCCATCAGATCTCTCCGGCCTCGCGAAGAACTTGGTGCTCGGTGAAGACGGCCGGTACAGATGGCACTGGGATCCAGCATTTGTGATGGGTGGCAGGCCTCCCGCCTCGAGCGGGCAGGGCGACCGCCTGCGCAATGCGGCCGCCGCAATCGACATTCCTACTCTCCTCGTGAGGGGGAAGATCAGTGACCTGCTCAGCGCAGAGGGGGCAGCGGAGTTTCTCGAGTTGGTCCCTCACGCCAAATTCGTCGATGTTGCCGGGGCCGGGCACATGGTCGCCGGGGACTCGAACTCGGCGTTTGCCGAAGCCGTGGTGGAGTTCCTGAACCAGGATCACTCGTAGCACGTTTGAGAGTCGCGAGCCAGTGACGCGACAGAGCGCCCCGATTGGTGTTTGCGGACACAACCGGGGCGCACTGCCTTGCCTGGGAGAGCAGTATGCTTACTTTGCTATCAGCGCTGACCTCCTATTTCCTTCACCTACTTGCTTCACTCGCTCAGCCGGCCTTGCCCACGACGACCGTTCCGCCATCGACCGTGGTACCGAGGCCGGGGTCTGCCGAGTAGTACATCGGCCGCT
>QEUQ01000092.1 GCA_003577105.1 Acidobacteriota bacterium | reverse complement strand
ACCGAGGATGACAACACCTGCGGCACACGAAGCTGCGTACTATGAAAGCAAGGTCACAGTCTGATGGCCGTGACACAGAAACCGGAGTCTCCAACAAACCCGGGGCGATTCAGGCCTTCAAGTCGAAGGCCTTTGCCAACTTCATCGCATCGCATCCCGAACTCGATCATGCCCGGACCAGATACCGAGCGCCACAGACCAACGGCGTGGTCGAACGCTTCAACTAATCCCTCAAGTATCAGCATCTCTACCGACACGAAATCGCGACGATGTTGGAGCTAGAGGCGGCCATCGATAACTACGTCGGGCGTTTGAACGCCGATCGCCCGAACGAGGCACTGGGTATGGCGTACCCAATCGAGGCGTATCAGGCAGACCCGTATCGCCCATTTGTCGCACCGCCCAAGACCAGCGCGGCTGAGACGTTTCTACGACCTAGGGCGGGCTGACTCTGCCTGGGAAAGCTGACTCGGGACCCAGACGCTACGTCCCAGCGATCGACTCCCCTCAACGAGGGCTTCGATGCAGGGTCGATCTCAGGATCGAATTCAACGCGGCGAGTACAAATGCGGTGCCAAATATCACGAAGAAGAATGCCCTTCCAAACACGAAGCCCTGACCTGTGGTCCCAGCGCCCCAATCGCCTGCCTGAGTGGCGCCAATCGGGCATCTGCTCGGCACTCGCTCAAACAGCGCGCATTGGCTTGAGGTGAGCACGACAGCCGTTAGTCCCGCGATGCCAACGACAAACAGCAATATCAAACCGCCAGCCAAGAATCCCCGATAACCCGGCTTCGCCAGCAGTGCGGCTGAGATCAGCGCACCTCCTGCCAAATAGAAGCACAGGATCTCCAATCGCGCTACCGTTGTGCCTTCGAATCGAGAGACTTCTGCGACCGAGGCCCAGAACACCAGAACACCACCCATTGCGGCCAAAGTGATGCGTGCAATCGCGTGCGCCCATGAATCGGAGATCACCGGCCCTTTCTCGCTGTCGGAGGTGCTCCCCCTCCGTCGGAATGATCCGACCAATAACGCCGGGAGGCTTACGGCGTAGGCAGTCATCGCCAATCCCAGCTCGAATCCAAGCAAGTCGGGCGAACTGTGCGTTAAATACCCGAGGTATACCACCGCACTCAGCCCAATACCTGAACTCAGCTCGCACGACCTCGTCGCGATCTTGCTCCCACGAAGCGCCGCAATGCAGGCAGGAATGGTCGCTGCCCCGAGGGCTGCCAACGCCCACCCGCCAATCGGAACATCAATATCGTATGCAGAGTAGGAGTGCCGCCACGCGCCCTGGTCGATCGCTACTGCAACTACGTAGATCGACATGAACCCCGATATTGCGGCCAGAATCAATATCCCGAGATCCGCCCACAAAGTGTCGCGCGTGGCACCGAGTGGCACCCTACTACCGGAGCATTGCTGCAGCTTAGTCCCAAATGAGTCGATTTGAGTGACTGCGGGGTGGGGCATCTACTAGCCTCGTTCTCCAGTCTATGGCGTGATACCACAACGGTTTGAGTTACATGAGAATTCATAGCTTGGGATCTCAAACGCTCGTGTTGTTGCACCCGGCCATCGCCGGGAGAGGTGCACAAGAAACTTGAATGTGCCGCGTCGACCGCCAAGATCAAATCTGGCTAGCTCGAATAGCTCGTTGGTCGGTGGATTCTCACCTCCATAAACAACCATCTGATCCTTCGTGATGTTCCTGACAGCTGTGCTCCAAAAGTGCTGGAAGATCCGGCGTTTCAACAGGTCGACGGAATACCGATAGACGTTTGCCTGATTCGAGCTCGCGCTCGGAAACGACCCCGTGCATGAGTACTTCAATCGAATGATCGCTTCCGTCATTGATTCCCACCCAAGCTCGACAGACGAATAGCACTCCTGGAGATCTCTACCGCGCCCCGCCGGTAGTGTCGGCTCATCGGTTGACGATGGACTTGTCGTTTGCAGGCACTCAAAGGGCAGCCCGGTTGCTGGCAACACAAGCGTCCTGCAAGTGGCCTTTCGGACCGATCGACCGGTCGGATCATCGTACAACTGCGGATTTGCCTCACCGTAGACGTACTTGTTGAGTGAGGCAACTATCGCCAAGTCCTGGCCGAACCCGTCGCGGCTCAGGAACCTTCCCGTCCCCGCGTCATACCACCGCGCCCGCAGGTAGTAGAGGCCGAAGCCGTCCTCGTAGCGATAACCGGCGTAGCGGAACGGCTGGTGGACTGACTCGGACACGCGTGTAGCCTCGCCCCACGGTCCGTACGCGTAGCGGTTGACGATGTTGCCGTCCTTGTCGGTCAGCGCGACAACGTCGCCGTGGGTGTTGGTGACGAAGAAGAAGTTGGAGTATGAGCCGTCGGAGTTGCGTGACCGCATCGCGGTCGGAGCTTCGCCCCCCGCGTAGAGATACTCCCTGACCGTGCCTGTCATGTCCTCATCTGCGACAAGCGTGTCGCGCACGGGTCGTAGTGGAAGATTGGCAAATGTGCTGGTGGGGGCTGGTGCGCGATGTGAGTACGACCGGCGGCGGGAATCTCGGGGCCCGGAGAGCCGAGCACGGCGGGGCTGAGCTGGGTTCATCATTTGCGACCTCACTGAACGTCGCTCGGCCGGTCGGAGAGCCTGCGTCCGCGGCCAGCCCGATATGCCCACACCAAGGCAGCGATCTGCAACGTAACCGCTGCAAGAACGAAGACAGCAGAATGGAGCTTGGGCATGTCCACAAGTGCGAGCGAACCCCACATGAGAGCGGAGGCAACGGTTTCGCCTATCGCGAGCGCCAAGTCCTGTTTTGCCAGTGGTGATCTGCCAGGGCTCACCACAAACGGCTCTTGCTGCGATATCGCCGAGTCACGCATTGCTGCGCCCGTTGCAGCAAGTGCACCCGACCGCTCCGCTTGGCTGATCCTTGGAGCACCGAGTTGACTGTGTATTGGTCGCACGGCCAGTCCGGATACTGGGCATCATCGGGGCACGAGTTTGCACTTGGCTGTAGTGGCCAGAGTTACGGCGGCACCGGTCAGCGTTGTAACTGCTCCTGCGACCGTTAGCGCCTTGCTTGGCTCCACGAGGCCGACAATCGTGACGACTACCCCTATCGCCGTTATCGCGAGCCCGATATTGCCGAGGCGATCGCAGACCTCTTGGGGCGTTGGCCACCCCCCGTCATAGCTGCATGCGAGTACGCGCAGGTCCGTCGCGAACTGTCGCAAGTACCTGCTGGCCGACAGAAGCGGGCTCCTGAGCTTCTCTTGACCGGGGATTGTGGGGAGGAATGGCCGTGGTCGAAGGAATTCAGCAACATTCTCGGCCACGCCAGCCACCGCATCACAGACTCCCGCAGCGAGTTTCAGTTGACAGCCGATCCACGAACTGCACCCTGCGCAGTCTGCGGCCGGACCTGCGTTTGGCTCCCGTGACGACAGTCCGCTTGGATCACTGAGCGTCGCGGGGCTTCCCTCAGCGTAGGCATAACGATTAAGGGAAACCAGGCCGACGCCATCGCCCCTGAGCGGATCGCGCGACAAGAAGCGCCCGGTGTTCGGGTCCATCCACCGAGCCCGCAGATAGTAGAGGTCGAAGCCGTCCTCGTAGCGATACCCGGCGTAGCGGAAGGGCTGGTGGACCTGCTCGCTCACGCG
>QEUQ01000091.1 GCA_003577105.1 Acidobacteriota bacterium | reverse complement strand
GCCATCCCTGGATGAGAACTAGCGGCAGCGCTAACAAGCCCGGCCAGAACAGCTGCGGAGCGCGCCGATAGTTCTTGATTAGCGAGACAGCCAGCCAAATGAGAATCAAACCGGAAACCGCTGCGACACTGCGATGCGAATACTCAATGAGAGCGTGGTACTCGATGGGAGGAATCCACTTGCCAAAACACCTTGGCCAATCCGGACATCCATCGCCTGATCCAGTGGCGCGCACCACGCCCCCGGCCGCTATAGGCACTAGCGTCGATGCTGCCGCACCGACTGCCAAACCCTGGAACCGAGTCACTTTTCCTCCCCCCGGCCCCTGTGCGGCCGTCACCGCCGCTCCTACGATACGGGCCGATCCTACTATTCGAGCGCGTGGATTCAGGCCGCTTCGCGCGTTGCTACTCTGTCCATCCAACTGACAACTACGGAGCTTGCCGTGCGCCCACCGATTGTTCGTCGACAAATCAAGTCACTCACAGCATTGCTAGCAGCAGTCGTTGCGGCCCTCCTCGTGCTGGGCTTGACGGCTTGCGGCAAGAAAGACTCCGGCGACTCCGAGGGTCCCATGACCGCCAAGCTCGAATCGGCAAAGGTAATCAACACCGATGTCGCGCAGGGTCCGAACCGACTCGTGATATCGCTTCGCGACTCCGAGGGCAAACTCGTCTCGGATCCGAACTTGAAGACGAAAGTCAGGGTGTTTCCAGCCGGTTCCGACAAGGTCGCTTCGGAGGCTGCCAGTGAGTTCGTTTGGATCCATGAAGGCGATCGTGGCCTCTATACGGCCCACGTCGACATCCCGGAGGCAGGCCAATGGGAAGTCGAAGTGGCACCCGTTAGCGATCCTGGAGTTGCCCTCAGAGCGCTAGTAAAAGCCTCTTCGAGGTCTTCAACTCCCCCGATCGGATCAGACGCTCCGAAGACTCAGACCAAGACATCCGCCTCGTCAGGGGGGGATCTTCGAGCCATCTCTACCGATGACAAACCGGACCCCGATCTCTACAAGATGAGCATCGCCGATGCTGTCGCTTCCGGACGGCCGACAGTGATTGCATTTTCCACTCCAGCTCGCTGCTCCTCGAACATGTGCGGCCCCGTTGTCGATGTAATCAAGGCGGCCAAGCGCTCACATCCCGAAGCAAACTTCATTCATGTTGAGATCTATGACGAGCCGCAGAATCTCAACAACGACGCGGTAGTACCGGCGGTTAAGGAGTGGGGATTGCCTACCGAGCCCTGGGTATTCGTCGTTGACGCTTCGGGCAAGGTGACTCACAAGTTCGAGAGCATCATCTCTCAACATGAGATCGACCAGGCGCTCGCGAAACGCTGAGCGCCGCCCAGTCAGGCGAAAATTCGTTGAGCCGGCTCGCCGGCGTATATCGTCATAGGCCTGTCAAGCGCAGCTAGTTGGCACGTATCATCACCTGCAAAGCAGCGCGGTCAAAGGAGGCAGTAGCCCGCTATGTCTGTCAAGCGCCTATCAGTGGCAGTTCTCGGAATCGTCGCGGTCCTTGCAATGGCGGGGTGCGGTGGCTTCAAGCCAACGGCGACCGCGCAAAGCTCCTCCAGCGGCCCTGCCGCACCAGTGGACGGCAAGGCAGTATTCGAGAAGCAGTGCAGCGTTTGCCACGGGGCCGGCGGCACCGGCGGAATTGGCCCCGCCTTTGCAAAGGAGTCTGGTTCACAGCTCCTGACGGTCTTTCCCGACGCTAGTCAACAAGTTGATTTCGTGACGAAGGGTTCAGCCGCATTTCCAGGCGGTTACGGCGCGACCAACAAGAAGGGCACGGGGGCAATGCCCGCTTTCTCAAACATTCTCAAGCCTGATGAGATCGAGGCGGTCGTGAAGTACGAGCGGAGTCTCGCCGGGGGCTGAGGCCCCAACTCACCCCGAATCGACATCGTCGTTCACCTCACCTGAAATCCCGTTGGCCGCGAATTCCGCGGCGATGCGGCGGCGCACTTCGCGGGAAACATCCCACTGTTTCAAGGGCCGGGTGCGAACTGAGAACCGCAGCGCTGCTTCGTCTTTGCCCAGCTCTTCCACGCCGAGCACCTCCGGCTCGCTGAGGAGAAGCGGCTCCCAGTCGGGATCGGACTTGATGGAGGCAGCGACTTCTCGCATCGCAGTCGTTGCGGCGGCAATCTGCGCGGGAGCTACCGGCACATCGAGTACCACTCGCGCCCAATCTTTCGAGAGATTCGCCACCACGCGCAGCTCGCCGTTGGGCACAACCTGGAACTCACCATCGGTTCCCCTCACGATGGTCGTGCGCAGCGTCACCCGCTCGACTTTGCCCGTGATCGTCGCGCCTGCAATCTGAGCTCTGATCACATCACCCACGCCGAACTGCCCTTCGGCAAGGATGAAGAAGCCCGACACCAGATCCTTTGCAAGGCTCTGAGCACCAAACCCAATCGCTACTCCGAGAATTCCGACAGACGCGATGATCGAACTCGTCTTGATCCCCAGGCGATCAAAGACAACCAAGACCGCAACCGTCCAGACGACGACAGACGCGAGGCTGCCCAAGACCGCCGAAATCGTCCGCCCGCGCTTTGCCGCCTCACTCGGGACGAGGTCATCACCGACACGCACAAGGCGCCTTTCGGTGCGGTGCAGCGCGAACTTCACTGCTCTTACGAGGATGAACGCGCTGGCGATTACCGCGGCAATTGAAATGCCCGGCGACTTGAGCCAATCGAGAACCGACTGCCAAAAGGTCGCTTCACCTAGGTGATACATGTGCTCGCGCATCCCTTCTTCTGTTACTGCGGCCAAGGCTAGCAGCGGAAAAGGCAACCACCCCCCGACAAATCAAGCACAATTAAGGGAATGAGGCGCCGGGGCGGCGCCCTTGAATCACACGAGATGCCTCCGGAGCACCAGCACTTGGCCAGATTCAGGCGACAACGACTTGGGCGCAGGGTTGGCGCGCGCATCCATTGGCTCGTCGTCGCAATCAGCGTTACATGCGGATTTCTGCTGGGCAGCTCGTGCTTCCCCATTGGCGCGCCTACCCTCGAGGCGATTGCGCTTCCCCCGGCACTTCCTCCACCGCAACGCACGGTGATTCAAGCTGCCGACTACTCGACACTCGCGGTTCTCTACAGCGAGAACAGGACAGTCGTGCCGCTTGATCGCATTCCGTTTCAGACGCGCTACGCGGTGCTAGCTGTTGAGGATCGCCGCTTCTACGAGCACGGCGGAGTCGATGGGCGCTCCGTCGGAAGAGCGGCGCAGGCAAACCTTGGATCGGGCGAGCGCCTGCAGGGTGGATCGACGATCACTGAGCAGTATGTGAAGAACCTCTACTTCATGACCGAGCAGCGGACATTCGAGCAAAAGGCCAAGGAAGCCACCCTCGCCCTGCGAATGGAGCAGCTGAAATCGAAGGAGCAGATTCTCGAGGGATACCTCAACAGTATCTATTTCGGCGAAGGCGCCTACGAGCAGTCAGAGATGGTCATCCAGGCGCTGCTGCGCGAGGCCGGTGCTACTGGCATCGGTCGCGACACGGTGAAGGTGAATGCGCGTGCCCACGAGGCCGCCCCCGACTGGACCAATCTGGCATCACCCGAAAACTATGTGGGGTTTGAGCGTACCGAAAAATTTGCTTCGCCGGGCGGCATATGGCGAA
>QEUQ01000038.1 GCA_003577105.1 Acidobacteriota bacterium | reverse complement strand
GACCTGATCATTCCTCATCAAGCCAACAGGCGGATCATCGACGCGACGGCAAAACGACTCGGTGCGCCGCCTGAGAGAGTCGTGGTAAACATCGATAGATACGGAAACACCTCATCCGCGACGATACCGATGGCCTTGGTCGAGGCGGTGGAAGAGGGGCGGGTTCAGCCGGGCGCGAATATCTTGCTTGTGTCATTTGGTGCCGGATTGTCGATTGCGGCCGCGATCGTCAAGTGGGGCGAGGCGACTACATGTGCCGGAGAAGACCCAATGCAGGGCAGAAGACCGGGAGGCGAAGTTGGGAACGCTTGAAGGCCGCGTTGCTCTAGTCACCGGCGCAAGCCGAGGAATTGGGCGCGCAATCGCCGTCGGCCTAGCCGGAGAAGGCGCGAAAGTAGCGGTCAATTTTCAGTCGGATTCGAGTGGCGCGGGTGAGACGGCCGCGTTGGTGGCCGAGGCCGGGTCCAGGGCGCTAATGGTTCAGGCGGACCTCCGCGACCCCGAGGCGGTCTCAGCACTGTTCGCAGAGACCGAGAAGGTGCTCGGCCCGGTGGACATCCTTATTGCCAATGCTGGAATTACGCGAGACGGTCTCGCTCTGCGAATGTCACCGGAGCAGTGGGATGACGTGATTGCGACAGATTTGACGGCTCCGTTCCTGTGCACAAAGGCGGCGCTGCGCCACATGATGAAGGCACGGTGGGGGAGAGTGGTCTTCATCTCGTCGGTTGCCGGTCTCAAGGGTAACGCGGGGCAGGCGAACTATTCGGCGGCAAAGGCGGGGCTCCTGGGTCTGGCAAAGAGCCTGGCCAGAGAGGTGGGGAGCAGGGGAATCACGGTCAACGTTGTTGCGCCGGGGTTCATCGAAACTGATATGACGTCTGGTTTGGATGAGAAGGTGAGAGATGCCGCGCTTGAGCAGATACCGTCTGAGAGCTTTGGTCAGCCCGAAGACGTAGCTGCGGCAGTGGTCTTCTTGTCCGGACCCGATGCGGGCTATATAAACGGAGCAGTCTTGCCAGTCGATGGTGGGATGTCCATGTAGGCCGATGCTGGAATTCTGGCCTCAAACTGCGCAAGACTCACAGAGCTAGTGGAGTTGGGACGAAGACCTGCAAAGAGACGCACTTGGAGGTGTGTATCAATTGGAGAGAGCAGAGCTTGAAGAGAAGCTGATTACGTTGATGTCGAACGAACTCGAGATCCCGAGGGAAAAGATCACCTTGGGGGCGACTTTCGCCGATGATCTCGAGGTCGACTCACTAGGCGTCGTCGAGATGCTAATGGCGCTCGAGGACGAATTCGGTATTGAAATTCCCGACGAGGAAGCCGAGGGTATTCAGACCGTCGGCGAAGCAATCGAGCTCGTGCAGTCCAAGCTTTCCTGACCCGATTTTCACCTAGCCGGTGAGGCACGGGAGGCTGAGGTGTCATTTCAAGCCAGAGAAAGAGATCCACGTCCGGTAAGGCGCGTTGTCGTAACGGGTGTGTCGGCAATCACGCCGCTGGGGCAGGACATTGACTCGACTTGGAGCGCGCTCATCAAGGGGGAAAGCGGCATTGGACCGATTTCGCTCTTTGACGCGTCGGACTTTTCGGTTCGAATTGCCGGGGAAGTTGCCGATTGGGATTTGTCGGGCAGGTTCGAGAAGCGCGAGGCAAAGCATCTCGACCGCTGTACGCAGTTCGGACTGGCGGCTGCGCTCGACGCCATTGCCGACTCAGGTTTCAAGATCGATGAGACCAACGCCGGGCGCGTCGGAGTTCTTTTCGGATCCGGGATTGGCGGAATTCAGACACTCTGTTCACAGGTGCTGGTCCTTGACAAGCGTGGGCCATCTCGGATCAGCCCATTTCTGATTCCAATGATGATCCCGAACATCATCTCGGGTGAGGTCGCGATTCGTACAGGGGCAAAGGGGCCGAACACTTGCGTCGTCACGGCGTGCGCCGCGTCTGCGCATTCAATTGGAGAAGCGGTTGAGACCATCAGGCGAGGGGCAGCCGATGTGATGATTGCGGGTGGTGCTGAAGCAGCCGTAGCTGAGCTTGGAATTGGAGGCTTCTCGGCGATGAAGGCGCTGTCGACTCGCAATGATGCTCCAGAGCATGCGTCGAGGCCGTTTGATGTCGACCGAGACGGTTTCGTCGCCGCTGAAGGCGCCGCCGGGTTGGTGCTCGAGGAGAGGGACATGGCTAAGTCCCGAGGCGCGCGGATCTATGGAGAAATCGTGGGATACGGCGCTTCGGGCGATGCTCACCACATCACCGCACCCGATCCCGAGGGCGACGGTGCGGCGAGGGCGATGTCGGAGGCAATCCGAGACGCCGGAGCCACTGTCGAGCAAGTCGATTACATCAACGCCCACGGCACGTCGACTCCCTTCAACGACAGGATTGAGACCCTGGCAATCAAGCGGGCCTTTGGCGAGGCCGCAGACAAGGTCGCCGTCTCTTCGACGAAGTCGATGACTGGCCACATGCTTGGTGCCGCAGGAGCGGTCGAGGCCGTGATCTGCCTGAAAGTGCTGGAAACCGGGACCTTGCCTCCCACAATCAACCTGGAAAATCCTGATCCGGACTGCGATCTCGATTACGTCCCCAACGAAGCGCGCCAGGCTGGCGTTGAGCTCGCCATCAGCAACTCCTTTGGATTCGGTGGGCACAACGCATGCCTCGCAATCGCGCGAGCCTGAAGGAATCCCTAGCCGGCCGATCGGAGGCGCTGCGCGAGAGAGCCAAGCGCCGATACGAAGAGCTGGAGAATCAGAAGAAGGCCGGTTTCGCGATCACTGTTTGGAACCGGTACAAGGAGATTGACGGAGCCGACAGGTCTGGTGTCCTGGCGCTCTATGTGCTTCTGGCGCTCTTTCCGTTGATGATGCTGGCAAGGACCAGGCTAGGAGTTTCGATCAGTTCGAGATGGATCCAGGATCTGGCTGCAGGGCAGCTCGGCCTAGATCCTGGCGCTCTCGAGCGCTACGGCGTCGCGGCCGCGGATCACTCAGGTTCTGGAATCGTCGAGATGACAATTCTCATAGGCGGATTTGCACTCTTTGGCATCTCCGCTTCAGCCGTCATGCAGAAAGCCTACGCTCGTGCATGGCGCACCCCTCAACTGAACGTCCTCCAGCGACACCTGCGGGGACTGGCATGGTTCGGTGCCTATTTTGTCTTGGCTGTCGTCGAGGCCAAATCACGGCCTGGTGCACCGGTTGGGACAAGAGCGATTGCGGCGACCATCGCTCTCGTCGCGACTTTTGGGTTCTGGATGCTCACGCCGAGACTATTGCTCGCTCGGCGACTCACCTGGAGGGCAACCCTGCCGACGGCGATCGCCGGGACCGTTACCTCGGTTGGGCTGCGAATCGCCAGCAACTACTTCGTCCCGTCATGGATCAAGTACTACGTAGAGCCTCTAGGTATCTTCGGCATGGTCGTGGCGGTAGCTTCGTGGATTCTGATCACCGCGAGCGCATGGATTCTTCTCGCCGTCTTTGGCGCCATTTGGTGGGAGCAGGTCGCCAATCCCGATGATGTTGTGAACTTCGAAATTCACGGGTTCGATACTGAGGTCGAACAGGATTCCTAGCTAGGAGTCAGATTCATTGGCGCGTTGCTCGGCGCTCCAGTCACGCCATTCCTGCATGGAGCGCGCCACGAGAACCGCAAGGATCAATGTGCCCATGCCGCCGAAGATGATCCCGAGTCCCGTTCCTCCGGCATAGGGCAAAGCGCAATCTGATTCGCAGGTTATTCGCACGATTGCCGCGCCGATTCCTCCACCTGCCGTTGCTGCGATCAATACGGCGACGGCAATTACCACTTTCCAGACGAGCCGGAGGGGCGGCCGTGCCTTGATGTGGTCAGAACTTGATTTGTCGGGCATGTCAGCTTCCGTCGTGAACGAATGAGCGGGATCCAGCCATCGACGATAACCTCCCCGAGGGGCGAGATAGCGCAAGCACAGGGGTAGGTGTGGCGAAGACGAAAGTGGCCATCGTCGGTCTGGGCAACATCGGCTGCGCGGTTGCGGTCGCAGCGGCCGCGGGATCCGATATCGACTTGGTGGCTGGTGTGGACATCGATCCGGGCATGACCGGGCGCGACCTCGGAGAGACCTGCGGGATCGGTCGGATCGGCTTTGGAGTGCGTTCGGACCTATCCGAAGCGCTAGTCGCGGGGAACCCAGACGTTGTGATCATCGCGACTGGATCTCGCCTCGCCTCAGTGGCGCCAGTTGTCCTCGAGGCCCTTGAGCATGGGGCACATGTGGTCTCTAGCTGCGAGGAGCTTGTCTGGCCATGGGAGGCGAGCCCAGCAATTGCCGACGAGATTGACACCGCGGCCCGTCGCAATGACTCAAGCGTGCTGGGGGTGGGTGTCAATCCCGGCTTTGTTCAGGATCTGCTGGTGGTGGTAGCGGCGGGTGCTACGCGAAACATCAAGAAGGTTCGAGGTTCACGAATGGTAGATCTCGCAGAGCGCCGCAAGCCTTTGCAGGCAAAGATGGGAGTTGGCTTGACCCCGTCGGAGTTTGAGGATCGTCGGATCGCGGGCAAGCTGGGGCACGTGGGCATTGAACAGTCGATCCAGGTGATTGCGGCCGGCCTGGGTATCGAGCTTGATGAGGTTGATGTCGAAGACGGTCCCCTGGTAGCCGAGGACGATCTTAGGGCCGGAGCAACGCTGGTCGGCGCAGGGCTGGTGCGGGGAATGTGGACACGTGCAGTTGGCCGCGAAGCTGGGCGAGAGAGGGTTTGCCTCGATCTGGAGATGGGCATCGGGACCGCTTCGGAGGACAGGATTGAAATTGACGCCGAGCCGCCTATTGCCATGGTGTTGGAGGGCGGTGTTCAGGGCGATGAGGCGACCGTCGCCCGCATGGTCAACGCGATCGGCCAAGTACTCGACGCGCCGGCTGGGCTGCTCTCGGTCATTGACCTTCCGCCCGTTCCTCCCACGAAGTAGGGGAGCTATAGCTCGACTTGCGTGGCACCGCCGGATCCGACTTCCAGGGACAGAACGCCGCCGGTGGGCACGCTCAATTGGTGAAGCTCGCTTAGATCTCGTCCCGTCATTCGCAGGACAGCGGCCTTTATCGGGTCTGAATGGGAGACGACGGCTACCTCGCCTCCGGCATGTGCCGATACTGCCTCGGCGATCGCCTCAGCCATTCGCTCGGCGAGTGCGCCCAGGTCCTCCGCGATGAAGTCGATTTGATCTGGAGCCCGCATGTAGGTCTCGAATTCCTGTCGCTTTTCGACACGCACCGATTCCCATGTGATCCCGCCCCAGTGGTCTCCTAGCCGCCACTCGATCAGTCTGTGATCAATGGAAATAGGGGCGCCGGTCGCGTCCGAAATTGCCTCGGCGGTGCTTACGGCGCGTTCAAGGGGGCTCGAGTAAATCGCGTCTAGCGCAATGTCCGCGAGCTTCAGGCTGGCCAAATGCGCCTCGTGATGTCCCCGTTCGGATAGGTGCCACCCAGGCAAGAGCCCATAGACAA
This sequence comes from Acidobacteriota bacterium, assembly GCA_003577105.1. Classification (GTDB taxonomy): domain Bacteria; phylum Actinomycetota; class Acidimicrobiia; order ATN3; family ATN3; genus ATN3. Next base: position 19,280 of record QEUQ01000038.1, on the reverse strand, counting down.
CGTGATCGGGATTGTGGACCTCGCCGTGGCGAACGAGATGTAGACGCGTCGCCTTAGGCGTTGGCCTTCGCCTCCCCGGCCTCTTCGATTGCTTCGGAGATTTCGACGTCGTCCGTCACGAATCCTTGCTTCTTGCTCTTGGACCAGTAGATCGCGCCGCCAAGAACAAGTGTGCAGACCACCACAATGGCGATTCTCGCCGGCCTGTTTGCCTGTATTGAAATGATTGCAGGGAGGGCGAGGACCGCAACAAGGTTCATCACTTTGATCAACGGGTTGATGGCTGGCCCGGCCGTGTCCTTGAACGGGTCTCCGACGGTGTCGCCTATTACAGCCGCCTTGTGAGACTCTGAGCCCTTTCCTCCGTAGTGACCGTCTTCGATGTACTTCTTGGCGTTGTCCCATGCCCCGCCCGCATTTGAGAGGAAGACGGCCATGAGCTGGCCCGTGAGAATAATTGCGGCGAGGAACCCACCGAGTGAGAGCGAGCCAAACGCGAAGCCGACAATGAGCGGGGTCAGTACGGCTAGCAACGCCGGGGTTACGAGCTCTCGAAGGGAGGCGGCCGTGCAGATGTCGACCACTTCGCCGTATTCCGGCTTCTCTTCAAAGGTCATGATTCCAGGATGCTCGCGGAATTGCCTTCGAACTTCTTGGACCACGCGGCCGGCGGTACGACCGACGGCCTGAATCGCCAGTGCCGAGAAGAGAAAGGCGACAGAGCCGCCAATCAGCAGACCAATGAAGGTCTTTGGATCAGCAACGTTGATTGAGATACTCGACAGGGCTTGTTCTGCCGTGAGGCCCTGCCTTGTCCCGATGATCTCCAGATAACTCGCAAAGAGCGATACCGCCGCGATGACGGCAGACCCGATAGCGAATCCCTTGGTTATGGCCTTTGTCGTGTTTCCCACGGCATCGAGGCTGACCATCACCCGCTCTGCTTCGCCCTCGAATTCCCCGGACATCTCTGCAATTCCAGCTGCGTTGTCGGCGACTGGGCCGTATGTATCCATGGAAACGATGACGCCTGTCGTGGCGAGCATTCCCATGCCCGCAAGGGAGACCAGGTAGAAAGCGAACTGGATGTTTCCGCCAGCGAGGCGATAGGCGCCGAAGATCGCCACCGAGATCGCAATGATGGCCCAGACCGTTGATTCGAGCCCCACGGAGAATCCCGAAAGCACGGTAGTCGCAGGGCCCGTCGTGGTTGACTCAGCCACCTCCTGTACCGGAGCCCTCTCAGTCGAAGTGAAGTACTCGGTCAGATAGCTGACGACCACAGCCAAGACGAGCCCCACCATCACAGCGTGAGCGAGACGTATCTCCTTGACGTAGACGATTGCGAGCACGTAGGTGGCGATTGCCGTCAGCACGGCTGAGACGAGAAAGCCCATTTGGATCGGGCGCATTGTTGCGACGGTGTCACCCTTGCGGGCCTTGACGAAGAAGATCCCAATAATCGAGGCCACTACTCCAATGGCACGGGCGGCGAGTGGGAAAATCACTCCCAGGGTGCCCGAGCCAGGCTTGAGTGTCTCCATGGCTGCATATCCAAGAATCATGGATGCAACGAGGGTTACTTCATAGCTCTCGAAGAGATCGGCCGCCATGCCTGCGCAGTCACCGACGTTGTCACCGACGTTGTCGGCAATTGTCGCGGCATTTCGCGGATCGTCTTCAGGGATTCCCTGCTCGACCTTGCCGACCAAGTCCGCTCCGACATCGGCGGCCTTTGTGAAGATTCCCCCACCAACACGCATGAAGAGGGCGATCAGCGATCCGCCGAAACCAAAGCCGATCAGTATCAAGGTCGCCTTGCCCTGGAAGATCACAAAGATAAGGCCTGCTCCGAGCAGGCCGAGTCCGACAGTAAAGAGACCGGCAATGCCGCCGGTCCTAAATGCAATGCGCATCGCCTCGGGGAGGCTGCGCTGGCTAGCCGCGGTCGTGCGGACATTGCCGCGCACTGCGAGGCTCATGCCAATGAAGCCGGTGAGGGCTGAAAGCACACATCCCGCTACAAATGCGAGAGATCGAGACAGTGCATCCATGGTTCCATCGCCGATAGCGGTGAGGAAGACCAGCCCGAAGAGAATCACGACCATGACTGTGATGGTCTTGAACTGCCGTTTCAGATACGCGAGAGCGCCTTCTTGGATCGCCTGAGCGATCTCGCGCATCTTCGGCGACCCTTGATCTTCGGCGAGGATCGACTTCATCAGAAAGCCGCCGAGGGCTAGAGCCAGAACCGCAACGCCTAGCACTGAAATGACGATGATCCACTCGGTTGAACCGAGGTGGATGTCCTGAACCTGTCCTTCGCCGGCCGCGAGCAGGAATTGCACCCGTACGTCTCCTTGTCAGCCCTTCAATACCCGCGGATCCAGAGGAAGCCGGGGAGCGCCGAAGTATAGAGAAGCATGGCAGTCTTTAGGCAAACCCCTCGGAATCCGGGGATGGGAGGTGATGACGTCGGGGGAGACCATTTGCATCTCATGCGGTGCTGCAGCCGAGCGGAACAGGGCACGCTGCCTCGAGTGCGGAGCGCCTCAGCGCCGGCTCAGGCTTCTTGGCGGTCGCCTTCCGGCGGGACCGATACTCGCCATTGGCGTTGTCCTTGCGCTCATGCTTGCGGCCCTCGTCGTGATGATGGTGGGGGACCAGAAGGCCGGTCCGTCGCGAGCCTACGGAGAGCTGCGTGCCGCGGGCAGTGGCGGCAACTGTGACGAGACGTGGGACCTACTCTCAGATGACGCTCACCGGGTCTACGGAGGCCCAGGTGACGCCTGCCGAATCGCTGCGAGCTTCGACTGGGCGGGTGCGACTGTTCTAAACGTTCGTGTCCAGGGCGGTCAGGTGGCACTGCTTTGCGTCGCTGAGCCGCCTGGTCATGGAGTCTTCTTTCAGAAGATTGATGGCCTGTGGAAGGCCGATTCAGCTGCTCCGTCGCTGAGGAGCGAGTGTCTGCCGGAAGCGCCGGCGGACGCGATCGGGCCGCTCAGGCCGCCGATTCCGGACAAACTGACCTGAAATCACAGCTTTCACAGATAATCCCTGGGTTGCCCGGGAACTCCCGGGTGCCCGCTATCTCTTTTGCCATGCCTCGAATCCTCGCCAGAGCGTCTTGAAAGCTGAATTCATCGAACGCGACTCGCTCGAGAGCTCCGGAGGCGAGGTACTCGAATTCGACGGCAATTGGCCTGATTCCTGTGAAATTCACAGCAGCGAGCGCGGCATATGCAGACACGTCGAAGCGCGAGCGATGGTCTTCTTCGGGGTGTCGGCCAGTCTTGTAATCCCTCACTGTCAGCGTTCCGTCAACGTCCCAAACGGCGTCGAGTCGCCCTCTGAAGTGAGTTCGCGTTGAGCTGTCCCACCAGGCGAGATCCATCTCTGCACCAAGTAGGTGAGCTGTCGCCCCGGACTGCGCCGGGCACAAGTCGTAATGAGCCTCGAGCATCGAGGCGATCTCCTCGCCGTGGAGGTCTGCCGCGTTACCGATTGCCTCTCTTGAGATGCATCCTCCCGCGGCGTGCGAATCGGCGAGGAGCGAGTGGACGAGCAGGCCGACCTCTATTGCCGGGGATTCTGTGTGCTCACCGCCTAGCGAGAGGATGCTGGAGTTGAAGTAGGCGCGCCGGCACTTCGTGAATTCCGATACTCGCGATGGCGTGGCGACGATCCATGGCGGTTGGCGGTGCCCCTGGGGTGCGGTCGGCCCGTTGAGCCCCTGAGGTGTCGCCGGTCCGTCTATCCCCATGGCGACTCCATCGACGGCACGGCTTTGCATGCTGGCATGTACTGGCATGTGCCGCACAGGTAATTGAGACGGGGTTCGAACTCGACTTCTTCGCGGAGGAGTGCCTCGAGTCGAAATGCCGACTCCGCTGACTCGGCGAGCAGTTCGGTTCCCCGCTCCACGCAAGCGTGAGTGCCATCGACAATGTTGACTTCACAAACTCGCACAACTGCTTTCGGAAATGCAGCCTCGACAACAAGGTGTCGGATGTGCGTTCTGAATTCTCGGTGCAGCTCAGCTTCGGAAGCCATGCCGCGATATCTGCTAGTGGAGAGGCGGCGACTCTCGATGGTGGTCTCTTCAAGCTCCGTGTGATCAAAGAGGAGCGGCTCCCACGACGAGACGATCACCGGTCGTCGCTTGCTCTTCCTCTTGCGGAAGTCATCATCGACATCAATGAACTCCCCGCCAAGATCGACGGCGATCTCAGAGTAGTTGTCCAGCACTTCGAGGATCGCATCGCGCTCTTCGGGGTTGGCGGGGGTGAAGTCCTGATTTGCCCTCTTGAACAGGTCTCGAAGCAGTTCAGGCGGTGGAGGATCGACGGTTCTGTGAGCGAGTGCGATTGTGTTGGTTACGGCTCTCGTTCGTTCAAGTGCTCGCGAAGGTGTGCGAGTTCCCTGTCGTCTCGCCTTGGTCCAGGAGAACTGCTGCGGGCAGCGTTCGTAGTTCTCTAGGTCGCCAGCGCCGATTTCGAGAAGGCCGCCCTCAGGTGGCCACGTCACAAAACTCACCAACCAAGGCAGCGAGCGTCTGCGGATCGCGATAGAGAGGTGGCGAGAGCGGAACCTGCCTGAGTTCCGAATTCGGAATGTAGCGGGAGTACTCCTCTGCCACTGCCAACGGGTGAATCGGATCGCCGGCCGAAGCAACAATCAGGGTTGGGGCACTCACTGATTCAAGTTCAGTGATCTCGGTGAATGGACGGCTCTTCGGCACCCCGCGCATCGCCGCAACGATCGACGATGGCACATGGGAATTCCACTGCTCTCGCATGTCATCAATCATTCCCGGGTCCTCCGCTGCCATTGCCTCAATTAGCGGAACGGTCTCGATCAACTTGTCAATCGCCTCATTGGCGCCGTGCTCGTCGATGTAGTCCGCAAAAATCGAAAAGCCGGCTGCGACCATGTCGATAGGCGCGCTTCCGAATGCCGGGCCCAGCTGGATCAGGGCCTTCACGCGGTCGGGAGCACTGAGGGTGAACGAGAGTGTTGTCGCGGCTCCCATCGACCCTCCGCCCACAATGGCTCTCTCGATCTCAAGGGCATCCATGACCCTGGCGAGATCAGTGCGCATCGCCTCGAAGGTGTAGTCGTCTGGATTGGTGAGCGGGCTTGACTTGCCATGGCCCCTGGCGGAGTAAACAACTACGCGATAGCCCCTCTCGGCGAGAGCTCGCGTCCACGGAAGTTCGCGTTCACAGTGACCTGCGAGACCGTGACAGAAGACCACTGGAGCGCCGGTTCCACTCTCTTCGTAGTGAAGTTTCACTGGGCCTGAGTCGATGAATGGCATGGTGCTTCCTTTGGCGATTCGTCGCGAGTCCGTGGGCTGACCTATGGGAGACTAGCGCGACGCAGGCTTGGCGCGGGGTGCGGAATGTCTGGATCAATTACCTTTTATCTGATGATCCTCGCTGTTAGCGCGGGGATTTACTTCGTGCTTGGCAGCTGGGCGTCGGGGCAGCTCTACGACAAGGGCTATCCGGCGTGGGCGGGTTGGGTAATTGCCCTTACCGGAATCATTCCAACCTTGATCCTGGTCAACGTGCTTCCCTCGAAAAGGGCAGAGCGCGACCGCATGCTCACTCTTACAACTGAAATGGAGCTAGCCCGCCAAAACGCCGGTATCCCAATGGGGGGTTACGGCCACCAGGCGCCTCCGGTCTGGGCGCCGGATTCGAGCCAGCCTTCTCTGACTGGCGGGGCTCAGGCGCCAGCGAACGGCTTCTCTCAGCCGGCATATCAGCAACCTGTTTATCAGCGAGCGCCGGTGGGCGCGGGTTTCGTCTCGCCTCAGTGGGTACCGCCTGAGTCGCAGGATGCTGCTCCAACCGGCGCTCGTCGCTGCGGAGGTTGCGAGTTTCTGGTGGCGCCTGGGCGCAGCACCTGCCCCAATTGCGGGCTGCCCATTGCCTAGCTAGGTCGAAATCCACTTCAACTGAGTCGTGAGGGCGGAAAATTGGCGCCCGGCACAGTGAACTTGCCGTGGGGAATTGCTGCGGGAGGGACGGCCATAACAGAGACGGAACTGGCCTTCGAAGAAGAGCTGCTCGCATTTGGCGTCGGCCTTGACGAACTCGAGGCGGCCTTTGCAATTTTGGTGCGCGAGGTATGGGAGGGCATTGACAGTGCCATGGAGCCGTTGTGGTCATCTGACGATGAACGCCGCCAGCTAGCGGCTACTTGTGACATCGGCTCGCTGCTTGAGGCTGAGCCCATCGAGAGCAATGGAGTCTGCAGGCTTCTCCTCGATGTCGAGGCGGAAGTAGCTGCCGAGTCGGTATCGAGGTCCGTGGCGGCACCGCTTCTAGCCATTTCTCGATACGGCGATGACTGGACGAGAATTACGCTGTTTGAGCGGGGCAAGAGCCGCGCATGGCTTTTCTGGGCAAGTTCGAGTTGGATCAACGGGCATGAGAACGAGCTTGAGCCTGCACTTGCCTCCGCGGCGCGGGCGTCGGGCGGATGGCTTGGCGAGCCCGCGGATTTTGAGTTGTTGCTGGCTCGCGGATGCAGCCGCAGCGATCTCAGGCGTCTGCTTGAAACTGGATTCGACTCTGCTGCTGAGTTTGCCGACGGCTTTCGAAGGCTCGTGGGAGCGCCCGAGCTGATTTGATGCCGGCGAAGTTGATCTCCTTGGTGGCGGACATAACAACGAGAAACGTTGACGCCATTGTCAATGCGGCCAACTCGACGTTGCTCGGTGGCGGCGGGGTCGATGGGGCAATTCATCAAGCTGCGGGTCCCGGCCTTCTTGCCGAGTGTCGCGATTTGGGAGGGTGCCCTCCGGGCGAGGCCCGAATCACCTCCGGGTATCGGCTCAATGCGGCGTGGGTCATTCACACTGTCGGGCCAATATGGAGGGGGGGCTCGGCTGGTGAGGCGGAGATTCTTGCCTCGTGCTACAGACAGTGCATCGATATCGCAGAAGAGCGCGGTATTCGCTCCCTCGCCTTTCCCGCAATCAGCACCGGCGCGTACGGATATCCGGCGAGCGAAGCTGCGCAAGTGGCGATAGATGCGACGACTGACTCGCTGAGCGATAGCAATGAAATCGACTTGGTTGAATTCGTATGTTTTGACCCTCTGATGGAGGGCATTTACGCCAGGCTGTTGGCGGCGAGGCCCTAGGACTCAGTCGAGCTCGACGTGCTCCGCCGCCTTGCCTCGAGTGGCGTTACCGGGAGGCCGCCCCTGAACGGTGACTTGCTTGCCTTCTCAATCAGTTTCTCGACGGGCTCCTCGAAGTCGTAGTAGGCGTATCCACCCGCGGCATCAAGTCGAATCTTTGCCTTATGGGGGGCGAGGCGATCCGTGTAGGCGCGGCACAACTCCTCAAGGCGCTTGCGGGTCTCTGCAACTCCGGTGCTCCTTGAAATGAACATCAGCTGTCTGCCTGTCCAGAAGATCGTCTCAGCGTCGTTAGCCATTGCTGCGACTTCAAGGGTTATCGGGCCGAGAGTGTTGTCAACGGCCTCCTTGCCGGAGTGCGCGACAGCTTCGTCGATGCCTTGAATATCGATAGCGATGATCGAGATGTCGAACATCTCTGATGACGCCTTGGCGCACTCGTTCTCGAGGAAGGAGTGAAGTTCGAGTGGGCCGCCAAGCGTCCTGGCACGCGGCGGGCGGGTGCCGAGTGGGTCAGTCGTACGACCTGTCGGTTTCGCCGGTGCTGTTGGCGCCTGCGCCGGTTGCTCAGTGCTTGCAGCAATGCTTGCGACCTCGCGTAGCTCTCGCTGCAGCATGCCCGTCGAGATCTTCTTGCCCTTCTTCTTCTCTGATCGCTCCCGCTTCGCTCTTTCGCGGTCCTCCTTGTCGGGCTCGACTGGGGCGAGACCTGTCAGCTTTCCGCCAAACGCCTTTTCAATTCCCTCTTCCTGGCTCCGCCGCGCCTCCTCGGTTGGAGCTACCACCGCTCCGGACTTGTACGGCGCCTGGCCCATCTGATTGAAGAAATCATCGGCCGTGTCGTGCTTCTCGCGGAACGCGTAGCCGTAGTAGAGAGAGAGGGGAATCTCTTTGCGACTGACATCGGCAACCTCCGAGACCTTCCGCTTCAGTTCATCAAGGCGGGAGCGCGCATCCGCTGCTGACGCAATGGAGGGGTCGAGGATCGCGAATCCGGATCCAAGCCAAAATGCCTCTTCAGTCCCCTTGAGTTCCTCTCTCAGGCACATCCCAAGGCTGCCGAGTACCTTGTCGACGGGCCTCCATCCGCTCTTTCGGGCTGCATCGTGCGTGCCCTGGATATCGATCACATATGAAACAAGGTCGCTGTCGTCTGTCCGAGCCTTGTCGCAGAGCTGCTCGAGCCGAAGTTCGAAATACCTCCGATTGTTCACGCCGGTTACGGGGTCAGTCATGGAGATCTGCCTCAGGGAGTCGGCAGTCGCCTTCGTGTTGAGGATCCGGTCGATCCTCAACAGAAGTTCCGTCGTGAAGAACGGCTTTGAGAGGTAGTCGTGAGCTCCCTTGACAAGGCCATTGACCCGGTCTTCTTCAGATGATTTGGCCGTAAGCATCAGGACTGGGAGAGACTCGGTCTCAGGCGAGGATCGGAGGGAGTCGAGGACTTCGAACCCGTCCATGCCGGGCATCATGATGTCGAGAATCACCAAGTCCAGGTCCCCGGACTTGGCTTCGGCCAGCGCCGCTTCGCCAGTCTCGGCCTCGATGACCTCGTGCCCTTTTACGAGAAGATTCGTTCGGATCAGAACGCGTACATCTTCTTCATCATCGACTACGAGTACGCGCCCCATCCCAAGTCCCTCAGTTCTTGCCGAGGTCTTTAATCCCGCTGAATTCCCTTGAGAGCATTCTCATCGAGAGGGTCTGTCGCTGGGTCCTGCGTCTCGGCGCACCCTCATCGGGCTCTTCTTCCTCTCCCGACTCGCGGGCGCCAGCAATCGTCTGGGCAAAGAGCTCGTCGGCATCGGGAGGTGCTGTGACGGCGGAGGCGTCGAGCTCCATCGACGCTGCCTTCTGCCAGGCCGAGCCCTCCATGGACGCGGCAGGCATTTGTGGCTGGATCGGCTGGACTTCTGGACTTACGGCTGCCGGTGCTACTGCTTGCTCGGGGGCGGCCGTTGAGACCGCTGGGGTCGGAGCCTCGGGGGTGGGTTCGACGTCGACGTTTGGCCCGATGCCGGGCGCCGCGGCGAGATCTAGCGTCTCAGCTTCGTCAGCGTCCGGCCCCGGAACATCGATGCCTCGGGCGTCTCGCAACGCACTTTCGAGACGATAGAAGAACGACTCGACGGTCTCGCCGTCTTCACTCGCCACGAACGAGAGGTGCACGGTCAAACCCTGTCCGCCCGGAGTGAAGTTGCAGACCTGATGTATCTCGTTTTGGAGATCCGCCCCGCGCTCCAAGACGTCGTCTTTGTCGGCAAAGGAGAGTACAAGTATCTGCGGTCCGCCAATTGCGAAGGCTTGCTCGTCATCAGTGACCCAGGCATTCACGATGTCTCCCGCGCTGCCCATGATGTCATTTGCCGCCTTGAAGCCGTGCTTTCGAATGACGTATTCGAGTCCGGTGACTTCGTAGAGAAGTCCGCATACCACCCGGTCCGGAGCAGCTGGGAATGTGTGACGCAAACGGCTATCGAGATAGCGGTTGTTGAACAGCCCAGTTATCGGATCGGTCGTACTCATTGCGACGAGTTGGCGTTGGCGCGCGGATGTCGTAATGGCGCGCTGGACTCGAGCGAGGAGCTCGCCGATGTAGTAGGGCTTTGGCACGAAATCCTGCGCGCCAGCCGTAAAGGCGCGAACTCGATCTTCCTCGGCTGTCTTTGCCGTGAGCATGATGACCGGGAGGTTCCTGAACCGGGAGACGCTTCGAAGCTGATCGAGCACGTCGAAGCCGTCGACTTCAGGCATCATCGTGTCTAGTAGCACGAGGTCAGGTGCGTTCTGGGCAATTCGGTCCAAGGCCTCCGCGCCATTGGCGGCCTCGTCGACCTCATATCCATGCGACTCGAGGTTCGTGCGGAGCAAGGTCCTCAGCGACTCTTCGTCGTCAACGACCAAGACCTTTGGCAAGGACAGCCTCCCTGACTGTGAGCTCCGGTGATCCCTCGCTTGCGGAACCTTGGGCCGGTTGACCGCGTATGGCGGTACCGACAAAGCCCTGCAATCCGGGGGCCGGTGCTGCTTCGACTCCTACTCGGACTATCGGGCCAGTCGCCATTAGCCGAATCTGGCGATCGCGTCTCACCCGAATGGCGGATTCTACGCCTCTCGCGGGTGATGCGTGCCTGTCGAGCGACTTCCCCGTAGCCTCAGTCTACGCCCAATACGTCCGCCTCGTTACCATGAGAAAGTCGATCCCTTGGTAATCCGGCGGCTTTTCGGGCAGCACCGTGGCAAACACACAACCTACTGCGAATCTTCGGCAGGAAAAGTCGGTGAGGGAGAAGTCCAGCTCAATTCTGCACGTGGATATGGACTCGTTCTTCGCGTCGGTTGAAGTTCGCGACGGAACTGCTACCGCCGGGCGCCCAGTGGCGGTTGTCGGGCATGGAGCTCGCGGGGTTGTTCTGTCCGCCACATATGAGGCGAGGTCCTTTGGGCTGAGGGCGGCGATGCCCGTGGGCCAGGCGCGGCGAATTTGTCCCGAGGCCGAGTTCGTACGACCGCGTTTCGGCGCCTACCGTAAGTACTCCAAGGCTGTGATGGAGATCCTTGGTGGCTTCAGTCCGCTCGTCGAGCAAGCTTCCCTCGATGAGGCCTACGTCGATGTGACCGGGGCTCATCGCCTCTTTGGCAGCGCAATTGAGATCGCGCAAGAAGTCAAGGCACGGATCGCGTGCGAACTTGGGCTCCCCGCGTCGGTCGGAGGCGGGCCGAGTAAGGCGATTGCCAAACTGGCATCGGAGCTAGCCAAGCCCAACGGCATCTTGATTGTCGACCGCGAGCAGGTCACGCAATTCCTCGAGCCGCTCGAGGTCCGCTATCTATCTGGAGTTGGTACTTCGACCCTGAAGACACTCGCCTCGATGGGTATTCGCAAGGTCGGGGAGCTTGCAGCTACCCCGCTTGAGTCGCTCACGTCCCGCTTAGGGGAGTCGCAAGGTGAGTACTTGCACAATTTGGCGTTGGGCAATGACAACAGGCCGATTGAGCCTTTTCGTCCGGCCAAGTCGCTGAGCCACGAGCGGACGTTCGAAATCGATCTGGAGTCGGACACCTTGATTGAACGCGAATTGCTGCGGCTATCAGAGGCACTGGCTCGGCGGCTGCGGCGCGCAGGCCTAAGTGCCAAGACTTTCGGCCTCAAGGTGCGGCTCGCATCCATGAAGACACTGAGTCGCTCGCGAACTCTTGAGGATCCGGCCGACTCAACTCCGGCCATCACTGAAACCGCCCGCGAGCTCTATCGAGCGTTGAAGCTTGACAAGCCGCGGATTCGACTGCTTGGAGTCTCTGCCTCCGGCCTGGTTCGTGGCAGTTTCGTGCGGGCCCAGTTGGCGCTTGACAACGGAGGTGCGCCTGACTGGCGAGCTGCTGAGCGCGCCTCCGATGAAGTGAGGCGCAGGTTTGGCGAGGATGCGATCGGAATCGCTTCGCTGCGAAATGACGACAGGGATGAGGACTAGAAGGCGCCCGCGGGCCGGATTGGCAAGTGCGTAGGTCGCCTATAATGGCCTCACCAGAGGGGTGACGATATGTGGCGGTCTTCTTGCGGAAACCGTCACCTGTCCCGGATTCAGGAGTCGTGATTGCCGCTATCCGAGCATGAGCAGCGGATCCTCGATGAGATCGAGGAGGGCCTTGGCGCCCGCGAGGCCGGTGTGGCTCAGCGCGTAAAGGAATCGGCTGCGTACCAGGAGGAGAAGCGCAATGCCCGATGGGCCATCCCGCTGGCGGTTGTCGGCTTTGCGGTGATTATTGCCTCGCTCTGGTCGGGCATTTATCTGATCGGCGTAGCCGGTTTTCTCATTACCGTCTATGCGATTCTCGTAGTGGTCAACGGCCTTGGAAGAGTGCGTCAGGTCGCGCAAGACTCCATCAAGGAGAAGGTTGAGTCTTGGTCGCTGCGACAGATTTTCAGCGACGGTCAGGGGCCTTCAAGACCGTCAGAACAACACGACCCGGGCGAGTAGTCGAGGGTCTGAAGATTCACATTCGAATGGAGAGACGTGCAGGGATTTTCTGGCGCGCAGGCCGCCCGCTTGACGGGTTGCTCAGTGCATCAGGTCCGGTATTGGAGCCAAATTGAGTTCGTGACTCCTAGTATCGGCGCGGAGGGCGACGAGTCTGCTTGCGGCGCGGGTCGGCGCGCATACAGCTTCGGTGATCTAGTCGCGCTGCGGATCGTGAAGTCGCTACTCGATGGCGGGATGACCCTGAAGCAAGTGCGCAAAGCCTTCGAGTTCGTCAGCGAGTCAGCCGATCTCAATGACCGCACTTCACTGGCTGGAGCAAAGCTTGTGACCGACGGCCGCACGATTTTCGAGATCTGCAGAACCGACGGCGAGATCCTCGATGCGCTGAAGAGGGGTCAGATGGCGCTCTTCGTCGATGTGGATGACATGGAGCGAGATGTCGCCGAAGGCGTGGACGCATTCTTGGCAGACAGGGACCAGTTCGTCTCAGCCCTGGCAGATGCACCGTGAACGGCCGCGCAAGCCGTTCCGGCTGGATTGCCTGCGCGCTCGCCGTTGTGGCTTGTCCCCGGCTGTGGGCGACGGCGATTCGCGCGATGGCGCGCTTTCTACCGGGTGGGGGATCTCCCGGTCGTGGATCGCTAAGCGGTGCCGTCACCTACTCTCGATGGCGAATGCAAACTGCCTACGGTGATTCGGCGGCAAAGCCCGTTGTAGGAGACTTCCTTGAGTATCTCGATTGGCTGCGAGAGCTCAGAGTCATTACGAGTCCCGGCATGAGGTGATCAATATGAGATTTATTGCTCGCCGAATCTCTTCTACAGGTACTCTTTGGTGGCTTTGACAGATGTCGATCGACATCTGAACTGATCAGGCAGTTCTCATGACCGACTCAAACCTCGAAGACGAAGACTCCACCACGGCCGGCGCTTCATCCGACGCGGCGGACGAGCGTGCGGCGCGACGCGAAGCCGCCCGCCAGAAGTGGATGGAGAAGCGCGCCGCCGAAGAGGCTGCCAAGCCGCCGCCGCGTGAACTCTCACCGGCGGAAAAGCTGGTCGATATGGCGCTGACACCTTCGTATGTAGCAGTAGGCGCAGCGGTGATCGTGTATCGAGTGCTTCGCGGACTTCCGCCCGTGACGGATGAAGACTACGAAGACGAGTAGCGGGGACTGACACCGATGCGCCGGGCACTCGTGCTTAACTCAAGCTACGAGCCGCTCGGACTCGTCACGTCAAAGCGCGCTGTGGTCCTAGTCATCAGGAACAAGGCTGAAGTCGTTCACGCTGATGACGAGATCCCAATCAGGAGTGAGCACCTCCAGCTCGAGCTTCCGACCGTAATTCGCCTGAACTACTTTGTCTATGTGCCATACAAGGCCGGGACAACGCTCAGCAAGCGTGCGGTCTTCGCGAGGGACTCGTTTACGTGTCAGTACTGCGGGCATCCGGCAGAGAACATTGATCACGTCATGCCGCGCAGCCGCGGCGGGGCGCACTCGTGGGAAAACGTCGTCGCTTCATGCAGGCCGTGCAATTCACGCAAAGAAAACCGTACTCCCGCTGAGGCCGGTATGAAACTCGCATCAATTCCCTATGCGCCCCGCGAGCGATCATGGTCAATCCTCGCTGTCGGCAAGGTCCGGCCGGAGTGGATCCCGTACCTCGGCGAAACCCGCGCTACTGCCTGACGAGGCTATCTCTCCACGCTTCTTGCGTCTGTCGGCCACCGTGACAAGCGCATATGCCGCGAAGATCACCAGAACCGGTTCGACCGCGGCTCGATATCGCATCTCACCTGTGATGAATGCGAACAAGAGGGTTACATAGGCGGGGATTGCGTAAAGCGGCGCCAAATCACGCCACCTTCGCCGGGCCATGATGGCGCCTGCTATGGCAGCGACAAGCACCGGGTAGTAAAGAACTAGGGCAATGTGCCCTGCCCAAAGCGGGCGTCCCCACGAAGTTCCGAAGCGCGCATTCCCCAGGGGGTCCCAGAGTTCCCAACCTCTGAGAACTCGGATGGGCATTACGGCCACATAGCCCAGCGGGTGATCGGCTATGTGGTTGAGCCCAAGCTCGGTATGTTTTCGATCCGCAGTGACCTCGTCTGCAAACGAGTACGCACCGGCCTCGCCCGTGATTACAGCTTCGTAGGACCAGTAGCCGTAGAAGACGCCGGGCTCATACGTTGCTGGGTTGTTGGCGCCCAGTATCAGATCACCTGTTGAGGTGGTACTTGGGATGAACGTGTTGAAGGTCGCGTAATTTCGAATCCACCATGGCGAGATGACTGCGATGAACGACAGGAGCACTAGCGCGCCGAGAAGAATTCGTCGGGCTGCGGCAAGGCCGAATCCCGAAGATCCGAGAGTCACAACCCAGATTGTGGCGAGCAGGGCGTAGGATGCGCCGTCTGGGCGGTTTAGGGCGATGATCGCAGTGACTATTCCGAGTGCGATCGCCATGCGGATCGTAACGGGGCGTTTCGCCCGGAGTGTCATGACAAGAAGCACGGGAACCAGCAGTGCATGGACCGGTTCGATTAGCAGCGAAGTGCTATGAATCACCAGGTACGGATAGAGCGCGGCGCCGATTCCGGCGACCAGGCCGATACGCCACTTGTTCCGTCCGGGAAATGCCGAGACGGCCGCAACCGCAATCATCACCGCCGTGAGCGCACCGATGACACACATCATGATGCGGGCAGCCAATGTGTTGGTGGGACTCACCTGGTAGACGAGGGAAATGAGGAATGGGGTCAGTGGCGGACGAAACGCGGTTGGTCGCCATGCGAGATCCCACCCCAAACGCGAAAATCCCTGGCCGTCTGAGAGTGCTTGGGCGATGAAGTGGTAGTCCTGGGCATCTGCGACTAGTTGGTAGTCGCGCCAGCCCAGCGCGACTGTGTAAGCCAGGCGCACTCCAAGCGCGATGAAGAAGATGAGAAGGATCAGACGAATTCGATCTGCCCGGGTAGTCGATGAAAGGTCCGAAACCAGGCTTCCATCGGCCACTGAGGTGTCGAGCTCGGGAGTCGTCTGAGTCATTGCACCCCTAGCGTAGATGGAGTGGTCATCTCAGGCGCCCATTAGCCCCCAACGCGTCCTGATTGCGCGGCGTGCGGCGCCAAAGACGACGCCGTCAACAATGACGCCGATTGCGATTATCGAGATGATCGCGGTCATGACGAGGGCCAGGTCCGAGAGTTGCCTCCCGGTCTCGAGAATCTGCCCTAACCCCAGCCCGAAGAAGATGATTTCTGCAGCCATTAGCGAGCGCCACGCAAATGCCCACCCTTGCTCGATGCCGCCGAGGAACGCGGGCAGCGCGGCTGGGATGATCACGCGTCGGTACAAAGTCCAGCCTTGCGCGCCCAGATTGCGGCCGGCCCTCTCGTACTGAGGCGGGAGGTTCTGAATTCCCGATCGAAGTCCCAAGGCGACAGAGGGAAGCGCGCCCATCACGACGACGAAGAGGATCGTCGTCTCCGAGATTCCAAACCAAAGAAAGGCCAGGGGAAGCCAGCAAATCGAAGGCAGGCTCTGCAGACCGAGAACCAGGCTCCCGAGTCCTTTCCCCAGGAATTTCGAGGCCGTTATTGTCAAGCCAAGCGCGCCTCCCAGGATGAGCGCGACCGCGAAGCCAATTGCCACCCGTCGGAGGCTGGTGAGAACTGCGATTGTGATTTCGCCCGAAGCGAGCTTTTCGGCGAAGCGCGACACCACAGTTGCTGGACTCGGTACCAGGTACTCGGGCCAAATGTCGAGGGCAGAGGCCAGCCACCAGAGGAAGATGAGAGTTCCCACGACTGTGGCGGTCGGAAGGGCGTTGTCGAGGAAACGCTTGCCCCGCCCGGCGCTGGACCGGCTGATTCTTTCGGCCTCCTCAGCGACCTCTTCCGGTACGGCCTCTCCGTCGATCTCGAAGATGACCTCGTCAAAGCCGTTGCCGGACACGAGAGCTCACCTCCTTGTGTAGTTGAGCGGTGATGGTCGCCGCAATCTCGGCCACCTCGAGATCCTCCGCGTGGCGGGGTCGCTCCAGGGTGATGCGCCATACCGCCTTGAGTTGCCCCGGGCGGTTTGACAAGAGAATCACCCTGTCGGCGAGGCGGACCGCTTCAATCACGTTGTGAGTGACGAATACAACGGTCTTTCCCGTCTCTAGCCAGGCCCGTTCGAGTTCGTCGTGAACGTGATCTCGCGTGAGTGCATCGAGGGCAGCGAAAGGTTCATCCATGAGGAGGACTGTCGGGTTTGCCGCGAGGCAGCGCGCGAGGGCGACACGCTGGCGCATCCCCCCGGAGAGCTCGTGGATCCAGGCGCTTTCAAATCCATGGAGGTGAACTAGATCGAGGTAGTGCTGGGCGATTTCGGATTGTTCCTCTTTGGTTCTGCCCGCAAGCTTCGGGGCCATCTCGACGTTCTTCTTCACGTTGAGCCAGGGGAACAAAGCCGCATCTTGGAACATGAGTGTCCGGTCCGGTCCGGGTCCAGTCACAGGTGCACCACCGAGTCGAATCTCACCCGAAGTGGGACTGTCCAATCCCGCAATCAAGTTGAGAAGAGTGGACTTGCCGCACCCCGAGCCGCCGATGATGCAAATGAACTCGCCTGGCAAGACTTGAAGGTCGACATCTCGGAGTGCCTCAGTGACACCGCGACCCGACGGATAGAGTTTGGAGACCGAGTCAACCTCGAGGCGCATGGCCCTTTGAATATCAGTCATGCGAGCACGCCAGTCGCTTTCAAGTCGCCTAGTTCGAAGAGCGCGGCGACTGCGTCAACGTTGCTGCCTCTTGGAAGGTATTCGAGTTCGAGCATCTCTCCCGCCATCTTTGCGATCGACGGCGTGATCGGATCCGCTGTGACAGTGAAGTGGTCGAAGGCCGTCGAAGCGACGCCGGGATCGAGTGCCTTTCCGAGGCTTCGTTCAAGTCCTAAGTTGGCGTCAGCAATTGCCGCATCTCGGTTGGAGAGAACCCAGGAGGTGATCTTCGCGTGAGCTTCGACGAGCCGGCGTGCCTTTTCGGGCTGAGACTCGAGGAAGTTTCGTGAAACGGCGAGGGTGACCGAGGAGAATTGCCCGTCGGGCCAGAGACTCCGCTCATCCAAGAAGGTCGTTGCACCCGCCTCGGCCTCGAGCCGGGTGGCCCACGGCTCGGGAACCCATGCTGCGTCGAGCCGGCCACGCATCATGAGCTGAAAGATGTCCGGGTTCGCAATGGGCCGGACCGAGACTGTGCCGCCCTGCTCTCGCGGTTTGAGTCCCTGCGCGGTAAGCCAGGTGCGTAATGAGACGTCCTGAGTGTTTCCGATCCCGGGTGTCGCGATCGTGCGTCCCGAGAAGTCTCTTGGCGAGCTGATTCCGGATTCTGCGGAAACCATCAGCCGCGCGCCGCCGCTGGCTGCTCCAGCAACTATGGCAATGAGTTCGCCTTTCGTCCTGTAGTACGCGTTCAGCGCGCCAGTGGGGCCTACATAGGCCGCGTCCAGGTCACCCGAGGCCATGGCATCGATGGCAGCTGGTCCTACGTTGAATGCGCGCATCTCGATCTCGCCGAGTTCAGAGACCCTTCCCAGCAAGTTGTCCTGGGCGATGCTCACAAGGGCTTGGACGTGGGTGATGTTGTTCAGATACCCGATGCGGACAGGGCGCTCCGCGTTGGCGTCATGCTCGCTAACGCAAGCCGTCATGCTCGCTGTCGCAAGTGCAGCAGCGAGAAGCAAGCCTCCGTACCTGCGCCATAAGAGCGCGCGCCGCGCGAGCGCGTCGTGCATTGTCGGCAACTCCTGAGATCGGTCTAGCGCCTCCCGCGTGTGTCTGGCGCATCGAAACCCGACTATCTTAGTCGGGATTGACAAATACCGCCTTTTCGCAAATGCGAATCCGATTCTGAGACTATGCAATGAGGTGAGTGGGATAAGCGGTGTTCAGGTTCTTGCGGGGGTGGCGGTCTTCAGCGCGCTCGCATGTGCCGTGTCATTCGCGCTGTTTGCGCGGCTACGGCATCGAACCCGTGTCACCGCAGACGAAATCGCGAGCGCAATCGATTCACTCACAACCTCTGGAAGCGCCCGGGCCGACTACCAGTTCGGAGCGGAATTCAAGAGTGTCTCCAAGAGCCTCGCCAATGCCAGTGACGAGATCTCCGATGATGCCAGCAGAATCGTCGCCATTCAGCGGCTAAGCGCGGGATTGATAACCGCTGAGTCGATACAAGATGTGTGTGATGTCACCGACGAAAGCCTGGTGCACTTCATTGAGCCAGATAGCGTGACGTTCTGGGTCCCGGTTGGATCGGGCGGTCTGGAGTGCGTGGCGATTTCGGGTCGATCCGCTGTGGAATTCAAGAACTACCTCGGGATGCGCGCTGATGAGGACTCGCTTACGGGAAGTGTCATGAAATCCGGCGAAGCGGTGGTGACCTTCGATCCGCAAAACGACGAGAGGATCAGCCCGCCGAATCGCGAAATCACTCGCGCTCTGGGGATAGAGGCATATGTGGTCTTTCCTCTATTTGTGGCGAATCGGAGCGTCGGAATAATAAGTCTGAGCTGGACTCGCCCCGTCTACCTCAGTGAGTCAGAGGTGTCAATCATCGAGTTGGCCGCAGCGCACGTTGCTCTTGCTGTTGATCGGATCATCCACGAGGAGCAAACGAGCGAGTCGGCTGCGAGGTTGAGAGCGATGCTCTACAGCGTAGGTGAAGGACTGGTGACCACAGATTCCGGCGGGCACATTCTGAATTGGAATCGGACGATTTCGTCAATGACCACTCGCTCAGAGGAGTGGGCTCGAGGAAGGCTTGCATTTGAGGCCATTGAGTTGCGATACGCCGATGGCGACGAAGTCCCAAAGGGGGAGAACCCATTTCTGGTTGCCCTGCGCGACCGGAGTCGTGCTCCGGAGCCAGAAGACGGATACTTGATGGCTACTGTTGACGGATGGCTGCCGGTGCGGGTCGCCGCAGCGCCGGTTTACGAGGGGCGAGTCTTGTACGGCTCGGTAGCGGTGATTCGCGATATTCATGTTGAGCGGGAGCTCGAAGAGATGCGCGATTCGCTCATCTCAACGGTGAGCCACGAGCTGAAGACTCCGCTGACCATGGTCCAGGGCTTTGCTGAGTTGCTGA
>QEUQ01000037.1 GCA_003577105.1 Acidobacteriota bacterium | reverse complement strand
CATCGCCGTTTCGAAGGGGCTGCGGGCAAAGGCGAGCGCGATACCCGTCGCAAGCTTCAGCTTGGTCGTCATGGTCGAGGCAGCCACGAGCGGCAGAAACGGCGGGCCGTAGAGTTGGGGCGCGAAGACACCCTCGACTCCCCAGTCCTCCATCTGCTTGGCCTGAGCGGCGATCATCGCGGACGGGATTTGCGGAGCTGTCATGCCCCAATACTTCTCTTCAGCCATTGACGGCCCCTTCCTCAACTGACGGGCGTTCATATCCTGCACTTCTCAGCGTGGCCAGCGCGTCTGTTCGGTTGACCGGGCGGCAGGCGATCATGTCGACAACGCCGGATCCGTTGCTTCGTCTCGGGCGCAGCATCGGGCCCGGCATTGGTTTGCCAAGCACAATTATCAGAGGTCGAGTCGCGCATCCCGCCGTTGCATCGGCGACCTTTTCCCCGATTGCAACACGGCGCCACTTCTCCGGGGCGAATTCGACCCATGCAATCTCATCGGGTGTGAGCCTGTAGGTCTCGGCTAGGAGCATCGGATCATGAAGGACAATGCCGGAAGGCACGACGACGAGCCATCTTCGGGCGAGGCGACTGAGCGAAACCACGATTACCGGTGAGGCGACCAGCGCGATCACAGTCAGCAATAGGCGGGGACCGGTCGGGCGGGCGCCTAAGAGCCAAGCGGGAATAAAGCCAATCCCGGTGCCGGCTACCAAAGCCGACGGGACAACCATGAAAACCAGCAGTCCCGCCGGCAACGCCAGAGGGAATCGGCGTTCCCGAGGGGCCGAATCGCGTGCGGCAGCCTCAATTGTCACTTGAGGAGAGAAGCTGAGAATGAGAGTAATGAGGCCCCAACCGAGAGTGATCGCCCCCGCTTCAAACCCGCCCGCCACGCCTGCACCGCCCCACGCGGCGGCAGACCCGCTCGCGACGCGGACATAGACGAGATATGTGGGACGAAGTCTAATTACAGCGACGAGGCCGCCTGACCATGCGGCGAAAATCAGCGTCTCGGCGGCAATTGCCCGAATTCCCAATTGCCCCCCGGGGGCCGCGCGGGAGACATCGAGCACCAACCAGCCAAACGCGAGGGGGCCAAGCCCCCAGACCACCTGAAGCAGTCTGGTCAATATTGATGGCTGAGCTTTGTTGTCCAATTCGCCTTCGCTAGGTGGGGGTTGCCCACTCTAGGACGCGAAGGCCGCCGGACTCTACAAGCCCAATTCGCGTTCGATCATGTCAACGCCCTTGGCCCCGACAGACCTGCGAACCAACTCGCCGGCGTCGAACAGTCCGATCATTGGGATTCCTTGGATGACGTAGGTTGTGCTGATCAGCGGGGCGTCGTCGACGTTGAGCTTGACAACCTTGATGTCGGGGTTGCGCTGAGCGAGCTTTTCGACCTCCGGTGCGACCATGCGGCACGGCTGGCACCAATCCGCCCAGAAGTCGACCACCACCTTCTTGTCGGCCTGGAGGACCTCCGTGCTGAACTCGGACTGGGTTACCTCTTTGACGCTGCTCATTGCTGTCGGCTCCTTGTCTTGCCTGGAACATAAATACGCCTGAGGCACTCAAAACATTCCCGGCTTTTCGCTCTCCGTGTCATACCGGAGTTGTAGCCTCAATGATCATGGCAACGAAAGCTCAAACGAAAGCTCAAACCGAGGAGCGGGCCGCAGAGCTGCGCGACCTTCTCAACTACCACAACTACAGGTACTACGTACTCGACGATCCTGAAATCGCAGACATCGACTACGACGCGTTCATGCGTGAGTTGAAGTCGATCGAGGAGAAGTACCCGGAACTAGTTCGCGCCGATTCACCAACTCAATATGTTGGGCCGCCGCCGTCTTCAACCTTTGCCGAAGTGACTCATCGGGCTCGCATGATGAGTCTCGACAATGCCATATCCGTAGAAGAACTGGAGGCGTGGGTCGAACGAATGCGCCGCATCGTAGATGCACCCATGGAATTCGTGTGCGAGCCGAAGATCGACGGCCTCTCTTGCAGCCTCACCTACGAGCGGGGCCGCCTTGTGAAGGCCGCAACTCGCGGCAACGGGATCGTCGGCGAGGACGTCACGCTAAACGTGCTGACCATAGCTTCGATACCGCACCGATTGGAGGTAGGCAAACCGCCGGACTTCGTGGAAGTGCGAGGCGAGGTGTACATGCCACTTGAGTCCTTTGAGTCTCTGAACAAGTCGCAGGAGAAGATCGGGGCCAAGATCTTTGCGAATCCGCGAAATGCAGCTGCCGGCTCCCTGCGCCAAAAGGATCCAAAGGTCACCGAGAACAGAAACCTCTCTATTTGGTGCTGGGGCCTCGGCGCCGCGGAGGGTTTGGCGGTCACCTCGCAATCCGATGCCCTCGCTTGGGCCCGGCAAGCCGGTCTGCCGGTCAATCCGAAAGTCGAGAGGCACTCGTCAATCTCTGATGTTCACAAGTACTGCGAGCAGGTGCTCGAGATCCGCCACAGCCTTGGGTACGAAATTGACGGGGTAGTGATCAAGGTAGACGAGTTCAGCCAGCAGGCCGAGCTTGGGGAGACCGCCAAGGCGCCGCGCTGGGCGATTGCATACAAGTTTCCGCCAGAAGAGCGGATCACCCGCGTCGATGACATCCGCGTTCACATCGGCCGCACCGGAGCCGCCACACCGTTGGCGGTAATGGAGCCGGTGCGAGTCGGTGGCTCCACTGTCGGATTCGCGACGCTGCACAACATTGACGAGATCCGTCGCAAGGACATTCGCATCGGCGACTGGGTGACGATTCGAAAAGCGGGTGACGTGATTCCGGAGGTTGTCGGGCCAGTCATCTCTCGCCGCACCGGCGAAGAAACGGTTTTCGAGATGCCTGCGACTTGTCCGTCGTGCGGTTCGCCGATCGTCAGGGCAGAGGGCGAAGCAGTTGCCCGGTGCACCGGCGGATTTGAGTGCCCGAGCCAGCTTCTCGAACGCCTCCACCACTTCTGTGGGCGGAGCGGCATGGACATAGAGGGGCTGGGTTACCAGACCCTTGCCCTTCTCCTCGATGAGGGCAAGCTTCATGACGAAGGAGACATCTACTCGTTGAAGCCGGAGGACTTCTCAGGCCTTGAGGGCTTTGGCGACAAGTCGGTTTCGAACTTGATGGCGGCAATTGAGACAAGCAAGTCGCGCCCCCTTGCGAATCTCCTTGTTGCGCTCGGAATCCGGCATGTGGGAACTCGGGTGGCTCAGGTTCTCGCCGATGCCTTCGGATCGCTCGATGCAATCGCCTCGGCATCCGAGGAGCAGCTGTCGGATGTCCCAGAAATCGGACCGATCATCGCGGCATCAGTAAGCAGTGCACTGAGCGATCCAAGACGCGTTGCTGTCATCGGCAAACTCAAGGCGGCGGGCGTTAACGCCAAGTCTGTCAAGCAGTCGGGTGGCTTACTCGAGGGGCTCAAGTTCGTGGTGACAGGGACACTCAGCAGGTTTAGCCGTGATGAAGCCGAGGCTGCAATTGAAAACGCGGGCGGGCGTGCGACAAGCTCGGTATCGGCTAAGACCGATTATGTGGTAGTCGGGGAGGCCCCGGGTTCCAAGGCCGCCAAAGCCGAGGCACTCGGGGTGCGTGTTCTCAGTGAAGACGAGTTTGTGCGGCTTTTGTCGAGTGGCCAGGAGGCGATCAAGTGAGGAGGCAGCTACATGGCGAGTGAGGAACAAGGTCAGTTCGGTGAACCTTTCGTATTTCCTGTCGAGTTGGGGAAGATCAGAGAATTCGCAAAGTCTCTGAAGGCGGAGAGTTCGGTATGGCTATCAGAGGACGCAGCGGCTGACGCTGGGTTGAGTGGAGTCCCCATGCCGCCGACGTTTCCAATAGCAGCTGCTCACTGGGACCCGCCGCCTGCGCCGGGTCGCGGCGGACTTGATCTGGACTTGCGATTCATTCTTCATGGGGAGCAGGAATTCATTTTCCACGGCCCGCCGCCGGCGGCCGGTGCCAAGCTGACGGGGCGCCAAAGGCTCGCCGATGTCTATGAAAAAGAGGGCAAGCGGGGCGGGAGCATGAAGTTCGTAATCACAGAGACCGTATTTGCTGACGAATCGGGCCGAGATGTGATCACCTCTCGTTCGACGCTGATTCAAACCGGCCAGGTAGTCAAAAAGGAGGGGTGAAAGTGGCTGATCTCAAAGAAGTTTCGGTTGGCGATTCCATGCCCGAGCGGGTTGTCGCCAAGGTGGTTGTGAGCGATTTCGTGAAATATGCAGGGGCTGGTGGCGATTTCAACCCGATTCATCATGATCCTTCGTTTGCAGCCCTCGCGGGGCAAGACAGCGTGTTCGCCATGGGCATGTGGCAAGCGGGCGTTGTCTCGGTGGCCGCCGCGGAGTGGCTCGGGCCTGAAAACGTCCGGCGCTTCAAGTGCCGGTTCAGGGAGCGGGTGTGGCCTGGAGACAAGCTTGTCTGCTCAGGTGAGGTAGTGGCTATTCGCGAAGACGCGGGCGAGAAGGTGGCTGATCTGGAATTAAAGGTGAGCCGTGGTGAGGGGCAGATCGCCGTGGAGGCCGAAGCGACCTTTGCCGTCAGCTAGGGCGGCGTTCGCCGGTCGCGATCACTTCGTCGGATAGGATTTTCGAAGGCGGAGATACCTCAGTTATTGGCGGGGTGTTTCCCTTGAGATCCGGCGATGTAGTTGCCAATCGCTACAGGCTCGACTCCGAAATTGGAGCGGGTCTGTTTACGCGTGTCTTCTTGGCAAACGACCTCCAGCTTGCACGCCATGTCGCGGTGAAGATCTTTCTGCTTCCGGAGTCAGAGAGGCTCACAGAGGCAATTGGACAGGCCGCTGCGTTTCACCACTCGGGTGCTCTGACAATCCTTGATAGGGGGGTAGATGAACATCCGTACCTGGTAACCGAGTATTGCCCGGGCGGAACCCTGGGCGAGGAGATCGCAGCGATGGGCCCCCTCGGATCCGAGAGGGTAGCCGGCGTCGCAATTGACGCGTGCGCGGTGCTTGGGTCGGCCCACGACTGCGGACTGCTTCATCGAGGTCTCAAGCCTTCGAACATTCTCTTTGACAGCTCAGACCGGTTGAAGATCGCGGACTTCGGCCTTTCATTGGGCTCTGACGATGTGACGCTGGCACCGGGGTCGCTCCCCGCGTACACGGCTCCGGAGCAGGCTGCGGGGGAGACTTTGACGCCTGCCACCGACCTCTTCGCACTCGGAGTCATCCTCGCTGAGGCGGTATCGGGCGGTCGTGTGGTCGCGCGCTCATCTGGAATTGCTGTGATGGGGCATGGCACGTATCGGCCCAACCGCGAATTCATCTGTGACGGCTCATTGCGCGACACAATTGAGCGAGCCACACGCCTCGATCCGGCGGAGCGTTTCCAGTGCGCCGACGATATGGCCGCATCAATTCGCGGACTTCATCCACCACCGAGAGCGATCTCGCGGCCGACTAGCGCGCTCCAGAGCGTGGGGGGTTCGGACCCAACCCCAGCTGCGGCCGTCGGGCTGCTCGAGCGCCCTGCGGATGACGAGATCACCAGTGGTTTTGCATGGCCGTCCGAGAAGCCTGCCAGCCAAGTCGTGCCCAGCGAGGACGCGACCGACGTCGAGGACGTCTGGGATGAAGTCTTCGAGCCCCCAGTTGTTGCCGACGAGCCGAAACCCAGGCGTCATCGCAAGTGGCCGCTGATTCTCGTGCTGTTGCTGCTCATCGCAGGCGGCGTGACCTTCGTAGTACCGAACTACACCAAGCGTGCACCGGATCTACTCGGCCTGACTTTGGACGGCGCGCGAACCCAATCCGAGGCTCTAGGAATTCGCAGTGACGTGGTCGCGACCGTGCCTAGTGGCGTGTACGCGAAGGGAACGGTGGTGGGTCAGTCGCCGCCGCCCAATGGGCGCCTGGGGTTCCGTTCACCGGTGCGATTGACCCTCTCCTCGGGGCCTCCGCCAGTCGCAGTCCCATCTGTGAAGGGGAGCTCGATACAGCAGGCGACCAGGGCACTGCAAGGGGTTGGACTGGTGCCAGTCGTGGTTGGAGCGGCTCACAGCGGAGAAGACCCGGGGCAAGTGTTGTCGCAGGATCCGGCGGAAACGGTCGCTGAATCCGGATCATCCGTTCTCTTAACAATCTCATCGGGACCGGAGCCGGCAATCTTGCCCGATCTTGCCGGCAAGGCGGCAAAGGATGCCGAGTCAGAACTACTTGGCTTGCGGGTGCAGGTCACCCAGGAACAGGAGAACAGCGACACCGTCAAGGCCGGCTCGGTGATTTCGACCGTTCCGGCTTCGGGGGCCACAGTTCGCTCCGGACATCCGGTCAAGTTGGTTGTCAGCAAGGGCCCGCGTACGATTCCCGTGCCGGATGTGAGGGGAAGCCGGGTCACAGACGCTACGGCCAAGCTTCAGGCTTTGGGATTCACCGTCAAACTCGTACAGATCGTCGGGCAGGACCGGGTCGTGTCCCAAGATCCTCCGCCTGGATCAAGCGCCAAGAAGGGCCAGACAATCACCCTCACCACGGGCTCCTAAGTATCCGCACTTAACACTTGACCGAACGGTCCAGTTGGGGTCAAACTTGACCGCACGGTCAAGTTCTGATCGGCCCTGAAACGGTCAATGAAGCGGAGTCTCTAGAGATGTTCGATCTTTCACCAGATGAAATACAGGAAACGGTGGTCGAGACGCTTCACGGGTTTGCCGAGGCGGAGATCCGCCCGGCAGCACGCGAGGCTGAAGCTGCCAAGGAGGTACCCGAGCGAATCACTAAGCAGGTGGCTGAGATGGGATTCGGCGCCTCGGTCCCCGAGGAGTTCGGCGGATCCGGCGTCTTCGACGCGGTTACCACGGTATTGATTGCAGAGGAGCTCGCATGGGGTGACCCCGGCATCGCCGCCTCGATTCTCTGGGCAGGTCAGCCTGCATTGCTCATCTCCCTTGCCGGAACAGACGATCAGCGCGCTGCAAGTCTCGAGCCCTTTACTACGGGAGCAAAGGGATCGGTACTCATGTATGAGCGTGACGGCGATCCAGTCTCGCCTCGGACCGTGGCACGCAAGTTCGGAAGTGACTGGAAGATCGATGGTGAGAAGGTCTGCGTGCCTTCGCCATCGGGTGCTGACACCCGGATTGTCATCGCCGGCATTGAAGGTAGCGATGAGATCGGAGCGTTCGTTCTTCCCAAGTCTGCTAGCGCAAAGGTCAAGCGCGACGACAGCGACGCCGGCAAGATCGGATTGCGTGCGGCTCACACCGGCGTTGTCGATTTCGACGGAGTGATCATTCCGGGCGACTCGATCCTCGGGGGTGATGCAAGAAATCCGCGTACCCTTCAGCGAGCCATTGGCATTTGCCGCTTGCAGACTGGCGCGATCGCTCTCGGGCTTGCCAGGGCTGCGGTGGAGTACGCGGCGGAGTACGCATCAGATCGCGTCGCATTTGGAAAGCCGATCGGTGCCTTTCAGGGGGTCGCGTTCATGGTGACCGACATGGCGATGGACGTTGACGCCACACGCCTGCTGATTTGGGACGCCGCAAGCCAGCTTGACGCGGGCGATTCGGCTGAGCGAGCTGTCGAACTCGCGAACTCGAAGGCAACCAAGACGGCGATGCGATGCGGGACCGATTCCGTTCAGGTTCTAGGCGGTCACGGCTACATCGTCGACCACCCGGTCGAGAAGTGGTATCGGGACGCCGGGGTCCTCGCGTCAATCGAGGGCACTTTGAGTGCAGATCCACACCTAGCGGCCGCATACGCGGGTTGAGACTGAGGTATTTCAATGATTGATTTCGAACTTTCTACACCGGCCCGGGCGATCCAAGGGATGACTCGCCAGTTCGCCCTAGGCAGCATCAGACCGCACGCGCGTCAAGCGGACACAGACGGCGAGATGCCTGAATCGGTGATCAAGAACCTCGCCGCCATTGGGATGGGTGGGGGATCGATGCCGGCAGGATCAAAGGGCGAGAAGGAAGCGGGAGCTGACTCAAAGCCTCGAGAGAACAATCTCGTCGCATGCATTGGGGCGGAGAACATGGCGTTTGGCGACCCGGCCGTAGTCATGAACATTCCCGGACCAGGACTCGCGGCGCCCGCAATAAATGCAATGGGTACCGAGGAGCAAAAGGAGCGCTGGCTCGGCATCTTCGACATCAAGGACGGACAGCTTCGCTATGGCGCCTATGCCTATACCGAGGCGCATTTCGGTTCGGATACCTCCCAGATTGCGACCACCGCAAAGCGCGACGGAGACGAGTGGATCCTCAATGGCCACAAGATCTTCTGCACCAATGGAGCGCGCGCTGACATCGTTGTGGTCTTTGCCACCATCGATAAGTCAATGGGGCGTGAGGGGATCAAAGCCTTTGTCGTCGAGAAGGGCACACCCGGCTTTACCGTTGGCAAGATCGAGGAGAAGCTGGGAATCAAGGCCTCTGAGACCGCTGAATTGGTGCTCGACGACGTTCGCGTTCCCATGGATCACTTGCTTGGCGGCGAAGACGCTCTGAAGCCGGCGGTCAAGGCGGGTTTTGTCGGAGCGATGAAGACCTTTGATTCGAGCCGTCCGATGGTGGCGGCTCTGGGGCTCGGGATCGGACAGGCGGCGTTTGAGTATGTCACCGACTGGGTGGCAAGAGAGATGCCCTCGGGTTATCCATTTCGCAAGCGAACAGACGTCGCGCTGACCCTTGCAGACATGGAGCGGGAGCTCAAGGCGAGCCGCTACATGGTATGGAAGTCAGCCTGGATGGCCGACCGAGGTATCCCAAATACCAAGGAAGCATCCATGGCCAAGGCGTACGCCCCGAAAGCTGCGTACGATGTCTGCGCCAAGGCCGTCGAGATCATGGGTCCCGAGGGCTATTCAAAGGAGCATCTCGTCGAGAAGTGGTACCGGGACATCAAGATCTACGACATCTTCGAGGGAACCGGTCAGATTCAGCGGGTCGTGATATCTCGCCGAATCATGGGCTATCTCGACAAGGAGGACCCTGCGAAGATTAACTAGGCTTCTTCAGCGCCCACAGGGGCTTGATACATACGTGCCAGGAGGTAACGAAATTGGGAGCACTTGACGGAAGGGTATGCATTGTCACCGGTGCAGGCCGCGGTATTGGGCGCGAGCACGCGCTCTATCTCGCGAGCCAGGGAGCCAAGCTGGTAGTCAACGACCTGGGTGGAAACATTGACGGTACTGGTGACGACAAGGCTCCCGCGCAGCAGGTTGTAGAGGAGATTCAGGCGGCAGGTGGCGAGGCCGTTGCAAATGTCGATTCGGTCTCGGATTGGGCCGGCGCGGAGCGCATGGTGCAGACGGCGGTCGAAGCGTTCGGCGATCTTCATGTGCTCGTCAATAATGCGGGAATCCTTCGGGATCGCGTGATAGTCAACATGACGGAAGACGAGTGGGATGCGGTCATCAACGTGCACTTGAAGGGGCACTTTGCTCCGTTGCACCACGCAGCGGCTTACTGGCGTCAGCAGTCAAAGGCCGGCAAGGAAGTCAACGCTTCGGTGATCCATACGGCATCGGAGTCCGGTCTGTTCGGTAATCCGGGTCAGGCGAACTACGGGGCAGCCAAGTCGGGCATCGCGACAATGAGCCTTATCGCCTCTAAGGAGCTTGTCCGTTACGGAGTCCGCTCTAACGCGATTGCGCCGAGAGCTAGGACCCGCCTTACTGAGTCGACCTTCGGAACAGATCTAATGGCTGCCCGCGAGGGCCAGTTCGATATCTGGAGCCCGGCCAACATCAGCCCTTGCATCGCATGGCTCGCGCATCCTGAGTGCAAGGCAAGCGGAGAAACCTACTTCGTCTTCGGCGGCAAGGTTCAGAGGGTCGTGGGGTGGGATCCTGACCCGGACAAGGTCGTCGCAAAGGACGAGAAGCTCAGCCTTGAGGTGCTCCTCGCAGAGCAAGACAACCTCGTAGGCGGGCGCACTCCGGTCCCCCCCGGCATGTAGCCAGTCCGAGAATCTGATCTGAACGGCCCCGCGTGCTCGCGCGGGGCCGTTCTTTGCTCATGGCACATGCAAAGCAAGGTCGGTGGCGAGGATACGCCTTGAAGCGGTATCTTCGTAGGTAACAGGGGGACTCTGTGCGGGGATGGCGCCAGGCAATCTGGTGTCACTCGGAGCATCTCGAAACACAGGGAGACCAACTTGTCCATAACAAGTGGTAACAGGAGCATCTCACCAAGCCCGGGGCTGGCAACCGTGAATATCCGGGAAGCCGCCGAAATGCTTGGCGTGCACGCCAACACGATTCGACGACGCGTCAAGAGTGGCGAGTTGAGAGCAGAGAAGCTCCGCACGGAGCGTGGGGAGGAGTACAGGATTTCCGTGGATGACTTGAAGCAGGTACCTCGTGTGGTGACCGAGATCTCCCCAAAGCGCAGCGGTGGCCGAGGCGGAGCCGCTGTGGGTCGGCCGATAGACGATGATCAGGAAGGCCAGTCGCTAGATGTCGCATCTGTCTATAGCGACCTAAAGGAGGCGCTTCGCGAGGCAGCTACTCTCAGGACCGAGAGAGACATTGTCCAGCGCCAGTACGCCGACGCCCGCACTGAACTCGAAGACCTGCGCAAGCGGGCCGACGACGCCGAAGTCCGGGCCATGAAGCTCGAAACCGAACGGATCGAACTCTTATCCGAGCTGGAACAGACTCGAATCGCCTATAGGCACTCGAGAGAGGGCAAGAAGCGCAGGGGACGCTGAGAGGTCCAAAGTCAAACGCGCTTGACGAGTCGCTTTCTGCCAAGTAGCTTTTCTATCTGATGAGCCCTTCGGGGTGGGGTACGAGTCTGCACCCGGGTAGTGATCCCCAGCCATTGCCCGCCAAGTTCGGCCCCACCCCGAAGGGCTTTGTCGCGCTTCGGCTTCGGCTTTGGCGCCGGTGCCGGGCTTCATGCGTACGATTGGGCCCTCAGCACCTAGAGTTGCTCAGATATCAATTCCTGGCACGGGCTATCACCGGAGGCTTTCAATGGACATGCTGGCCGTTCACGCGCAGAGCAAAGGGGATTTCCCAGCGCTGATCTGCGGTGATTCAGTTCTCACTTGGGCCGATTACATTGCGCGCCGCAATAGCCTGGCCAATGCGCTTCTTGAGGAAGGCCTGAAGCCCGGCGAGACGCTGGTCCAGTACCTGCATAACTCGATCGAAAGCGCGTTGGTCATGGCGGCATCGGGCGAGTTGAAGACGACGAATACCCCGGTGAATCACCGCCTGATGCCCAAAGAGGTCGCCTACATCGTCTCCAATTCTGACGCGGCCTGCGTCGTCACGGAGCCCGAGTTCTTGCCGGTTTTCGAAGAAATCCGCGGTGATTGCCCGAATGTGAGGATCTGGATCGTTATCGGCGATGCAGCTTCGTGCCCCGAGTGGGCGCTTCCCTTTGACGACCTGACGGGCAGTACCGACCCGGTTTCACTGCCCGAGGACGCGCCCGAGGAAGGTTTGGCGATGATCTATACCTCGGGTACAACCGGGAAACCCAAAGGGGCAAGGCGAGGCGGAATAGCAAGTCCGGCTCAGGCGATGGCCTGGATCCAGGGTTTTGGCCTGACTTCGGACGATGTACATCTGGCGGCCGGACCGCTGTATCACTCTGCGCCCATGGCCTTCTTCTCCCTTGCGCAGGTTCTTGGGAACACGAGCGTGATCATGCCCAAGTTCCGGGAGGAGGAGGCTCTAAGCCTGATCGAGCGGCACAAGGTCAACTCCACCTTCATGGCACCGACCCTCGTGAAGCGGATTCTTCAACTCGGACCCGACGTGATTGCCCGTCACGACCTTTCGAGCCTCAAGTCACTGATCGTCGCGGGCGCGCCATGTCCCCAGAAGGTCAAGGAAGACGTCATGAGCTTGATTGGGCCTGTGCTTTATGAGTTCTACGGTTCCACAGAGCTTGGTATCAACACGATATTGAAGCCTGAGGACTCGATTAGGAAGCCCGGATCGTGTGGGCAGGCGAGTGGAGTAGAGATCAAGCTCCTCGATGAGGATGGCAAGGAAGTCCCGACAGGAGAACCGGGCGAGCTATTTGTGAAGCGAAACCCAATGACCTTCAACGAGTACTACAAGAACGAGTCCGCGACCGCAGATGCCGCCAGAGATGACTGGGTTACGGTTGGCGACGTCGCATATGTAGATGCGGACGGCTTTTATTTCATCTGCGATCGAAAGATCGACATGATCATTTCGGGTGGTGTGAATATCTATCCGGCTGAGATCGAGGACGCACTCCACCGGCATCCCGAGGTTAAGGACGTAGCTGTTTTTGGGATTCCCGACGAAGAATGGGGGGAGTCCGTTCACGCCGCGGTGCAGCTCATCGAGGGCTCCATTCTCGACGAAGATTCCCTGATAGCTTGGGCCCGCGAGCAGATTGCCGGATACAAGGTCCCTCGGTCAGTCAGCTTCCACGCCGAATTCCCGCGTGATGTTGCAGGCAAGTTGATCAAGCGCCAGCTCCGCGCCCCTTTCTGGGAAGGGCATGAGTCGCAGATTGTCTAACAGCGGACCTGACGACACTCCGGGCGAATCTGAGGCAAATCTTCTCGAAGCAGACAACCTAGCGGAACTAGTCGAGGGCGACGAGGTCCGCACTATTGCGTGGCCTCTGCTTCTGAGGCAGCGGCGCGAGAGGACGCTCAGCAGGCTCGAGAGGCGTGACTCGTATCGATGGATAGTGCTCGTGATCGTGCTGATAGCGTTCTTCGCGGGAGGATTCTCGATCACGGTGGTCTCCGTGTCGCTTCCGACTATCGGTCGTGATTTAGGAGCCTCTGATGCGACGGTCGCATGGGTGCTGTCGGGTGCGCTCCTCGCATTCGGTATCGCGACCCCAACCATGGGGCGTGCCGGCGACGTCTTCGGTCACAAGCGGCTATATCTGATCGGGACGGCACTCTCTGCTGTCCTCGCTGCACTGGTGGCGATCTCGTGGAACATCGGCTCGCTGATCATGTTCAGAGTCATTTGGGCGGCAGCAGGTGCGGCAGCAGGGCCAGCCTCGATGGCGCTGATCATGGAGGTATTCGATGCCGAAGAACGTGTCAAGGCGATGGGCTGGTGGTCGTTCGTTGGGGCCGGTGCACCTGTAATAGGTGTTGTGGCCGGCGGGCCGATTGTGGAGGCGTATACATGGCGCTGGGTCTTTGCCGCTCAAGTGCCCATAAGCCTCATTGCTTTCGCAGGCGGACTTTGGTTCCTCAGAAACACGATCTCTCAGGAGTCGACGAGCTTCGACATTGCCGGCTCGGTGATGGTGACGATTACCGCAGCTGCATTTCTTGTGGGCATCAACCGGGGCGGTGAATGGGGCTGGACTCATCCGGTGACGCTTGCCTGCTTTGCAGTTGCACCGGTCGCCGGGTGGATCTTCTTGCGGATCGAGAAGAAAGCCGCATCTCCGCTGCTGCCGCCGGACCTAATGAAGCTGAAGGCCTTCAATTCGCCGCTACTAGTTCAGTTCTGCGGCAACTTCGCCTACATAGGCGCATTCCTTATTACACCCTTCTACCTCCAGCGCGTACTTGAGTTCAGTCTCACCAAGACCGGGATTTTCATGCTCCCGCGGCCGGTGTCGTTCTCGCTGGCCGCGCCGATTAGTGGCTATGTGGCAATTCGCCTGGGCGAGAGGCGAACCGTGATGACGGGCATGGCGGCAATCACAGCCTCCATGGTGATGCTGAGCGTTGGCTCGGCAGCGTCCATTCCTGCCGGAATCGTGATTGGCCTCATTTTGAGCGGAGTTGGCTTGGGAGGCTCAAGTCCCTCGCTGACGTCAAGCGTCGCCAATTCCGTTCCCCAGGAGTATTTGGGTGTGGCCGGCGCCGCGATCTCCATGATGGCGACTGTAGGGGGAGTGGTGGGCATGGAGGTCTTGCGAACAATCGCGACTGCAGCCGGCGGAACCTCGACCGCCTACGCGACCGCATATGGAATTGGCGGGTGTGTGGCGGTCGCGGCCTTCGTGCTCGCGCGAAGAATTACAAGGCTCGAGCGAAGCCCAGGTTCATCTTCCGATTAGAGATACGGCATCGACTGCGTCAAGCGGGTCTTCGACGAGAGCGCGCAGGCAGAACTCGGCGCAGTCTCGCCCTAGGCGGAGGCGAGTCTCCGGGTCCTTGTTGACGCCTATCGTCGCGAATGCGGTGACAGCCCCGTTGACGCCAGATGCCAATTCACTCGGATCCCCTCGCCGCACCAAATCGAGTTCTTGGCAGGATTCGATTACACGCGCCGTTTCGGCCATGTAGTAGCTGGCGCCGTCGATCATCAGATCCGCGAGATCTGAGCGCAGCGAAGTACGGGTGATCAGGGTGTACAGGTTGAAGTGCTCGATCACAAACTCGACTGAAGCGGCAATCGCCAGGGCCATGCGATTGAGAGGATTGGTTTCAGAGCCCGCAGCGTCTGATTGATGCGCTCGCAGCCCTCTGCGTGTGGCTACGACAAGTTCGCGAAAGAGCGCTTCCTTGTTCTCGAAATACCAATAAAAGAGGCCCTTGGAGACACCGGCTGCGCGCATGATGTCAACCACCCGAGTCTCTTCGTATCCATTCTCAGCAAAGAGTTCGGCGGCCTTCTCAAGCAGCTGAGCCTTGCGGACCCTTCCCGCCTTTGTGAGACTCTTGTTGGGATCCTCCGTCTCGCCTAGAACGTCGATTGAGAGATCGAGAGAGTCACCAGGGAGGTACTCAAATGGCCGTCGCCCCTCGGGCGCAGCCTCCTCATCGAGATCCAACTCGACATCCAATTGCACTTCGGTCCCGGGCATCAAACACCTGTTCAGTAACGCGCGTTATGCCGAGTATAATCAGCAATCCGTTTCAAAGGGCGGGGTCTGTCACGGCCCCATCCAATGCGAGGCTGCAACCCGTGTCCAAGGCAGACATCAAGAGCCAACCGGCGCCGGCGGGAGCCGCGCGCGGCCGGGATGCCCGCATTGAAGCTCGCGAGCGCAACGACAAGTGGAGGGCGCTGCCTCTCGTCATCAACGAGAGTGACTGCATTCGATGCGATGCATGCATGCGCCATTGCCCTCCGCATTTCGGTGCGATCTTCAACTGGCGCTACGACGTGATCATCATTCCCGAGCTTTGCTCAGGATGTGAGAAGTGCGTGCCCGCGTGCCCGATGGGGTCGATCCGACCAAGCGAGGAGTGGAATCCATCGCCCGATGAGTGGTGGGCGCTTCCGGGGAGCCATAGTGATCCCCATATCAGGCGGAGGCGGTCTGCCTAGCCTGTGTAGTCCGGATCCGCGAGTACTGCTGTAGTAGCGCCCGACTCGGTCCACGTGAGCGCGTAAGCCTGGCTCATTTGGACCAAGGAACCTTGGTTGCCACCCGCTCCTGATAGATACGCGTTCACGTAATACGTTCCGGTCGGCACATTGCTCGGGAAAACGAAGCTGGCCGTGAACGTGCCCCCTGAGGTGCATCCTGTGGTCGAGGCCGCTGACGGTGACACACCGGTTACCAGCGGATAAGAGCCGGACCCTGTTGGACTGCTTGCAAGGTAGAAGTCGAGAACGTTGGTATTACCGAAGATCTGAAATGCACATCCGGTGAGAGTGACAGTGTCGTTGGCGGTAAACGGATTTGGTGAAAGGGCAAGCGTTGGCGACGGCAGGGGCACCGAGCTACCACTGGCCGAACTCACAAGAGCGTTTGCAACAGTCGATCCGCCCCCAGAGGGTGTCTGAGTGGCCGTGAGAGTGTAAGAACCATCAGCTGTCATGGTCGTGGCAGTCATCGTGCACGCCGAGCCGGCAACGGTACCGGTGAGATTTCCGAGTGCATCGACGATGCAGGTGGCTATCAAGAGGTTCATCGCGGGCCCGACTGTCGGCGAAGCCTTGATCTTCACGGGTGAACCGGCCGGGTCCCACGCGCCTCCACCCGGGCCGACCGGAGGGCTCAGCGGGCCGAACGTCAGCGTTGAAGGTAGAACGACAATTGGGCTGGGTGAGACCGTCAGCGTCGCAGCCTGAGCGGGAGTCGCGAAGAACATCATCGCCAGGGCAAAGGTGAGGAGTATGTGGTTACGGAACTTGCGCATCCCTATGCCGCCTCCCGTTGAATAAAGCCGCGGTCTCCGCCCTGGACCATGGCCGGTAATCATACCGTAGCTTGCTCTGTTGATGCCGGTCGCAATATGCATGAGTCCTATGGCGGGCACCTCTGTTAGTCTCGGAGAAGTCGCATCTAAGAAATCGTCTGATGCGGCTTTCTTCTGAAGTTGTGACACGAAGGAGCCCATGGTGGCCAACGTTTACTACGACGCGGACGCGGCGCTTATTTCGGCCCGCAAAATTGCGGTACTCGGCTACGGGAGCCAGGGCCACGCACATGCCCTGAATCTCAAGGAATCCGGGGCGGATGTGCGGGTTGGCCTGCGCCCCGATTCAGCCTCGCGAAGCTCAGCGGAAGCTGCCGGTCTGAGTGTCGTCAGTCCGGAGCAGGCGTGCGAAGAGGCAGATCTGATCATGGTGTTGGTGCCGGATCAGACCCAGAAAGCCCTCTACGACGAGGTCATCGAGGAGCGCCTCTCAGACGGCGATGCACTGTTTTTCGCGCACGGATTCAATATCCACTATGGGCTGATTCGCCCGCCTGCCAATGTCGATGTGGTCATGGTTGCCCCCAAGGCCCCAGGGCATCTGGTTCGGCGGACCTACGAGGAGGGTGGCGGTACCCCGGCACTCGTCGCGGTGCATCAAGATGCAAGCGGCAAGGCCAAAGAGCTGGGTCTCAGCTATGCACAAGGCATCGGTTCGACGCGCGCAGGAGTTCTCGAGACGACCTTTCGCGAGGAGACCGAGACCGATCTTTTTGGCGAGCAGGCCGTTCTTTGTGGCGGGCTGACCTCGCTGATCCTGGCTGGCTACGAGACGCTCGTCGAGGCCGGGTATCAGCCCGAGTCCGCATATTTCGAATGTCTCCACGAGCTGAAGCTGATCATCGACCTCATCTACGAGGGTGGAATCTCGAGAATGCGATATTCGATCTCCGATACTGCCGAGTACGGCGACCTCACCAGAGGACCCCGAGTGGTGACCGAGGAAACAAAGGCCGAGATGAAGCGGATCCTTGATGAGATTCAGTCAGGCAAGTTCGCAACGGAATGGGTGCTCGAGAATCAGGCTGGCCGGCCCCACTTCGAGGCGCTGAGGCGCCAAGGTGCGGAGCATCCGATCGAGTCCGTGGGCGCCGAGCTGCGCCAGATGATGCCATGGCTCGGAAAGAAGGCAGGTAACTAGGTGGAACGTCCAGAGACACTTCTCACCCCGGGGCCGGTACCGGTCTCGCCGAAGGTGCTTGCCGCGCAGGGGGCACCCCTGCTCTATCACCGGGGCCCGGCATTCGGTGAGGTCATGCGTACCGTCGCAGACGGAATCGCATACATGCTCAAGACTGAGTCGCAGGTGCTGATTCACACATCCTCAGGAACAGGCGGCCTTGAATCGGCAGTTGCCAACGCCTTTTCGCCGGGAGATCAAGTTCTCGTCGTATCGATCGGAAACTTCGGCGAGCGTTTCAAGAAGATCACGACCGCCTACGGGCTCGATGTGCAGCTTCTTGAGTACGAATGGGGTCTCGACGCCAGGCACGAAGATGTCGCTGCGATGTTGAAGGACCTGCCCGACTGCAAGGGTGTCTTTGTCACGCACAGCGAGACCTCAACAGGGGTCGTCAATGACCTCGAGGCGATTGCCGGTGCGGTGAAAGATCATCCGGCTCTGTTCGTCGTCGATACGGTCTCAGGCGTCGGCGCAGTCCCCATCGAAATGGATGCGTGGGGAATCGACATCGCTATCACGGGCTCGCAGAAGGCAATTGCTGGTCCGCCTGGCGTTGCCTTCGTGGCGGTTTCGGAGCGGGCCTGGGAGGCGCACGCGACCTCCACGCTTCCCCGCTTCTATTTCGACTGGACCATTGCGCGCGAGGCGGCCGAGCGCGCGAATCCAGAGTCTCCGTGGACACCGGCAATATCGACCCTCATGGCCTGCAAGGTTGCGATCGACGAGATCCGCGATGAAGGCATTGACCGGGCCGTCGCGCGCCATGCGCTTCTTGGCAAGGCGACTAGGGCAGGCTTGCTCGCCATGGGCATGGAGCCCTTTGCGGCCAACCCCGAGCGCTCAAACGTCGTCACTTGTGTGCGGGCGCCAGAGGGTGTGGATACTTCGAAGATCGTTTCGCATGTCCGCAAGCGCTTCGGACTCGTCATTGCCGGCGGGCAGGGCAAGCTGAAGGGGAAGGTCTTCCGAGTTGGCCACCTTGGTTGGGTTGATCGCTTTGACATCATCCGGGCAATTGCAGCCGTCGAGACTGCCTTCGTGGATCTGGACCTGCCGGTCAAAGTCGGAGTGGGAGTTGAGGCGACAATGGAAGTCTTCAGGGAAGCCGATCGAGAGTTCGGCGAAGAAGTGCCGGCATAGGTAGCGACGTGGGCCAGCGGGTATTAATTGCTGAGGAAATCGCCCAGTCGGGCCTTGACCTTCTCGCCAACAAGGGTTTCGAGGTTGATGTCGCCCTCGAAATGGAGCGGAGTGAGCTCCTATCGCGGATTGTCGGAGCGCACGCCTTGGTCGTGCGGTCGGGTACCCAAGTTGACGCCGAGGTACTCGACGCAGCAGACGAGCTTGAAGTCGTCGGGAGGGCAGGTATAGGGCTCGACAACATTGATGTCGAGTACGCAACCAAGCGCGGCGTCATGGTCGTGAATGCGCCTCAGTCCAACATCCTCTCGGCAGCCGAGCACACGATCGCGTTGATGCTTGGCTTGGCGCGCAACATTGCCCCCGCTGACGCCGCCATGAAGAACGGCGAATGGGCGCGTTCTCGCTTCACCGGCGTCGAGGTGGCCGACAAGATCCTTGGCATTGTCGGCCTGGGCAAGATCGGCTCACTCGTTGCGCAGCGGGCGTCGGCTCTAGGCATGCGCCTGATCGCCTTTGATCCATACGTTTCCGAAGATCGAGCAAGACAAATGGGTGTGGAGATGCTCGAGATCGATGAACTCTGCAAAATGGCCGACTTTATCGTCCTTCACATGCCAAGAACCCCAGAGACAGCGGGGATTATCAATGCAGAGCGAATCGCGCTGATGAAGCCAAGTACCAGGATCATCAACACGGCGCGAGGCGAGTTAATCGACGAGGGCGCTCTCGCCGCCGCCTTGGCTGAGGGGGCAATTGCCGGCGCGGCGATTGACGTTTACGCCAAGGAGCCCCCGCCTGCCGACAGCCCCATCCTCTCGGCTCCCAATACACTTCTGACTCCGCACCTCGGCGCGTCTACATCAGAAGCACAAGACAAGGCAGGAGTCACCATCGCCGAGCAGGTCGCTCTTGCGCTCTCTGGCGACCTGGTTCCATTTGCTGTCAACATCGAAGCCGGAGCCGAGGTAGATGAGGCGTTGCGCCCCTTCCTGCCTTTGGCCGAGACCCTCGGAGCGCTCTTCACTGCGCTCGCAGGCGGTGTGGCCAATGAGCTTGAGGTCACATTCCTCGGGCAGCTCGCCGAATACGACAACCGCGTGCTCGCCCTCGCGGTCCAGAAAGGTCTATTTGCCGCCGTAATGGATGAGCCGGTCAGCTTCGTGAACGCGCCGGTCATCGCTGAGGCCAAGGGGGTCAACGTGCGCAAGTCCACGAGCGCTGCGAGCTCCGACTATGTGAATTTGATTCGCGTCGGAGGCGAGCACGAGGGGCGGAAGATCTCGGTGGCGGGCACCGTCGTCGGCTACCAGGGTTCGCCGCGCATTGTCGAGATCGACGAGCATGCAATTGACCTGCCGCCGAGCCGATTCATGCTTGTCGTTCACAACGATGACCGGCCCGGCGTCATCGGGCGGGTGGGGACGATCCTCGGTGACGCCGGAGTGAACATTGCCAATATGGCGGTCGGACGCGATGCCGGCGGTAAGCACGCCCTCATGGGTCTCAACGTCGATACCGAGCCTTCAGATGAAGTGATCAGTACGTTGAGCGCCGCTGACGGGATTCTCTCGGTTGACTCGATATCCCTCGAAGGGGCACCCGAAGAGATCTAGACGGGTCTACTTCGGTGTCGTGCCCGGAGCTCGAAATCCAGCCGCTTCGGCCGCCTCGACATCTCTGAAGCAGATGTCTGCCTTTGACCGCTCGTACCAGCGGCTCTCAGTCGAGTGATAGATGCCTGACCGGTTTACGGCTTTTACAGGATGTGACGGCGGGCAGGTACCTCCTTCCGCAGGCGGTACTGATTCGTCGTCTATTGCCACATCGGGGGCTGGCGAGGGCTCGGGGGCTGGCGAGGGCTCGGTCTGGGCTATCGCTTCGGGCTTGGCCTTGGCCTTGGGCGCAGCCGCAGGTGCCGGTTCTGGCTTGGGCTTGGGGGCAGCCGCAGGTACCGGTTCTGGCTTGGGGGCAGCCGAGGGCTTGTGCTCGGAGCGCTCATCCTTCTCGCTCAGCTTCTTCAGCAGTACGGCGACGAGTGCAAGCGCCGCGATTCCGAGGACCAAGACGCTTATGAACTTGAGGATTCGGATCGGGTGGAACTTCTTCCAGGCGCGCCGCATGGCCTCGATCGCCAGCAAGAATCGGAATACTCTCAGGAACTTTCGCATCGCCTGACAATACGAGGTTTTGCCATCGGCTGCATAACGATGAGCCCCTGTTCGGAAATTCGGAACATCGAGCGAGAATCAGGTGCTAGGCTATTGAGCAGTCGGGATCGGCAGGTCTCGTCAAACGAAAGAGAAACAGCAATGCACAGAATGAGCAGCTTCAGCAGCCTCCTCCTTCTGTAGTTGCGCGCCCGACCGGCGCGCAGATGACCTCGCACAACAGGTGCGGGGTTTTTTGTTGCTTGGATCAGGAGAACGACCAATGCCAGACAAGGTGCGAATCTTCGACACGACGTTGCGTGACGGCGAGCAGTCTCCGGGGATCAGCCTCAATGTCCCCGAGAAGATTGAGATCGCAGAGGAGCTCACGCGCCTTGGCGTTGACGTGATTGAGGCGGGGTTCCCGGTTGCATCCGACGGAGATTTCGAGGCGGTCAAGGCCATTGCTGACCACGTCAAGGGATCGGCTGTAGCAGGGCTGTCACGCACAGCATTTGCCGATATCGATCGCTGCTGGGAAGCGATAAAGAACGCGGAGCAGCCGCGAATTCACGTCTTCATTGCCACGTCGCCGACTCACATGGAGCACAAGTTGCGCATGACGCCCGATCAGGTGCTAGCCGAAGCTGTGGCGGCGGTAACAAAGGCTAAGAGCTATACGGCTGATGTCGAATTCAGCCCCGAGGACGGCACTCGTTCCGATCACGGATTCCTTGTCGAGGTCCTCAGGGCGGTTGTAGAGGCCGGGGCTACAACTCTCAACATCCCTGACACCGTCGGATACGGCGTGCCCGACGAGTTCGGAAAGCTCATCGCGTTACTGGTGGACGAGGTGAATCCTCCAGACGGAGTTGTATTTTCGACTCACTGCCACAACGACTTGGGTTTGGCAGTTGCCAACTCACTTGCCGGCGTGGCGGGAGGAGCGCGTCAGGTCGAATGCACCATCAACGGCATCGGTGAGCGCGCGGGAAATGCCGCACTCGAGGAGATAGTGATGGCGATCAAGACCCGCAGCGACTTCTTTGGTCTCGAGACCGGTATTCGGACCGAGGAGATCGCTCGGGCTTCGCGCATGGTCTCCCGGCTGACCGGATACGTGGTGCAGCCGAACAAGGCAG
The DNA here is from genome assembly GCA_003577105.1 of Acidobacteriota bacterium. Lineage (GTDB taxonomy): Bacteria > Actinomycetota > Acidimicrobiia > ATN3 > ATN3 > ATN3. Next base: position 4,281 of record QEUQ01000037.1, on the reverse strand, counting down.
TAGTAGGGCGCAACGCATTTGCCCACGAATCGGGGATCCATCAGCACGGAGTCCTCGTCGAGAGGAGCACCTACGAAATCATGGATGCCGAAGACGTTGGTCAGGAGGCAGCCCAGATTGTCTTGGGTAAGCACTCGGGGCGCCATGCATTTCAGGACACGCTCGAGAAGATGGGCATTCACGTTCAAGGCGATGCGCTGAACCAGGCGTTCAAGCGCTTCAAGGAGCTTGCCGATCGCAAGGTGCAGATAACAGAGGCTGATCTCGAGGCAATTGTTGCCGAAGAGCTAGGGCAGCTTGGTGAGACCTATACCTTGGAGTCATATGAAGTTCGCAACGGAACCGGTGATACGCCGTGGGCTCGGGTCGTGATCGAGCGGGAGGGCGTGAAAGCTGAGGCCGAAGGGGAGGGCGACGGCATGATCGATGCAGTTTGTGGCGCGATCCGCAGGGCGACCGGTACAGACGGCCGCCTGGTGGGCTTCAATGTTTCGTCGGTTACCGAGGGCGTAGATGCTCTTGGTGACGTGACGATTCAGCTCGAAGTCGATGACCGGCGTGTGACCGGACGAGGTGTCTCCACCGATGTGGTCGAGGCTTCTGCGCGTGCGTTCCTCTCGGCCGTCAACATCGCGATGCGCCTGCGCTCTGAGCGAGCTGGCGTGCGCGCCGGGGACGAGTCAGGGCCGTAGGTGGATATTTCGAGGCTGCCCGAGCGACTAGGAGGGTCACTCACCGCGCCCAACTACGAGAGCGCCGCGCTGCTGACGATCGACATTCAAATGGACACAGTTGAGCCGAGCGGCCCGTGGTACGACCCGGACTCCGGCCCGATGCTCATGGCGGCGGCCGGAATCACGCGTGCCTGGCGAGGGGCGGGGCGCCACATCGTCCACGTGGTCCGCCTCTACGAGGAAGACGGATCAAACGTCGATCACTGCCGACGTGACCGATGGGCCCAGGGCTGGCGTGCAGTGGTGCCGGAGACCGATGGGGCCGAGTTAGCAGAGGAGTTGCGCCCCAATGCCAATGTGCGCCTCGCACCGCAGCTGCTCCTGTCGGGAGAGTTTCAGCTCTGGTCCGGTACCGAGGCAGTCATGTACAAGCCACGTTGGTCAGCTTTCTTTGGCACGAGCCTCGAGCGGTTCCTCACAGCGCGCAGAATCGACACTGTGGTTGTCGTGGGGCACATGTTCCAAAATTGCGTTCGAGCGACGATTCAAGACGCCACAGCCAATGACTTCCGGGTTGTCGCGGTGGCCGACGCAATCAGTGGCAACCTGACCGATCTGGCCCTTGAGGAACTCGCGGCGTGGGGGGTGTCGATCACGACCGCATACGACGTTATCGACCAGATTGCTAGCGTCGGCTCAAGTTCGTAGTTCGCCCTTCAACCGATAAGGCTGATCGTGTGATCTTCGGCCTGGTCGGGTGGTCGTGCCTCGGGCACGAGTCCGGCGAGATTGAAGCAAGGCGAGTTGGGAGTAGCGCGCCATGAGAATGTGGCCAAGCACCGCCCTTTGAATATCGTTACCACCGGCGCGAGCTGCCCGGCCTGGGGGGTTGCTTCGACCAGCTCACGTGAGTCTCCCCTGACGGGGTCTTCTTCGAGGATTCGCCGTCCCGAGAGGAGTTCCCAAGAGCGCGGGCCTTCAAGCGTCGCTCTGAACAAGTACGGCGTGACGCCGGTTGCCACCCCTCGCTCGCTCATCCTGAAGCGAACCGCAATTCCACACGTCTCGGTGAGCGGGAAGATCTGGAGCCGACACGGAAGGATGTCCTTCATCTCGGGGAGGTCGATCCTCGGCGGCAGCGTCATGACGTGATCGCCGATCTCTGGGCGAGGGAATTCACCGGCGATGATCTGAAGCAGTGGGAGACCGCGCCTCCTCGGTATCGCACCGATCAGGAGTTCTTGGGCTGTCATGTCTTTGACCACCCAGCATTGAGGTCTGCCGGCGTCCATGCCGGGAGGGGCGAGAACCAGGACCGGTGAAGCGACCTTACCGGTGACTTCAAGTGGGGGGGCTTGAATAAGTCGCGCCCTCGATGATCCGGGTTCGGTATGCCAGATGAAGCGCAAAATACTGGCCGAGGCAGTCTCTTCACCCGGATGTGGCCGAACTATCACCTGGTGGTGGTAGTCGACCTCGTCACCTCTCGTAATTGCAGGCAGGTAAGGGAATACTGGCGGTCCTTCGGTGGGGAGGGTGAGTACCGGTTGGGGCGGAAGTGCTTCGACCGAAGGCTCGGTAGGGCCCAGTAGGAGTTTTGGACCCTCGTCATTGCTGGGCCGCAATTGGCCTGCCGCAGGCGGCCGGATTCCCGGCGGTTGATAGCTCATGGATTCAGTCTAGGGCTCCAAGGTAGTAGGCGGTGCAATTTGCCGAGAATTGCCGCCGGGATGAAGGTCAAAACGCGGTTGCTGAGAATAGTCTCTTTTCGGCGTTCTGTCGCAGAAAGGTTGAGTGCGCCCAACCGCGGGACCCTGGGAATGCACCGATCGCGACCGGCAATCAGGGGAAGGCTTGATTGCGCCCCAGGGCGGGCGAGTTCACAAGAGATGCGGATCCGAAGCCAGCCGCATCGAGATGCCAAAGTGTCGGTCCGGACGGTGGGATGAAACGGAGTTTGTACTGCCAGCCCGAGGCCGATGTTGTCGGTACCTTGATCGAGTAGTTTCCACTCGCGTCACTCAGTGCATTAGAGGGAGACGTGCACCCACAACTTGTGTACGCACTAACGAGGGAGTTTGGCAGCGGTGACCCACCTTGCGTTACTTGTCCCGAGATCATGCCGGCCTGTCGGAGGCTGAAGTTCGCAGTCGATGGGGATCCGACGGGGGTCGCTTCGGCGTATCCAGGAGCCCCGTCGTACCATCTGTTTTCGTGGGAAGGATCGGACGAGGCTAGAAGCTTGTACGAGCCCGAAGCGGAGAGATACTTAATGTATCGGCCGGTTGCGTCGGAGCCGACGCTGCCGACAAATGCTCCATCTGTCGCTCGCCACATATAAATACGGACCCCGGTGAGATTGCCCGCAGATGCGTGATCCTTGGTGTACCCGACAATTGCCGGTTGCTGCCCGATTGAGAAGTTAACCGTTGCCGGGGCCGTCACGGACGTAGCTTCGGAAAAGCTCGCGGCGCCATCGAACCACATATCGGAATACGTACCGCCGGCGCGCACGAGGAACTTGTAGCTCCCGCCGGTCAGCAGATTCATTGAGTACCGCCCTGGACCTTGATTCCCAGAGGTCGCCGTTCCGGCGAATGTTCCCGTTGATGCGTTAAACGCATAGATGGAGGCACCGGACAAATCGGCAGCTGAATCGATGTCCTTGACGTAGCCCTGCACCACCGCTGCAGGTGGCAGCGTCATGGTTAGGTTCGAAGTGGCAGAGGAGACGCAGGTGGCTTCTGAGTAGTTGTCCATTGAGTCATACCATCTTGGCTGGAGCCCGGCGCTTCCCTCGGCAAAAAGCCTGAATCCGGTTGCCGGACAGGACCCAACCCCGACGTTCAATGACCAGTAGCCGGAGTTATCAGTGAATGCCGTTGCGACTTGAGTTCCGTCGGACGTCCGATAAGCGCTGATCCGGCTTCCCGGCGAGTTCGCGATTTGACCGGAGATCGCGATCACCGAGACGGTTCCGGATCCGGAATTGGCCACATAGACTTTGCCGGTCGCCGGGTCGGTAGCAATACCACTTGGGTTACTTCCAACCTGGACCGTTCCGACGACCCAGTTTGTCGCTCCGTCGACCACCGATACCGTGTCGGAGTAGTAGTTGGAGATAAATATCTTGTTGTCAGTTGGATTGACGGCAATTCCCCGGGGATATGACCCCACGCCGATATGGCCGATCACAGCGTTCGTGTTGCCATCAATGACGGCAACTTGATTGTCGAGGTTGCCATCGAAATCGCTCACATAAATGCGATTGGTCATCGGGTTAACGGCAATGGCTCCTCCTGGATCGTAGGCCGTGGTGTCAAGTGGGATGGTCGCGATTGGAGCGCTCGTCACACCATCGAGGACATGTACGATGTCGTAACCGGATGGGTCCTGCTCGAGCGCATAGATCCTATTTGTAACCTCGTTTACTGCGACTGCGTCAAGGCTCTTGTCGATGGTTGTAGTAATCACGGAGTTAGAGCCGTCGATGACGGCCAGGCCGTTGAAGCCCGAGTACGGCTCCAAAGTCACGTAGGTTCTGTTGGTCACCGTATTTACAGCAACGTCGCTCGCCCATCCGTCAACAGCGACGGTTGTGACGACC
>QEUQ01000090.1 GCA_003577105.1 Acidobacteriota bacterium | reverse complement strand
GTTCATTTCCTCGGCCCGGCGTGCGAACTTCGCGATATTGCTCGCGAAGACCGAGCTCGACCCAGACAATCCGCGCGCCGCAACAACTGGTTTCCTAGTTGATCTTCCTGCCGAGGGCTGGGATGACGTGCGTGAGATCGAGACCATGCACGGTTCGACTGGGCACTCCGAAATCGTGATTGAAGATCTCAGGGTGCCGGCCTCGAACATGCTCGGAGAGCGAGGGCAGGGCCACAGGCTCGGGCAATACCGCTTGGGCCCGGCCCGTCTGGCCCACTGCATGCGCTGGATCGCCCAGGCGGAGGTGGCCCTTGACATGATGGTCGACCGGTCACTTGAGCGGTATTCACACGGTTCTATCCTCGCCGAGAAGCAAGGGATTCAGTGGATGATTGCCGATTCGACGATGGAGCTGTACCAAGCCAAGCTCATGATTCTCCACGCGGCCTACAAGATCGACAACGGCCTCGACTTCATCTCCGAGGTCTCAATGGCCAAGCACTTTGTCGCCAATGCACTCGGGCGGATCATTGACAGGTCGATTCAGGTGCATGGTGCGTTGGGCTATTCCACCGACACACCTCTTGCCAACATGTACCAGCACGCGAGATGGGCTCGATTCGCCGACGGCGCCGATGAGATTCACCAAATGCGAATTGCCCAGCGGACGATCTCGGCCTACCGCGACCACGGCTCTGTCAGAACCGCAGCCGGCGACCTCCCAATCTAGGCGCAGGCGGTCGCCCTGATTGAGGCCGGAACTTCGCCCTTGGAGCACGGCTCGGTCCGGTCGGTCCAGGCCCAAGAATCGCCGCTCGCCTTGAAGAGATCCTGAGTCCTGCTGCCGCCGGTCAATTCGACAGAAGCGGTTGCCCAGGGCTGCGCGCACGCGAAGGCATGCATCTGCTTGAAGCTAGCGCCGTGGTGCGCTCTTGCGGCGTTGGTCAGTAGGTCCATGGTGCACGCAGGTGAAGCTGAATGAGTGCTTGTGGCGCTTGGCGTGGGGGTGTGGCCTCCACCGCAGACGGTCCGCTTTTCCGATACTGCCTTGCCTAGCGCGGACTCCGTCTGCGGACCGAGCTTGCCGTCAACGGTGAGCTTCTCAGCCGTCTGGAATTGCTTCACGGCGTGCTCGGTCTCGGGACCGAGTTTGCCGTCAACAGGTCCAGCCCAGCAGCCGACGATGTTTAGGTCCTTCTGCCACTTCTCAAGCTCGGCAGCCGACATCTCTGAGTGATGCTTGCCTTCTGCCGTGCTTGGCGATGGAGATGCGACGGTTGTCTCAGTCGGTTTATTCGAGTTGCATCCTGCAAGCGCAACTAGCAGGACAACTACAGCAAGGCTTTTCGCTCGCAACATATTCACACCTCCGCGAAGCAGACTGCATGATGCCAGACCAGCTGCGGAGCAAGTGGAACGTTCTTCACCTGGTTTGCGCCGCAGGAACAGGGAGGCGTCGCGCAGGCGTTCCAGCTCGTTCCGGATCCCACAGAGGGCCGGGACAGATCGCACCTAGGCCTGTCAGTACCGGATCTCGATCCCGCTTAGGCGCGCACCGAGGAGCTCGGCGGATCGCATGTCGAGTCCCATGACATGGGCGGTTTTCAGTGGCGCGTCATGGCAGACCGCGACGGCAACGAGTTCTGCCTTGCGGCAATGCCTTAGAGCTTCGACGAGCCCACGATCGAAAGAACTTCGTTGCAGCCATCTTCGATCATCGATGCCCGCGCATCCCGCAGGATCTTCTCGATCGGATACTCACGTGTGAGGCCATTGCCTCCGAAGATCTGAAGCGCATCTGAGGCGACCTCAAAGGCCGTCTGCGTACAGAAGGTCTTGGATGCGATTGAGAACTGAACCGGCGGTGCAACCCCGGCAACGCTTCCGATCAAGTGCGTCCGGCGCGACAGGGAGGTTGCGGCCTCAACCTTGCGAAACATGTTGAAGAGGCGGCCCTTGACGCTCTGGTGCTCGATGATCGCTACTCCGCCCTGCACTCGCTCTTTGGCGTAGTCAAGGGCGAGTTCAAACGCCGCTCGCGCCAGGCCTGAGAAGGTGGAACCCATGAACGCGTTGGCCATGGCGAGAACCATCTCAATTGTGAACGGGTAGCCGTCTTGTCCAACCGCCATCCATTTGGAAGGAATCCTGACGTTATCGAAGTAGATTTCGCCTTGAGGAAGGGGGCGCTGTCCGAGCTTGTCGAGGGTCTTGCCTTTGGAGACGCCGGGCAGGTCGAGCGGTACAACTGCTACTCCGCCCTTTCGAAATCCTCCATCGCCCTCGATCGTGCAAAAAAGGCTGGCTACATCGGCAATCGTGCCGTTTGAGACCCAAGCGGATTTCTGGCCGTTGATGACCCACTCATCTCCATCTTGTTTCGCAACGCAGTTGGCCTTGATCTCGGGGTCGGCAAAGTGCTCCTCTGAAAACGCAAGGCTGTCCGAACCGTGATCCGGCTCAGTCACTGCCCAGCAGCCGATCGCCGTTGAGTCTGGCGACGCGAAGCGCTGGATTAATTCGGGATCGCCTGTCATCGGCGCAAAGAAGCGCTGGAAGCCGGCTACGCCCAGGCTCACGGCAAGTCCGGCGTCTCCCCAACCGAGAGTCTCGCTGATCCGCGCGTTGAGGAGCGCCTTTTCTTGCGCATCCATGCTGGGATCCATCTGGATGCCACCGATGCCCAACTGGCGATACTTGTCATGAACCGCCCAGAAAATCGACCCCTCGGCTATCACATCTTCCGGATTGTCGAGGCGATCCAATTCGATTCCCGCTGGGCGTACATCCTCTTCGGCGAACTTCTTGACTGCTCCTAGAAGCTCCTTGGATTCTGCCGACAGGCCCGGTTCGTTGACTTCTGTTGATGCCATTGTGTGATTCCTCCGCGGACACCGGCCGCTGCCGGCGGTCTGGTATGGCGTGAATAGCCAATACCGTAAGGCACGCAGCTATCTCGGCGAAAGATGAGTAAGACGGGGAATGGCCGATTCCGGCCTGCCATCGCCCCCTCTGTGCCATGCTGGACAGATGACGGGCGAGCGGAAGATATCTCCGAGAATAGTCAGCGGGCTGACGCTGATGGGCTTGAGCTTCATTCCGTTCGCAGGTAGCTTCGCTGTTCTGGCCTCAGATTCCCCGGCTTCACGCATCGGCTGGCTCACGGCGGCGCTGATCATCTTGAGCAATGTCCTGTGGTACCTCGGCATCTTGATCATGGGGCCTGACGTATATAGGTCAATGAGGAAGAGATGGCGTGCGAGGCGCCGCAGAAAGGAGCGAGCTGACAATGTTGACGCCAGAGGTGCGGGAAGTGATCGAGTCGGGGCGCTTGGCACATCTAGTCACGATCAATCGTGACGGCAGCCCACACGTGACGATCGTCTGGACGGGTGTTGACGGTGACGACGTTGTGATCGGCAAGCTGATGGCCGACCAGAAGGTCAAGAACATCGGTCGTGACTCCCGGGTTGCCATCTCGATCGAGGCAGATGGGGATCAAATGGGGATGCAGAACTACCTGGTCATAGAGGGCACGGCGAGGGTCACCGAGGGTGGCGCACCAGAACTCCTCCAGGATCTCGCGAGGCGTTACATCGGCCCTGAGGCCAAGTTTCCGCCGATGCCGGATCCCCCTGAGGGCTTTGTGATCCGCGTGACCCCAACACGGATCCGGGGCATGGGGCCCTGGGGAACTCAGTTCTAGACGGATCGCGTGAGGTACTGTCACCCCCCGCACAACTGTCCAGGAGATGAAGATTGCACTCACTACCGACTGCCGGTGAATCTGCCGACGGCGTTCTGAGTCGGCTGAACGAGCTGAAGAAGTCCGACGGAGTCGTCGAGGTGGCATACCTGTGGAAGAACGCACTTGACCCGACCGCGTATCCGAGTCTCGGCCGCTTTGAGAGGGACGTGACGGCGATTGCGGCCAGCCACCTGCGCGGTGATGCGGTAGGGAGCTTCACCTCCGGGGGAACTGAGAGCTTGATGCTTGCCGTCAAGACCATGCGCGACTGGGCTCGCGCCGAGAAGGGGATCTCCAGGCCGAATTTCGTTATGCCCGTGACTGCGCATCCGGCCTTCATGAAGGCGTCGCATTACCTGGATGTCGAGGTGCGCCGGGTACCGGTGGACCAGAATCTGAGAGCCGATGTTCCTGCGATTGAGGCGGCAATCGACGATTCAACGGCAATGCTCGTCGGCTCTTCGCCCGGGTACTCATTTGGCGTGATCGATCCAATACCCGAGATTGCAGCCTTGGCAGCTTCTCGCGGATTGCTCTGTCACGTTGACGCTTGTATAGGTGGATGGCTCCTGCCGCTCTTTCGAGAACTTGGCGCAGATGTTCCGCCGTTTGATTTTGAAGTCGACGGAGTTACATCAATCTCAGTGGACTTCCACAAGTACGCTCTCTGCGCCAAGGGAGCGTCGTGCCTGTTGTTTCGTGACCCCGCACTTCGTCGCTACCAGTTCTTCTCGTTTGTTGGATGGCCGGGGTATGTGCTTCTCAACTCCACTATTCAATCGACCAAGTCCGGTGGGCCGCTCGCGTCGGCCTGGGCAGTGCTGCACCACATTGGTCACGACGGCTATCTCGAGATAGCGCGTCATATCTATGACGCCACCCAGGCGATTGTCGAGGAAGTGCACGGGATCGACGGTGCCCGAGTCGTGGCCGAGCCAGACGCTTCCCTCATCGCGGTAGCGACAGATGTGGATGCATTTGCCGTCTCTGATGCCATGGGCCGCCGTGGTTGGCGGCACTTTCCGCAGCTTTCATATGAAGATCTGCCGCGTTCAATTCACTTGACCGTCTTGCCCGGCAACGTCGAACGAGTGGGTGAGTGGGCGGCTGCCCTCAGGGAATCTATCGATGAGGTCGCGGCCGCTCCGGAGCCGACAGGCCTGGCTGCCGTGAAGTCGGCTGTTAAATCGATGGACCTTGACTCACTCAGCTTCGACCAGCTGGACCAGTTGCTGGACATGGCTGGCATCGACCCTCTTGCGGATTCTGATGGGCCATCCATGGCTGAGATGAACGACCTCCTGGATTCGCTGCCGCCCGCGGTGTGCGCCAAGGTTCTGACGCTCTTCTTGGACCGGATGACGCGCCCATCTCAGAGCTAGCCTTATCTGGCATCTTCCAAGATTCCACGCGCGCCAAGTCCCCCCAAGAATGGGAATCATTGGCGCGTCTGGGCCTTAGCTAGCCGGCTTGTGCGAATACCAGTGGCCCGCACTCATAGCGTTTCCCATAGGGCGAGGTGAAGATGAGGCCCTCAGATGCAGAGCCGGACATCTTCCACCCA
>QEUQ01000089.1 GCA_003577105.1 Acidobacteriota bacterium | reverse complement strand
GGCTTGTTGGCAACCGTGGCATCGACTTCGCCGGTGCGGCCCTGCTCGTCAGTGGCGTCTCCGCGATGCTGCTCGCGCAGTACTACCAGTTCGTGCGCTTGGGCCGATCGGGCTACGAGGCCGTGATCAAGTTGATGGCCGAGAACGCGATCGAGGTCCGGGAAGTCTGGAAGTCATTTCGGATCTATCACCAGCGCTCACATACGCTGAAAGAAACGCTGCTTGCCCGCAGGTCGAAATACGACGAATTCTGGGCGCTCAAGGGGGTCTCGTTCGAAGTACCAGCAGGGGAAATGCTTGGCATCATAGGGCCCAATGGATCGGGCAAATCTACAATGCTCAAGTGCCTGGCAAGGATCCTCTCGCCCGACTCCGGCGACGTCACAATCAACGGAACTCTCTCATCCCTCTTGGAACTGGGAACCGGATTTCACCCTGAGCTCTCCGGGCGAGAGAACGTGTACCTCGCCGGGTCGATACTGGGACTCAAGCGCGACGAAATCGACGAGAAGTTCGACTCGATCCTCGACTTCGCGGGGCTCGGGGATTTCATTGATACGCCAATCAAGAACTACTCGTCGGGAATGACCGCACGCTTGGCATTTTCCGTGGCGATCTCAATCGATCCTGAAGTGCTCTTGGTCGATGAAGTCCTCGCGGTAGGTGACGAAGCGTTTCAGCTCAAATGTTATGAGCGGATATGGGACCTACGGCGAGCGGGCAAGACGGTGGTTTTTGTGAGTCACTCACTTGATGCCGTGCGCCGCCTCTGCTCACAAGTCCTCTGGCTCGAGAAAGGGCGAATTCGAGAACTTGGCACGGCCTCTGATGTCGTAGGGAAGTATCTCGATCACGTCAGGCAGGCCGAGATGGAAGCTCGTACCGGCGCACGCTCGGACGGGTCGACCCGTTGGGGATCACACGAGATGCGCCTCACCGATCTCGAGATTCTCGACGGGGACGGCAAGCCGGCCGGGCTCGCCCGGACAGGCGAAGCAATCACCTTCCGGATCTACTACGAGTCAACCATTGACGCGCAAGACGTGGTAATCACAATAAAGATCCACCGATCTGATGACGGCGAGTGCGTCACGGGTCTGAGTAGCAAGACCAACCCGCACCCCGAGCTGATGACGATCAAGAAAGGCTCGGGTCACATCGACTTCACGGTTGAAGAACTTCCACTGTGGCAAGGCAGCTTCAGAGTCACGATTGGCGCCGGAGATGAAGTCGGGACCATCACATACGACTGGCGCGGTCAGGAGTTCGGATTCGTAGTTGTACCGGCCAACTTCACCCAGGGTGATGGCGTCGTCTTTGTGCCGGGGAGCTGGAGCATCCACCCCGACTGAATCGAACTCAGCTATCGCACACCCGCAACGCTGTCGGCGACCAGTTCAAGAATTCTCGCTTCGGCCTGCTCGGCAGTACCAAGTCGCTTGAGCCTTGCTCTGCCAGCCACAACTAGCAATTCGCGCAACTTCAGGTCTTCGTGAACCCAAGAGATCGCCTCGGCAACTACATCTGGATCGCATGAATCGAGCATGAGTCCGGCGCCATCAATTGTTTCGCCGACCGCCGAGGATTCATAGGCCACCACTGGGAGGTCATATCGCATCGCCTCGAGAAGCGGAATTCCGAACCCCTCATGCGCCGAAAGACTGCAGAAGGCATCGGCGGCGCGCATGTAAGCGGCTAGCTCGGCCTGGCTGACAGCGCCGGCGAAGATTCCACCGCCGAGACCATAGACATCAACCAGCTCCTCCAAGACTCCGACATAGGAATCGAGATGCCCGGTGCCCACCAGCCACAACCTTGCATCGGGGTGAAGCCGCCTAAGTGAGGCCAGCGCTTTGAGCAAGTGGTGCTGGCCCTTGTTCGGACTCAGCCGGCCAACAAATAGAACCGCCGGCCCGTCGCCTCGCTCGGCCCGCAACCGGTCGAAGAGCGCCTGATCAGGCTCTACTTGATAAGCCGCCTCGTCAAGGTAGAGCCCGATGACTTCGGGTTCGGGAAACCCCCACTCGACAAGCTCTGCAGCCGAGTAGCGCGACCCGGCCATGGCTACCCTGCACATCGGAGCAAGTGCGGCCGTCTGCTCACGTGCAACCTCGAGCCTGCGCGCAAGTGCCCGATCGAAGGGGGCGATCATGTCGGCCGGAGTCACGTTGTGATAGAAGACACACAGATCCCCAGCTCGCCGCTGGAGCCAAGGTGTAATCGCCGAATCTGAGGAGGCGTGCCAAAGACAGATGTCGTCCCTTTGCCGCACCTCCTCGTAGTACGAGTAGTGAGCGACCACCCCGTCGAGGGAGGCGTCATGCGCCTCAGCCCAAACCCTGGTCCTTGGGTCGACTTGCTTGAAGACCTTCCTCAGTGCAAGAGCGTGATTAGTCACGGCATCTCGAGGCACGGCGCATGCGAGAAACTGATGGATGCGCGCCACTACGCTGCCTCCAGCACTTCAGTCACTCTCCCTATGACCGCGTCCCACGAATACACGTCAAGTACATAGCGCCTGCCGCCAGCAGCCATCGCATCTGCGCGCCGAGGATCGGCGAGTAGCGCCTCAATCGCCGCCTCGAACTCGGGGTAGGAGGTGAACCAAAGCCCTCCCCCGCTTCTCCTGCAGTGATACCGAGTCACCGCACATTCCCCATTTACCAGGGCTGGGGTACCGGCGAGCCAAGCCTCCATGAGCACGATTGAAAGGGATTCGTTTTGAGACGGCTGGCAGAAAATGTCGGCAGCCGCGAAGGCCGAGTGCTTCTCGGAGTCATCAATGAAGCCCACTGGCGCAATGTTTCCCTTGCGACTCTGAGGAGCATCCGGTCCGGAGCCGATGAGGGCCAGATGCCAGTCATGCCTGCGCCCAGCGGCGGTCCTCATGTAGTCGACAAGACGGGGTACCCCCTTGCCGCCCTCCCAGCGTCCTGCATACAAGACGATTGGTCCCGCACCTAGCCCGTAGCGCGTTCGAAATCCGGCCGGATCCGGAGAGGAGCTAAACGGCTCGAACCCCATGCCACCCAAGCCGTGAAATGGCAACTCTCCAAAGAGGCGTCTAGCCAAGGCGGTTTCGGGAGGGCTGTTGAAGAGGATCGCGCTTGCGGAGCGGACGATTTCCTCGGTGACCGCAAGGCGCGCATATGGCTCGTCATGAAGGAGGGTGTGAACGACTGCCTTGTCGGGAACCGCAAGGGTTCCGAAGTAGGTGGTGGCACATGAGTAGGGCATGAGAATTACCCGGTCGTGATCCGAGTCACAGAGGTAGTCGCAGAGCTCCGGGGCGTAGCCCTTGTACTTGATCCATTCCACCTGCTCGTCATGGGTGGTGTGCATGCGATGTGCAATTCGCCACTCGGTGCTGCCAAAGCGGTCGGCATTACCCCTCCGAACCGCGAAGCGCCTGATCTTCAAGGCATCTTCGATCGACTCACCCTCGGGAAGCTCGTTGTCCCATGTGGCATGGCTTCGAGCACAGGTGGTCAGGAGCTCGACTTCGTGTCCGGCACTCTGGAGCTTCCGGGCATATGCCGCACCGTGAGCCTCGGCACCGCCCAGCGCGCCCGGGGCATACCGGGGAATGACGACAGCTAGCTTCAAGCTTGCTCTTTCCCGGCCTTCTCAGATTCGAGTTCAGCTACGCGTCGCTCGAGCGCGATCAGTCGCTCCGCCGTCACGCGGGCGTTGTCCGAGGATGCAGCAAAGAACTCCTCGACATTCCGAATGAACTGATCCATGCGGTTGCCGACTGCCTTGCGAACAACGTGGCGTGCAAAGCCAATGGCTCGGTTGGCGACTCCCGCGGGTGCCTGGACGGCCTCCAGAGCCTCTTGGGCCCTCTCGTCTGGAGAGTCATCGATGCTCCCTGGAGGTACGGGGTATAGCCCTGGAACCACATCGGGCAATCGGGCGGCGGCTGCCACCCGATTGGCGGATGCAGCCAGCTCATCGTGGAGTGCTAGCTCAGCAAAGGCTGGCTCGCGCATCCATTCTTCGTATTCGCCTGAAGCTCGCCGGTCCGCAACGCGGCGCCTCACTTCATCCATGAGCGCGTCGACGTCGACTCGCT
>QEUQ01000088.1 GCA_003577105.1 Acidobacteriota bacterium | reverse complement strand
GTCCACCAGCCCTTCCGCTACGCCGGGTATCGCTACGAGGACGGCTTCGACCTCTACTATCTGCGGGCTCGGTGGATGGACCCGGGAACCGGCCGGTTCCTGTCGCGAGACGTTATACGTGGTCATCGCAGGAACATCGTTTCCCTCAACAGGTACCTGTACGCCGCAGGATCACCTCCAGTAGCCGTGGACCCCGCTGGCACGTCGCCTCGATTGCCGAGAGCGAGCCGGCAGTGTCAGAACAACGTGTCGCACTTCTGGAGGATGATTCCGGAAGTAGCAATGTCAGGGAGTGGAAGATGGGTTTCCGCCGTGACGCTGCGCGTCAAGGACCTGCAGATACTCGGTTCCGACATCCTTGGCGTCACCCCACCGTTCGTCGCAGATGAAATCTGGCTGGATGACGACGTTGTGAACAGATCGCCTGGCTGGTGTGACCTCAATCCGGGTGAGAAGCTTTCGGTTGCCTATCACGAACTCGTGCACTGGTACTTCTTCGACAACTACAACATCTACTACGTCACAGACGAGCCAACGGCAACGAGGATTGAGCAACGGGCAAAACGTGGAGAAGGGATTCTGCTCTCATTGACTCAGCGTTGGCTTTGGGGTGCAACCGACTCAGGCGGAATAAGGGCGGAATTCGCAGGATTTGTGGCGGGTAATCAGGACATACCGTCGCCCTGGGACGAATCACCGCCCACAGGGCCGTTCTGATTCCGCACGCTCTAGGCCTGCCAACTATCGTCACATGATGTGCTATCGCGTGCCCGAGTCGAAGCGTTTCCGCCGTGCCGCTATTGCACTTGGCGTCGCCCTAGGCCTCCTACTTGGCGGGTGCGGCCTAGAGACTTCGCCGCCCTTGCCAACCTCGCTCGCGTGGTCAGCTGACGATTCCCAGCTCATGTACCTATCCCTCTCTGGGACCTATTTGACAGGAGTAACGAGCCAATTGCGGCTATGGACGGAAGCGAGCGGCAAGTCCAAGACCGTTGTATCTTTGTCAGGTCAAATCGATAATTTCGCGTGGGCATCGGAGCGAGGACTCGTTGCGTATTCGATACGAAGTGAAGGGCGTAACGAGGTCAATGGTTCTCGTGTTGTAGTGCTGCGCATTGCAGACAGAAGAGAAGTTGCTCGCTTCGATATGGAGATCGAAGACCCGAGTTACCCTCTGCATGTTTCGTGGTCGGCCGATGAGAGCTGGCTTGCCATGGAAGCAACAAATCAGGGTCGGCGCATACGGCTCATTCATGACAGCGAGTATGGCGATCCACGTTACATCGCTGCCTCGGGTACGAGTGGGATTGCCTGGGATACTGAGTCCGCACGGTTGTCATACGTCTCCAACGGAAGAATCTACGTGGCAAATCCTGCTTCGCTCGAAGTTACGGAAGTCGCGACTGCCGACCAAGCGATCGGACCCGTAGGCGGACCCCCTTTTCGGCCGGGATTCGATGAGGTCGCATTTACCGCATCACATTTCGTGGCTCCAGGCGATTACACGACGCGACTGGCGGTGAGCAACCTAGCGTCGGGGGAAGTGGAGACCCTCGTTGAACGAAAAGACGGACCTATACCCGAGGCGGGCTGGTCACACGACGGGTTGCGACTGGCATTCACCGCCTATGACGGCCTGGATTGCGCCCAATCGGAGAGGGAGCACGTTGGCGAGAGCTTGCCCGAATTCTCACAAGCGAAGATCAATGGATTGCTGCCGCTCACGAAGGGGCCAGGGCCTACCACCTGCATTCTCGAGGGCGGCCAAGCGCGACCTCTCGTCCGTGAGCCCGATGGATATGCCAGTTCATTCGCGTGGTCCAACCGCAGCGCTCGAATTGCGTACTCGGGGAAGCCCGACAGCCAAAGCGAGGAGGGAATCTACGTGCTTGATCCAGTGTCGAATGAATTGCAGCGGATTGTCTGAAGCCTCCACCACGACGATCGCGCAACGACGGGAGCGTACGAGGGCAGCCTTGGCTTTCAGAGTTTGGTCAAACCTCATCGATTGATTTCAGTGACGAGCGCCGGTCGCTCTTGAAGCGAGTGCGGTCCTAGGCGAGGTGGACCAGCCGTCCGACGCGCGCAGCCCGCTTCCCGCGACAATGGATTCATGTCTACGACCCGCTACTACCACTACGATCTGGGCAGCTAAAGGAAAAAGCCCAGCTCAGCGGGCCCGCGCACTGGCGAGCAAGCCCCGAGATTCCCGGCCCGGGTCGTACTCACATGGCGCACCTGCCCCCACCAGCACATCTGTCAATCTGTCACTACGATCCGCACGCGACACGCTTGTCGGTGAAGAGGACATGACAGGGACGGTCAGGGAGTATCTGTACGCCGGGGGCGAGGCGCCGGCGGCGATGCGGGCGAGGAACTCCGACGGGAGCTACTCCAACTACTTCTTCGTGACCAACACCCACGGTGACGTGGTGGCGATCACCGACAAGGATGGCAACATCGTCAACCGGTACGCGTACGGGCCGTGGGGCGAGGCAACCCGGGTCTCCGAGCAGGTCCACCAGCCGTTCAGGTATGCGGGCTACCGCTACGAGGACGGCTTCGATCGGTGGCGTCCCATCCGTGGTGTAAAAGCTGACGGACGCGGGCTCCACATGCCGCATTCTATGCGGCGGGTGTGACGTCGTCTCGTTCCTCCTCGATCACCTCCTTCAGTTGGTCGGGTTCGAACAGGTCGTGGCGTAGCTGTTGGAGTAAGCGAACATTGGCTGGCGTCTGCTTGACCCCGCGCCATCCGCGGCTCGCCCGATCGAGCACCGCCCAGATAAGTGAGAGGCAGGAGTGCTCGCCGGGAAGGCGCCCGATCACCTTGGTCCTCCGCTTGGCCTCGCCGAAGGTCCGCTCGATCAGATTGGTGTGACGGGTCCCCATCCAGTGCTCCTTTGGGAATCTGAGATGGGTGGTAAGGGCGTCGAAGTCCTCGGTCACACAGGCGACCGCGCCCGGGTAGGCGCCGCTCCACTTGGCCGAGAAGGTGTTGAGGCGCCTCCTCGCCTCGGCAACGGCGGCATCGCCTTCTCCTGTCTCGATGTTGTCGAAGATTGACCAGAAGTCGGCCTTCACCTCGTCCTGATCACCCTTGGAGACCTTGGCCAGGACATTCCTGGCCTTATGGATCAGGCAGCGTTGGCGGAGCGCCTTTGGGAAGACATCTTCTGCCGCTCCGATCAGCCCGCCCGCTCCGTCAGAGATGATCAGCACGGGTGAGCGAAGCCCCCGGGCGACGAGATCATCCAAGAAGTCCTTTATCGCGTCATGAGACTCGGCCGAGATCGCCGCCAGGCCAAGGAAGACAGCCTTGCCGGCAGATGTGATGCCCCATGCGCAGATGACCGGCTCGGCTCGGGCCCCCTGGTGGTATCTGAAATTGGAAGCGTCGAGGTAGAGGTACTCCAGCTCCACGTCGACCAGGCTCCTCTTGGACCAGGCATCGAACTCGTCCTTGATCGCTTTGCATATGCGACTCACCGTCGACGGCGACAGAGCGGCCTCCTCACCGAGGGCGTCGGCGAGTGCCGCCTCGATATCACGAGTCGACAGCCCCCTCACGTAGCCGGCGATGACGAGGGACTCCAGCGCGTTGGTCTTGGTAACGCCCTTGCCGAAGAGGCGGGAGATGAACGCTTCGCTCACCCCCCTCAGCTTCGGCCGGGCCAGGGTGACAGGGCCCGCTGTGGTCTTTACCGTTGCCGGCGCGTAGCCGTTGCGATAACCGCCGCGTTTCCGGACGCCGCGGCCGTAGCGCTCGCGGCCCAAGAACTCGGTCACCTCGGCCTCCAGTGCCGCCTGCATGACCAGACGGGTCGCAAGGACGCCGACCTCTTCTAGAACCTCGGCGAGGTCGCGCTTGGAGGAGAAGAGCTCGTCTATCTCGGCGCGGATGCGCTCGGTGGGTGATACTCGTGGGGACATGGGCGTAGGCCTCCTTCGTGATGTCTCCAACTTCTCGAAGGAGCCTACGTCCGTCGCCTTTCTCAGGCTTTGCTTTTACACCAGATTTGGGCCGCTACCTTCGATCTCTACTACCTACGAGCTCGGTGGATGGATCCCAACACCGGGCGGTTCTTGTCAAGAGATTCTCGCAGGGGCGTCATGGCCGATCCCAAAAC
>QEUQ01000036.1 GCA_003577105.1 Acidobacteriota bacterium | reverse complement strand
AAGCCCGAGTACGGCTCCAAAGTCACGTAGGTTCTGTTGGTCACCGTATTTACAGCAACGTCGCTCGCCCATCCGTCAACAGCGACGGTTGTGACGACCATTGGAGTTGCTGCTGTTGCCGGCGTGCTTGCGACGCCCGGCAGCATTAGTCCAAGCAGGCCGAGAAGAACTGTCGGGATCACTGAGGACGCCCTGGTGCGATGAAGTGGGCGGATGCTTGTCCGAGCCAACCCCCAGCCCTTCCTACTCTAGTTCCTGTGCCGTCCTTAGAATGAGCGACTCAATTGTAGTTTAGTAGGCAGTGGCCGAGTCCGGCGGGCGGCCATTTGACGGCCACTGAGGCTCTTGCGCTACCCCGAGGGCACTGGCGGAGGTTACGGGGTGATCACGCCGTGAACGGGCGGTGGCTCATCCGATTCGCCGGCCATCGACTCTAGGAGGGCAGGCGCCTCATCGAGCGACGCGCATCGGCGGGGGAGCACAGCAAATGGATACTTGTTGCTTCCGAGCAGCTCGAGTGCCTCCTCGAAGTCGCGCCCATCGACTCCGAACGCGCCGAGAATTGTCAGCTCCTTGTACACGATCATGTCCGGCATGAAACCGGGTGCGTCTGTTGAACCGCGGGTCCCGGCAACGACGATCTTGCCTCCGATCTTGGACAGTGCAATCGAACCCGCGAGAGCGGCCGGAGCGCGAGCTGTGACATCGACCACGACGTCGGCGAGACCTCCGGCGGCCTTTCGAAGTGCGGCGACCGGATCACTCTCTGTGATGTCGATGGCCAGATCCGCTCCGAACTCAGCCATGGCGAGTTCAAGGCGATCAGAGTCCCGCGGGCCCACTCCAGTGATCATCACGAAGCCAGCGCCTGCCTCACGCGCCGCCGCCGCTACAGCAAGTCCGCGTATTCCGGGCCCCATAACTGCCACAACATCGCCAGGTGCGGTATTGGGCAACGTCTTTCCCCAGCGGATTCCGGCTCCAACCGGATTGAAGAGAGTTGCGACCGCGGGTGTCAGCGAATCCGGAATTTTGTAGACCAAGGTGTCGGGAGCCAGGTACTGATACTCGGCATATCCGCCCCAAAGTGAGGGTGCCTCGGCTATTGGAGTGAATCCGTAGGCATCTTTGATCCCGTGGGATGGGCAATAGCGGGTGTTGCCGGCCCTGCAATTCTCACACTCTCGGCAGGACTGATTCGTGACCACCGCTACCCTATCACCAGCCTTGACACCCCATCGCTTTGAGGCGAGCGGCCCAATCTCCTCAATGATTCCGACAGTCTCATGACCGGGGATGACGGGCATGCGTGCGGGCAGTGCTCCGGTGTACTGCTCGTGGTCCGATCCACAGAGACCGCATGCCTCGACCTTGAGGATTCCATCGTCTTCCCGGGTTTCCGGGAGCGGGAATTCGCGAATTTCGAGCCGCCTCGGAGCCTCGAGTACGGCAGCTCGGCAAGTTGTTTGAGTCACGTGCGCATTCTCCAGACTTCAGGATGATGTGTTCTAAGGCTAATTCGTTTGACGGCTCTCACCTCGAGGGCCGAGGATTGAGACCTTCAGCAATCACGGCGGAGTACCCGGAGAGCCCAGTGAATCGAGATCGCCGCAGACAAGACAGCATCGTAATCGCCTAGCGCGCTCGGCTAGAGTGCCGGGTGCGCAACTGCCCTTCACCTCAGCGGTGAGGGGCGTTTTCTTTCCCGAATCGGTTAGTAGTGTTGGTCAAGCGAGAGGAGCCTTGGACATGACAGAGCGGCAGAGGCACCGGATAGGGGTAATTCCGGGAGACGGCATCGGCCCCGAGGTCGTCGCCGAGGCGCTCGCGGTCGCCGACGCTGCCGGCGCGGAGCTTGAGCTGATCCACTATGACCTTGGAGGCGACCGATATCTCAAGACGGGAGAGGTCCTTCCCGACTCTGTCGTTGAAGAGTGGAATTCGCTAGACGCGATTCTGCTTGGTGCCGTCGGCCACCCCGAGGTCGCTCCGGGAATTCTTGAGAGGGGGCTGTTACTCAAGGCCCGCTTCGAGCTCGACCTCTACGTCAATTTGCGCCCGGTGAAGTTGATCCCTGGGGCGCCCACGCCTCTGCGGGACTCCGGGCCCGATGAGATCGACATGGTCGTGGTCAGGGAGAACACCGAAGGCATTTACGCCGGCGCCGGTGGAGTGCTGAGGCAGGGTACGCCTAACGAAGTCGCGACTCAGGAGTCCTTGAACACTCGCATGGGGGCCGAGCGCTGCATCCGGTACGCGTTTGGCGTGGCGAGCCGGCGGCGCAAGCACCTAACAATGGTGCATAAGACCAATGTCTTGACGCATGCGGGCGGGCTCTGGATGCGTACATTTGAGGAGGTTGGTGAGGAGTTCCCCGACGTTGAGCGTGCCTACAACCACGTCGATGCCACCTGCCTCTATCTTGTTGACTCGCCCCAGCGCTACGACGTGATCGTCACTGAAAACCTCTTTGGTGACATCGTCACCGACCTAGGCGCGGCAATCGCCGGCAACTTGGGTTTTGCGGCGAGCGGAAACATCAACCCAGAGAGGGATGCGCCGTCGATATTCGAGCCGGTGCACGGCTCAGCTCCCGACATTGCCGGCAAGGGTCTCGCGAATCCGATAGCCACGGTACTTTCCGCCGCGATGATGTTTGACTTCTTAGGCGATACGTCCGTGGGCGACGCGATGGAACGGGCTGTAGCCGAGGCCTTGCCTGACCTCGGCATAGATCCCACTGGAGCAATGTCTAAGTCAACGTCAGAGGCCGGGAGGTTGATCGCCGCCAAGGCGGCAGAAATTGTCACAGGGGGTGCGCAATGATCGGAGGCAGGCGTAACCGGCGCATCCCGCTGCTGCCGAAGGGCAAAATTGAGGGTTGGAATTTCGAGAGAGGCTGAGCATGGAGAAAGTTGACTACATCTGGATGGACGGCGATTTAGTCCCGTGGGACGACGCAAATGTCCATCTGCTGACCCACAGTCTCCACTACGGACTCGGTGTCTTTGAGGGGATTCGTTGTTACGCGACCAAGCAAGGACCGGCAGTTTTCCGGCTGACAGATCACATGAGACGACTTCATCGCTCAGCCAAGATCCACCTCATGCAAATGAACTACTCGGTCGACGAATTGGTAGAGGCAACCAAGAACGTCGTGCGGGCCAATTCGGTAGACGCGTGCTACATCCGCCCGCTGGTATGGCTCGGCTATGGCGAGATGGGACTGAATCCATTGAACTGCGAGGTCAGGACTGCTGTGGCTGTTTGGCCATGGGGCACGTACTTGGGCGAAGACGGGATCAAGCGCGGAGTGAGAGTGCGGGTTTCGAGCTACCGCCGCCTAGATCCCAATGTGATCCCTCCAGCAGCCAAGGCGACTGGGCAATACATCAATTCAATCTTGGCAAAGGTTGAGGCGCTGAAATCTGGCTATGACGAGGCAATCATGCTCAACACTGCCGGGTTTGTCACTGACGGGTCGGGCGAGAACATCTTCGTTGTGCGCGATGGAGTCATTACCACCCCGCCTACATCGAGCGGGGCGCTCGAAGGAATAACCCGTGATTCAGTTATGCAAATCGCCCGCGATCTCGGCTACGAGGTCAAGGTTGACAATCTTGTGAGGGCAGATCTTTATCTCGCAGATGAGGCTTTCTTCAGCGGCACGGCGGCCGAGGTTGTACCGATCCGCGAGATTGATGACCGGGTCATCGGCGAACCAGGACCGATCACGAAGAAGGTGCAGGAGAGTTTCTTTTCTGCCGTTCACGGAGAACTAGAACGCTATTCACACTGGCTGGAGCACGTGTGAATCGAGGCAAGCGGGCCGGAGTAACCCCCGAAAGGCCAGAGAGATGAAGCAAGTCGAAATATATGACACGACACTGCGCGACGGCTCGCAGCGCGAGGGCTTGTCGCTGACCGTCGAGGACAAGTTGCGGATTGCCCGCAAGATTGACGAGCTTGGAATTGCCTACATCGAGGGCGGTTGGCCCGGGGCGAATCCGAAAGATGACGAGTTTTTCTCTCGCGCGAAGACCGAGCTGAAGCTCGAGTCTGCGGAGCTCGTAGCCTTTGGCTCAACTCGCAGGGCCGGGGCTGAGGCTGCAACCGACGAGGTACTCGCCGCGCTGATTGCAGCAGGTACTCAGACCGTCTGCATCGTGGGCAAGACCTGGGACTACCACGTCACCGAGGCTCTGCAGACGACCCTCGACGAGGGTGTGGCGATGGCGCGCGATTCAGTCGCGTACTTGAAGTCGCGCGGCTTGCGAGTTTTCTTTGACGCCGAGCACTTTTTCGACGGATACAAGCGCAATTCGGACTACGCGATGGAGGTAATACGTGCAGCCGCCGATGCCGGTGCGGACTGCGTCGTCCTGTGCGACACCAACGGTGGCACCTTGCCTCATGAGGTCGAGGAGATTGTCGGCTCGGTTCACAACGAGCTCGGCGACGTTTCGATCGGGGCTCACTTCCACAACGACTCGGGATGCGGGGTCGCGAACGCACTGGCTGCAGTGAGGTCTGGAGCAGTTCAGGTCCAGGGCTGCATCAACGGTCTCGGCGAGCGATGCGGCAATGCGAACTTGTCGCAGGTGATCCCAAACCTAATGCTCAAGATGGGTGTTGATTGCGTACCACTCGAATCGCTCGAACGACTAACTGAGGTTTCGCACCACGTTGCCGAGATCGCCAACTTGCCGATCGATCCACAGGCGGCATTCGTGGGCAGCTCGGCATTCGCGCATAAGGCGGGGTTGCACGTCTCGGCGATAGCCAGGCGACCTGACGCGTACGAACACATCAAGCCTGAGTTGGTAGGCAACGGCACGCGACTAGTTGTCAGCGAACTAGCCGGGCGATCAACAGTAATCATCAAGGCTCACGAGATGGGCATAGATCTCGAGGCCAGGCCTGACGTTGTCGCCGAGATCCTCACAACCCTCAAGAACCTCGAGCATGTGGGATACCACTTTGAGGCCGCAGACGGCAGCTTTGAACTGTTGGTACGGAATGCCGCCGGATGGGAGCAGAGCTACTTCAGGCTCGAGGGTTTCAGAGTAATCATGGAATCCAACGCAGACGGTCGGGTTGCGACCGAAGCGACCATCAAGGTCCACGCAGGTGGAGAGCGGATCATTGCAACAGCCGAAGGAAATGGCCCCGTCAACGCGCTCGATCGTGCTCTTCGTGAGGCGATCGGTTCGATCTATCCAGAGCTTGAAAATCTTCACCTCACCGACTTCAAGGTCAGGGTTCTCGATACAAGCAAGGGCACTGGTGCGGTGACCCGTGTGCTAATTGACTCCACCGACGGAACGCATTCATGGAGCACGATTGGCGTATCAGAGAACATGATCGAGGCGTCCTGGCAGGCGCTTCAGGACTCGATCATTTGCGGATTGGTCAACTCGACGCGAAATCAACCTCAGCTCGCGCTGACTCCTGATGGTGGATCCCCAGATTGACCAAGCGTTGGGTCGCGGCCCTCGTAATCGCATTGAGCATCGCTGCCTTACCGGGGTGTGAGCCAGAGAAGCAAGATGACGCAGGTGGGCCGCGCGTCTCCCTGATTCAAGTTACGTCCCTCTCGGGCAAGAGCTTTTACGGGGTGACACTTGAGCTCGGCAATAGCGAGAAGCTCGAAGGCGTCGTTGTCTCCGTAGAGCTTGCCGATGGTGTGACCGGCAAGGCGGCAGGGAGCCCTGAAGGCGCGGTAGCGGAAGGGGTTGAGGGTGGAAAGGCGCGTTGGCGTCTTGAGTCAGCTGAGGGCCCCGCTGTTTATGGACCATTCACTTTCGCCCTCGATTCCAAGGCCCCTCCGCCCAAGTCGGCTGAGGTGACATGGCGTGACGGCGCGGTCAAGACGACCGAGGCCAAGGTGCGATCTTCGGGGGTTGCCATCGGAGAGGGCGTCTTGAGGGCCATGACGACCACTTCGGTGATCTTGATCGGTCGCGATACCGAGATAACCGGGTACGCCGTTGGTGTGTCCTTGAATGTGCCGAGGGCCGTGCTTGCCACCAGAGATCCCGTTGACCCTTTGCCGCCGGGAGCAGGCGGAGAGGACGCGACGGTACTTGCATCGCATTTCCGAGTTGAGCCTGGGGCTGACAGTCCGATAGTGCTCGAAATGACCGCTCCAAGGCCCCTTCCTCCCTACGCGTTGTTGAGGGTGGATTACTCCGAAGACGGGCAGAGCTTCTCGCCCCTCAAGTATGGGGGGCGGGTGGGACCGCTCGGCGACCGAATTTTCGTTCCGGTGCTCAAGACGGGCAGGTACCGGGCGCGAATAGAAGGTGTCTGGTACGCGAAGGCGATCTCCGCGATGTCGCCACAAGTTCTTGACAATCGCAAAAACGTGACTGGGCGCGCTGGTCAGGTCGCGTTCGAGATGAAGCGGGATTTTGTCCCCGCTCTCGCTGAGGTGGATTCCGACGAAACCGTCGAGTTGCTCGCGATAGAGAGGCTGCGGCAGGCAGCCATGATTCCGAATTCAATTCCAAATGGAATGTCATTCAACGGTCTCGCCGCGTGCTCAATTGTGGCCTGCATCGGTTCAAATGCACCGGCCGGTGTCACGAGCTTTTGTGATTTGGTGAACGACATCACCGCTTGCATACCTATTGAGCGGCCCGGAGAGGAAGTCACAGTGACAGTGACGGGGCGTGATCCCCTCTTCGAATACTGTCTAGAGCGAGCCTGTTTCGTGCCCGGTCGCGGTATTGTCGATGGAGCGCCCGCGGCTCCGATTGATCGTGAGCCGGTGAGCGTCATGATCTCAACTATGGAGATCATCTGGATCGGCGTCCCCGTAGCCGCGTAGCTGGAGACTGACTGCAATGGCCATTTCCTACTCAATCAACCGGTCTGCACCATCGTGCCCGACTCAACTGGACGGGACACGCCTTGAAGCTCCGGTGCCGCCACCTCGACGTTGGTTGCCGACGCGACCAGCAGAAATTGCAGGTATGCAGCCAGAAGGACCCATGCTAGGAACTCCAGGGCCCGACGCCGGCTACGCCTTTCTTCTGTTCGAGAGGATTCGTAAGCGACTCGTCGCGGTCAGCGGCGAGAGCCCGGCCGACGTGAAGGTCGCGATCACCGCAACCGCACTCCGCCGCGCCTCGCATTTCGGGCGCGGGCCTACGAGTGGCGATCTCGAGTGGGCAGCTACTTACTGGGGCATGTTTGAGGCGGATAGCTCTCCTCCCAGCGGACTCAAGGCACAGGACCGCGCCTCGCTCTTTGCCGGGTGTGCACATGACTTCGCCCTTCAGCGCCGCATCGCTTTGCATCCATCGGACGACTCGCTTGGAGATTAGGACCCGGTTCGCTCCCGCGCCCACAGGCCATCTGCACGTTGGCGGGGCGAGGACAGCGCTTTTCAACTGGCTGCTAGCTAGGAAGTCGGGGGGATCGCTGATTCTTCGGATCGATGATACGGATCGTCGACGCAGCACTGAAGAGTCATTCATTGGAATTCTCGACACGTTGCGCTGGCTCGGCCTCGGGTGGGATGAAGGACCGGAATCAGGTGGTGACTTTGGCCCATACCGGCAAAGTGAGCGCTTTGATCTTTACGCTGCAGCGGCCGGGGAGCTTGAATCCGGCGGTCATGCGTACCGGTGTTACTGCACTGCCGAGGAACTGGCAGAGAGGCGAAAGCCGGCGCTCGACGGCTCAGTGGGAGGCTACGACGGTCGCTGCAGAGAGCTCGCCGCAGCACCCGCCGGCAGGAGCGATTACGTCTTGCGCTTCGCGGTTCCTCTCGAAGGGGAGGTGACGGTCACTGACGTGATCCGGGGCGAGGTGACCTTCGATCTCTCTACTATCGAGGACTTCGTCATTCAACGGGCCGACAAGACGCCGACGTTCAGCCTCGCCGGTGCCTATGACGACTGGGCAATGGGAATCACTCACGTAGTCAGGGGAGAGGACCTGCTCCCCGTGACTCCCCGCCAGATTTTGCTGTCGCGGGCTTTCGGGCGTAGCGATGATCCCGTCTTCGCTCACCTTCCGCTGATCGTCGGGGCCGACAGAGCTCCCTTGTCCAAGCGGCACGGCGACGTCGCGGTTGGCTGGTATCGCGACGCCGGATTTGTGCCTGAGGCCCTAGTCAACTATCTCGCGCTGCTCGGGTGGGGGCCAGAAGGCGAGTCCGAGATCCTGGCACTCGCCGACCTGGTCGAACAGTTCCGCCTCGAGTCGGTCAGCCGCACTCCCGCCATGTTCGATCTCAAGAAGCTTGATTGGATGAACAACCACTACATCCAGTCCCTCGCGCCCGAGCGCGCGGTTGAGCGGGCACTGCCATTCCTGAGGGCTGAAGGGCTGCTCGATGATCCGCCATCGGAACGGGAGATGGATGTCATTTCGAGGGCTTTGCCGCTGGTGCAAGTCCGGATCGACCGACTCTCCGAAGTGCCTCAGATGATCGGATTCTTGTTGGGAGCGCCCGAGATCGACTCGGGGTCGTGGTCCAAGGTGATGGCACACGAATGGGCGCACGGACTCCTCACATCGATGGTCGAGGTCCTTGGCAAGCTCGACACCTGGGAGAGCGAGCCAATTGGCGACGCCTTGAAGGGCGTTGCTGCCGAGGCGGGGGTCAAGGCGCGCCTCGCGTTCGGTCCACTGAGGGTCGCAGTCAGCGGAACGTCGATCGGTCCTCCATTGTTTGAATCTCTCGAGATCCTTGGATGTGATCTAGCGACCGAGCGCGCCGCGATCGCGCTTTCGTTGCTCGAAGCTCATGGTCCCGAGTTGCCCGATGGCCGCTGGCCTCTTGGATCTCGCTAGAGGCGTGTTAACCTTCCGGGGCGCCACACGCCGGCAATGACGTACTTGCGTCGCCGGCGGCCCATTCGGGGGTGGTGTAATCGGCAACACAGCAGGTTCTGGTCCTGTAATTGGGGGTTCGAGTCCTCCCCCCCGAGCTTTGGCAAGTCCTCGGACCTGCCTCGCGGCCCCGTCGTCTAGCGGCCTAGGACACCACCCTCTCAAGGTGGCGGCGCCAGTTCGAATCTGGTCGGGGCTACGCATTAGCGCCTTGTTTTTTGGGAGGCCGGCTTGGAGTGTCCGACCTGCGGAGCGGGCAATCGAGAAGGGGCGGTCTTCTGCAGTAGCTGCGGAGCTGCGCTAGGCGGCACCGAACCCCCTACCTCTGAACTCGTCGCCGGCCGCTATCGCCTGGGCGATCTGATTGGCGAGGGTGGCATGAAGACGGTTCACCTGGCTCACGACGAGACTCTGGACACCGACGTTGCCCTTGCGTTCTTCAAGGCTGAAACCATGTCGGCTGAGGACATGGCACGCGTAGACCGCGAAGTCAAAGCGATGGTGGCGCTCGGCGGGCACCCGGCGATTATGCGAATAGCCGATTTCGGCGAACACGAGGGCAGGCGTTTCATCGTCACCCCGCTGATGAACAGCGGGGACCTGGCGGACAGGCTCCGAGAGACGGGGCAATTGGAGCTCGATGAACTTCTCAATCTCGCCAAGGCGCTTGCAGGAGCGCTGGACTTCGCTCATTCCAAGGGCGTGATTCACAGAGACATCAAGCCCGAGAACATCTGGTTTGATCCAGACGGGCGCCCGTACTTGGGCGATTTCGGCCTAGCTGTTGCTGTCGATGAGTCGCGTATCACGAAGGACGGAACGGTACTGGGAACCCCCGCGTACCTGGCTCCCGAGTGCGCGTCCGGAGGTCTAGAAGCTGGACCGATGAGTGATCTCTATTCGCTTGGCGTTCTCCTATATGAATGCGCGGTGGGGCATCCACCGTTTAGGGGTTCGCTCGCGGAGGTGGTCTCTCAACACATGTCAGTCGAGCCAGTGGCTCCCAAGGTCTATAGGCCCGACCTTCCGGCTGGCGTCGAGGCCTTGATTCTTGCGCTTCTTGCCAAGAGCCCTGAGCGAAGACCAGCATCTGCAGAGGTCCTTGGTGAGGCAATCGATGAGCTGATTGCCGCGAGAGCTGGTCACACAACTGCCGAGGCAGGTGTGAGGCGCGAACGCTTCATAGGTAGAAGCTCTGAGCTTTCGCGGGCACGTGAGGCGGTTGACTCCGCAGCCGCTGGCCGGGCAACTTTTCTGACTGTTGCCGGTGACCCCGGCATCGGCAAGACCCGTCTGGCCGAGGAAGTGATCGCATACGCGGAGCTGAGAGGGTTCACCAACGCAATCGGTAATTGCCTTGAAGACGAAGGCGCCCCCGCGTTCTGGCCATGGCAGCAGGCGTTGAGGAGCCTTGTCGAGAAGTGCGATGGCAACGAGATTCGCAACGCGCTCGGCGCAAGCGGCCCCGTATTGGCGCGCATTCTTCCCGAAGTAAGCGCAGTAATTCCCGAGGTGGAGCCTGCGCCGACTCCAGCGGACCCAGGGCAAGCCCGGTTTCAGCTCTTTGACGCAATCGCCGCGTTTCTGAGACGCCTTTCGTCATTTCGGCCGCTAATGGTGCTACTCGAGGATATTCACTGGGCCGATGAGCCCTCGCTCAAGCTACTTCAGTTCATCGCGTCCACCTCAGACCGTGAGCGGCAATTGATTGTCGGGACCTACAGGGATGTGGAACTGGGCAGACACCATCCGCTATCAGGTGCCATGGCGGAGCTGGCCAAGAGCGATCGCGCAATTCGGATTTCGCTGTCGGGCCTTGAGCACGATGAGATCGTCGAGATGGTGCGATCGCTTGGCGGTGGTGAGGTCTCGGAAGGATTGGTGGGGGAGATCGAGAGCCGGACTGAAGGGAATCCCTTCTTCATAGCTGAGGTGATTCGCCTTGCGAGTGAATCGGCCGGCGGGTCATGGGAATTCACCGTGCCCCAAGGCGTCAGGGAAGTGCTTGGTCATCGCTTGAATCAGCTTGACGAGGAGACAAACAGGATTCTCGCAATGGCGGCCGTAATTGGCCGCGAGTTCCAATTGAGCCTGCTAGAGCACGCGGCTGGGGGTATGGCGGTCGACGTTCTCGCCGCGATCGTAGCGGCTGAGGAAGCCGGGCTCATCGCTGAACTCGCTGAGCGGGAGGGCGTCTATGCGTTCTCTCATGCGTTGGTGAGAGAGACCCTTTACCAGGAGCTGTCGACGGCGCGCAGAGCAATGCTCCATCGCAAAGTCGCCGGGGCAATAGAGGTGATGCACGAGGGCAGGCTTGAGCTTCACCTCGCCGAGCTAGCCCATCACCTTCTCAAGTCAAGTGCCCCAGACGCGGCAGCGCGCGCGGTCGAGTTCTTCCTCGATGCGGGTAACTACTCGTTGAGTGTGTTCGCGTACGAGGACGCCGTGAAGAACTGTGAGACCGCGCTGGAGGCGATTGAGCTTGCCGGCCTGGAGGGTGGGGAGGAGGAATGCCGTGCGCTCACCCTGCTCGGCGATGCACTTTGGCGGCAGCGGGAGGGCGACAAGGCTAGCGAGTACCTCAAGCGGGCACTCGGAATCGCCCGGCGAATTGGCCGCTGGGATGACTTCGCGAGGGCATTGCTGCTGATTCCAGGCCGAACAGCAGGTTTCGGGTTTGTTATGGACGCCATTGACGACTTGGTGCTCGAGGCGATCGGGAACCTAGGGGAGGGCGAGACCGTGCTTCGGTCGAGACTCCTATCGTTGCGTGTTTCGAGCATGGCCCATATTGACGGTGATATCAGAAGTATCTGTGCCGAGCGTGCTCAAACTGCCGAGGAGGCGCTACGCCTCGCCGACGATACCGGCGACGCAGTCGCGCGCTTGGAGGCTCGCGCGGCTTGCGCCATTCACATCGCTTCGCCAGATAGGACTGCCGAGCGGAAGGAGTGGATTGAGGGGATCATCGAGATCTCGACCGAATGCGGCGACTGGGACGGTGTGATCCAAGGGCTCATGCTTCGGATTGCAACTCACTACGAGATGGCTGAGACGGCCGAGGCCCGGGCCGGAATTGAATCGATGGCTGAGATCGTCAACAGCGACAAGCCGCTAGCTCGGAGGTGGATGCTAAATATCATCCGTGGACTTGACGCTCAGCTGACGGGGCGGTTCAAGGAGGCCGAAGGTTTCGTAGCCGCGAACATGCGGTTGGGAAAGGCAAGCGATCCTCATGAAGGTTTGAAGACAATTGCGATTGTTGCTCTTACCAACGTCCTGCTCGCAGCTCAGGGCAGGCAGAAGGAGATCGCGATCCTCTATGCGGCAGGCGCTCGAGGGTACAAGTCTTCGACACTGCTTCGCGGTCCGGTTGCCCCGCTAATTGACATCTACGCTCAAGCCGGCGAAGCCGAGAAAGCGCGCGAATGGTTGGATGCTCTCAGCAAGCAGGACTACTTCATCGAATCCGATCACCAGTGGCTTTCGAACATGTCATATCTCGCGAGCGCCTGTTCGAAGCTTCAGGACCTGGGGGCCGCCAAGGTTGTATATGAGCGATTGTCACCACACGCGAACCGATTTGCGGTAATCGGATCAGGTGTCGCGTGCCTCGGCTCGACACACCGGCCGCTGGGTCAGTTAGCCACCACTCTGGGCAATGCCGACTTGGCGCGTTTGCACTTCGAGAGTGGAATCGATGCCAACGCAGCGGCTGGGGCTCGGCCGTTTGAGGCGCACTGCCATCGTGAGCTTGCCGAAGTGCTGAGCAGGACTGGCTCTGGTCCGAGAGGCGACGTTATCGCCCACCTCGATGAGGCTGTTCGTCTCTACGATGAGTGTGGCATGGACTATTGGAAGGGAGAGGCTGAGGCGCTGCGGCGCTGAGGCGTCACTCGTCGTACCACTTGAGTTCGATCCGGTACCCATCCGGATCTGTGACATAGAGCGATGAGCCGCTGCCCCTCGCGCCAACGCGAGTGCTGGAGACTGAGCGTTCAACGAGGATCTCTTCGGACTCGAGTAACGACCTAACGTCTTCTGGAGCCGCGCCTGTCACTTCAAGGCAGATGTGCGCCACGCCTCGATTACCCACTGCCCCGGGTTCATTCGCCGGTGTCAGGTCGAGGAGCGCGCTACCAATCCGAAGCGAAAGAAAGTTCCGATTGCCCGACTTCCAAAGCTCCTCCTGTTCGCGGATGGCCCCGAGGTAGGTGCAATAGAAGTCAGCTGATCGCTCGACATCACCGACGCGCAAAACGAGGTGATCAATGCCAATCACACTGAGGCCGGTTGCCGAGTCAGCCAATAGATTCACCTCGCCGAATTCGTGCCGCAATACCCTGATCTAAGCGAGGACTCCACGATCGCGCAACTGCAAAACCGAACCGTGATCGAGCAATGCCCGGCGCGGAATCCCTTGGAGATCCTAGCGATTCTGCCTTGCCTCGCCGCGGCCAGATCTGGGGAGTCGTTGAAATTCACTGTGGTTTCCGGTTACATGGCGTTTGCATCGCAACCGGTCGATACGGAGGTGGGCGGTGAATAAGTCAGAGTTGGTCGAGCAGGTTGCCGGCGCGGCTGGGCTCTCGCAGAAGCAAGCGGGTGCCGCAATCGATGCCGCATTGGCGGCAATCCAGCGAGCTGTTAGCAAGGGTGACGACGTTGCGATCCCCGGCTTCGGGAAGTTCGAGAGGCGAAGGCGTTCGAAGCGCAAGGCCCGGAATCTCCAGACCGGCAAGGCAATGACAATCCCGGCGACAAACGTGCCGGCATTCAAGCCTGGGCAAGGTTTCAAGGAAGTTGTGGCGGGCAAGCGCAGCGCTCCAGCGGCGAAAAAGCCAGCGGCGAAGAAGCCAGCGGCGAAGAAGCCAGCGGCGAAGAAGCCAGCGGCGAAGAAGCCAGCGGCGAAGAAGCCAGCGGCCAAGAAGCCAGCGGCCAAGAAGCCAGCGGCGAAGAAGCCTGCGGCGAAGAAGCCAGCGGCGAAGAAGCCTGCGGCGAAGAAGCCTGCGGCCAAGAAGCCTGCGGCCAAGAAGCCTGCTCGAAAGCGCTAGATTCTCCGTAAGGACTGCAAGTGCCGGGCATCGTCGCCCGGCATTTGCGCGTCCGGGCTCAGCACGAGGCGGATATCATCAGGCAGGCCTGCTCGATTCGGATGAAAGGCGGTCTGCTCTTTGATTCGGTGCTCGACATGTCAAGCCGACAATCGCGAGAACGCCTCATTCTGTGGAACCTGTGGTGCGGCGTTCAGCGCCGGTGCCCCTCCCGTTGATGATCAGGGAAGGATTTGTCAGTCATGTGGCCGGGTGGTGCCGGCTGGTTTTAACTTTTGCGACAGCTGCGGTCAGCCCCTGACGAATCAACCCACTGTCACGCCGGTTCCGCCTCCAGTGCCTGAGGCGAGGGCTGCAACGGTTACGCCGCCGCCCCAACCCCTTCCCACACCAAGAGCCTCTTGGCCCCCGCGCCGCGCAGTGACCGAGAACTCTTTGCCGGAGTCGTTCGCGGCGGGTCGCTACAAGGTCATGGGCCTCATTGGAGAAGGCGCAAAGAAGCTTGTCTATCTAGCAAATGACACGAGGCTCAACCGGGATGTCGCTCTCGGCGTGATCAAGGCGAGCCTGGGAGAAACAGACCTAGTGAGGATTCGCCGCGAGGCCACCGCAATGGCCCGCCTGAGTGACCATCCGAACATAGTCCCTGTGTACGACACAGGAGAGGAGCATGGTCACCCGTTCATTGTGAGCCAGTACATGCGCGGCGGAGATGTTGACAGCCTCATTCGCCGCGCGGTGGACCGACGCCTCGATATGAATCAGGCCGTCAAGATTGTCTGCCAGGTCTGCGACGCGCTCCACTACGCGCATTCGCAAGGTGTTATCCATAGAGATGTGAAGCCATCGAACGTCTGGCTCGCAGAGAGCGGCGTGGCGAAACTCGGGGACTTCGGATTGGCGATCGTCCAGGACCAATCGCGGATTACGCGAGCGGGAATCATGATCGGCACAGCGACCTACATGTCTCCCGAATGTGCCGCCGGCGGTGCCCGGGCAGCAGACGCACGAAGCGATGTTTACTCGCTCGGAGTGATGCTCTTTGAGATGGTGGCGGGGCGGCCACCATTTGAAGGCGACATGGTTCAGGTGATTTACCAGCATCGCAACTCGCCCCCCCCTGCGCTCTCAACACTTGTTGCGGTGCCGCCGGCGGTGGACGATTTCCTCGCCGCGCTGCTTGCGAAGAATCCAGCCGATCGACCGCAATCACCTCTCGAGGTCAGAGAGTTCCTCGACCGAGTTCCGGTTTAGCGATCTGCATTCAAGGCCTTGAATGCCTCGCCATACTGAAAGCCCGCGATCTCGCCCGCCGAACGGCATCGCGCTCTGATTTGATCTTCGAATTCGCGCGCTTCTGATGTTGAAGTTCCGGTGTGACGCATCGTTGACTCGAACTGGCTTTCGTGGCATCTGAGGGCGAGCAGTTTGGTCTCCACGTCGGCCTCTGAGAGCTCTTCGACGTGGTCATCAACGCTGGCGCTCCAGAGGAGGATCTTTTCGGGGCGATGGTGCCCAATGCCCCGCGAAATCTGCTCTGGATAGAAGTGGGGGTCGCGCGCCGCTACCACCGCGTCGCAGACGGCCGTGCCCACCGACCGGTGATCGGGATGGAGCATGTATGGCTTCCACGGATCGTGGGTGATTACTACTTGTGGTGCGAGGCGCCGAATCCAGGCCGCAAGTTCTCGCCTCAGATCCATCGTGTTTTCAACAGAGCCGTCACGAAGTCTGAGGAACTCGGGCGGGCGCGCTCCTGCCATCTCACAAGCCCGGGCTTGTTCCTCTTCCCGGCGCACCGCAAGGCGCGCTGGAACAACCGCAGGATCCCAGGATCCCTTCGATCCGTCAGTTACAACCAGATAGGTCACGGCGGCACCGGCTCTCGCCCACTTAGCAGCGGTGCCGGCCGCGCCGAAGTCTGCGTCATCGGGATGTGCGGCAACGAGAAGAGCAGTAGTGGGGATCGGAAGGTTGGTACTCACATCCATCAGCGACCTCCTTGAGAAAGACGGCTACAGAGCTCATCGAGGATCGCGAAGCTCTCGGAGATTCTCGAGAGATCACCGAAGAAGGCAACGTTCCACGGAAGAATGTGGCGCAAACCGGCACCCGCGAACTCACGGGCCTTTGCCTCTAGCTCGTCAATATTCCCGTGCCAGATGTAGTCATGCACGACCTGATCCGGTATTGCGCCGATCAAGTCCTCGGCATCTTTGCGGGACAGACCTGCAGGTATGTAGTCGAGCAGCCCATGGGTTCCGGCACCTAGCGGGTGCTCAGAGCCTGCAGCTCGAAATGCTTCATCATCGGCAGCGAGACAGAAACCCCGGATCAGCGGGTTGCGCAACAGCTCGTGGGCCGCATCGTGATCTTCAGCCGGCACCACATATGTGAAGAGTGAGGGGGTGATTGCGTCCGGGTCCCGTCCAGCCTCAGTGGCAGCCTTGCGAATGAGCTCTAGGCGCTTTTCGTAGTGCTCGACCGGCATTGAGGTCGGCATCCATCCGTCACCGAGTTCACCCGTGATGCGGCACATCCTTGGGCCATGAGCGGCAACCCATATCTCGGGGAAGGTACCTTCGTAGTCACCAAGCCCCATTACAGCCCCGTCTAGAGCAAAGTGCTCACCGGCGAAGTTCACCGGACCCTCCGACTCCCAAAGCAGCCGTATTACTCTGAGAGCCTCACCAAGGCGCGCCACCGGTTTTGAGAAATCGAGACCGTATGGGGTGATGTTCTCACCCTCGCCGGCGCCAATGCCGAGAATCGAACGCCCAGAAGAGAAGTGGTGGACGGTAAGCATCTCCTGAGCGAGGACGGCTGGATTGCGCCTGATTGCCTCGGTCACGGCAGTACCCAATCTGATGCTCTCGGTCCCCATGGCCGCCGCGGTCATCGCGGCAATTGCATCGACGTGCACATGTGGAGTGGGAATCAGCGCCGCCATCGGCGTGACGTCCTCTGTCCACAGGCTCTCTGGGTGCCAGGCCATTAGGTGGTCCGGCCAAAAGACCGAGTCGTAACCTCGCTCTTCGGCCCGCCGCGCGTTCGCAACGAGTTTCTCAACCGGCGGGTACAGGTTGCCCGCCGCACCGACAGCTATCGGCTTGGTCATGGAATCTCCCACTCCTCGGGAATGCGCAAGGTTAGGGCTCGTCGAGAGGAGCGTGCTACCCCCGGAGCTAGTACGCTTCTAGCCAACGGAGCCAAGGGACGTGGGTATGAACGATATACATGAGCTGCTCAGCCAACCGATAGACATGGATGCTGTCAGCGCCTATCTCGATGGCCTGACTCACCTGAACCGCCTCGGAGCATGTCGCGAGATGACACCGAAGGAGCAGGCGGCCCTCTTCGATGCAGCTGAGGGATACCAGAAGATCACGATCGATGACTTTGTCTCGCCTGATCTTGATCCGCTCTTTCCTGTGATCCACTGGGGTAAGAACTCCCTTCCGGTGTTTACGACGTTTCAGAAGCGCTTCACCCGCCCTGACGACGACGCTGCCAAGGAGAGGGGCGAGCTGTGGGGCTTCAACCGTCAGCGCATGGAGCCCTTCACCGGACCCGGATACTTCGTTGCATATGGCCTTGACACCGGCGAAGTCCTAGTCGATTACACGAAGGTTCCTCCCCGCGGAGCAGGCGGCTGGCCTGAAGTACTTCCAAATACGGCCAAGCTCTCTCGCTTCATCTACAACGGTACGCAGGACACTTTGCGCGGCGT
Organism: Acidobacteriota bacterium; assembly: GCA_003577105.1. GTDB lineage: Bacteria > Actinomycetota > Acidimicrobiia > ATN3 > ATN3 > ATN3. The sequence goes on along the minus strand of QEUQ01000036.1, from coordinate 9,471 downwards.
AAGTAATCACGTGACTATCGGGCGCGCGGCGCGCGATGGGGAGTGGATGCCTAACTGGTTTGTGCTCTGCCGCCAGGATCCGTAGGAGATCCAAGATCAGAAGGGCGATCGGCGTCAATGGCTAGACCCGGTCGCCTGAGGACTCGCAGAGGCGCCCCTGCCCTCAAGACCGCTTGAACATGGCGCCGGCAACTCCCGGGGCCATATGCCGGCCTGAGTGGGGGCGGCAGCGGGATACACAGAGCATTTGTTCCATCTGAATCTTGCGATGGTGCAATCACCACGCCATCGGCTCCTGGGCGACGCAGTGCTGTCCTGATGTCCGCCGGCTCGACGTGTGGGAGGTCTGCAGGCAAGAGAAGTGCCGAGGCCATTCCAAGTCGCTCGGCCTCCTCTATGCCCAGCTCCCACGCGGCGTTGAGACCAGATCTTTCAGGCTCATCGATGATTGTCGCTCCACATTCGGCCGCAAGGATCCGGGCTCTGGGATCACAAGTGACGACGATTGCTTCGAGTTCTGATGTCCGCAGTACAGAAAGCACCTTGCGAGCCAGCCGCTCTGCAATCTCGGATCGCTGAGCTGGGCCAAAGGCCTCGGCGAGGCGCGACTTGGCTTCAGCGAAGGGCTTGATCGGAACGATCGCAACTGTGTGTCCGGATATGAAAGGCATCGCGGGACTAGATGCTTGAGAACATCCCGGCCAGCTGCGGGTTTGAGTGGAGCCGCATGGTGGCGCGGTCGAGTTCACCCATCAGCTGTTCACCCTGCCCGGGGTATCGAAGCGTGACTCGAATAGCCTCGTCAGTGATGTCGATCGTGTTGTAGCTCGGATGCGTATAGCCGCGAAGCCTGCGCGAGCTGACGGTTCCCGAATTCACCAGCAAGACATGTTGGAGAAGCCACACATGAGGGACGTGCTTGTGGCCTGAGAGGACCATGTCACAGCCGACATCGGTTATCAGCTGTAGTACGTCACCAGCGTCCCAGACTGTGTTTCTCTCTCGACCAGTGCCGGGAACCGGGACTAGGTGATGATGGAGGATAAGGATTCTTAGATCGCTGTCGCGCTCGAACTGTTGACGAATCCAGGGATAGCGCTCTCTGCCGATCTCCCCCTCGGCAAGATCCGGCTTGGCCGAATCGAGAGCGACAACGGTTGCAGACCGGCTCTCGGCGGAATCGGCGCGAGCAATCGAAAGATTGAGGACCTGATCGCCCTTCTCGCCAACATCGCCGGCTCCAAAGGTGTCTCGGAAGTGAAGGTAGCCGACGTTCTTGGCGTCATGGTTGCCCGGTATCACGACAACCTTGAGGTCGAAGAGTGGTTCGAGATATGAGCGCGCCTCGGTGAATTCCCACGAGTAGCCCTCGGCAGTGATATCTCCTCCGATCACTACTAGGTCTGGCGCCATATCAAGGATTTCATCAACCGCAGAGCGAAGCAGGCCCGCCTCGAAGTACGGGGAGCCGCAATGGATGTCAGAGAGTTGAGCTATGCGAAGTGAGTCCTGCGGCACTGTCCACCGGTACGGAGCTTGGGACGGAAGTCGTTGAAGATTCTATCCTTGGGCTACCAGAGTGTCGGGAGCTGATTTCGTGAATGTGTTCTATTGGGCGGTCGTCGCCCTCCTGTGGCCCTGGGCCCGCTTTTGGCATCGCTGGCACTTTCACGGTCTCGATCAAGTTCCGAGGTCTGGTGGTGTGGTCATCGCGTCGAACCACATCTCCTATCTGGATCCGATAGCTCTTGGATATCTTGGCCTCAGGTTGCGCCGACCGGTCAGGTTTCTCGCCAAGTCGGAGTTGTTCGAGAAGAAGGTCGCGGGGGTCAAGCTGCTTGGCTTTCTGCTCGGGGCACTCGGCCAGATCCGAGTTGAGAGGGGTACCAAGGAAGCTTCAGCATCTCTCGAAGGTGCTGAAGCAGCGATCCGAAAGGGCGAAGTCGTTTCGGTCTTCCCCGAGGGAACTATCAGCTACGAGACCTTTGAGCCCATGGAGCCCAAGACGGGGACCGCCAGAATTGCCGCAGCTACAGGCGCTCCGGTTGTGCCCGTGGCGATCTGGGGCTCGCATCGGGCAATGACCAAGCACCGCAAACCGGATTGGAAACCGCGCAAGGACATCATGGTCTACTGCGGTGAGCCGATGGTGGCTGCTCCAGACGAGGACATCAGGGAATTCTCGGAGCGCTTGATGAAGCAGATCTCAGCGCTTCTTGACGACGCAATGATTGCCTACCCGGTTGAACCCGAAGCTGGTGACGACTGGTGGTTGCCTCCGAGGTTGCGAAGCTGAGCGGCCTCGCGGGCAGGCCCGTTGCGGTAATCGGTGCTGGATCGTGGGGAACCACGATCGCGGCGATCCTTGCCAACAAGGGGATCGAGACTCGCTTGTGGGCTCGACGCCCCGAGCTGGCTGAGGCAATCGAGGAAAGCCGGGAGAACCGCGAGTACCTTCCGAGCATCCACCTTCCAGCAACCCTCGACGTCAGCTCTGACGTTGAGAGAGCGTCAGCCGGGGCAGCCGTCTTGGTCATGGCCGTACCGTCCCACGCTTTTCGAGAGGTCTTGTCCGCGTTTTCCGAGGTACTTGGCGATGGAGGGGCCGGTGGAGGTGCGGTCTCGCTGGTGAGTCTGACAAAGGGACTCGAGCGGGACTCACTCAAGAGAATGACCGAGGTTGCGGCCGAGGTGACGCCGGGGATTGCCTCGGATCGAATCGGCGCCCTCACCGGACCAAACCTTGCCGCCGAGATCGCTCAGGGACAGCCGGCGGCAACGCTGATCGCAATGCCGGATATCGCTGCAGCAGAGGAAGCACAAGAGGTCTTCATGGCGCCGAGCTTTCGAGTGTATTCAGGTGATGATGTGGTTGGCGCGGAGCTCGGGGGGATCACAAAGAACGTGATAGCGATTGCTGCCGGCGTGGCAGACGGACTCGGTTTCGGTGACAACACAAGAGCGACCCTGATTACTAGAGGTCTGGCCGAGGCCGCGAGGCTAGGGGTTGTCATGGGTGCTGAGCCGTTGACTTTTGCGGGCCTAGCCGGCATGGGCGATTTGATAGCAACGTGCGCAAGTCCCCGCAGCCGCAATAGAAGCATTGGGGTGCGTCTTGCTCGTGGCGAGTCGATCGAGAAGATCACGGGTGAGATGAAGATGGTCGCGGAGGGTGTGAAGTCAACTGAAGTTGTGAGAGATCTCGCGATCAAGCACGGCGTTGACATGCCCATTACCCATGAGGTCGCGGCGATGCTTTACGAAAAGAAGCCGCCGCGCAGTGCCCTCGCCAGCCTTCTCTCGCGCCCGATCACCAGCGAACTCTATGGTGAGTGACATGGAGTGGAATGTCGCCGACATGATGGAGGCGATTGCTGACGCGCATCCCGACCGCGAAGCGCTGATCGTCGATGGCGGACCGTCTCTCACCTGGTCCGAGCTGGATACAAGGGCCAGCCAGCTTGCCAATCATCTGATCGAGTCCGGGATCGAGTCCGGCAGCCACATCGCCTGCTATTGCGCCAATGGGAACGAGTATCTCGAAACGATGCTTGCTTGTTTCAAGGCCCGCATGGTTCCGATCAACGTCAACTGGCGCTACAAGTCAGATGAGATCGCCTACCTCTTCGATGATGCTGATGTCGCAGCATGCGTCGTCGATCCTGACTTCGTTTCGGTGCTCGATGAGGCGCGAGTCGAATTGCCGGGACTTCGCTTGGTGATGGAGACGGGGGCGGGCTATGAAGAGGCAATTGCGCAAGCCCCCAAGGTTCGCCCCTTCGCCGGTCAGCGATCACCTGACGACCGCTACTTCTTGTACACGGGAGGAACTACCGGATATCCAAAGGGAGTCGAGTGGCGCCAAGAGGACATCATCGGAGCCGTCTGGAGAACCACTGGCAACCTCGACATGTCCAGAGGCCCGGAGCAGGTTCTCGAGATTTCCGCCAACCCGCGCACTCGATACTTCGCGATCCCGCCGTTTATGCATGGCGCGGCCCATTGGGGTGCGTTTGGAGCCTGGCTGGCTGGCGGAGTTGTGATGTGCATGCGCTCCCGCAGCCTAGATGCCCCTGCCGCTCTTCGCCTTGTTGAAAGAGAGCGGCCAAACCTGATGCTCATTGTCGGAGATGCCTTCGCGGCCCCGCTGCTCACTGAGCTAGAGAAGGCGGATGCGCGTGGTGAGCCTTATGACATTTCGAGCCTCAAGGTCCTGGTTTCCTCGGGTGCACCTCTTTCGGCACATCACAAGGAGGCCTTGCAAGAGCGCATGCCTCGGATTGTGATCGCTGACACTCTCGGGAGCTCAGAGGCGGGGGTGCAAGCAATTGCCTCGTGGCGGCCAGAACAGAAGGCCACTCGGTTTGTCATGAACGACGTAACGACCGTTCTCGACGAGGAGACTCTCGAGCCCCTCGAGCCTGGATCGGGACGTCAAGGGGTGTTGGCCAAGTCGGGATATCTCCCGCTCGGCTACTACAAGGATCCCGAGAAGTCGCACCGTACATTTCCGGAGGCGGGCGGAAAGCGCTGGGTCGTGACCGGCGATCACGCCATTGCCGAGGCTGATGGTTCGATTACCTTGCTGGGGCGGGGCAGCAACTGCATCAACACCGGAGGCGAGAAGGTCTATCCGGAGGAGGTAGAGGCCGTGATCAAAGCTCATCCAAGCGTTGCTGACGTGTTGGTGGTGGGGGTGCCAGATGAGAGGTTCGGCTCCGCGGTAACTGCTGTCATTGAGGCAGAGGCTTCAATCGGAACTCAAGAGATCCGCGCCTTTACCGAGGCAAGACTTGCGGGCTACAAGGCTCCTCGTCACGTGGTGGTTGTGGAGAAGGTTCCGAGGGCTCCGAGTGGGAAACCTGATTACAAGGCGGCTCTTGATCTCGCCGTTGGTGGTATCTAGGCGGCCTGACCCTTTTTTCTCTTTTTTCCTGGGAGCTGGACCTCAGGGACCGATGGGAGCTTCACCCCAAATGGGTACGCCGCGTACTGGAACATCCGCGCAAAGGTTCCGGCAACCCTGCCTAGGCGAGCGTTGGCCGTGAACGTCGGGGATTGCCACACCCCCTCAAGGACGACGGTATGGGTCGGTATCGAACTTCTGTCAACCATGTGGCCAAGATCAGACTCGAAATTGCCAGCCTTGATCGAGTTGGTGTCGAGGGCCTCAATGAGTTCGCGCTTGACGCAACGTTGCCTCGTCAGGATTGGCAGCCAGTAGCGAAAGACCTGGTTCAAAACCGCACCGGAGTCAATCAAGCCGCAGGCCATGGCGGCGTGACCCTCATCCAGAGGCCACGCCAATAGGTCCACGTGATGGGTAATCAGCCCTTGCAGGTCCGCATCGAGGAGCATGATTGCGTCGTCATCAATGGCCTCGATTCCCTTGGCGACTTGGGGTCCGCGGCCGGCTTCATCTGTGTAGACGACCTTGGCGCCGGCGAGCGCAGCGCGATGCACAGCCTCTGCTATCCCGCTTCTATCCGTCGGGTGGCCGGCCACGCCCGCTCTTGCGGATTCGTGGGCTACGGCGACAACGGTATTGACGTACCTTGATCTATAGGCGGCCCTGACGACCTCGCCCACAAGAGGAGCATCCCCTGTGATTGGGATTACCACTCCAGATTCCATCGGAACCTCCCGCTCAGGTTATGGCAATTGTCTTGATTTCGAAGGGGCCGAGCAAGAACTCGTTACTTCGCTCCTCGTTGTCCTCGGATTGCCGACCCAGGATGTCGACCTCGGCCGCCTCGTGACGCATAGCGATCCGGCCGCCGTTCCGAGTGGACCAGAACCGTAGAGTCGGGCGGCCGTTGTCGCGATAACAGGCGGAGATTTCGACGTTTTGCACATCGAGACCCAGCACATCGCTGACGCTCGGTTCGGGCACAGGGCGAGTGTCGGTCACATGGAGCGGGAAAGCGAAGTGATCGGCGAGACCTACGATGCCTGCATCGAACCAGTCGCCTTGATGGGGACAGATTGCGTACGAGAACTCGTGTGCTCCAAGGCATTGCGCCTCTGGGGCTGGCACATCAGGACCAGCGGGGAGCGGTCTGAACTTCATCTCCCTTTGGGAGAGCATGCCTACCGAGCGCAGAAGTGTCAGTGCGATCTCGTCATCGACGATCTCGTACTCCGTAACCGGCTCGAAGAGAATTGCAAGGCCGCCGTCAGGTCCACTCACGTCAACGAATCCGCGCGCAGGGTACGTCGGTAGCGCGACTTCATGAGGGCCCCCCTCTGCCTCGAGCGAGCGGTGTACTACGTCGAAGGGGGTCTGGGCATCAGAACCGGTTGGCTTGAATGGGAGCGGGAAGTGCACCCGGAGCCTATGGTCCGTGCAAGTGTTTTCGAGGCCGGTTGTGACCCTTACGAATGGCTCGCCTGATCGGATCTCGTACGTGTCGATGACGGTGAGCCGGTGGGTCTCTTCGGAACGCGCTGATGTCGCGACGTCGTAGGCCGAGGGCAGGGCATAGCCTCGCCTGACTTCAATCGAGGCAGTCAGGGGGCCATCGCTCAAAGGAGTGATTACCACCGAGTCCGGATCGCTCACGAACGAGTCCTTTTCCGGAGGTGAGTAGTTGTAGGTGTCACCCCAGTCACAGCCATCGACGAGGCGGCCGCATCCTGAAAATACGAGTGAGCCTTGGAGTACGTTGACGGTGCCGTCCTCGTTGACCTCGAGGCGAATGAGCTTGCTCTCGATCACGTTGGAGTCGCGCTTGACTTGCTCCGCCGACGCGATGGGAAGCTCTGCCGGATTGGTGCTGACGGGCTTGAAGAGACCCCAAGCGAGAGGGGGAACCGCGGGCAGCTTGACCGCGAGGCGCCGCAGGCTTGGCCGCCGACCCGTGATCCTTACCATTGTGTCCAGGTGCTCCTCGGCGAAGGCCGTGAGTCGCGCCTTTTCGGCTTCAACATCGAGGTGGCCGCGGGGCATTGTGTCGACATTGATTCTGATTGCAGGTGACTGTGGATCTGAGTCGTATTCGACAGAGTTGATCCAGTAGTCCATTACTTGACGTCCATTGAGCATGGTCGCGAAACCGACGAGTGCGCTTCCTGCCATCGCTGTTTCAAGTAGGACGGGATTGGACTGCTCGATCTCCTGGGTCGTTGTCAGGGCGCCCGATGGTCCTTGAATTCCAACGACCTCCCACTCCTCGGGGATTGAGAGGTCAATGATTGCCACCTCCGAGCGGGTTGCCGCCGAAGGGTTGAATGCAAATATGCCATTGGCCCCCTCGGCCCCGGCCCCGGCCTGCCCCCCGGCCTCGGCCCCAGCCCCGGCCTGCCCCCCAGCCCCGGCCTGCCCCCCAACCTCGGCCAAGGCCCCGGCCTGCCCCCCGACCCCAGCCCCCTCAGCGGCTGCGATTGCCCGCCGGACCAATGACTTGACGACCTTGTCGCGCACCTGCGTGCCAATCTGCTCGGCCTCGAGGTATCGGACCCAAACTTGATCCATGACCGCGTCAACTGAACATCCACAAATCGAATCGTGAGCGGCATTGTCGATCAGGCGACTCCAGGCCACGTCGAGCATGCTCTGGTTTTCGCCCCTTGTATAAAGCGTAGCAAGTGGCTCCGCATAGCGCTCGAGGATGTCCTCTGCTCGTGCCGCAAGTCGTCGCAGGTCAACCCGGTTCGAGACTACGCCCATCAACAGGTTGGCTCGCGAACCGGAGCGCAGCTCACCCTCCCATACATCTAGGTCCTCGCTGGGAAGCGATGCCATGTACTCATTTAGCGAGGTAATCGAGTATGAGTTCTCACCGCCGGCGATTTGCCCGAGGACTCTTGGAAGCTCCGGCTGGGGACGGATGTGATCAGTTCCGTTCATCACGAGAACTGAGTTCTTGGGTTCAAACGGCGAAAGCTCGGTGAGAATCCAGTCCATGCGGATCTTGAGGGCATCGGGTTCCTCAGGGAGCTGAGCACCGTTGGAGTACGAAGTCGCGAGATATCCCGTGCGCACCGCTGAGCCATCGGGGGATTGCCAGTCAAAGACCGTCTTGTCGACGGCGACGGGTACACCGCGCCAAAGGAGCGCATCATCGATGCCCGCCCTCTTCAGAATCTGGGGCATTTGGCTGATGTGTCCAAACATGTCGGGCAAGTAGCCGACCGGCATCGGGTCTCCGAAGTCGGCCGCCCGTGCCAAGCCCTTGCGAAGATTCCGGATTGTGTTCTCGCCGGAGACGAGGAACTCATCCATGAGGATCTGCCATGGTCCAACCGCAAGACGCCCGTCTGCGATGAGCGCTGCCAGGCGCGGCGCCATCTCTGGGCGAATCTCTAGGTAGTCATCGACGACGGCCATCTGTCCGTCAAGCATGAAGTGGCGAAATGCCGGATCGTTCTCGAGAACCGGGATCAGATCGTCGACAAGCTCGACGAGGCGTGACCTGAAGACCTGAAATGGCTCGTACCATTCGCGGTCCCAGTGCGTATGGGGGACTATGTAATAGGTAATGGCCACTTCAATCTCCAGGGTGGGGGAGGGTCAGATTACCAAGGCGAGTACATGCTCGGACATGAGGAGGATGACTGGTGCGGATTGCCGTGGGAAGCGACGAAAGGAGCTCCCTTACAGACCGCGTAGTGCGAGATCTTGAGGACCGCGGGCACGAAGTGGTACTGATCGGTGCGCTGGCCGGCAGCCCGCTCGAGTGGGCCGATGCGGGTCGAGCAGTTGCCATGGAGGTGGCGGAAGGTCACGCGGCATGTGGCATCGGGTTCTGCTGGACCGGAACTGGGTTCTCGATCGCGGCCAACAAGGTCCCTGGCGTGCGTGCGGCCCTATGCACCGATTCCGAGACGGCGCGTGGAGCACGTAAGTGGAACGACGCCAACGTTCTGGTGATGAGTCTCCGGCTTACTTCTGAAGAGATCGCGCACGAGATTCTTGACGCCTGGTTCACGCAGGAGCCTGAGGACGATCAGGCAGAGCAGATTGCCAAAGCCACGGGGTAGAGTCATCTAGTTCAGCTAAGCCCAAGGAGCACCGATGCCGACTTTCATCATGCTTTCGACCCTCTCACCTAGCGGCGTAGAGACCCTACGCAATCACCCTGAGCGCCTTCGGGGAGTGAACGAGGAAGTCGAGGCAATGGGTGCCAAGGTGGTCGCGCAGTATGCGGTTCTAGGCAACTTCGACTTCGTCAATATCCTGGAGGCGCCCGATGAACTCACAGTGGCTCGCATTGCGATGGAGCTCGGATCTCGGGGCACCATGAAGACCACGACCCTGACCGCGATTCCGGTTAGTAGCTTCCTCGACGCCCTCGACGAAGACAAGGACCGCGCGTCAAAGACCTGACGCGTCGCCAGCTATACACCTACGCCACTCGCGTATACACCTATGCCACCCGCGTCGGGCCGCGCTCGCGTCTTGGTTGACGCTTCCTCTTAGGTCGTCGCTCTGCCCATGGGGCGATCTCGATCCTTGTACCTTGCTCGCTT
>QEUQ01000087.1 GCA_003577105.1 Acidobacteriota bacterium | reverse complement strand
GCAAATCATCACAATTACCGCGCCGGTGATGACATTCAAGTCGCCTCCGATGGCTGCCACTTCTTCGGCAATGCACTGCTCGACGGAGTGCATCCCACTTACATCGATCCGATTGATCGGATCGCCGCTCGTGTACTCGTAGTCATTGGCAGATCCGCCGGTGATCGGGTCACGGGATAGGAAGCGGCCGAACTTGGGCTGATACATCCTTGCTCCCATGTGAATGAGCCCGGTTGCCGGATTGGTGATGCGCTTATGTGCCCCTACGAAGCCATATGAGATATCGCCAGAAGTTGTGGATCGGGCCCCGTTGATCACGCGGCGACCTCCGGATCGTAACGTTCTGCGAGCACTCCGTTCTCAAAGACTGCTCCCGCTCGAACGAGAGCGACAAGTTCGGGTCCGTTGATCTTTCGCCAGCGGGCCTCCGCGGCCTCAACGAGCTTGAATGCCATCGCAAGACCCGCCGATCGTGATCCTGCCCCCTTGGTCACCTTGGTCCGCAGCCTCACGGTTGCAAATGTCGATTCGATCGGATTTGTGGTCTTGAGGTGAACCCAATGCTCGGCGGGGAAGTCGTAGAAGCAGAGGAGCTCATCGAGGCTGTCCGTCACCTTGGCCACGGCCTTTCCGAACTTGGCGCCAAAGGCGTCCTCGAAGGCCTTGGCGGCAACGAGCGCGTGCTCTTTGTCCTCGGCGTCTCTGATCTCGGCCAGTGCTGCCCTGGCTGAGCGGTGAGCAGAACTGGGGAGCGCGTTCAATACGTTCTTTACCTTGTGCACCCAGTCGCGCTGTTCTTTAGTCTCGGGCCAGACGTCTCTGAGCGCAGCCCAGAAGCCGAGTGCGCCATCGCCGATCGCCAGCACCGGCGCTCTCATCCCCCGGCGCTTCAGATCCCGAAGTAGATCGGCCCAGGACTCGGTCGATTCCCGGTAGCCGTCAGATATCGCGACGAGTTCCTTGGCCCCGTCGGCTCTGACCCCGATCATTACGAGCGCGCAGAGGCGCTCTTCTTCCAATCTGATATTGAAGTGGATCCCGTCGACCCAGACATAGACGTAGTCGGTGTCACCGAGCGATCTCACCGTGTAATCGCGATACTCGCCCTGCCAAGCGGCCGTCAGGCGGCTGATGGACGATGCCGAGAGCCCGTGTGACGAACCGAGGAAGTTCCCAAGTGCCGGGACGAAGTCGCCGGTCGACAGCCCGTGCAGATATAGAAGAGGCAAGAGCTCGACTACTTTCGGGCTCTTTCTGCACCACGGCGGGACGATCGCGGACGAGAAGCGAGCCCGCTCACCGCTTTCGGGGTCGACCCTCCTGTCGTTTACCCTCGGCGCCTCGATCTCGACCGCTCCGGCCACCGTGGCGACCTTACGAGCGCGGTGGTATCCGTTCTTGACCACGAGGCGTCTGCCATCCTCGTCCACCTCCCCTGACAAAGCCTCCACGTACCCATCGGCCTCCGCTCGAAGCGCGGCTGCCAACATCCGCTGGGCTCCATTGCGGCAAATCTCGTCCAGCGTCGAGATGAACTCCGCGCCCTCGGCATCTTCATTCGCTAACATCAACATCGGCGTTTCCTTCCTCGCCGGCGCTTTCTCGCCGACGGTTTTCCTATGGTTCAAAAGGAAGGTACGCCGCGCCCTTCAACAGGTGGGTGATCCACAACTTTCGGGCATATCTCGCGCTGGGAACCAGCGGAGGCGATACAGGCTCTTCTCGCCGAGGAAATCGCTGGACGCCAAGCATCGTCGATTAGGTCCCGGCGCAAGGCCGCCGGATTCCCAACTGGCAAGACCTTCGATGCCTGGGACGAGTCGTTGTCATCGATCCCGGCGCCGACCCAGCGTGCGCTTCGCACCCTCGAATGGGTCACCCGCGCAGAGAACCTCATCGTGTGCGGGCCCTCTGGGACGGGCAAGACACATCTCCTCGAGGCATTGGGCCAAGCCGCCGTCGACGCAGGGAACAAGGTGACCTGGTTCAGTCTCGAGAATCTCGGTGCTCTGCTCCGACGCCACGGTGCCGATGACACGGCTTCGAAAGCGATCCGGCGAATCATGCGCGCCGACGTCATCGTCATCGACGACATCGGACTGCTGCCAGTGACCACCGAGACTGCCGAGGCGCTCTACCGGGTCGTCGACGCCGCCTACGAGAAACGCAGTATCGCCTTGTCGTCGAATCTCCACCCCGCCGGGTTTGACGAGCTCATGCCCAAGACCATCGCCAACGCGACCGTCGACCGGCTCATGCACCACGCCCACATCGTGCTTACCGACGGCGACAGCATCCGCCTTACCCAAGCCACGGCCGGCAAGGGGGTGACGCCACTGGCCTGAACCCCAAGATCCGCGCGGATTTGCTGGCCACCTACGCGCGGATCAAGTGGCCGTCAGCGCGCGGTTCCGTTGGCCACCAGCGTTCAGAACCCACTGGCCGTTGTCATCGGTACAGATGTAGGCTGTGCTCCCATCGGATCTGTAGGTCGCCCCGGGGCCCGGAGCCGTATCTTCTCGTCGGTTGTCAATCCCCTTACCTCTCCATGATCGATTTCGGCTTGGGCAACCCAGGTTCGAAGCGTCTCTGCGGTCATCGGCAGCTTCTCGGCACTCGAGCAGATCGCCGCCCATTTCGACGGATACTCGTCAACGTGGTCATAGACCATCTTGACGGCCCGCTCCCTTACCTCTTTGGGGTGTGGCCCTTTCGTTCCCATGGCTTCATCCTCTCAGTTGGATGAGCCTCCAAGATTCCCGGCGAGGTTCACTAGCTTGGGATGATACATCCTTGCTCCCATGTGAATGAGCCCGGTTGCTGTCGCTGGCAAGCGACATATCTCACGGAATTCGTTCATTCCTCAAGTCGGCGCGGATTGCGTTCGCTGCTCGGACTCGCCCGGCCTACATGTCTCACGCGCGACTCGCGACGTCCCTCGATGTATGCAGTCCGAATCGCGTGCCCAAACAGCAGAGCTGCCCACACTGCAATTAGCCAGCTGCCACCACCTATTCGCTCCCAGCTCAAGTACAGCCAGGCTGACGCGCTCATGGTTCCGTAAATCACGATCAGTCCGATTCCCGCTGCTGGTGTCTCAAACCAACCAAGCAACCGCTTCAGCCTCGAGCTCAAATTGTCGTCGACTCTGCCCCGATAATCGTCACTCATCGGCAGTTCGCTGTGTGCCATTCCTTGCCCCGATCGTGCATGTAGTAAGCGGCTTGCCCACCCACGCCGACCGCGATGCCCGCAACGGCGACGGCCTTAATGGGTGTGAACAGGCCCACGACGCTCAGGGCGACACCTCCCCAGGTACCGGTCCGACCCCAAAAGAGCATCAGCCTCCCTCCGTGACGAGCGAATCCACACAGCAGGGACCGACGAATCGATACTGCGACTACGATCGCCCTACTTGAGCTGCCCCCTGGTCCGCCTGGCCAATCGATGCCACCGCGACCCGCTGTCGGTGGCGCCGCAGTTGGATTACCTCGGTTTGGGTAAGGATAGGAATCGATCTTCGGTGGCCTACCAGGACGAATCTGACCGGTGATGATTCCGCCGGGCCCAGCAACAACGGCTCCATCCTCCTCGCTAGAACACACGACCACAAAAAGCACCACCATGCAATCTGCAGTTCCTGAGGGATCCAACCGATTGATCGGATCGCCGCTCGTGTACTCGTAGTCATTGGCAGATCCGCCGGTAATCGGATCACGGGATAGGAATCGGCCGAACTTGGGCTGATACATCCTTGCTCCCATATGGATGAGCCCGGTTGCCGGATTGGTGATGCGCTTATGTGCCCCTACGAATCCATACTGGGGAAGTTGTGAGTTCTGGGATGTGATCTCTCCGTATTCAGAGTAGTTGGCCTCGAATCCGACGTTACCGGCTCCATCGGCAATTGCTCGAGTATCTCCACGGTGGTCGAAGTAGTGATATGCGATCTTGCTCTCTTGTCCTGATGTAGATGCCGTTGCAATGAGCCCTGTGGGTCCTGACCAGTTCGCGGATTCGATCGCCCCTGCAAAGTCAGCTGTATAGCTGTGTGAATCAATTGGCCCTGAATAGCCGTAACGGATTGTCTTCGTAAGTGCTCCCTGGTGGGTGAGCATTTTAGAAATTCGTCCCATTGCGTCATATGAGTACTCGACTCTTGCCCTTGAAATCCCACCAGGACCTGATCTC
>QEUQ01000035.1 GCA_003577105.1 Acidobacteriota bacterium | reverse complement strand
AGTTCGCAATCGAGTGCCCCAATGAGCTCCAAGAGGTAGTGGGCGACCCCTGTGCGGTTGGCGGGCATGGAGGTCGCATCGATTGCGACCCTCAACGCGTGGCCTCCTGGTAAACGCGAATATGCTCAGTGGCCGAGCGGTCCCAGGTCATCGCCTGAGCTCGCTTGAGCCCGGCTGCCCTCAGCTTCTCTGCGCGACCGGGGTTCTCGAGCACTTCCGTGATGCCTTCGGCAATTGATAGTGCGCGGGTCGGGTCCACGAGAACCGCTGCGCCGCCGGCAGCCTCGGGAAGGGATGAACGATCCGAGGTCACCACGGGAGCACCGGCTGCCATCGCCTCAATAACAGGGAAGCCGAATCCCTCTTGAAGGCTCGGATACACGAAGACCTCGCAAGCACTGTAAAGGTGCTCGAGGTCGTCCTGGCTGACATGCCCGAGGACGCGTATTCGGTCCGACACCCCATTTCGGTCCGCAATTTCGCGTGGATCCTGCTCCTTCCACCCTTCGGGGCCGGCGAGGGCGAGCAGAAGATCTGGGCCTTGCCGTGCGACTAAGCCAAAGGCCTGAATCAGTCGCGGCAAGTTTTTTCTAGGTTCCCTGGTGCCAACCCACAGAACAAACGGGGCCTCAAGACCGAGCCGGCGACGCAACGCGCCCGTCTCACCGGCATCAGCCTTTGGTGGGCGGACTCCGTGGTGTATCACTCGTGTTCGCCCCTCGAATCCGGGATGCCGCTCAATGAGGTCCTGCTCTACGACTGAGGACGGCACAATCACAAGGCGTGCTTCGCGCTCGGCAAGCTCAAGGCCTTTTCGATGAAAGCTGACTCCCCATCGAGTGTGGTGTTCGGGGTTGGCCTCAAATGCCAGGTCGTGAATTGTCACGACGAGCGCCGATTGGCCCGGTGGAGGCACTGCAAGATTCGGAGCGTGAATCACCTCGGGAGAGACTGGAAGGCGCGGCCTGCGGAGCGAGTGCCACGCTCCGTAGAGGAGAGCGCGCGGCAGCTTCGACCTCACAAGGTCTACCCCCGCGAGATCGCCCTTGCCCCGCGCGGCGTAGGCAGTGACTGGCTTCGTCAGCATTGGCGGGAGATGTGTCACCAGCTCCGATACGTACCTGCCGATGCCGCCAGGTACCGGGGCGAAGACCTGCTCGACAATGAGGGCTAGGTCCAAGTCCGCCTTGCCTGCATGGGCCTCGACTACCTCACCGGTCATGTCTCCATCGCCTTGCGATACGACTCGATGGCTAGCTCGGCGGATCGCTGCCATGTGAAGGTCGAGGCGCGCTTGACCCCACGGCTTGAAAGATCATTTCTTAGCGCCGAATCACCCATCACTCTCAAGATCCCCTCCGCGACCGAGTCGGCGCTCGCCTCGGTGAGGAGAGCCGCGTCCCCGAGAACTTCGGGAAGCGAAGAGGTTGCAGTGGCGATCACCGGTGTGCCCTCAGCCATCGCCTCAAGAGGAGGCATGCCGAATCCCTCGTAAATGGACGGAAACACGAAGGCTGAAGCACCTTCATAGATCTTTGCCAGTTCTGAATCGTCAACCCTGCCAAGACGAATCAGCTTGCCGTCATCTAGACCTGACCCGGCTATGGCTTCACTCGCCCCCAAACCCTCGGCACCTGCGATCACGAGTGGCGGCAGATCCGAAGAAGCGCGGACGGCGAGGCTGTAAGCGCCGAGAAGGATCTCAGCCCCCTTGCGAGATTCGAGCGTCCCCGCATACAGCAAGTATTCATCTGGTAGTCCTTCGGGCCGCGGGCCCTCAGTCGGGAGTTTTCGAACTCCGTGAGGTACGACGTCGATCAGGTCAGTTGATATCCCAGCCCATTCGGCTACCTCGTCACGGGTGAACTCTGAAACCGTAATGATCCTTCTTGCGCGTTTCAACGACTGAGGTAGTGATTCCGCAAGTGCGCGCTGAGTCGGCGTGTGGAATTCGGGATGTCTGACGAACCCAATGTCGTGAACTGTCACCACGCTCGCCGCGGACGCGGTCGGCGGGACGAAGTAGTTGGGTCCGTGAAAGACATCGATCTTGCCCGTTAGCCACTCGGCCGGTGGCAGTTTGGAGTGAGCCCAGAGATTCTGCATCGGTCGCGCCGGAAGCCTCACGGCCCGCGTATTTGCGAGTGTCCGATAGCGATGCACCCGCCCCGTCTTTCGGAAAGAGACCGCAATTAAGGTCGGATCAATGTCGTCACGTTCGGCAAAGGCCTTCACCAGCCCCTCGAGGGATCGCCCTACACCAGTTGGTGCATCAAGTAGCACGGAAGCTTCGATACCAACCCGAATGGCGCCCTCATGTGAGCGCTTTGGGCGCAACGGGGTCAGGCCGGTCGTATCGACCGCGTAGTCAGACGGCTTTGGTCTCGTCTCAGCCGCCTCGGGGGGCTGACCGAAGCTCGTGAGTCCAAGCCCCGCCCACTTCCTCTCAAAGCGCCGCCAGGACCCCAGATGCCACAGAAGTGGACGAACTGAGCGGGCACTCGCCCGTGATTCGACATGGAAGACCGGGGCGTTTCGGTCATGCCACACCTCGAAGCCGGCGAGCCACATCCGAAGGCACAGATCCACATCCTCAAAGTAGAGAAAGAACTTCTCGTCGAATCCGCCGACGGTTTCGAACGCGTCGCGCCGGACTGCCATTCCGCTTCCCGCAACCCAATCGACCCTCTCAGGGTGTGTGAACGTGTGATCGAGAAGTTCGAAGTCCTGCACCGTCTTTGACGCTGGCGCCAACCGCCGCAGTGCGACCGTTGATGGGGCGTAGAAACGCCGGGCCGAGATCAATGGCAGGCCGTCAGGGTCGTATAGCCCGCATCCGAGAATTCCTGCGTCGGGATGTGAGTCGAAGAACGCGTGAATTGCTGGACTTGTCGCAGGGCCGACCCATGTGTCGGGGTTCAGGAGAAGTACCACCTCGCCCGTTGTGTGGACCATCCCCAAGTTTGCCCCGGCTCCAAACCCCCGGTTTTCGTCTGCTTCCACCAACCGCGCCCAGTTGAACTCCGCACCAACCATCGCGGCACTGTCGTCGCCGGAGCAGTTGTCCACCACTACGACCTCGTCCCATCCCGATAGAGAGTTCAGGCAGCGCCGCAAGAGCTGGGGTGTCCGGTAGTTGACGATCAGGGCCGAGATCAAGCCAGGCTCCGGGTGTTGTCACACGCTTGGATTAGGATCTTCTTACGTACCCGCCTAGAAGTAAAGGTACTCAATTGGCATCGAAAATCGGCGTCGTCGGCTGCGGCTATGTGGGCCTTGTTACAGGTGCGTGCTTCGCGTCGCTTGGTCACGACGTCCTCTGTGCCGATATCGACGCTGATCGCATTGAAAAACTCTCGAAGGGTTTCATTCCGATTTTCGAGCCAGGTCTCGAGGAGTTGGTTCGCGAGGGTATCGCCTCGCAGCGCCTTCGCTTCACAACCTCGACTCGCACGGCCGCCGAGGAGTCCGAGTACATCTTCATATGCGTTCAGACACCACAGCTGCCAGATGGCAATGCAAACATGAGCTTCGTAGAGGACGCGGCGCGCGAGATTGCAGGCGGACTCTCACCTCGGTCGATTGTCATTAACAAATCCACGATGCCAGTCGGCTCGGTCGAGCGGGTCCGACAGGTTGCCGAAGGTGCTGGCGCAGTCGAGGTTCACTTCGTTTCCAATCCCGAGTTCTTGCGGGAGGGCAGCGCGGTCTACGACTTCCTCCACCCGGATCGCATCGTCATCGGCTCAGATGATCCTGTCGCGGCCGGGCGCGTTTCGCAGCTCTACACGGGCCTTCACGCACCGATCTTGATCACTGATGCCGCGAGCGCCGAGATGATCAAGTACGCGTCAAACGCGTTTCTGGCCATGAAGATCTCATTTGCCAATGGCATAGCCAATCTGTGCGCAGCGGTAGGCGCCGATGCGGCCGAAGTCACTTTGGGCATGGGATATGACCGGCGGATTGGATTCGAGTTCTTGAAGCCCGGTCCGGGGTTTGGGGGTTCGTGTTTCCCCAAGGATTCCTCGGCGCTGCTAGCACTCGCGAGAGAGCAGGGAGTGCCCTTCGCTCTCCTCGACGCCACACTCGAAGTCAACGCCAGTCAGATATCTCGAATTGTTGCCATGATCGAGGCCTCCCTCGGCGAGCTGAATGGGCGACGTATCGGTGTCTTGGGACTCGCATTCAAGGCAAACACCGACGATGTCCGAGACTCACCAGCAATCGAGATTTGCCGCAGATTGCTCGAGTCGGGTGCCGAAGTCGTTGCCACCGATCCTGCCGGCTCTGAGAGGGCGGCATCGCTGCTTCCCGGATTGCGCCTCGGTCCGGACCCGGCGTCAACAGCAGAAGGCGCCGACTGCCTCGCGCTCTTGACCGAGTGGGAAGATTTTCGGTGGCTCGACTATGAGGCGATTGGGGCGACAATGGCTCGCAAGATCATGATCGACGCACGAAACCTGCTGGATCCCGCGGCTCTCAGGCGTGCGGGGTTCGACTATTACGGGATTGGCCGGTAGTGGCATACAGGGCCGTCGTCACGGGTGGGGCGGGTTTCATCGGCTCGAACATGTCGCGGGCGCTCCTCGAACGAGGCTGCTCGGTGGTGTGCATCGACAACTTTCTGACCGGACGGCGCACCAACATAGATGACCTGCTCGACAATGAGCGGTTCGAGCTGATCGTCCAGGACGCATGTGAACCTATTGAGGTCAAGGCTCCGATCGATGCAGTTCTTCACCTGGCGAGTCCTGCGAGCCCAGGCACCTCGGCGGTTTCGTATCTCTCGCTACCGTTCGAAACCCTAGACGTCGGATCTAGGGGTACTTGGTCAGCCCTGAGACTTGCCCACGGGCACGGAGCGCGTTTTCTCTTTGCCTCGACCAGTGAGATCTACGGAGATCCAGTCCTCTCCCCTCAGCCCGAGTCGTACTGGGGAAACGTCAATTCAATTGGTCCCCGCTCCGTCTATGACGAGGCGAAGCGATTCGGCGAGGCACTATGCGCGGCGCACA
Organism: Acidobacteriota bacterium; assembly: GCA_003577105.1. Classification (GTDB taxonomy): domain Bacteria; phylum Actinomycetota; class Acidimicrobiia; order ATN3; family ATN3; genus ATN3. Next base: position 24,911 of record QEUQ01000035.1, on the reverse strand, counting down.
TTCGTGAATTTGGCATGGACGTGAAGATTGCACGGATCTTCAACACCTACGGTCCGAGAATGCGCCCGGAAGATGGCAGGGTCGTAAGCAACTTCATCGTGCAGGCCTTGCGTGGCGAGGATCTGACGATTTATGGGGACGGCAGCCAGACGCGCTCATTCTGCTTCATCGACGACCTCGTGGCGGGCTTGCTCGCCCTCCTTGAATCACCTCACACGGGACCCATGAACCTGGGCAATCCGGGGGAGTTCACGATCTTGGAGCTTGCCGGGCTTGTTAGAGATCTCATTCCCGGTGCCGGAGAGCCGGTATTCGAGACACTGCCACAAGATGATCCAAAGCAGCGGCGTCCTGACATTGCCCTCGCAGGTGAAGTTCTCGGTTGGGCCCCTAAGGTTGCGCTTCCCGAGGGGCTTGGCAAGACCATTGATTGGTACCGTGCTGAGCTCGGAATTGGCTAGGGAGGAGCTCTTGCGTGGCAACTGATGTTCGAGGGAGTGCATCGAGAGAGATCGAGAAGATAAGCATCATCATCCCGGTCTTCAATGAGAGAAACACTCTCCAGGAGGTGGTGAGGCGGTGTCGCGCCGCAGATCTGCCATGCCCGCGCGAGATCCTCATTGTTGATGATGGCTCCACTGATGGAAGCGATCAGATTGCCCGGGGGCTCGAGGATTCAACAGTTCGAGCCGTCATACAGGGGAGGAACCAAGGTAAGGGCGCTGCCGTTCGCAAGGGCATCGAGGTGGCATCGGGGGACTACATACTGATTCAAGATGCCGATCTCGAATATGACCCAGATGATTGGCAGAAGTTGGTGGCGCCGGTCTTGGCCGGCAAGGCCACGGTGGTCTACGGCTCGCGATTTACCGGTGAGCGCAGAAACATGATGTTCTGGCACTGGGTGGGCAATCGCATGCTCTCCTTCGTCACCAATGTCCTGTACAACACGACCCTCTCAGACATGGAGACCTGCTACAAGCTGGCTCCAACAGAGGTTCTTCAATCCCTCGGGCTCAAGGCGAACAAGTTCGACATTGAGCCGGAGATGACCGCCAAGTTGCTGCGCAAGCGAGTGCGCATCTACGAAGTTCCGATCTCATATGCGGGCCGCGAATTCGAAGAGGGCAAGAAGATCACGTGGCGAGACGGGTTCTCGGCCCTCTGGACTCTGATCAAGTATCGATTCGGGAGCTAAGCCGGAATTCGATAGACAGCAGTGATCTGGTGCGTTCCCTCCCAGGGGCCGTCAATTGTCGTCGTCGATTCGAGCACAAGCCCAGCACCGTCGAGGCGCACTTCTTTCAGCACCACTTCAGGATCGCGCCCTCTTGTCGCCAGCACGACGCGTTCAACCCCAAGATCCTTGAGGTAGCGCGCTCGGGCCACAGGATCGGCGTGTGGGATCTCGTCCTTGTCAGCGACTACCGGAAAAATGTAGGGCGTGTCTTGTTCGGCGACAAAGGCAAATACTGCACCGCGGTTGCTCACGGATTTCCCGGGCAGGTCTCGCTGCTGACGGGCCACAACTACTAGCGTCTCACCGCCCCAGTCGCGATTGAGTCCGAGTATGTGCTCGTGAGTGAAATTGACACCTACGCGAACTGAGAAGACCACGACTGCAAGCAGCAGTCCGCATCCGATGATGCTCAGTGCAAAACGGGGCGTGCGGCTCATCCGTCGGATTGGCGCCACCGAGATCCAGGCGGCCGCCACAGCGAGCGCCGGGAGAGCGCCCATGAGAAAGCGCTCATAGGTGTAATACCAGAGCAGGTGACCGGCGACCATGCCTCCAAACCAGAGTGCCATCAGCGCCACTTCTCGCTTCACCCGAACCAGCCCCGCAAGCATGCCTGCGTAGGCGACTAGCGACACGGGCCGCATCTTTTGCCCTGACCAGAGGTAGTAACTAAGGCGCTCCCCGGCGCTGTGGAAGTTGACATCGAAGTTGTTTGTCAACTCATCCGAATAGGCAAGCTCCCTTGTTTCGATGCCCCTATTCCTCAAGTACCAGAGAAGTATTGGTAGCGCGAAAAGGACCAGCGCGGCCGCGGCAGGAATCAGCACTTGTCGTGTTCTCTTCCATCCGGCATCCGACAGCATCCAGAACGCAGCCACGACGAGTAGGAGGAGGAAGACGGCGCCTTCAAAGCGAGTGATCATCGCATAGCCCGCAAGAAGCCCCGCTATAGCGATTAGCCAAGGTTTGCCTTCCTGGAGAGCCAGGACTAATCCGAGGACTTCCAGCGCGAGAAAGAGCGTGAATACCGGCTCGGCCATCGGAACCGACGCCCACTTCATTGAGATTGGGTTGAAGGTCACAAGCGCGGCGGCCACGACGCCGACGGCTCGCCCTCCGGTTCGCCGCCCTATCAGGTAGGTGACAACGCCGACCCCTCCCCAAGCAAGGATTGCCACAAGTGTTCCGGCGCGAGCGGTCTCCAAGATCCAGGTAAATGGGGCGGTCAAGATCGGGAATCCGGGCTGATAACGCGTCTGAGGCAGATTGCGAAAGCTATATGTGAGGTTGGTGGCTAGGCTCTTGGCTCCACCGAGGTAGTAGTAGGCGTCGTAGGGGTAGATAACGTGCTCTGCGGCGAGGCGCGCCCTGAGCACAATGCCTCCGGCGACCGTCGCGACGACTGCAAGGGCCGCCGCGGCCCCGTGCGCCCTCTGTTTGTTCTCTGACACGAGCCTTTTGCCCTTGTCGGTTGCAGAAGTCCGGATGATAGCGCCCGATATTCCGCTGATCTATGCAAGAATCGCCCGGCCGCGGCACAAGCGCCGCAGGCGGGAGGTTCAATGAAAGCCGTCGCATTGGTCGGCGGGCAGGGAACCCGGCTGAGGCCACTGACATTTAGGACGCCGAAACCGCTCCTGCCCCTTGTAAACAGGCCGCTGCTCGAGTTCGTTGTCGAGCGGTGCAAGCGAAACGAGATCTCAGATCTTGTGCTCTCGACGAACTACCTGCCCGACCTATTCAGGGTTGCGCTTGGTGATTCGCTCTTTGGCGTTGAAATCGAATACATCCACGAACTTGACGCCCTTGGCACGGCAGGTGGCGTGAAGAACTGCGAAGGCGCCGTAGACGGCACCTTTTATGTCTTCAATGGTGACGTGCTCACCGGGCTCGATCTGGTGAGAATGCTCGAATTCCACCGGTCGAAGGGGGCCGCGGTCACGCTCTATCTGACTCCCGTCGAGGATCCCCGGGCATATGGAGTCGTTCCGCTCGATGATGATGGCCGGGTGACGGCCTTTATTGAGAAGCCGTCGTTGGCAGACGCCCCAACCAACATGATCAATGGCGGTGTCTACATCATCGAGCCCGAGATTCTTGCTGAAATCCCGCGAGACGAGCCCTATTCCTTTGAGCGCCAGCTCTTTCCGGACCTCGTCGCCGGCGGTGCTCCGATTTATGGATACGAGTCTGACGCTTATTGGATCGATATCGGCACTCCGGAAAAGTACCTCCAAGCACACCTTGACGTGCTCACGGGTGCCCTTCAAGCGGAGATCCCGGGTGAGGAGATCACACCTGGTGTTTGGGTGGCCGGCGGGGTTGAGATTGATGAGGGGGCCTCAGTTACTGCGCCCGCCGTCATCGGCGATGGAACAAGAGTCGAGGCCGGTGCGAGACTCGAAGGCCCGGTCTCGATCGGTGCAGGCTGCGTAATCGGTGCGAATACGTCGATCACCCGCTCGGCCCTAGCCGACGGGGTCGAGATTGGCAGATCTTGCACCATCGAAAATGCGTTGATCGGCGAGGCGTCCGTTGTGGAGCAGGAGTGCACCATTGCCGAACTCGCTGTAGTGGGGCCGGGTGCCTCGATATCTGAAGGAAACGAACTCAGACGCGGAATGCGTGTCTGGCCCGATGTTGAAGTTGGGCCGTCGTCAATTCAGTTCTAATAGCTCATACGGCCCCGATGTCCTCGAGTGCCTTCACTGCGGCCTTTCGTACTGTCGGGATTGGATCTCTCACCCTGTCGAGTAGCGCGTCGACACACGTGTCGTCCCCGATCTGCCCCAGGGTTCTGGCAACCTCGCGTCGAACCGACCAGACGCGATCGTCTGCGTACTTGAGTATCGGCTTGATTGCTCGTTCATCGCCAACCTTGCGGAGCGACCAGATGACAGCCTGGCGTACCGCCCACTCCTGATCGTCGATTGCTTCAAGTAGGGGATCCTGGCAGCGGCGCTCTCCCATGCTGCCCAGGGCCCAAGCAGCTGCTCGTCGCACCCACCACTTTTCGTCGGTGAGCGCCGAGGAGAGTGGATCAAAGGCAGATTCGCCGATCTTGCCCAACGCCCACGTTGACGCCGCCCTTACTGAAGGCTCTGCATCTTTCAGTGCGTCGACGAGCGGACCGACTGAGGAAGGTTCCCCAATCTTGCCAAGTGACCACGCCCCAGCTCGGCGAACGGCTCTGTCCTCGTCGCGCAGGACATAAGCCACGGATTCAGCTGCCCGAGGATTCCCGCTCTCTCCAAGAGCCATTGCCGCCGCGTGACGAACATGCCAACGCTCATCTTTGAGGGCTCCAATGAGGCTATTTGATGCCCGATAGCCAAGCGCTTCAAGTGCCCAAGCGGCCTCGCGTCTCACGGGGCCGTCGTCATCGGCGAGCGCGTCGATGAGGGGCGAGACTCCTCTTGGATCACCAATCTTGCCGAGCGCGCCTGCCGCCTCGAGGCGGGCCCAGTCATCAGGGCAGCTCATTGTCTCTATCAGGCCTTCGACGGCTGGATCGCCAATTTCAACGAGAGCCTCGGCTGCGGCGCGCCGAATCCTCCAGTTCCGATGCCTGAGAGCGCGAGTGAGCTTTGAGACATCACCCCTTGATTTGAGCTTCTCGATCCGCAAGGCAGGACTCCCTGCCGGCCGCCGTTGGTCACTTAATTCTAGGGCAGTTGCGCCGGGCATCACGCGTCTATGCGCGAGAATCTGAGCCGTTCCCAACGCCATGGAGAAACGCTGACCACTTCACTTTCGCTCAAGGCACGGCGAATTCGCGCTGCACTGTTGGCCAGCGCGGCGATTGTCGTATTGATCGTCATTCTTCTTGCTACCGGTTCAGGCAAGAAGGAAGACACAAGCGTGACGGGGATTCGCCCGACCGAAGTGAGCATCCCTCCCCACACCCCTGTTCTAGGTGACTACGGAACGCTCGCCGACGGATCCGATCCCAAGGTCACGTCGTTCAGTTTTCTGATTGCAGACCGGGCCAACGATCGCTTGATCGAGCTGGATCCGCTTGGGAGGGTCACTTGGGAATTCCCGCGTCCCGGAGATCTGGGGCCAGGGCAGACCTTCAAGGGACCGGTGGATCCTTCCTATTCGCCGGATGGCAAGCACGTAATTGTCAGCCATCCCGATGAAGGCGTCGTGACCGAAATCGATTTGGTGACCAACAAGATTTCGTGGGGGCATGGCAAGCCCGGCAAACCGGGATCAGGTCCGGGCGAGCTGAACGGCCCGCGCGGGGCCGTAGCGACAATCGGAGGCCAAGTCGTGATCGCCGACTCGAAGAACTGCAGGGTTCTGGTGGTGAATCGTGACAACTCCGTGGCGTCGGAGTTCGGCAAGGTGGGGCAGTGTAAGCACGGTGAGGGCACACTAGGCACTCCTATAAGCGCGCAACCGCTGGCCAGCGGGCGGCTGCTTGTTACCGAAGCGACCGGAGCCTGGGTAAATGAAATGACGATGGATGGCGTAGTTCTGACGCCGACGCGCATCCCAAATGTGAAGAACCCGGGCTATTCGAGCCAGATGAAAGACGGAAGCTTTCTGACAACGAGCATCGCAAAGCCGGGCAAGCTCGTGGCATTCGACAAGAAAGCCAAGACGACGTGGAGCCTCGGCGAGACGAAAGGGCCCACAGTCATGGCAGATCCATCGTTTGCAATGGAGCTTCCAAGCGGGCTAGTTGCGGTCACCGACACGGGCAATCACCGCATGTTCTTGCTCGATCGCAAGACGGGCAAGATCGTGTGGCAGTACGGGACGACTGCCGCCTCGGGGCGCGGACCCGGGCAGCTGAACCGGCCAGAGGGGGTTGCGATAGTCCCCCCTGGTATCTAGCCGGCGGGCTGAGGAGCCTTCGCGTCTGAGGACAGATTTGGATCTGCTATTGGCGCGGCCTGCGCCGGCTGCTTGGCCAACATGAAGAGCTGTGGCAGCTGCTCGGCAGTGATTTCACCGGACTGTCTGAGAACAATCTTGCCTTGTGAGTCAACGATTGCCCAGAACGGAAACCCGGAAAGCCCAAACGCGTTGGCCACCTGCTGGTTCTTTGAATCGATGAGGGTCGGGGCGGTCCATCCTTCGCGGCGCAACCAGTTGTTAGGTGGGTAGTTTGGCTTGCCCTCATCGTTGCCAGTGACGACGCCATATAGTTCGACACCTTCGGGTTTGCCGTTCTCGTTTATCCACTTCTGAACAATTGGCACTTCTTTTTGGCAATGGGGGCACCAGTGGGCGACGAAGATGATCACCTTGGGCTTGCCGTCTGCACCAATCGATATCGGTTCGCCGTCGAGGCTTGTCCCCGAGACCTGAGGCGCCGGCAGTCCCATTGCCGTGTCCGGAGTCTTGTCCGATGGAAACGGCGGGAGCGGGGTACCGACGATCTTCACTTCGGAGTCGATATTGAACGGCTCGGGCCGTGATGACTGCCTGGCAAGTACGAGTACGGCTAGCCCCAAGACGACAATGCCGACAACAACTACGGTGAAGACCGGAAACTTCTTCTGCGTGGGGGCTTTCCGGTTGTTCCCCCCGCCCTTGGGGGTTGCCTTGGATTTCTTTCCGGAAGCCATCAGTCTTCTCCTGTCTCGGTGCGGGCGGACGGTGCCAGGTACATCAGAGCGAGTATGAGCGTAAATGCACTGAGCGCCATGAAGGGTATCGAGATATAGCCGAACTTCCATACCCAGGTGGCAGTGCACGGTGCCTCCGGGGTGCAGAAGGCCGACCCGGCATCGGGCGGGAAGCGTTGAAGCCAGTAGTGGTAGATCGAGATACCCGGGCCGATAACGGCTAGCGGCACGATGTACCACTTGACGGCGTAATCCTTTCTTAGTGATGCGATACCGAGAATCAGCGCCATCGGGTACATGAGTATTCGCTGGAACCAGCAGAGCTTGCATGGCGTGTAGTGAGCAATCTCGGAGTAGTAGAGGCTTCCGAGCGTTGCGACAAGTGCCACCAGCCAAGCGAGCGGGAGTGCCGAGTCCGCAAGAGCTTCTCTTGCGCGCTCAAGTAGGGTTTGAGCGGCATCGCTGAACCTTGATGCAATAGCCAGGAGAAGGGTCGCAACGACGGCGGCATTTGCCGCCACCGTGAGTGCGGCAAAGAAGAGTGACATGGCATCGGGGCTCAGAGTTTGCCTCCTCCCATCTGCTGATAGCATGCCCTATTACGGGGAGCCTGTTTTCCGGACAGGCTGAGAGGCCCATTATCGGCGACCCGCAGAACCTGATCCGGGTAATGCCGGCGGAGGGAGTGACCTGACATGGCAAGCACGCCTGTTACACAGATGGCAAGGGCCCGGTCGGGTGAGGTGACGCCCGAGATGAAGCGAGTTGCCGCCGTTGAGGGCATGGTGCCCGACGATGTGCGGTCTGAAGTCGCGGCGGGCCGGCTAGTGATACCCGCGAACGTCAATCACGCGGCGAAGGTTCTCGAACCGATGGGAATCGGCACCTCAGTCACCTGCAAGATCAACGCAAACATCGGCAATAGCGCACTTGAGTCTGACATCGACACCGAGCTCGAGAAGCTGCATCTCGCGGTGCACTACGGAGCCGACACGGTCATGGACCTTTCGACCGGCGGCGACATCAACCAGATCCGAGAGGCGATCATTGACTCCTCTACGGTTCCGATTGGGACTGTCCCGATCTACCAGGCTGTGCAACAAGTCAAGAGAGCTGAGGACCTGACTGCCGAGATGATGCTCGAGGTCATCGAGGAACAGGCCCGCCAAGGTGTGGACTACATGACGGTCCATTGCGGGATTCTGCTCGAGCACCTACCCATGACCGTGGATCGGATAACGGGAATTGTCAGCAGAGGGGGCTCGCTGATGGCCCAGTGGATGATGTTCCACCACCTCCAGAATCCGCTCTACTCCGAGTTCGACCGCCTTCTCGATATTGCGGCCGAATACGACGTGACGTTGAGTCTCGGCGACTCGCTTCGTCCAGGATGCCTTGCAGATGCCTGTGACGACGCTCAGTACGCCGAACTCCGAGTGCTCGGGGAGCTGACTGAGAGAGCCTGGGAGCGAGACGTTCAGGTGATGATCGAGGGTCCCGGCCATGTGCCGATGCACTTGATCGCCGAGAACGTAGAAAAGCAGAAGGAGTGGTGCCATGGCGCGCCCTTCTATGTTCTGGGACCTCTCGTGACCGATATCGCGCCGGGCTATGACCACATAACGTCAGCGATCGGCGCGGCGATGATGGGCTGGTATGGCGCGGCAATGCTCTGCTATGTGACACCCAAGGAGCATCTCGGCCTCCCGGGTCCTGAGGATGTGCGCCAAGGCGTTATCGCGTACAAGATCGCTGCCCACGCGGCAGACGTCGCGCGGGGACGCCCGGGCGCCCGTGACAGAGACGACGAGTTGAGCCGTGCCCGATACGCATTCGATTGGGAGAAGCAGTTCAAACTCTCACTTGATCCCGAGAGGGCGCGCGAGTATCACGACGAAACGCTTGGTCACGACTACTACAAGACCGCAGAGTTTTGCTCGATGTGTGGACCCAAGTTCTGCTCGATGCGCATCACGCATCAGATTGAAGATGGTCTGAAAGCCCTCAGCTAGCTGCTGAAGTCGTCGAGGCTTGGGTGGCCTTCGCCTTGCCTTTCGCTCTCATCGAGAATTCGGCCATGCATGAAGGCAAATAGCGGCGCAATGTAGGCAAAGGTCGCCACAAACGCGGCCCACCTTCCGATCGCGACCCAGCCGGTCGCGTGAAACGGAAGCGTCTCGTACTCAAGTGGCACCGCTCCGAGAGCGAAGCTTGTGAGAAAGCAGCCGGCCGAGGCGAGCACCGCGCCAAGGAGCCGCTGGAGCGGGTCATAAGGGTTGCGTAGGAGTGAGATCGAGCTCCCGATGCCCGCGATGACCATGAGTGCCATGAAGAAGCCTGGAAACCAGAGAATCGAAGCTTTGAAATAGGTCGTCTCGGCCCCTGAGAGTGCCTTGAGATGCCACCGCGGAAACAAGAGCGTAATGAAGATCACCACCAGTGCCGTACATCCGATGATCACAAGCCATCGAGGCGCTGGGGCAATTGGCCGGATGCGTTTCATGGTTTGCGGCCGCGCACGGCCACCCTCGGCTCGAGAGCCTCGATCTCGGTCATCTTCGCCTGCGCAAACCAGCCGAGGACTTCGTCATATGTGTGTCGCCATCGGTACCTGGGACTGTAGTCGTCGAAGGTGTCGAGGACCCGCCATTCCGGATCAGGATGCATCGACGTGGGAAGGATCTTGCGGGAGAAAAAGCCAATGGCTGGCTTGGTGTGAATTGAGTAGAGAGGTATGGCCGCCCGCGAGAGTTTCAGCAGCATCTTGTGATTGAGCCTGGGTGTGACTCGCCGGTATGTGTATTTGAGTCCCGATGCAAGTAGGTCCCGCCTCTCGGCTGAATAGACCCAAATCGCGATTTGACCACCTGGTTTGAGAAGGCGCGGCAAGCGGAGAAACGCCTCCTTGGTGTCGGGGGTGTGGTGCAGCACGCCGATCGAATAAATCGCATCAAACGTCTCTTCGGCAAAGGGAAGATCGAATATGTCCGCTTGGATCACATGACAATCGGGGAACGCTCCAAGATTCTCGTTGGCCGGCTCGACGGCATTAGAGAGGTCCACCCCGATCAGCTGTGCGCCTGAGCGTGCGCACACCTCCGCGAAGCGCCCCATGCCACATCCAACATCGAGCACTCTCTTGCCTCGGAGATCTAGTGGGTTGATACCGGTCTTCTCACGGAACGTGACGGCCGATTCATCGTCGGAATCCCGATCGAGCTGTGTCGTTCGAAAGGTGCTCCACTGATAGCCGAAGCTCTCCGTGTACGCCTCATCTCCGACAAAGCGAGGGATCCCCCTGACGACCGGTGCGGTGAGTTCACAGCCACTGCATGCAAATGCGTCGTCGATCCTAGTTAGTGAGGATCCGCACGAGGGACACGCAAGCAATTCAGTCAGTTCCACGCAGTCAGATCCTTCAGATCCTTAGGAAGCGAATCTCGTCAGATCCCTTCGCGACTCGGGCCAGAACGACCGGCGACTCGGGTGTACCGAGTGCGTCGGCAGCAGCGTCAGACGCGCGACCGATCAGGGATTCACAATCGTCTCCTTCGATGAATCCTGCGGTTCCAAAGTAGGACATGAATTCATCCCCCTCAATGGCTGCGGCGGCAGTTGACAGCGCAGCACATTGCTTTCTGAGGTTTTCGGCGACCCGCGCAGCGCCGAAGGGTCCTGTTTCAGGGAGGATCATGAGGATCACATTCCGCTCCCAGCGGCACATCACGTCTGACAGGCGGGTACTTTCGGTGAATATCCTCCCGATCTCCTGGATTACCTCTTCGGACGGTTCCGGTTCGAATCGGGCGAAAGTACATGCCAAGGATCTTCCATAGCGGACGGCGCGGGAGATCTCCTCGGCGACACGATTTTCGCCGGAGACGCGATTGAGCATGCTGGTTGCCGGGTCGAGAGTCGTTGCTTTCCGCAGGCGATCTTGAAACTCCTTGGCGCGAAGTGCCGCCGAGACCCTGGCCTCGACTTCGTGCCTGGCGAAGGGCCGGGCGATGAAGTCGAAGTAACGCGGGCCAATTTCCCCGACGTTGGTGACCGATGCGGTGAGAGCAATGACCGGTATCAGGCTTGGAGTCAGCTGGGTGGTGAGCTCGTCAAGTACATCAGGGTCCTGGAACCGCTCGGAGATCGTGTCGAGTATTACGACTTCGACTGGTATCGCCGCGATGGCCTCATCGATCGTTGTGGCCACCACGGGGCTATGCCCCATGTCCTTGATGACATCGCGGATCACGCCGGTGATGTCATCGGTGTCGGAAATAAGTAGTACTTGGCTGCTCACAGCGGAATACGGTAACCGCTATGAGCGCATGGAGAGCGATGAAACCTCGAACTTTTGCGGCGGTCGCCGGTTGCGTGCTGGTGCTGGTCGGCCTTGCGCCGGCCGCTGCCGCCAAAGAGAGCAGGTCGCTGAGTGTGCAGGGTGGCGTCAGATTCGTTCCAATTGGACAAACGGCCCTTGCCGAGGCGGGATCTGCGAGATACCGGGGGACACTCGACATCGCACCGGCGCCCAAGGGCGGGCTCTCGATGGTCAACGAGATCGCGTTCGAGGACTACCTGAAGGGCATTGCCGAGGTGCCTGGACGTTGGCCCGCACAAGCCCTGAAGGCTCAGGCGATTGCTGCAAGAACCTACGTGCTCTGGGAACTTGGGCGTGGGCGCTCCCCTGAGGGGCGACAGCTCGGATATGACATTTGTGCCACTGTTGCCTGCCAGGTATATCGGGGGCTCGACAACGAATCAGGGCCGTCTGGAGCCGCTTGGGCCGACGCGGTCGAATCGACTCGTTCGGTCGCTGTCACTCACGGTGGCAAGCCAATCCTGGCGCGCTATCACTCAACCAGCGGGGGCAGAACTCGCAACAACGAGGACGTCTTTACCAGTGAGGGGCCTCGGCCGTACTTGACGGCGGTCGATAGTCCCTATGAGCAGGCGTCGCCGCTTTTCAAGTGGAGCAGCAGATTCCAGAAGTCCCAACTGGAGCAGATACTCGCGGCTGATAAGGAGGTGCCACTCAGGGGGCAGCTGGTGGATATCCGTTTCGTGAAGCACCCAGATGGTTCAGCCAAGCCCAACGAAGTTGTTATTACTGGCTCGTCGGGGGAGACAACGGTGAGGGCGGCGACGTTTTCTCGCGTAGTTAGCCGAGAGGCCAAGAAGAGATGGCCCGACGAGTTCCCGCCGGCCAATCCGGCCTTGCCTGGAGCAAGACTTCCAGACGCAGTACCGAGCTCGAACATGTCGTTTCGCATTGAAGGCGATGCGGTCGTCATCGATGGATCAGGGTGGGGGCATGGCGTCGGGATGAGCCAGTACGGCGCCCTCGGTATGGCCGAGGAGGGTATTGCTGCCGAGGAGATCCTGAAGCACTTCTATCGCGACACCAGCGTCGAAAAGATTGCCGAGCCTGATCAGGTCAGGGTCGGAATTAGCACGGGTGCCGAGAAGATCGTTGTCCAGGGGAGCGACGAGTTCCGGATCGAGTCTTTTGATGGCAAGGTGATCGTTGAGCGAGCACTGGGCAAGTACACCGTTGAGCCAAAGGCGCGCGGATCGGTCTCAATCCGCCTTCCCGAAGGAAGCGATTCCGATTTGGTACTTAGCGATCTGGCGCTTTCCCGCTCTTCGGTCACTCAGGAGGTCAATGAACTCGCCCTGACCTATGCGGTAAGCCGGCCCGCCGTGGTCAGCTTCGAAGTCCGCAAGGTCGAGGGGGGTGAGGTCGTGTATTCCGGGGAGGAGAAGGTGGTGGATCCAGGTACGGCCACGGCCGAATGGCCAGTCATGAGAAATGACGGCAGACGTCCGCCCAGTGGGGAATACGCCCTTGTTCTTACAGCGCGCTCTCCTGGAGGAACGCGCGAAGCTTCAGTTCCCTTCACGCTCGAGTCGGCACCGGATCCTGAAACTGACGGCAAGAGCAGCGCACCGTTGATAATCCTTGCCGGTCTCGGTCTGGTCATCGGTCTGGCTGTTGCGGTTACCCTGATTCGGCGGTCGTGAATATTTACGAGATAGACCGTGTTAATCTCTCAGCAAGGAGAGGTGCGATGGAAAAGACTGCCTCGCTGGATGAGCGAATCGACGATGTGATTGAGCTCATTCGCCCGGCGATTCAGATGGACGGAGGCGACTTGATCTTCCACGGTGTGGAAGACGGCGTGGTCACTGTCGAACTTGTTGGCGCCTGCACCGGCTGCGCGTTTTCGGGTCAGATATTGTCTGCGGGGGTTGAGCGAGTTCTCAAAGAGAAGGTTCCTGAGGTTCGTCAGGTGGTGGCGATCTGACCACCGTGGCCGGAGAGGAACTTGCAGCGCGGGTGATGCAGGGCGACAGGGTCGCCATCGCTCGCGCGATTACCCACGTTGAGAGCGGCACTGACGAAGGCCGTCGGATCTCAGCGGAGCTGTATTGCAGAACTGGGCGGGCACAGACGGTAGGTCTCACCGGCTCCCCTGGGGCGGGCAAGTCAACGCTGACCGACTCACTTGTGCGGATCGTGCGAGGCGAAGAGCTGAGAGTGGGGGTAATCGCAGTTGATCCGTCGAGTCCGTTTTCCGGAGGGGCAATCCTTGGTGACCGGGTGCGAATGCAGGATCACGCGACTGACCCGGGAGTCTTCATCAGATCCATGGCGACGCGCGGGCATCTCGGAGGTCTGGCGGTAGCGGCGCCGCAGGCTATGCGTGTATTGGACGCCGCCGGGACGGATCTAGTGATAGTCGAGACTGTCGGAGTGGGCCAGGTCGAGATTGAGGTGGTCGAGTCCGTTGACACCACGGTAGTAGTCGTGAATCCGGGGTGGGGAGATGCAATCCAGGCGGCCAAGGCGGGGCTGATGGAGATTGCTGACATTTTTGTCGTTAACAAGGCTGATCGCGTTGGTGCTGACGAGGCCGTGCGTGACATCGAGCAAATGATCGATCTTGCTCCCCCTGCCGGGTGGAGGCCACCGGTGCTCAGAACGGTCGCGATCCGAAATGAGGGAACTGCAGAGCTTTGGACCGCTATCAAAGATCACTTTGAGTATCTGAAGTCAACGGGCGAGCTCGATGCCAGGCGGCGCGAGAGGGTGGCTAAGGAGATTCGCTCGACCGTCGGCGAGGTGATTGCTCGGAGGGCATGGGAGACTTGCAGCGGTCCCGAGTTCGAGCGCCTCTGCGATCAGGTCATTAATCTCGAAACTGATCCGTTCACCGCCGCGGAGGCGTTGATCAAAGGGGCTTGACACCCTTCAAAGCCTCGGCGGCTCTCGCCGGATCGATCATCGAAATTGGCAGCCCCGCTCCGAGCTCGATGCCCGCATATGTTCCAACCCTTCCAAACGCGTGGATGTGCCAATGGAATTCGCTCCCCTTGGGTGTGTTCGGAGCCGTGTGGAGTACAACGTTGTAGGCCTCGACCGAGACCGATTCGGTGAGGGCCGCTAGCAAATTCGTCAGCAGTTCCGCTACCTGTATCTCCAAGCCGCTTCTCTCAAATGCGCTCTGGTGATCTCTTGGCGCAATGAGGATTTCATAAGGGTGTTCTGACCATGGAGGGCATAGCGCCGCGAGTCCTTCGAGTTCCCGGAGGAAGAGGTTCTGCTTGGCCTCCTGAAGAAGCTGGCATATAGGACAGGAAATCGAGGTCGAGAGTAGTTCAGCTTCGGCGATCGGCGGAATCTGCGAAAGGGCTATTGCTTGTGAATGGGGGTGCTCGAGCGAGGCTCCGGCAGCCCTGCCGTGATTCACCGAAATCTGAGCAAACTTCGTCGCGGGATTCGACTTGAACGCGTCTAGCCGAGCGCTCCAAGCCTGTACAACATGGGTAGCTTCCTCCAACGACGCAACCGCGAGGTCTCGGCAGTGGTTCGGAGAGTGAACGATCACCTCGTGTGACATCCCCGGACCAGTAACGGCGGGATAGAGATTGGGCACAGCTCGCACTAGCCAGCCTTCCGTGTCCGGGAATGAGCCTTCGGGGCGCAGCGCCCAAGTCTCAGGCGGAGTCATCTCTTCGTTGCCTGGGCAGAGCGGGCACGCCCCCGTTTTCCCGGTCGGCCTTGATATCCGTTCTGGCGCGCGAGCGATCCACTTGAGGGCTAGGGGATTCCAAATCAGGTTGGTCATGGCGGGCATTGTGCCATTAGTCACCTCCCGGAATGGCCCGCGCCGAGACAGACAGGTAGGCTTCCGACCGACGAGTCGCCGGTCATTCCCAAGGAGCTCGTCACGGCGCGCCCGTCAGACCACCGATACCCGTGTCTGGCTGCGTGATCCCGATTCGCCTCGTCAGGAGGAACCATTGAACATAGTTGTATGTGCAAAGCAGGTGCCGGACACAGCTGCTGAGAAGCGACTGAGTTCGGACGGCACGCTCGATCGATCAAATGACGCCGACCAGATCCTCAATCCGCTCGATGAGTACGGAACAGAGGCGGCCCTCAAACTCGTTGAGGCCAATGGCGGTGAAGTCACCATCTTGATGGTTGGCCCCAAGTCAGCGACCGAGACGCTCAGGAAGAAAGCACTTCCGATGGGCGCGGACAAAGCCATCCAGGTTACTGACGAAGCGCTCCACGGCTCCGATGCGGTGGCGACTGCCTATGCGCTGGCTCAGGCCCTCAAGCAGGTTGAGGGCTTCGATCTTGTCATTCTCGGATCGGAATCGACTGACGCACGAGGTTCGCTTGTGCCGTCGGCGCTCTCGGAGTTCACGGGTCTGCCTGGACTCACATTCGCCAAGAGCATTGAGGTTGACGGGAACGTTGTCCGAATCCAGCGTGAGGGCGACAAGGGCTTTGAGACGGTTGAGGCCGAGATGCCGGCGATTGTCTCGGTCGTGAAGGGCATCAACGAACCGCGGTACCCGAGTTTCAAGGGAATCATGGCCGCGAAGAACAAGCCGCTCGACGAGAAGGACGCCGCAGGAGCCGGCATCGACA
This sequence comes from Acidobacteriota bacterium, assembly GCA_003577105.1. Lineage (GTDB taxonomy): Bacteria > Actinomycetota > Acidimicrobiia > ATN3 > ATN3 > ATN3. Next base: position 9,145 of record QEUQ01000035.1, on the reverse strand, counting down.
CGTCGATGGTTGGGCTTGCCAATTCCAAGTCCAAGGTTGGTGAGTGGAAAGAACGTCCACCGAAAGAGGCCGGCACGATCGTCGAAGACGACGGCGAGGCCTTCGCCAAGCTTGCTGACTGGCTCGAAGAGAACAAGCTTCTCTAAAAGGAGTGACTGTGAATATCTGGGTACTTGTTGAACACGATGGGGGCAACGTCAAGAAGGTTTCGCTCGAGATGCTCTCGAAGGCCCGTGAGCTTTCTGGCGGCGGCGAGGTAGCTGCGCTTTGGCTGGGCGATGGCCACGGCGAGGGCGCTGAGAAGGTCGCATCTGCGGGCCCGAGCAAGGTCTATGTGTGTGACGATTCGATCCTCGGCGAATTCTTGATCTCACCGGCGGTCGATGTGCTCGCTTCGCTCTGCGAAGAGCACAAGCCAGATGCACTCCTCGTTGCATCGACAACCGATGGCAAGGACATCGCCGCCCGGCTCGCAGCCAGGCTCGGCAGCGGCCTTACCAACGACATCACCGCTCTTGAGGAGCGCGACGGCAAGCTCGTAGGAACATACCCGGCCTTTGGCGGAAGCCTTCTCGTCGAGTGCTGGAGCGAGGGCACGCCAGGGATCTACATTGTCAAGCCAAACGCGTTCAGCGTCGAAGCGCCCGGTGGCAGCCCAGAGGTCGTAGCCATTGATGGCTCGGCTGTTCAGGATTCCTCGAAGCGGGCGAAGGTCACAGAAGTTCAGGTTGCTGAGTCGGGCGGCCGTCCAGCAGTCGATGAGGCATCTGTGATCGTCTCAGGTGGCCGCGGCCTTGGCGGTCCCGAAAACTTCGCCGTAGTAGAAGGTCTTGCAGATGTTCTAGGCGCGGGCGTCGGAGCGAGCCGTGCGGCAGTTGACGCCGGCTGGTATCCCCACCAGAGCCAGGTCGGCCAGACGGGCAAGACCGTCAGCCCGCAGCTCTACATCGCCTGTGGCATCTCTGGCGCGATCCAGCACCGCGCAGGCATGCAGACTTCGAAGAACATAGTTGCGATCAACAAGGACCCCGAGGCTCCGATCTTCGCCATTGCAGATTTCGGCGTTGTGGGTGACCTCTTCAAGGTTGTGCCGGCTCTGACGGAGGAACTCGCCAAGCGGAAGGGCGCCTAGCCTCTAGTCAGCGAGCTTCATAGATGGGGCCGTGCCTCAAAGGATCGCGGTCATCTAGGTGTGAGGTGTCGTTGACGGTGATTACAAGAGGTGGTTTTGGTCGCATCCATATGGATGTGACCGAAGCGTTTTCTGGCGAAACGAGAACCATTCGATCGGCCTGAAGTGCTATGGCGAGCGCGGCGTTGATTATGCCTCCGTGTGTGAAGACAGCAACTGTCTCAGTCGGGTGGGCTTCTTCGATTTCCTCCATCGCCTGCGATATGCGGGCGCGAACCTGAGCGTCGCTTTCCGCGCCCGGAAAGGTCTCCCAGCTTCGTTGCTCGAGGAACTTGAGGTACGTCGGATCTTGCTCCTGAAGCAGGGAGGCGAAGCTGCGTCCTTCGAACTCGCCGAGATAAACCTCGCCCCAGGCGGGCCTCTCAATTGGAGTGATTCCCCGTTGCTTCGCGAGGGGCTCAGCGGTCTGGTGAGTCCGAATTAGATCTGAGACGTAGATCGCATCTACGTGCTTTCCTTCGAGCCGGTTGACAACCCTCTGGGCCTGTGCGAGGCCGATTTCGCCGAGGGGTGGATTGGATCGGCCCTCGGGAGTGAAGACGCGCTCGCCGCTGGCAACGCGGCCGTGACGGATCAAGATCAGTTCCATGGAGAGTTTTCCTGCTCTGTTGGCTATGCAGCGCGTGTCGGCCGAGTTGACCTGGCCTGGCGCTCGAGCACGATACCTTCGAGAAGTACCTCTGGCGGCAAGTTCGGATCGGCACCTGCGACCTTCTGGCGAAATCGCCCCGCAACCCTTATGCCAATCGAGTACCTCGCACCCGGACGAAGCTGTGTTCGGCGTGCAAGGAACCTGCGAATGAGTTCAAGGTCGGCGTTGGAGATAGCGCTTGTGTCCCAATGAAGTACATGAGCTGGATTGAGCCCTGCGAAGTACAGACCGCTCGCCGGGGCCCTATATGAGCGGTCTCTCACCACGATCGTGCCGGCCGCGAGGTCGCCAAGGCGCTGGTAGTCCCTAGAGAGCGACATGCTAATCAGGCCGACCGCGAAATATGGCGGGGGGATCATGTCTACGATCCTCACCAGATTGCGGATCAGCGCTGCGCTCAACGTAAGGGGATATCCGCCTCTCATCACCGCTCGGATTCCAAGGGCGCGCTTGCCGAGGGTCCGTCCGCCCTGGAAAGCCTCCAGGACAAACCAGTAGCCGAAGAAAATCAAGAACTGAGCGACAATAATGAGCGAGAAGAGAATTGCCCCGACCAGCTCGTCGGTGTCAGAAGTGAGCCCGGTGGCGAAGACCAGAGAGATGAGCATGGCCAACAAGTAAGTGATGGCGGTCATCAAAGTCATGACGATCCATAGGTCAAGGAAAAGGGCAAGGAATCGAGTTCCCGGGCCCGCGAGCTGAAAATCAAGCGTCACCGATTCCGGTGTGGTGATCTTCGACCGCCGCTCCCAGTCCTGCACCAATTGAACTCCGATCCGCTAATGGCTGTCAGTATCGCGTATGGGGAATGTGGTCTACTGATGCCATGACTCCCGAGACCTTTGTGGCCCAGCGCCAGGCGGCGTGGGGCGAACTGCGTGCGCTGCTTTCAATGTCGTCTAGCAGGCGCCAGCTCCGCAATCTCGGCGGAGACAAGGTGAGGCGCATGGCAGATCTGTACCGCGAGGTCGCCGCAGATCTTGCCATCGCGCGGTTGAGGTTTCCTGCACTCGCCCCGGAGCTAGCCGACCTGGTGCGAGATTCGCATGCGATCCTCTACCAGCCGCGCAGGCCCAAGCTCCGCTCCGTGTTGAGCTTCTTGACGCAGGGCTTTCCGCGCTTGGTTCGAAGCGAGTGGCGAATAGTAACGATCGGCATTGCGCTTCTTATGGGGCCGTTCCTGCTCGCGATGGTCTGGGGGATTATCGCCCCCAACAAGGCCGAGGTGTTGCTGCCAGAGGTCTGGCGGGGTGTCGCACGAGATGGGCCCACGGCGAAGCCGATTAGCCCCGGGATAGGCGCGCTGGCCGAGGGGACACTCTTTTTCACATCCATACTTGTTAACAACGTAAGAGTCGGCTTTCTGACCTTTGCGGGGGGCGTGCTCTTTGGCGTAGGCGCGGGGTTTGTTCTGGTGAGCAACGGAATGCTATTTGGTGCCCTCACGGGAATCAGTATTAGCCACGGTCACGGGCTCGAGCTCTTTGCGCTGACAACTGCCCACGGCGTCCTGGAATTGAGCGCGATTAGCATTGCCGGTGCCGCAGGGACCCGCATGGGCTGGTCGCTAGTGGACCCAGGCCCCGTGAGTCGGTCGAAAGCCCTGGCCGAGGCGGCCGGCAAGGCTGTCAGGCTGATTGTCGGCGTCAGCGTCGCACTCTTCTTTGCCGCTCTCGTCGAAGGCTATGTAACGCCGTCTTCGCTCTTTGGCCCTTGGGGCAAGATCGGAATCGGGATCGCGATCGGCGCGGCATTCTGGGCCTACATCGTTTTGGCCGGCCGAGAGGCGAAGGTCAAAGACGCAGACGGGCCTTTAGCTTGAGGTATGAATTGATGAGGGCGGTCGTCATCTCTTCAGGTGGCGCCTCAACGACGCCGACACCACGACGAGCGAGCTCTCTTATCGCTATCGAGCGATGTTCGAGGACGCCTAGGGCGCCGGCCTGGCGATAGGCGTCTGACTTGTCCTCGGGGTAGAGACTCATTGCAGCATCGATTTCGGGGTCTCGCACCGAGCAAACCAATACCTGGTGGCGCCTGACGAGCGCGGGTGCGGCGGCAATGATTGGCCGGGCAGCAGCCTCGTCGAGGATATCTGTGAAGACCATCACCAGAGCTCTCTTCTGAGCTGCAACCCGCGCAAAGGCCAGCTCGAAGTCACTCTCGTTGAAGCTGGGCTCGAGATCGTAGAGGGCGGCAAGGAAGTTCTGGACGTTGCCTCGCCGAGCGGGCAGGTCAGCGCGAATGGTGCTGTCAAACGCCAATGCGCCAATTCGGTCCTCGAGCTTTCCACAAACGTGGGCCACGCCTGCCGCGTTGGCGAGGGCGATGTCGAGCCGGCTGAAGTTCCCGACCGGCGTAGACATGAGGCGTCCGCAGTCAATGAGGGTGATAACCGTCTGGTTGCGATCGATTCTGAATTGATTGGTGATCGGTACCCGGTGCCGAGCGGTGGCGTGCCAATTGATGTGCCGGATGTCGTCATCCGGATGGTATTCGCGCAGCGATTCGAATTCTGTTCCCTCACCTATGAAGCGGCGCGACCTCAGGCCGGTTTCGAGGAATCGGGATCGCCTGAGTGCCATCTCCGCTCGCTTAACGTCATCGAGGTCGGGGTAGACGTGAATCTCGTCACGGGGATTGAAAATGAATCGCTTGGATGCGAGACCAAAGCGCCCCTTGGCTATCAGCACGGCCGGCGCGAATACATGCCGCCCTCTCAGCCTCGGGCGCACGAGATATTTGACTTCTCCAGCGTGATTGCGGCGTGCCTTGAACTCTTGTGGAAATCCTCCTGGAGGCTCTGAGTCCTCGCCCTCTGTGAGAACTTCGAAACCCTTGATGCCGGTTTGAACGACGCTTCCCTTCACGTTCATCGCCATCGAGCCGATCACAAGCTCGAAAGGGTGCAAATGCCCGAGCGAAAACACTTCCGGAAGATTGCGTCTCAGAGTTAGCTTCGAGCGACGGGGGAGAGTGAACACATCTGATATGACACCGGCGATGACAGCGGCAAACCCAAGGATTGCGAGCGGCGTTGCGATCGAGGCCGGAAGGAGTATCGAGATTAGTCCGATGGCGAGGATCACCCCGGCAATCCTCACTGTTGGCATGACCAAGGTCGAACTGGCGTAAGCGCCGTCCGCCTCAGCTGCGGCCAGGGTGCCCGGCTCGATCGCCGGGGGCGTGCCTTCTCCAGCAGTCTCGGGTGGATGTGTCGCCTCAGGCAGAGGCGAGACAGCGGTCATCGCGGTACGGGTATCTGTGCGAGAGCCGCATCGAGGACATCGTCTGGACCGTATTGCTCGAGTTCCGCCTCAGGCCTCAGGAGTATCCGGTGCCTGAGGACTGGTTTCGTGAGATAAGCGACGTCATCGGGCGTGACAAAATCCCTCCCCCAGAGGGCAGCCCGTGCCTTGCATGCCGAGAGGAGCGCAACTGCGGCCCGCGGGCTCCCCCCGAGCTGCACAGCAGGCGCTGCCCGGGTTTGGCGGACGATTCGCATCAGGTAGGCCAGCACATCATCGGCTACCTGTACCTGGCGGGCTACGCGTCCGGCCTCTATTAGCTGTTCGGGACTGGTGGCTGCATCTATCGCAACCGTATCGAGATATCGAGGGTCGAGCCCGGCGTTGTGACGGCGGAGCATCTCGTATTCCCACGGTTCGGTGGGGTAGCCCATCTCGATCTTGAACAGGAAGCGATCCAATTGCGCCTCAGGGAGTGGGTAGGTCCCTTCGTATTCGATCGGGTTTTGCGTTGCAGCGACGAAAAAGGGAGCTGGGGCCTTATAGGTCTGACCCTCAACCGTTACCTGTCTCTCCTCCATGACTTCGAGGAGAGCTGACTGGGTCTTTGGCGGAGTGCGGTTGATCTCGTCGGCGAGAAGGAAATTCGTGAAGACAGGGCCTGGCCGGAACTGAAACTCCGAAGTCTTGGTGTTGAAGACCATCGTGCCGGTCAAGTCGGAAGGCATCATGTCTGGCGTGAATTGGACGCGCCTGAAGTCGCATCCGGTCACTCGCGCACAAACCTTCACTAGGAGTGTTTTGGCGACACCTGGCACACCTTCAATGAGCACATGTCCCCCCACTAGGAGCGCAATCAAGATCTCCTCGATCACGTGTTCCTGGGCAACGACGATCTTGGATGCCTCGCCGACTACCCCTTCTCTGAGTTCCTGCACTAGAGCTCCCTTCTAAGCTTTGTGATTTCCCGTGCGCGCTCTACTAGTGCCTGGTCCTCGGCCGGTATTGGCCTCAGGGCACTGGACACCGCGGCTGGATCGAGTCCGAGCCCCGGCGAAGCTGCAACTATCTGCTGATCTGTGATCCACCCGCCCATCAGGAGCCTCCGCCGCAATCGCGTCCGCAGGTCGTCCTGAAGTATGCGGACGGCTGTTTGCGAGCCACCGGCGCGCTCCAACGACAGCGCCAGCGCGTCGATGAATTCACCGCGAGTCCTTGGCAATATGGGGGGCTCCTCGGCAGTCGCTGATCTCCTCGGAGCCTTCGCCCACGCGTAGCTGACAATCGCGAGTAGCAGTCCCAGCAGGGCCCAGCGCCACTGGACGGGCAGAGCCAAGATGGAGCCGCCGGACTGGCGATAGCCAAGGTGGTATTCGTCGAAGACCACCCTTCGAGATCCCGAGGCAAGATTGAGGGCAAGGCGCGCGTTGTCGTTTGACGCGAGTGATGCATTGATGAAGAGGTTGGATGAGAGAACTACGATTTCGCCTTGACCACTTCGACTCAGCACCATGGCGACATTTCCATCTCGCAGCGTCATGGCGGGCGCGGCAGCACCTGCCCTGGAAAAACTCATCGGGCTTGGCGCTGAGACCGCAGTCACCTCCTCTAGCAGGGCAGTGATCATCGTCGGCTGCCCCTGATAGTTGTTGTTTGGCGTCTCTTCTGGCGAAATCGAAATCAGACAGGCGTCATCTGGATCTGCGAACTGGTAGGCGTTGGCGCTCTCGATTCCGGGAATGAGTGCGCGCGTCACAGCGCCACGCACTGGCTCGATCATGACGAGGCGGCCTCCGGACTGCACCCAGTGCTTTAGGTTGTCGACATGAGCGCCAGCCCTCGCATCCCGGTGGGGGAGTTGGAGAAGCTTGATCCCCCGACAGCGTCATCTGCCACTACGTCAGGGCCTAGTCCCCACATGAGTAAGTTCACTAGGAGAATGACTGTGAGTGCAATGACAGCGAAGAGGCACCCGCGGTTCTTCTTCACGCGGCGACTCCAGTCCAAAGTCCCTGCCACGCTGTTCTTGTCGCCTCCCAGTCTTCAGCTGTGGCTACGTGTTCACCGTAGTGAACTCGCTCAAAGACGAGGGTCGCGACGTCGAACTCGCGAACAATCGGCCCGAATCCTCTCAGCAGACTTCGCCGAAATGCCCCGTTGGTGTCAGAGGCCTTGAAGCGAATGACGCCTTTCTCGTCGAGGCGCAGGAGGTTGGCGACATAGAAAGCGCGGACTGCGTCTGAGTAGCGCCCTTCAGCGGCGGCAGCTGATGCCATTGCATCGAGTTTCACCGGATCGGCCGGTCCGATATCCCAAATTTGCTCGGGCTCCTCCTCCTCTTCTTCATCTTCTGCGCGATTGATTGCCCTCAGGCGGCGCCAGACGAAAATTGCGAGAACGACAACAGCAGCTAGCAGGATGATCTTGGTGATCAGACTCGTTGCGTCATTTGCTGGAGCCTCTGGGAGGTCTACGTCGGGCGTCGGGAGTTCCCTCCCCCCGAGATCCCTGAAGAAGCCGTCGATTGCGTCTTTGATGCGCCCTATCAAGCTCTTCTTTCGGTGGAACTCTTCGCCGTCGGTTATCTCGCGAGCGACGAGACGAGGATCTCCGGTGGCCGCTGAGTTTCGTTCCTGCCACGAGCGAATCTCGGCGAGGGTGGTGTCAAGTCTTGGCTTGAGTGCCGTGCTACCCGGTGCGGGCCAAGACGAAGACACAGTGACCTTGGTCCCATCTGAGAGTCTCACCGTCGAAATCGTCTCTAGTTCCTGAAGCGCTTGGCTCTTTTCCGGAGCTGCTATGGACGCGGCCTCTAGAAGCGCGACGTATTCGTTGAGTGTCACGGTCTTCTGCTCTGCTGTCGCTGCCGGCACGGAGGCGAAAACGATTGCCACCGCAGCGGCGAGGGCCAGAACGCGAGAGCTGACGGCGCCCCTCACGGCCGCCTGCCTGAGAACGCACTGGGAACCGGGCTCCACGGGATCGCCCACTTGGCCTCGGCGATCTTGGGGTGCAGGCTGAACTCGTCGGTGTCTGCAAGTGCGCATGCCGCGTCGATGTCGAGGGCTTCACGTCGCACTCTGAGATCGAAGTAGAGGCACAGATCAACGATCGCCGCAAAGGGCCTCACAGTGATTGCGGGCAACAAGAGCATTGCTGCGGCGATGCCATAAAAGCCTGCACCTGACGGTGCCCGCGATGAGGTCAGCAGCAGGATCACTATTTGGAGTCCTGTGTTGACCACCCACGAAATCACCTCGGCGAGAAAGATGATTCCAAACGTGCGCCACCAAGAGTTCTTGGTGAGTTGATGGCTGCGCCTCATTGCGGTGATTGGCGAGGCGTCTTCGATGATGACCGCAGCGGGTGCAAGCCGAAATGTGACAAATGCCCAGATGGTCCAGGGTCCGGTGACAAACATGGTGAGGAGTCCGAACCCCGCGTTGGCTCCCACCAGCACGATCACCGAGAGGATCATTGGACCGAAGACGACCGACGACCAGAGCAACATGACAAGCAGTGCGGTACCGCTCTTCTTGGCAATCGTCCGGTAGCAGCCTCCTACGTCGATTGTGCGGCCAAGGTAGGCCTCAGCGGCTGCGGTAACTGCGGCGAAGGTGATCATGAATTCCAGAATCCATGCGACCAAGCTCAGAAGGTTCTCCCCGGCGGTAACCCAGATCGGCACAGGGAGTGCGAACAGGCCGTGACGGAAAGCATCACGGAGCCCCTTGAGCGCATTCAGCTGCCCGATTAGGGCGAGCGATTCGACTGCGAGCAGTACGGGAAGGATCGTCGCGATGATTCTTCCGGGCTGGTTGCGAAATATGGCAAAGGCCGCGTCGACTACCTCGCCTGCAGTTCTCGGCCGAAAGACTTCGAGATTCTCTCCTCTTCGCAGTTTCACGGTCGTCTCGCAACTACGCAAAGGTTGTAGGAGTGCTCGGGTAGCCTCCGGCCGAGCTCCATGCACGCCTTGAGAAGTCTGCCCTTGCCTCTGAATCCAGCTGGTGACCTAAGCGGATCAGTCCATTGGCCGCCCGGCATTCGATA
>QEUQ01000034.1 GCA_003577105.1 Acidobacteriota bacterium | reverse complement strand
CATGCCTGCGCTCCCTGATATGGCGCACCCTGCGGGGTCTCGCCTGGCTGCTGAGGCCGATAAAGGAAGTCGGACTGCTGCGCCGCGGCCCATGGGTCAGGCACCTGGCTCTCGGGTGGCAGCGGTGACGCGCCGGGAGGTGGCTGATCGGACATCTCAATTACCTCGCCTGGATCTGCAGCTCGACCGGATGGTTCATTCTCTCAAGTCTTTGATGCGAAGTGTGGGCGCGATAGCTGGACCGCACCAGCGGCGAAGACTCGACGGCACGGATTCCGGCTCGCCGCGCGAAGTCAGCCAGCTCATCGAATTCATCGGGTCGCCACCAACGTTGAACAGGCAGATGCGCCGCCGTCGGCTGCAGGTACTGACCAATTGTGAGGATTGAGACACCAACCGCTGCCAAGTCACTTATTACCGAGGACACCTCAGACTCGTCCTCGCCGAGGCCGAGCATGATTCCGGACTTGGTCTCAATCCCATGACCGGATCCGGTCGCTCGCGCCAATACTGCAAGCGACCGGGCATAGGAGGCAGATGGGCGAACCAAGCGCTGAAGGCGCGGCACCGTTTCGACGTTGTGATTCAAGACATCTGGGCGTTCAGCGAGAACGGTCTCGAGCGACTTCTTGTCACCTTTGAAATCTGGGATGAGCACCTCAACCGACCCGCCGGCAAGGGACTTCTTGACCGCACGAATCGTTGCCGCGAATGCCGCTGCTCCCCCATCACTGAGATCGTCGCGTGCGACCGAGGTGACGACCACATGACTGAGTCCGAGGGCTGCGGCTGCACGAGCAACCCGATCAGGCTCATCCCAATCAACAGCTCCAGGTCGCGATGTCGAGACGTTGCAGAAGCCACACGCCCTCGTGCATTGGTCTCCGAGAATCATGAAAGTCGCCGTTCCGTCGGCCCAACACTCGTAAATGTTCGGGCACTTCGCCTCTTCGCAAACGGTGTTTAGCTCCCCTGCCCTCACCACTGACATCACGGAGCGATAGCCCTTGTCGAACCGGGCAGCCGCCCGCACATAGTCGGGGCGAAGTGTTCCATCGGCAGCACGCGGCCTTCGATCGGGCCAGTTTGTGATCTCTTGGCGATCTGCCTCGCCAGGCTCGTCGGTGTCGTTGCCATCGGATCGAGGCCATGGCGCGGCCTCAAAGCTTGACCCGACACCACCGATCTCGGCTGCGAAGCTAGCGGCCAATGAGCGAGCGATTCGCTCCATGGAGATCCGCTCGCCCAGTTCCGACTTGATCGAGGTAACACCCCTGCCCTCGATACCGCAAGGAACAATCGCGTCGAAACGCGAAAGGTCAGTTGTCACGTTCAGAGCGAGACCGTGAGTTGATACTCCACCGCTGATCCTTACGCCAATTGCGCAGATCTTCTTCCCGCCCACCCAGACACCCGGATACTCGGGTTCTGTGACGCCATCAATTCCGAATTCATTGAGAGTCCTTCGTACGGAGGCCTCAAGAACCGAGACCCATCTGCGCGAGCTGAATCGCTCGACCGCCAGGATCGGATATGCGACCAGCTGCCCGGGACCGTGAAAAGTCACGTCACCGCCCCGATCGGCCTCGATGACGAGAGCACCCCCCTCGATCAGCAGCTTTGGGTCAACAAGAAAATTTTCGGCGACCGCATGTGCTCCATATGTGTACACAGGGTCGTGCTCGAGAAGGAGCAGATGTCCAGGGGACCTGCCAGCTCTCACTGAATCGGCGAGCGCTCGCTGGAGATCCAGCGCCTCTTGGTAGGCGACCCGCCCCATCCAACGGATGTGCAGGAAGTCTGGTTTGAATTCGACTCCGGTGGGCGCAAGCACTTTCAGCCGGCCAGCGTGACCCAGTCCCAGCCTTCGATTCGCTCCTTCAGCCCCCCAAGGAACCCGGCGGCATCGGCGGTAGGCACGAGACCGGCGTACCAGGTAAGCGCGGCCGTAACCTTCAGAGCTTGCGCGGGCGAACCGTTGTCCAGTTCGACCTGAGGATGCGGAGCACCCACTGCAAGAACGGCAGCGGTCGAGGCGTCGAAGGGTGGAACCGCAATCGAGATTCCAGCCGGCCCGTAGTCTTCGAGCACAAAGCTTGCCGCGGCCTCGCCGCCACCCTCGTGGCAATGTCGCTCCAGTGCCCTCAGGGTCAGACGCTCCGCGCCTTCGATCACCTGTGAATCCAAGGCGCGCCCTCCCCCATATCGCACCACTCTCAGCGCAACCTGCGACATAGCTGTGAGCTTTCCACTAGCCGGATCAAGTCCGGCATTGAGCGAAGGAAACTCGAGAAGCGAATTGCAGACGGCCAGTGCTAAGAAGGAGGTGAGTGAGAGCTCGTAGCCGGTACTGGCGAGAAAGTCGGCTCGATGCACACCAAGTGCGTCAAGAATCTTGTCGCAACCGACTTCCACTGCGGCGAAGCCAGGAAGACCGTGCGCGTCGTCGGCGGCATCGATGATCTTCTCAAGGCTCACGCCGTATTCGGCGGCAAGTCCCTGAACCACTGGAGAGAGAACTCCCCTGCGATTGCCATCAGGGCGCAGCTCGTCAAGACCGCCAGACCCCGCAAGGCGCTCCTCCCCCGCCGCGGTCACCCGAGCGCGCGGCTTGTCAGGTGGGTGAGGTGCTAGCTCCGCTTCATCTGCTCCCTCTGAAACATGCGCGTGAATTGCGGGCGCTGGTGTCGGCGGGGGGGCAACGGCCTCCGATGCGTGCGCCTCAAGGCGCCGGCTCTCCATTGGCGGAGGTACGTTTGACACGGCTGAAACTTGCGCGTGAAGAGGCTCTGATCGCCCTTCGGCACCGGCGGGCGGTTGCATGCGGAAAGTCGCCCGAGGTGTTTCTAAGCTATCAACCGGGCCAACTGCAGAGGTCACGGCGGCGGCGAACGAGTCGGGTTGCACATCCCCAATACGGCAGAGTGCCGCTGCAATCGGCACAACCTGGTCCTCGACGACCATGCGCAACTCAAGCCAGCCGTCGCCGGGAGAGACGACCTCCGAGATTCGCTCCCCGTCAGTCACATCACACAAGACGTCGCCCGCTTGAACCCGCTCTCCCTCGCTGACGCGCCAGCGGAGGACCCTTCCTTCGGGTATACCCTCGCCCAACACGGGCATTGTCACTGTCGTTGTCAAGTGCGCTCCTTGAAAGATTTCGAGTCCGCGACAGCTGCGAGACTACCCCGGCTCGATACAGCGACGTTCATGGAGATGAAATCTAACCGTGAAGCGGAATTCCGGCGAGTGATCTCACCGCCTCGCCGAAAGCCTCCGAAAGAGATGGATGCGGTTGCATAAGCGGAGCAATAGCTTCGGGACTCAGACCAAGGTTGGTGGCGAGATATCCGGGGCTGAGCAACTCCGAGGCCCAGGCGCCGACAATGTGAACTCCGACAATCGGTCCGCCCCTGACCGACAGGACTTTGACCATGCCCTCGGGGTCGCCGAGAATCAGTGCCCGGCCCAGCCCGCCAAACCGGTGACGGGCAACAATCAAATCGTCGCCAAAGGCCTCACGAGCGGAATCCTCGGTCATGCCCGCAAACGCAACTTCGGGATGCGAGTAAATGCACCAAGGGACCTTGGCGTAGTCGATCGGCTGTGGCGACTCCCCGGTTAGAAGTCCGGCCAGCCTTGCGCCCTCGGCAAACGCGACATGGGCGAGAGCTGGGGTGTCAATGACATCGCCGGCGGCGTACACATCATCCAAGTTGGTGGCGAGGGTCCTCGGGTCGACCTCAACGTATCCGCGCGCGTCAACACCTAGCCCGCTTCCGCCGCTTGCCAGCTCATCTCCCGAGGGCTTGCGCCCCGTTGCAACGAGCACACGATCCACTTCGATCCGGAGCGCCTCACCTCTTGAATCATCAAATGTGACCAAAGAACCCGCCCCTGACGGTTCGGTAGCAAGACCCGAAACCGCCGTGTAGATCGAAACGCCGGAACGTTTGAGCATGCGATTCAGATAGGTCGAGATTTCGGGGTCCGCGCCGGGAAGAATCGAGGGCATCGCCTCGATCAAGCTCACCTTGGAACCCAACCCCGCGAAGAGGCTGGCGAACTCGACCCCGATTGCGCCGGCTCCAATGATCGCGATCTGTCCCGGAATTTCGGACAGCTCCAGAGCTTCGTTTGAGGTGATCAGGCGCTCACCATCAGTCTCAAACCCGGGAATCGACTTCGGGCGGGAACCAGTAGCGAGAAGAATCGAGCCGGCCTCGAGGACTTGCTCGACGCGGTTATCAACCAAGACTTCGACACCGCCGGCCGCCAAACGGCCGATTCCGTCGACAAGCTCGACCCCGTGCTTGTTTAGCAGTGAGACGACACCCTTGTGAAGTGACTCAATGGTGGAGACCTTTCGGGCCATGGCTGCACCGAAGTCAACCGATGGGTCGCCACCCCCCGCAGGAACCACCCCAAACTCCGGGGCCCTCTTGAGCTTCTGCAATATCGACGCCGTCTCAAGAAGCTGCTTAGTCGGTATGCAGCCTCTGTGCAGGCACACTCCCCCTATTCGTCCCTTCTCGACGATGCAGACGCCGAGACCTGAGGACGCAGCCGATAGCGCCGCCGCATAACCGGCTGGGCCGCCGCCGATGATCACCAAGTCATGTCGAGTACCCACGTCGCTCCTTCGCGTAAAGGCCGCCTCTCGGTCACAATACGGCGATGCAAACCCGAAAGCTCGTCCTCGCCGCGCTCCTGACTGCTCTAGTCATCTTGATCGCCGGCGCATACTTCGCCTGGACCCTTCTCCGGTAGGAGAGTCCGGACCGGAGCACTAGAATTGCTCGATGGGCATTATCTCGACCAGGCAGACCCGGCTTCATGCATGACCCACTGATAATCAGCGACCGCACCTTCGAAAGCCGCCTATTCGTTGGAACCGGGAAGTACCCGTCGCACGAGGTAATGGAGGAAGCTCTTGACGCCTCTGGCTCTGAAGTTGTGACGGTGGCGCTCAGACGCGTGGATCTCGATGGACCAGGGCGGGACATCCTCGACTTCATCGACCGCGAGAGATATCTCCTACTCCCGAACACCTCGGGTGCATTGGATGCCGATGAAGCCGTCCGCCTCGCGCGCCTCGCACGCGCCGCGGGTCTTTCCGACTGGGTCAAGCTTGAGGTTACGCCAGATCCTCGATACTTGATACCGGATCCGGTCGGGACACTGCGAGCTGCTGAACGCCTCGTGGCCGAGGGATTCACCGTATTGCCGTACATGAATGCCGATCCGATCCTCGCGCGCCACCTAGAAGAAGCAGGATGCGCGACAGTCATGCCACTCGGCTCATGGATCGGGTCCAACAAGGGGATCAAGTCCCGCGAGGCAATTGGCATCATCATTGAGCAGGCGGGCGTTCCTGTCGTCGTCGACGCCGGTCTCGGCGCGCCAAGCCATGCGGCAGAGGCAATGGAGGCAGGCGCAGACGCCGTGCTCGTGGCAACGGCCATTGCTACCGCCGGCAGTCCGGCCCAAATGGCCATGGCTTTTGCCGAAGGAGTCCGGGCAGGGCGGCGCGCTCATCTCGCTGGACGGGCTATGACTCATGAGACCGCGATCGCTTCTAGCCCCCTGACCGGATTCATCGATCCAATCGCGCCCGCCGGCACCGTCTGATGCCCGGGGGATACTCGGCGGCAATCGACGAGTCGGCAGTCAAGGATGCCGCTCATCTTTCGGCCCACGCGTCAGCGCGAGATGTCGAAACGGCGCTAGGGCGCGATAGCCGCGACATATGGGATCTCGCCGCGCTGCTTTCACCTGTTGCAGGCGCAGAGTATTTGGAGTCAATAGCCGAGAGGTCTCGGGAGCTGACCCGGCAGCGCTTCGGAAAGACGATTCATCTGTTCGCGCCGCTGTATGTGTCAAATGCTTGCGTCAGCACTTGCACTTACTGTGGATTCTCGAAATCCAACGAGATCGCCCGAACAACCCTCGAGCCAGACGAAGTTCGCGTCGAAGCTGGGTACCTCCTAGATCAAGGGTTCCGGCACATTCTCCTGGTCTCCGGTGAGCACGCCCGCATAGTCAGCCCTGATTACCTTTGCGAAGTGATTGACGCGCTTGCTCCCTCGGTACCTCAGATTTCCCTTGAGGTCCAGACGTGGAGTGCAACCGAGTACGAACGTTTCGTAGCGGCCGGAGCCGACGGGATCGTCGTGTATCAAGAGACATATGACCGGCAGCGTTACTCCGAAGTACATCTGCGCGGGCGTAAGCGCGACTACGACGCACGCCTTGATGCGCTAGACCATGCCGCAAGTGCGGGGGCCCGTAGGCTCGGTGCTGGAGCCCTGCTGGGCCTCCTGCCTGATTGGAGAGCCGACGTGATCTCCCTAGCTGAGCACGCTCTCTGGCTCACCAGAAAGCACTGGCGATGTGAGATCTCGGTTGCGCTGCCAAGGCTGCGACCCTGCATCGGCAGTGAGGCCGAGGTGTCGCCAGTAGGAGATCGCGATTACCTGCAGGCAATCTGCGCGCTGCGCTTGCTACTTCCAGATGCCGCAATCGTCTTGACCACCAGGGAGCCGGCTCGACTCCGCGACGGGCTGATGCAGGTGGGGGTGACGCACATGAGCGCCGGAAGCCATACCGAGCCGGGCGGATACACCCTTGGACACCTAGGGGCAGATCCGCAGTTCGACGTTGACGACCGGCGACCGGTATCCGAAGTGGCGAATGCGATCGCGGAAAACGGATATGACCCCGTCTGGAAGGACTGGGCTCGCGTTTGAGGTTTGAGTAGCGTGCCTGATACCGAGGATCCGGGCTGCGGACCGACCGAAGCTATGAATTGCACTGCCAAGGCCAGAGAGGCATCTGCTTATGCGGCCGGCGCAGCCAAAGCCTCATGGGAAGCGCTCATCAAGGCAGCCGACCAAGCTCGCGAAGCTGCGGAAGCGTGGCGAATCGCCGAGGAGGCCGATGCAATCCAGGCCAAGGCAAATCTGACCGACGACCCCGAAGACGCGGTGTCGATGGCTGAAGCGACAGTCGCGTCAGCTCTACCCAGAGAGACGCGGCGGCGCCTCGAACAACAAGCGCACACTGCCGCGCTCCGCTCGGCAGAAGCACGCGAGATCGCCGAATTCACGGGGAACCTCGCACTCCAAGCTGCTCGAGAGTGGGGCGAAGCAGAACGAGCGTGGCAAGAGATCCGCGACGATCTCGCAGAGTCTCCGACCTCAAACGATGACAGATCCGGGGACTTCGAACGCGGTGAGAAGATCGAGATCACCGCTAATGGCTCGGCCTATTCAATCGATCCTGGGCTGACAGTTGCCAGCTTCATCGAGTCACGATCGCTGCCAGTCGAATCATGCATCGCGGAGCTGAACGGAGTTGCGTTGACCAGGGCAGAGCTGGCCTCGACGACTCTCAATGAGGGCGACAGCCTCGAAATCGTCAGAGCAGTTGCGGGCGGATGCGCGGCAGAGATGACAAGGCGAGAGGCACTTGAGAAGGCAAGTCTGTATTTCATCTGCTCCGCGCAAGAACCGGACTCCGACATCTGCGCCACCGCAAGTCAGGCGATAGCGGGCGGAGCATCAATCGTGCAGTTGCGCGAGCACGAAGCTTCTGACAGGCGCATCCTCGAAGCGGCAAAGCGCCTGCGCGATCTGACAGCTGAAGCAGGTGCACTCTTCCTGGTCAATGACCGCCCCGACATAGCCCTGGCCGCAAGTGCCGACGGCGTGCACGTGGGCCAAGATGACCTTGCCCCAAGAGTCGTGCGGGATCTAGTCGGATCCGAATTGCTCATCGGCCTTTCCACGCACTCCGAACATGAGATCGAAGCTGCTCAGGATTCCGGTGCCGACTACATCGGAGTTGGTCCGGTCTACGCAACACCCACCAAGAAGGGGCGGCCCGGTACCGGGCTTTCTCTTGTTAGCTACGCGGCGCAGATTTCGAGCTTGCCCTTCTTCGCGATCGGAGGCATCGATGTCGAACTTGCTGCCTTTGTGGCTGAAGCGGGCGCTACGAGGATCGCTGTCGTCAGGGCCATTGAATCGGCGCCCGACCCCGGTGCTGCGGCATCCGCCTTGGTTGCGGCCCTCAGGCCTGACAAGTTCGCCACTCGCTGAAGCACACGACGATTCGGCGAATGGAGACTCGGCTCGATGCGATAAAGGGACTGATCCGATCGGCTGGTGGCCGGGTGACTGCAACCCGACTTGCGATAGCCGAGACGATGATCGACTCGGCTGAGCACATGACTGCCGATGAACTTGTCACTGAGGTTCGCCGCCGATTTCCTACGATCAACCGCTCGACGGTCTACCGAACTCTTGGATTCTTGGAAGAGGCTGGGATCGTCGACCACGTTCACCTGGGGCACGGCCGGGCTGTGTACCACCTCGCTGACCGCGGCCACCAGCATCTCGTCTGCGAATCTTGCGCGGCGGTTACCGAGATTCCTATCGAAGAACTGCGCCCACTCGAAGTCCAACTGGAGAACGACCACAAGTTCGCTCTCAACACGCGCCACTTCGCGATCGTCGGGACATGCGAGCGTTGCCGGCGCGCCAAGCGCTAATGAGCTGTTACTATTGCGACCTGCTCGCAATAGCTAACTGAAGCAGCACCACTCTCCGAGGAGCTGTCATGGGCATTTCAAGATGGCGCCGGACAGCTCTCTCGCTGTGTGGCGCGCTGGCGATCGCGCTGGCCGCCAGCGGGTGCAGCAACTCAGGTAAGCCCGATCAGCCAACTGGATCTAGCAAGACAGTTGCCGCGTCCGTAGCCCCAATCGCAGACGTCGTTGAGAAGGTCGCAGGCGGCGAAGTCAAGGTCGTCGCGCTCGTGCCGCCTGGGGTCGACAGCCATACCTTCGAGCCCTCGCCAGAGACCGCCCGCACCCTAGCCAACGCCGACGTGGCGTTCTTCAATGGGCTTGGCCTCGAAGAGCCGACAATACAGATGGCTCGCAAGAACATGGTCAGCGGTTCGACAACGGTGATGCTCGGCGAGGAGACCATTACGCCTGACGCGTACGTCTATGACTTCAGCTTCCCTAGGTCCGAAGGGAAGCCGAATCCCCACCTTTGGATGAACCCGATCCTGACCTTGAAGTACGCAAAGATCGTCTCAGACACCCTCTCGAAGCGCTACCCCGAGAGCGCATCGGCCTTCAAGGCCAACTACGACAGGTTCGCAACGCAGATTGCCGGCCTCGACCAAGCGATCTTTGCGGCTACAAGCACAATCCCCATGGATCAGCGCAAGCTGCTCACCTATCACGACAGCTTTGCCTATTTCGCCCCGCGATACGGGATGACCGTGATTGGCGCCGCCGAACTCTCCAATTTCCAGGAGCCATCGGCTGCAGAGATTGCGGCGCTGATTGAACAGGTTAGATCCTCTGGTGTGCGAGCGATCTTTGGGTCTGAGGTCTTTCCTTCGCGAGTACTCGAGCAAGTTGCTAGGGAAACCGGCGCCCAATACATAGACAAGCTAAGTGACGACGAGTTGCCCGGAGAACCGGGTGACAAGCGACATAGCTACATCGGCATGATGGTCGAAAACGTCGAGACCATGACCGTTGCCCTGGGCGGGAGTGGCGAAGCTCTACAGTCCGTTCCGACCTGAGACCAAGAGCTGTCATGCCCACCGAGGTCGTGCGATTCGAGAATGTCTCAGCTTCGTTTGGCACCAACGCGGTCCTCGCCGAGGTATCGCTGTCCATAGCTGAGGGGGAATTCCTCGGAGTTGTCGGCCCTTCGGGCGCAGGCAAGACGACGCTGCTCAATCTGATCCTCGGAATTCACCGCCCATCGTCCGGAAATGTCTCGGTCTACGGTCAGCAAGCTCGCCGGTCCACTATGAGAAGGGCAGGCCGGGTGGGTTATGTGCCCCAGCTCGAGACCGTGGACTGGTCGTTTCCCGCGACTGCCGGAGAGATCGCGCTAATGGGTGTCGCCGGACACAGCAGCTACACGCCCTGGGTCCACACATCCCAGAGGCAGAAGATGCGCGACGTCTTCGAGAGGATCGGCATTGGCGACCTTGAGGCGAGGCATATTCGGGACCTTTCCGGCGGCCAGCGGCAGCGAGTCTTCTTGGCCCGGGCGCTGCTAGCGGAGCCAAGTGTGCTCTTACTTGACGAGGCGACCGTGGGAATCGACGTGGCCGCCCGCAGCGAACTCCTCGCCCTCCTCTTCGAGCTCAATCGCGCGGGCACGACGATAGTGATGACCACGCATGACCTGAACTCGGTCGCCGCCAAGCTGCCTCGCCTCGCCTGTATCAATGGAAGACTGCTTGCGCTCGGCACGCCCGACGAGATCTTCACCGACGAGATCCTGACCGAGACCTTCTCCTGCCCAATGCTCGTCATCGATCACCACGGCATTCCGATGGCCGCGGAACTTCCCGACGAGATCGGCGGTGGTCATCATCTCCACATTCACGACGACCACAGCGGTGAGGTGAGCGCGTGAGCTTCGGTGAACCCTGGCAATACGAGTTCTTCCGAAATGGCATTGCGGCAGCAACTCTAGCCGGGGCTCTTTGCGCTCTTGTCGGTGTCTATGTAGTGCTGAGGCACATGAGCTACATCGGCCACGGACTCAGTCATGCGATCTTCGGCGGCGCAGTCGTCAGCTATGTGAGCGGAGTCAACTACTACCTCGGGGCCGGACTGTGGGGGGTTGCGTCTGCACTCCTAATTGGCAGAGTTGCCCGGCGGCGACAAATCGGGGCCGACGCCGCGATTGGAATTGTGACCACGGCTAGCTTTGCCATAGGAGTAGCACTCATTTCGCGTGGGAATCGCTTCAACCAGAACTTCGAGGCCGTCCTTTTCGGAAATGTCTTGGCTGTGAATCCTGCCCAAGTCCTCGTACTCGCAGGCACCGCTGGCATTTCGTGCCTTGCGATCCTCGCCCTGTACCGGCAACTCATGTTCATGACCTTCGACCCCGAAGTTGCCCCCGTCTACGGGGTTCGCTCTGGCCTGGTTGACGGAGTATTCACGTTGGTTCTGGCGGCCACCATCATCACAACTATGCAGGTGCTCGGAGTCACACTGATCGCGGCAGCACTCGTGATACCACCGGTCGTTGCCCGAATGTTGTCGGATTCATTCAAGAACGTATTGCTCTTGTCGGTGGCAATCGGCGCGCTTTGCGGATTCGTCGGCATGTACGCGTCGTACTTCCTGAATATCGCCTCAGGGCCGACAATTGTGCTCACGGCTGCCTCGGTGTTCGGACTCGTCTATGCGTATTCGTCGATGCGAAAGTGGCGCGACAGGCCGGGGCGCGGCCGAGGAGCAGATCGAAGTTCATCAGGTCGGGAACCGGTATTCCAATAGACTCGGTAGCCTCCGATCGCCGCCGAAAGCCGAGTCGGAATTGAGCCGGTATTGCTTTTCCCCATGTGAGGTGAGGCCGTCATCGCGCACAGATCGAAATTCCGCTTGCCAATTCTGGCTCTTGCGCTCCTGCTCTCTATCGGCCTAATCGTTACCGCGTGCGACAAGCGTGAAGAAGGCGAACCCGAACGCCCGCTGGTGATCACGTCGATCTGGCCCCTCGGGAGCCTGATTCGCAATATTGCGGGCACTAGGGCTCAAGTTGAGACTCTCACTCCCTACGGTCACCCTCACGTTGCCCGAAGTATCGGAGAGGGCGACCGGAACCTAGCCAAGTTCGCGTCTGTCGGCTTCTTCTCGGGACTCGGATACGACAACGCCCTCGCAGCCGAGTTGAGGAAGGTCGTGAGAGGCGATGTCCCGATCGTCTTTCTCGGTTCCGAGTCGATAACGCCCGAAGCTCTCATCAGCTACCGCGCACCAGACGACAGCACTGACGTCATCAATCCCTTCACCTGGACCGACCCCATCTTCGGCCGTTCCTACGCAGAAAAGATTCGCTCGGAGCTGACGCGAGTTGATCCGGCCGGAGCGAAAGACTACGAGCAGAACTACGAAAAGGTTGTGGCTGCGCTGGACCGCCTCGATTCGGCGATATCGGAGACCATCTCAACGATTCCGACATCAGCGCGATCAGTCTTCGCCGAGGTCAATGCCTTCGACTACTTGATGCGCCGATATCGGATGAGCACCGCGGGCTCTGTCGAGGTCTTCACCGGGCAAGATCCAAATGGACTCTCAAGATCGAGTCAATCCGTGTCTGAGCTTGGACAAATGGTGAAGGACTCCGGCGCACCCTCAGTCTTCGCCACCCAAGCAAGGATCACTGCCGAGATCACTGAAATTGCCAAGATCGCCGGGGTTCGTAGCATCGGCCTTCTCCGCTACGAAGCGCTTCCTGGCCCACCAGGGAGTCTCGGCTATACCTACTTCGGAATGCTGATTGACAACGCACGCAATTTGGCAGGGCACCTCGGGGGGAGCACCAGTCCACTCGATGACGTGCGCCCAAATGACGTCGTGACGACATGACCGATAACAACCACAATCCTCGGGACCGAGTGCCCGGAGCGACAGGAGGCAGAAGATCTCGGTAAACGGCAAAGCACGTGATGTATCGGCCTACGCGACTGTTGGCGACGCACTCCGTGGGAGTCCAGAGGATTGGCCGCCATCAGATCGCGTCGATGTGGAAGGCAATCTTCTCGACAAAGTCCAAGTCACCCCGTCGATTTGGGTCAACGGAAGCTCGGCAAGCCTTGATACCCCAACGGCCCCATATTCGCGAATTGTCGTGGTCGCCCCCGCGCAAGTCAGCGAGACGACTTCTACTGAAGTCTCGGCGTTGCCATTTGACAGTTCGCCGCACATTTGGTCTCGCCTGTGGGCCGAAGGCGCGCCCGGATCAGCGAGTGTCGCCGTCGGCTCAATCAGCGGCAAGCGCAGCGCTCCAGTCGTAGTGTCAGCCCCTGTGCCGGCTCGCTCGCTCGCCGATGAAGCAACAGCAGCACTTACCTTCGATGACGGGCCCGATCCAACCTGGACCCCGGTCGTCTTGGACATCCTGAAGGAGAAGGGCGTCAAGGCGACCTTTTTTGTGCTCGGTGGACGCGCGCAGGCCTATCCCGACCTCATCCGGCGGGCGGCTGCCGATGGGCACTCGATCCAGAACCACTCGTGGAATCACCCTCCGGCTTTCGGGTTGCTCCCGTTCGAAGTCGTATTCGACGAAATGAACGGCACGTCAGCCGAGATCGAGACGATTACCGGCAAGCGGCCGACGTTCTTTCGGCCACCCGGAGGAGGACTCAGCGCGGACGTAGAAGCAGCATCAGGCCAGTTGGGCATGAAGCTTGCAATGTGGAATGTCGACCCCCAGGACTGGGCAGGCAACACCGCCGAAGGGATCTATGCGCGAGTCACCCAAGGTCTCGGCGGGGGGGACATGATCCTGCTCCACGACGGGGGAGGCGACAGAGGTCAGACGACGGCGGCGCTCCCCGGGATCATCGACGATCTCCGGAACAAGGGCTTCACATTCGTCACCCTCTAGCTAGCAGACGTAATGGACGGCGTGCGTGGCGCCCGAGGTACTAGCCGACTTTGAACTGGTCTCTTAGCCAGGTGCAGGCTATCTCGACGGAGGACTCATCGGCGTAGACGTCATGATCGGCGGGGACGACGACCTTCTCTGTGCTCGGCCCGGCAGCCTCTACTAGGCGCTCGGCGGTGCCAATCGGAACAAGCTCGTCTCGCGCCCCGTGAACCACCAAGATCGGGCGCGGCGCAATGCGGCGGACATGGTGAATCGGCGAGTACGCAATCAGCTCCCTTCGCCAGGCATGAAGATCCGGCGGGTAATCGGGGTCACGAATGATTCCCGAATTCCTCGCCCTCACAAAGAAGTCATCTGACCCGAGATCGAGCGCCGCAAACTCAGCTGGCGCGCCGAGGGCAACTACGCCGGCGATCCGGGGATCTCCAGCGGCGACATTCAGGGCGACCGATCCGCCGATTCCGGCTCCCACCGCCCAGATGTCCCCCATGTCAGGATCGTCGGAGAGCGCATCCACGACGCTGACGAGATCGCGGCACCAACCGTTAATACCGAAGTCACCGTCGGAGTCGCCGATACCTCTGAAGTTGAAGCAAAGAACTGACGCGCCCGTTCCCAGCGCAATCTGCTTCCCCAAGTCCTCGAACGCGTCCTGTTCGTCATCGGTCCAGCGCCCCTCGGGGAGCCAATGGCAAAGCGCGATGGCAGGAGTGTGGATCTCTCCGATGTCGGCATGAGGCCGCAGCATGACACCGGCAAGGAATACCTCGCCGACGTCAATCGGGTACTGAGTCTGCTCCATCTGCCCCAAGGTGGTCATTGAATACGTGAACTTGTGGACATCAGAATCGCGCGTGACGCACGGCCTCGTCAGCCCCGTTTGGAAGTGGCTTATCGGAGCTTCTAGCATACGGTCCTCGTGCAATCTCTCATGAACTCCGCAGATCAGTCCGAGGCAAGCGAGGCCAGCGCAACACAATCGGATCCCAGCAGCAGCCCTCAGCGAACCTGCGTGCCGGCGTTGAAGGAGTGGGCCACTGTCTGCAACGCGATCCTCGAAGGTGAGCAGGTCGTAACGATCCGTAAGGGCGGCATCAAGGAAGACGGGCGGCACTTCAGCGTTCCCTACGATCGGTTCCTGCTGTTCCCGACCTATGAACACCAGTCAGGTGAACTGCTCAAGCCCGCCTATCGACACAACCTTGAGCGTCTCCGGGGACGCACCTCCGATGGGATTGTCGAGATTGAGGGCTGGTGCGACGTCACGGGAGTCAAGAAGCTCACCGAGCCCGATGCCCTAGCCGAGCTGGATTCGAAGCACATCTGGACCGCGGACTACGTCACCGAACGACTGAGGTGGAAGGCACGTGATCCCCTTTGGGTTCTCGTGCTCCGGGCTCACCTTCTACCCCAAACAGTTGAGATTCCGATCTTGGATGAGTACGGCGGCTGCAAGTCATGGATCGAGATTGAGGCGAGTCTCGACTTCAAGGGCGAAGCGGTTCTGAGCGACGGCGCGTTTGAGGCGAAGACAGCGGGGATTCTCTAGCTCGTCAGATTTCAATGCCGAGGAGTGTCGCGGCGTTGGTCTTTATGACCTTGGTCCGCACATCCTCGGGAATTCCCAGTTCGTCAAAGGCTGTGATCCACTTGTGGTAAGTGATGAACGGGTAGTCGGTGCCAAACATCACCCGGTCCTGCAATCTCGTCTTGATCTCGCGGACGAGGGGCTCGGAAAAGTACTTTGGAGACCATCCCGAAAGGTCGATCCAAACGTTGGCCTTGTGCAGGGCAATCGCGATCATCTCGTCTTGCCATGGCCAAGCGGGATGCGCGGCGATGATCTTGAGGTCCGGAAAATTCGCTGCCACCGTGTCGACGTAGATGGGCCGCATGTTGTCGAGTTTGACGCCCATGCCGCCTGGCGTTCCCGCACCAAGACCTGTGGTGCCGACATGAAAAAGCACCGGGATCCCCAACTCTGCCGCCTTTTCCCAAAGCGGATAGAACTGACGATCATCTGGCCGGAAGTCCTGCGCGCCGGCCTGTGTCTTGAGCCCTATCAAACCGAGCTCGCTCACCGCCCGATCCAGCTCCGCAATGGCAGCATCGCCCTTATGTGGATCAACCGAGGCAAATCCGCGAAAGCGATCTGGGTGCGCCCTCACGGCGTCGGCGATGTAGTCGTTGGTGACAGGGGGCAGGCCGGTGGCAGTCTCGGCATCCCAGGCGAAGAGAACTGCTAAGACATCGTCAGCCTCAAACTCGGCTGCCATTTCATCAATTGTGATTATGGGAATTGAGGTTCGAAAGTACTTCTCCGTCGCCTCGGTGAACGGACCGAGCGCGGGCTTCAGGTATTCCTCAGTTGAGGGGTGAACGTGAACATCAATTGCTTCAGGCATCGAAGGTCAGGCCGCTCCGGCCTCTTGAGCCCCCGAGCTACAGGCCCCGTGCGCCTTGTAACCGCGATTTCGAGCCTCGCTTGGCTCATCTGGGCCGAAGAGCTGAATCGCTTCAGCCTCGACGATTTCATCGATCGCACATTCCTCTGATTCGCGACTGAGATCGTGAAATACGAACGACCGCTTGTCGCCGATGATGTTGTGCTCTTCAAAGGGCCTGTTTGACATCGTCACCTACCCGTCTAGTCTTTCGATGATCGTCGCGGTACCGAGTCCGCCTCCGCAACACATGGTCTCTAGGCCGTACCGCCCGCCAGTCCGCTCGAGCTCGTTTAGCAAGGTTGTGGCCAGCCGCGCGCCGGTGGCCCCTAGCGGGTGACCAATTGCGATCGCGCCACCGTTGACGTTGACCTTCTCCATGTCGGGGTTGAATTCCTTCTTCCAGGCGAGAACCACGGGCGCGAATGCCTCGTTGATCTCAACAAGATCTATGTCGGCAAAGGTCAGGCCGGCCTTCCTCAATACCTTCTCGGTACCGGGAATTGGACCGGTGAGCATGAACACCGGATCTACACCGACGACCGCCTGAGCGACGATTCTCGCCCGTGGCCTTACCCCTAACTCGGCCGCTTTCTCTGGAGTCATCAGGAGCACGGCGGCCGCGCCATCAGTGATCTGGCTAGAGTTGCCGGCCGTGATCAACCCGTCTTCACGAAATGAGGGCTTGAGCTTGGCAAGCGTCTCAACGTTGGAGTCCGGCCTAATCCCCTCATCGCGGCTAAAGACTTCGGTCTCGCCGTCATCTGTCGTGATCTCCACTGGGATGATCTGGCTTTCGAAACGCCCTTCGTCGGTGGCGCGGGCCGCTCTGCGATGTGACTCCACTGAGAACTCGTCGCACTCCTCCCGGGTAATCCCCCACTTCTCGGCGATCATCTCGGCCGAGATTCCCTGGGAGACAAGCTCAAAGCGATTCCGAATCTCGCGAGTCGCCGGGCGCCCGACGCCTTCCACGCTCGCCGTCGAGCCCATTGGCACCCGAGTCATCGATTCGACACCCGCAGCAATCGTCACGTCGCAAGTCCCCGCTTGAATTAGATTCGCGGCGAAGTGAAGTGCCTGTTGCGATGAACCACACTGGCGGTCAACGGTGGTTGCGGGAGTCTCGATCGGAAATCCCGCATGAAGCCATGCCGTGCGGCCAATGTTGAGTGATTGCTCACCGACCTGCATCACGCATCCCATGACTACGTCCTCAACTTCAGCGGGATCGATTCCGGGCCTCTTGACGACTTCTGTGAGAGCAGCTGCTCCGAGTGCAATCGCGTGAACGTCCTTGAGCTTTCCGTTACGTCGACCTAGCGGAGTCCGCACTGCCTCGACAATGACTACCTCACGCACTAGAACCTCCCGAGAGAGCCAATTGTGTGCGTGCGAACCCTACTTGATCGCCAGGGCATTGGGCGGTGACGCGACACCTCTGGGAATGTTCAAAGGGGCAGAAGTAAACATGAACTCGTAGCTGCCATCGGCGGCACATGCTTGGGCGAGCGCATCAAGGACGAACATCTCGCCGATTGGGATGCCAAGCATCGGCAAGAGCATCGTGTGCGCAAAGGACTCCTCGATTGTTGCGGGATCCTTGAACCACTCGTCACGGGAATTTCCGCCGAGCTGTGATCCTGGGGGCCACGCCTCAAGTGAAGGGTTGTCACATGCAACAGCTGCCACGTGAGCGTCCCAAAGGCCAGCGACAGTTGACTCCCCCGGACTAAGCCCTGGATACGAGAGCTTCGTCATGTCCGCAATCTCGTTGCGGGCCGCCTCGGCGAGGCCTTCATACCACCCCAACCAACCGATTCGGATCAGCAGGATGTCTCCTGTTTCAATTTGCGTCCCTTGGGAGTCGAGAGTCTCAAGCACCTCCGAAAAGGCCACGGGCTCGCAAACCGTCATGTCGAACGGTCGCCCGGCGCTCTCTCGGTGGGCGCCGACGTCGGCGAGAATCCCGCGGCCGACGATGCCACGCTTTGCCCAGTGGTCTACACCAAGAGTCCCCTCGGCTGACTCACCGCTGAAGTGTCCGTGAATCGGGTGGCGAATGTGCCTGAAGCCATCCCACTGGCTCGAGCCCTGCGTGTTGAAAGCCTTGATGTGATCATCTGAAGAGATGATGTTCGAAGAGATTTCGTTTTCGAACCGCTCCCGGTGAAATAGGGGCGGATCGGGTTGCGCGACGCTCCAATTGAGGGCAAAGACTTCACCGGTGCGGACTATTGACGCGGCGGCGGCGGCACGTTCAGGAGTAAGGAGATTGAGTGCGCCGAGTACGTCTCCGTTACCCCAAACGCTCCAAGCGCAAGGAGTCCCGTCGACCCGCTCCAGTTCGCGATATGTCGGGAGCTTCCCGCCTGATGGTGCATTGCTCATCCCAAATATCCCCATAGATCTCAGAGCGAAGAAATAGAAACCCAGGAGCTGCTTCGGCGAAATCGCCGTCCCGGAGGGACCACATCCGAGAAGCTCCTGGGTTCGGTGTCTCTGATTGGATTCCGCTCGGCCGGTTTGGCGGACTCGGCGAGCTAGTAACCTCGCTTCACCCTCCCGGTGGTCCGGAAAGGACCGAGCAACCCACTGGTGCGCCTAGCGGTCAGGCACCTCCGGGGTCCCAGAACTACTACCGTCTTGCACTGGACCACCTCCCTTCTCCGGTAGTCCAAGCATCGCAGATAAGAGATGTGATGACAATCACTTTCCAGCGGGCTGAGAGGTGACCGAAAGGGATTCAAGCTCCGCCGAGCTTGACCGCCGCGAAGATCAGTCCAGCCATGGCTGTCGATACGCTGATCGTGGTGATGATGAGCTTTGGAATGAGCGAATTGAGGCGCTCCTCGAAGGCCGCCATGCGAGCTTCGAAGCCGGCCATGCGCTCCTCGAAGCCGGCCATGCGGGACTCGAAGCCGGCCATGCGGGACTCGATACGGCTGAATCTGTCACCCGTCTCGACACGAAAAGCGATCAGCTCCGACTTCACGTCGACGCGGACCAACTCGAGATCGTGCTTCGTAGCGATCTCGCTCCACTCAACTGTGGGAAGTAGCTCCATGATTGTGTCTGCCTCGGCCTCGCCAAGTTCGGATGCCAGCGACATATGCAGACGTCGCCTTCTCGGCTCGGTGACAGTCATTATCCCCCTCTTGCCCGGTGTCCGTATTGACCCGCTATTGACCCGCTTGGTGCTACTACACCCAGAACCATACGACACGTGTCAAGAGTCGGAATCAGGCCCTTCGTCGACATCGGGATCGGGTTCCGAATCGGGCCCCGGAACCTTGTCTGGCGGCTGGACCTCTGACGACTTGGCGCTGACCTTGTGCGCGAGAGCGGCCGTCGCAGCCGCAAGCGGTATTCCTACAACCGAGGCTACGCCAACGAGCGTCGGGACGATGAACATCGCCCAAGAGAATCTGAGATCGGGCATTCGCCACCCTGTGTTCGGACCGTAATAGATCATCAGCAGCGACGCGCTGAGCCCGCAGATGAAGACGATCACGGCTGAGACCGACATGGCCTGCTGCCATGCTCCCGAGGTTGTCCGATTGCCAACAATCAGTCCGGCCATGGCCATGCCCAGCACTGTGGCGCCAAGTGCGGCAAGCAACAGGCCACTCTCATCACCAGAGACATTGAAATAACTCATTGACCAGGTGAATCCGGAGCTCCAGACAGCTAGTGCGGCAAGTCCCATGCAAACCAGTGCGGCGCCAACTGACCTTGCCTTCAAACCGCCGGTCAATCGAATGATCATTGCGAACAATGCAACCAGGAGAACACCGATTGGGATGCGCCCCATCGATTCGGAAATGGCCCTCCGCCAAGATGCGGCACGGATTTCCTCTCTCAGTACCTCGACCGACGCATCAGGCGCCTGCTCCCTGCTGATGACCTCATAGTTGGCTGCAATACGGCGGCGTAGCGCCGCTTCGTGAATCTGCGCGGCCTCGGCTTCGGCCGCGCTGTCGGCTGAGATCGACCCGAAAAGAGGCATGCCCTCTGCATCACGAGGGCGTCCCACTCCGAGAAGTACAGCAATTGTGGGGGCGATGTCCGTTTGCGAAACGGCCTGAGGTCCCGACTTAGATATTCCTCTCCCGACCATCAGCAGCGTCGCGCCTCGCGCGAGGTCCTCGTACCCCCCGTGACCCCCTGCATCGATGTGCCCGTGGTCGGACGTGACAATCAAGGTGTCACGAGTGAAATCAAGTCTGCTCGCTATTTCACCGACTCGACGATCAAAGCCGAGCATTGCGTTGACACCGTCATCGCTAAACGGGCCGTAGTAATGCGATGCGTCGTCAACGGCTGGGAAGTACAGAAGCATCAGCTCTGCGGGGCCGGCTAGCGCTCGGGCGACAAGAGGATCGCTGTCCTTCTCGCCGTCGCTACCGCGGCCAGACGGAAATGGCGCAACATAGACCTCATCTGACTGCCCGCGAAATAGCTGGTCCCACTCTGTTGCTGCCCCGGCAATCGCAGTGCGTTTCCCAGCTCGCCGGGCAGTCTCGAACAGAGATTCAACGGGCGCGGGGCTGCCTTCGAAAGCATTAGTTCTGACCCCTGATACCAGTGGACCGGCACCAGTCATGATCGCTGTCCAACCAGGCAACGAAAGCGATGGAACCGCTGTGACTGCTGTGTGGTACGACGCGTCCGGTCGCCTCGAAAGCGATCCGATGTTCTTCATTTCAACGGCAAGATCAGATCTCAGACCGTCAGACACCACCACAACAACGCGCTGCGAAATCGGAGCCGTTGGCGCGACCTCGGGCAAAGGTACCGAATACGGTGATGGCGAAGCCTCGTAGTTGTGATACGCAGTAAGGAGAATCGAGACCGCGCCAACTGCTAGAGCCAGGAGCAGCGCAGCCGCGACTAGGAGCTTGGAGCGGCTGGGTGAGTTCACGATAAGGACCCTAATCAAACTTGCAGTATCCGGGGCGGATATCGCGCTTCGCCGCCATGCGCTTCTCGAATCTCAGAGTCTGACGTAATATGTCGGCAAGTATCGGCGACCCAATTCCAGCAGTTGCCCAACTGGAGATTCCCATGACCAAACCACGGCAATCCGGACACCGGAGCAGTCGCAGCCGTTCTGCAAGTTCAGCAGGTTCTGCAACAGGTAGAGAGCGCGCAGAGGAGTCGTCGGAGACATCCGAGGAGATTCCAGAGGAGGGATCCTCCGACGAGCAAGCTGACGGGGAAGTGGTTGCATATGTTGAGCCCGTCGATGAAGACGAGAAGGTCGTAAAGCGAGGCGATCTCAAATACGTGTTGCTGCGTCTCCTCTCGGAGGGTGCTAGGCACGGTTATCAACTTCTGAAGGAAATCGAAGACAAGACCCAGGGCGGCTACCGCCCGAGCCCTGGAAGCCTCTACCCCAGCCTGATCGCCCTCGAAGAAGCCGGCTACATCAGCGCAGAAGACGAGGACGAGCGTCGGGTTTATCACATCACCGATGACGGCATGGAAATTCTGCTCGAGAAGCAGGAGCGAGTTGACGCCGTCATGGAGAGGGCCGGGCGGATCGCAGGTCGGCATCGCCCCAACCGGGCATTGCTGACTGAAATGGATCAAGACTTCAACGAACTGCGCAGAACAATTATCCGGAGAGCAAGGCAAGTCGAATTCAATCTCGAAGCACTGCGCAAAGTTCGAAGGGCACTTGAGCGGGCGCGTTCGGAGATTCTCAACGCCTTTGATGAGATCCAGTATGGCGAGAAGGATGACGAGGCCTGAGCGCTCATCCCGCTGCAAGAACTTGACTTTGTCGAATATGTCGATATATTACGGAACATTACGCGCATGAACCCAAATCAGAGGAGTGCCGACATGGAAAGTCTCGCGACTGCCGAAGAAATCCAATCCCAGCCGTGGCGACGCTGGCTGACCCCAGATGGCAAGGCGCCCCTGGCCCTCCCCTCAGTCAGCGAGCGCCTCGAGTACGCGCAGTGGCCCGACAAGTACCCCGGCCTGCGGGAGGCAATTGTCGAGTGGAACGCATATTCCGAACCCGAGCGGGAGCGACTCCACCATCGAGCGCGCCGCCTCACCCGTCCGGCCCTGCGATTTGGGCACCTCGGGCGCGCGGGGCGGATCGTCGGAGAGATCGTCAGAGTCTTCGGCGAGATGATTCTCGTCGACACTGCCCCGACGGTGATCCTCAGCCGGACCGAGGGTGAAGATGCCGGCAAGGCGCACATCTCGGAAGAGGCAGCCAGGCGGATCAGGGAAGCGTTTGTCCGCCTCGGCCCCACATTTGTGAAGTTCGGACAGCTGATTGCAGCCTCGCGCGGCGTGCTGCCCGATGAGATTGTCGAGACCTTTGCCCCCTGCCGCGACGAGGTCCCACCCTTTGATTTCGAGATCGTCCGCGAGACAATCGAAGAGGAACTCGGCGAGAAGCTCGAGGACCTGTTTTCAGAGTTCGACGAAGAGCCGATCGCGGCCGCGTCGATAGCTCAAGTTCACGGCGCGGTGCTACGCGACGGCACAGAAGTCGTCGTCAAGGTTCAGCGGCCAAACATCGCTGAGCGGATTCGCCGCGACATCGAAGTACTCTCCGACGCCGTGATGCTCATGAATCTGGCCACCGACAAGTTCCGCCAAGCGAACATCCCGGGCGTAATTCGCCTCTTCGCCGAGACGGTCAACGAAGAACTCGATTTCCGTCTCGAGGCCGACAACATGTGTGAAGTTGCTGTTGGCCTGGAACTGCTCGGAATTGAGTCGGTCTACGCGCCGCATCCGATTCCCGACATGGTCACACGCAGGGTTCTCGTTATGGAGCGGCTGCGGGGACACAAGTTCAACGATGTCGAATCAATCAAGCGCTCGGGAATTCAGACTGAGGACCTCATAAGGAACTCGATAAAGGCAGTTGTCGAGGGCGCTACAGTGGCCGGCATTTTCCACGGGGATCTCCACTCGGGCAACGTGATGATTCTTCCAGACGGACGATTTGGTCTCATGGACTTTGGAATCGTTGCCCGCATGAATCGGACAAGACGGGACTCGCTCATCCGATTCCTCGTTTCGCTAGCGACCGACAACATGGAAGGCATGATCGACTCATTCGCCGAGTTCGATGCATTCCCTTATGGCTTTGACCGGGAGGCGCTCCTAGATGACCTTGCCCGTCATGCCGAAGCGCGGGCAGAGCAGCGCCTCGATGAGCTCACGATGGACGAGTTCCTCGACGGCTTTGCCGAGACCATTCGGATCATTGGATCGCACGGCGCATATGTGCCCAAGGACATGGTCATGTTCTTGAAGAACCTGATTTACCTCAATGAGGCCACTCAGGTGCTTGCGCCCCACATAAACCTGCTCTCCGAGGTGACCGAAGTCTTCACCTACTTCAAGGGGAAGTACGGCGAGCAGATGGAGGAGATTGCCGGCTCAGTCATGGGCTAGGTCATTTGACGCCCGGAAGAGACAAATTGTCGCTTAAGCAGGCACGAGAACACGACGACTTAACTCTTGAGCGTACCTGCCGCTAACTACTACGCGGCAAACTCGTGAACAGCGCCTAATCGCCACCTGGGCACTTCAATTGGAGAGGCACCGCATGGTTGCCACGGTCGAGCCAGTGGAATACGCAGTCGCGACACTCGCGTCGATGGTCGGGGAAGCCGAGCGCGATCCAATCGAGGTGTACCAAGCCATCGCCGACGAAGCGCTCCGCTGCTTTGACGCCACCGCGATCGTGGTTTGGCTACCTTCGCGGCGAGAGCCCGGGGCCACGACCCTGAACGCCATTGTCACTGCGGGAGAGATCTCGCCGGATATCTTGAGACTTGATGTCCCGATTGAGGGGACGCTGCTTGGCCGGGCATTTGCCGACCACGAGCCGCTGTTGATCGGCGATTTCCAGTCGCCGCGCACTCCGGCGCTGTCAAAGGTTCTCAATCAAGCGTTCAACATGCGTTCCGCAATCGTCGTGCCCCTCCGCGCCAAGGGAATTCTTGCGCTCCTTGGTCAAAAGCCAAACCAATTCTCTGACAAGGACATGGCGCTGGCGCGATCATTCGCGTCCCTCGCTTCGGCCGCATACGGCATGAGCGAGCGCGCCGCCTTGGTCGAACGCGAGAGGCTCATGGCCGAGCTTCACGATGGCGCTATTCAGGTGCTTTATGGCGCTCTGCTTGAGCTTGATCTGGCTGCGGATCAAGACAGTCAGCAAGACACTCGAGCGCACGTTTCAATATCGGCCGAACTCATCAGAGAAGGCTTAGACGAGCTGCGCGATTCGGTTCTCTCGATGAACGCCGCGCAACAGTCCCTCGCACAAAGAATACGACGCTCAGCGATGCTGCTCGGAAAGCGCACATTCATCACGGTTGATATGCAAGGCGAGGACCTCGGCCCGGCTCATCCTTGGACTGAGGATCTAGCGAGAATCCAGCTGGAAGCCACTTCGAATGCGATCAGGCATGGCAAAGCTAAGAATGTGGCGGTGAAGGTCACCAACGATGAGGATCGCTTGACGATGGAGATCATCGACGACGGGCACGGTTTCGAGTCGTCTGGGAAGCGTGCCGGCCTCGGGATGCGCAACATGCCCCGCCGTGCTGACCGAATTGGAGCCGATTTCAACGTCAGCTCAATCCCGGGAAAGGGCACTAAAGTGACAGTGGCTATAGAGAAGGCCGGCGCCAGGGCGTATTTACCACAAGTCGCGACCTCCTGAGCTTCGGTGCTCAGCCGTAGATGTCGCGGCGGTTGAAGACTGGAATCGCGCCAAGAGCAAGGACAAACGAAATCACCAAGATCACAAACCACGCGTGCCAGTTGACTCCGCCCACCAAGGCTGACCTGTAGTGATAGAAGAGGCTCGCCTTCTGAAGTGGCCTCATTGACTCGACGAATCCGGCAAACCCGTTTATGAAATACATCGCTACCAAGGCGCCACCGACGATAGATGTCGAGATCCCGGATCGCCGAGCCGCGCTGGAAATGAGGAGCGCGAGCGCTCCGAAGAAGAAACTGAATGGGAGAAGCGCGACTAGACCCGAGGCCGTCTGACCGATAGTCAGGTCAGTTCCAACAGCCTTAGCGGGGATCCAGGTAAAGAGCCCGATCAAGACGAGTATCGCGGCGATACCCGCAAGCATCTCAACGACTGTAGCCACCACAATCTCGCTTCGCCTTACCGGAGCACTCAACAAGATCTCGAGCCGGCCTTGCTGCTCGGCTCCCGCGATCGCCCGCGATCCCAGGACTACCGCGTAGAAAGGAATCGACACGGGGAGAACCAGCGAGAAGAGCTCAATACCCAAGAATCCCTGAATTGTCGAGACATCGCCCCCAAGCACATTCAGGAAGGCCCGCATCTGCTCAGGAATTGCCTCCAAGTACTGCTGAAAGAAGTCGGTCTTCGCGATTGACGGGTAGTAGAGGACTACCCAGAGCGCCATCAAGCCGATGCTCGCGCCCCAAATAAGTACGGGCTTGATCTGTCGTCTCAGGAGGTAGGCGGTCAATGCCATAAGGCCCCGGGCCCCTTCTCAGTCATCGCCGTAAAAGGTCAGGAAGATCTCCTCGAGGCTGGGGTGCTTGACCTCAAGATCAACAACCTCGTGGCTCGCCGCCGCCTTGAGCACAGCGTCGACACTCTTGCTGACCCGAAATGAGAGAGTGTGCCCGTCGGCTGTCAAATCCGAAACCCCTGGGATTCGGGTGAACTGCGCGGCATCAGGAGGGCCGGCAAACGTAATCGATACCTCGCGCAAACTGTGCTGTATTAGGTCGTCGACTCGCTCGATTGCGACCAGCTGGCCGTCACGAATGATGCCGACTCGATCGCACATCCTCTCGACTTCGCTCAGATCGTGCGAAGAAATGAATACCGTCCGTCCCTCGCCACGCCACTCGTCGACGATTGACGCAAATGCATCTTGCATAAGCGGGTCAAGACCACCGGTGGGCTCGTCGAATATCAACAGCTCTGGCTGATGAAACATGGTGAGAATCAAGGCGATCTTCTGCCTGTTGCCACGAGAGAGTTGGCTGATGCGCGTGTCGAGATCGGCGCTGAAGCGTTCAGAAAGTTCATTGGCGTAGGAGTCGTCGGTGATCCGCCGGACTTTCGAGAAGAACTTGAGAGTCTCTGAACCAGTCGTCTTCTCGTCGAACGAGTAGTCGTCGGGGAGATTGCCGATTCGTCGGCGGATCTCAAGTGATTGGCTCTCGATATCCAGCCCAAGGATGCGCGCCGTTCCACCAGTTGGATGAAGAAAGCCGGTAAGAGTCCGGATCGTTGTTGTCTTTCCCGCTCCGTTTGGTCCGAGAAAACCAAACACCTCACCGTGCTCAACGGTGAGATTCAGTTCGCGAATGCCTCGCCCACTGCGGTAGACCTTTGAGAGACGTTCAGTCTCGATTGCCGGCGAATTCACGAGGCGGGCGCCTCGACCGCCGTCCCGCCCTTGCACCCTAGCCAGTCAAGCCGCAGCTGATCAGTGGTGATGAACTGGATCATGCGCCCCATCAGCTACTCCTTTGCTCCTCACGCCCGTGCTCAGACTTTGCGGCAGCCCACATCAAGCCCCACTTACGACTCGAGGAGTGACAACCAATAGGAGTTCGCGCTTTTCTGGCGAGCGCGAGATGCGAGCAAGGGTGCTGATGATGAGCTTGCTTGCGCCCTTGGGATCGCTATCAGATGGCCTCAAGCCGACAGGGGTGTCGCGGACGAATGTCTCAATCAACATCGACGCCGAGTTGGCGTCGGATCCGAGCTCGGACCACGGCACCAGTGCCACGAAGCGATTCTGGGAGCGATACCCCGAGATCTCACGCCCAGTCGGCTTGAACTTTTCCGCGGCATTGAGGATCTGCCACTTGCTCCAGCCGTCAGCTTCGCCAAAGGCAGCGAGGCTGACTCCACCTTGGCCGATCGGATCGACGGCGTCAGCCGAACCCTTGTTGACTGGCGCCCCGGCCAGAGTGATGCCGAGCCCGACCTGCGTTGGATTGCCGTTGGTTACCACCACGACCACCAAGTACTCGCCGGTCGGGACTGAGAGCTTTGTGCTCGTGGCAGCTCTCGCGGTCGCGGTCTGATCTAGATTGCCGTATAGGACTGCCGCCTTCTCGATCCGCGAACCAGCCAACTCGGATCCGTAGTGAGTCGTCGAAGCCGGCGTACAAAGCTTGACGAGTTCGGCGACCCCTTCCTCGGAGAAGTCCGCCACGACCTCTTTCACCTCAGACCCCGACGGCGATGGCGATACCGCACTCGCTGAGGGCGAGGGAGTGTGCCCAATGGTCGCTGACGGCTGATTGGACTTGGCCCACGGGCGGGTGCAAACGAGACCACCGCCAATACCGATGGCGATGACCGCGGCCACTACTACAACGGTCCAACCTCCACCCGGCAAGCTCCCTGGAAAAAGAGAGCCCAGGCAGCCTCTTGGTCGGCGGGCGTCATTCGCGTTGCACGGACAGATCTCGGGGTCGCATCCGCACTCAGATCGCGCGCAGGCAGCACTCCCCTCAGGGCAAGTACAACTCTCAGCAGATACACAGCTTGCGCATTCGCTAGATTCCGAGATCTCTTTGTCACTCATAACATCCGCCTGTCACTCGCCCCCCGTGTGAGTTCATCCGGCCCGGATGAGCCCCCGACAGACTAGCGATGGGTGCGACTTGCGCGATGGGCTCTTGAAGAGGCCTCACGAACACGGCTGTATATTCGTCGAATGTCCAAGCCGGATTTCCTTCACCCATTTGCGCGCCCGGGAGCTGAGGTCGGCGACTTCATCAATATCGTCAGGGGCGAGGGCGCGTGCGTCTTTGACGATGCCGGTAATCGATACGTCGATGCTCTCGCAAGCCTTTGGTACTGCGCAATCGGTCACGGACGCGCCGAGATGGCAGAGGCTATTGCGCGCCAAGTTGAGGTGCTCGAAGCGTTTCACTGCTTTGAGATGTTCACCAACGGGCCCGCAGATGAACTCTGCTCGAAACTAGCTCAGCTTTCTCCACTGGGCAGAACTCGAGTCTTCTTGACCGATTCGGGATCTGAAGCAGTTGACACGGCAATCAAGCTTGCCCGCATTGCTTTTGACCTGGCTGGCGAGGCGGATCGGCACCTCGTTGTCGGCCGGCGCAACGCATACCACGGCGTCACCTACGGCGGACTCTCAGTAATGGGTATCGGTCCCAACGCCACAGGGTGGGGACCGATGGTTGGTGGAGCCGGGGGCGAGCACATGATCGACCACGACGATCTCGCCTCGGCCGAAGCCCTCTTTTCCAAGTTTGGCGAGGCCGTGGCAGCAGTCATAGCGGAGCCGGTCATGGGTGCAGGAGGAGTGCGCCCTCCCGCACCCGGCTATCTCGAAGGTCTTCGAGAGCTATGCGACGAGCATGGCGCGCTGCTGATATTTGACGAAGTCGTCTGCGCTTTCGGACGCCTCGGGCGATGGTGGGGTGCCGATCGTTTTGGCGTCAGACCCGACTTGATCACCTTCGCCAAGGGAGTCACATCGGGGTATCAGCCTCTCGGCGGCGTCTTGGTTGGCGAACGGGTCCTCGACCTACTTGAAGCCGACGACAGCTTCATGCTGCGCACCGGGCATACGTATTCAGGGCATCCGGTGACGTGTATTGCGGCTCTGACCAACATGGAGATCATTGAGCGCGAGAGCCTCCTGGCCAGGGCAGACGACATCATTGGCCCTTTCCTCGCTCAACGACTCTCGGAGCTTCTTGACGACGGGCTGGTATCGGAGGTCCGCGGACTCGCGGGGATCTGGGCAGTCGAGATGATCGACGAGGTTTCGAACTTCGACGTCCGGCGACTGCTGCTCGAGTCTGGCGTGATCTTGAGACCGATCGGCGCCACGACCATCGCACTCTGCCCACCACTCGTGATCAGCGAAGACGAGCTGCTCGCGATCACTTCGGCTCTCGAATCGTCGATCAAGGCCCTGGTGTAGTGGCAATGACCGGAGGCGAGAGGACAATCGTCGTCCGATCCCCCTATGACGGCCGGGTTGTCGGCGAAGTCTTCTCTGCTACCCAATCTGACATCGACGCTGCGGTGGCAACTGCACTCGGACGCCACCGGGCCGGAGCACCGGAAGCCTTTGAGCGAGCACGAATTCTCGACAAGGCGGCTGACTCGCTCCTCGACCCTACGACGGCGGAGCGATTCGCATTATCGATTGCTCGCGAGGCTGCGAAACCAATCACGTCAGCTCGCATAGAGGTCGCCCGAGCGGCAGATACCTTCCGATTCGCTGCAACGGTAGCTAGGACTCTCACTGGCGAAACCGTTCCACTCGACGCGAGCTCAGCGGCCGCGGGGTCAGGCAAACTCGGGTTCGTTCTACGAGTTCCTATCGGAGTCGTAGCCGCAATTACCCCATTCAACTTCCCGCTTAATCTGGTTGCCCACAAGGTCGCACCGGCAATAGCAGCGGGTTCTCCAGTTGTGCTCAAGCCCGCCTCGGCGACGCCACTCACTGCCTTTGCCCTCAGAGACCTATTGGTCGGGAACTGCGGGCTCCCCGACGACATGCTGAGCGTCCTCGCCTGCCCCGGTTCGGTCGCCGAGCACCTCGTGACCCACAGAGACGTATCAATGATCACCTTCACTGGCTCGCCAGATGTTGGATGGGCGATTCGGGCGAAGGCGCCGCGCAAGCGGGTCGGGTTAGAGCTGGGAAACAACGCTCCGGTGATTGTCGAGCCTGACGCCGCCATAGAGAGCGTTGCTGCGAAGATAAGCGTCGCAGGCTATGCGTACGCAGGGCAGACCTGTATCTCAGTTCAGCGCGTCTTCGTTCATGAGTCGGTAATGGACGAATTCGTGCGCGAACTCGTCGCGAGGGTTGAGAAACTGCATGTGGGCGATCCACTTGACGACTCAACTGACGTCAGCGCGCTCATCAACCCTGGCGAGACCAACCGCGTAATGCGTTCGATTGACGCTGCCGTCGAGTCAGGAGCGAAGATCGCGTGCGGCGGCACTCTCACCGACGGCAACATGCTGCTTCCGACAGTCCTCACGGGTGTCACCCCTGAAATGGATGTGTGCGCCACCGAGATCTTCGGGCCTGTAGTCGGCGTGGCGAGCTACTCGCATTTCGATGAGGCGCTGTGCTTGGCAAACGAAACTCGCTACGGCCTTCAGGCTTCCGTCTTCACATCTGACTTGGGAAAGGCCCTCGACGCCGCCCGAAAGTTGGAGTTTGGGGGAGTCTTGATCAACGAAGTGCCAAGTTGGCGGGCGGATCAAATGCCATACGGAGGGGTGCGCGACTCGGGCAATACCCGAGAAGGACCCAAGTACGCTGCACTCGAAATGACCGAGGCGCGTCTCGTAATCATGGAGCCGCCCAGCTAGGCGGAGCAGACCGGCAAGGCTCACGGCGCGCCGGAAACGCTCCCTCGACTCCGCATAGGTCAGCGGCAATCGGCTCAGTCGTGACGGCGACATCGGATCGTCAATTCCTTCGGCTCATCACTCATTTCTCAGCTTCTTATGATCCGTACGGCTCGCTCGAAGAGGGCAAGCGTAATTGAGTGCAGCAGGTCACCCACTGGCTTGGGCGCCTTGCCGGCAAAAGCCCGAGCGTGGGTTCCCTCGAGAATGATCCCAAGCTTGAAACACGCAAGGACTGTGTACCAGTCAGCCGCTGAGAGATCTCTCTCTGATCGCTCGCCGTAACGAGATACAAATTCGGCGGCGGAGGGCAACCCACCGCTCAGAGCAGTGACAT
The DNA here is from genome assembly GCA_003577105.1 of Acidobacteriota bacterium. Classification (GTDB taxonomy): domain Bacteria; phylum Actinomycetota; class Acidimicrobiia; order ATN3; family ATN3; genus ATN3. Next base: position 9,903 of record QEUQ01000034.1, on the reverse strand, counting down.
TGGGCATGCCCACCCCCGCTCCGTTTTCATCGGGCCAAGTGGCGAGCATCCAGCCTAGATCTACTAGAGGATCACCAATAGTGCACATCTCCCAATCGACAATCGCTGCAACCTCGGGGCCTTGAAGTGAGTAGCGCAGATTGGCCATGTGATAGTCGCCGTGCATGATTCCGGGCTCAAAGCTCACGGGCTTGTTAGCTTCCAGCCACTCGGCTACGGCCTCAAGACCTGGTATCTGCGGGCCGGGGTACTCCTCGAAGCGGGAGTAGGACTCACACTCTGACATCCAGCGGCCTACTTGGCGATCGATGAAACCCTCGGGACGCCCAAACGACTCGAGACCAATCGCCACATGGTCGATTGCCCCCAGGGCGGCTATCGCATCGGCTGCGTTGAGGCCCATCTGTCGTCGAATCGATTTGTCGCTTGCATGGGGCTCCGGGAGCGTTACGGTCGGGTTGAAGCCATCGACGTACTCCATCAGGTAGAAGACAGCTCCGCCCATTACCTCTGCATCGGAGCAGGAGGCGATCACTTCAGGATGCGGCACCGCGGTGCCTCGCAACGCCGTCAGTATCGTCGCCTCACGCCTGATGAGGTCATTGCTTGTCGGGCGAAGGTGCGGAGGCCCCCTACGAACCACGTAAGTCCGACCGTCGCGCTCGAAGCGCAGCAAGACGTTCTGAGTTCCGCCTTCTAAAGGTGTGACGTCGGTGAGCGCTCCAGATCCAAGCCCTTCGCCGTTCATCCACTCGGCGAGTACGTCGAGGTCAATCCCCTGGGTCACGACGCGACTACTCGAGTGTTGCGTAGTTGGTGGAACGGTCAGATGCTCGCTCGCCAAGCATGTTGGCAACTGATTCGCGTAGATCTCGGAGGTAATCACCGATCACCATCACGTTTCCCGCACTCACCGTCGCATGCAATGAGTCGGGCGGTCCCTGCCTGTCATGGAACCAGCCTCGCTCACGCATTGCGTCGCCGACGGCGAAGATGTCGACTGGATCCTCGAAGCCGGGTGCCGCAGCAATGGCGACGATCTGGGCCTCAGGCTTGCCGAGAACATCGACCCCTTCGATATCTCGAATCCCGGCAACCATCGTTCGCCTCGCTTCGATCGTCTCAGCTACCAGGCGCCGATATCCCTCGATCCCAAGGGTGTGCATTACTGCCCAAGCGAGAGCCATCGGCAACCCGGCCCGCGTACCCTGCATGCTCGGGGATGCATAGAAGCCGCCCAGCCAGCCGTCGAAGACGAAAGTCTGGTACTTGCGGAGCTCCTTGGTGCGATGCACGATCACCGACGCGCCCTTCGGTGCGTAGCCGAGTTTGTGGATGTCAGCCGAGATCGATGTCACGCCCTCGACACGGAAGTCCCACGGCGGTAGCTCTTCGCCGTTCATTTCCATGAAGGGCAACACGAATCCGCCCATGCAAGCGTCAACGTGCATGTTTGCGCCAACGTCGGCTGCGAGCGCCGCGATCTCGTTGATCGGATCAATGACGCCTTGAGGGTACTGGGGCGCCGAACCCACCACGAGAACGGTGTTCTCATCAACGGCGTTAGCCATTGCGCCAACATCTGCCTTGAAGTCTTCACGTACCGGCACCTTGCGAATCTCGAGGCCGAAGTAATGCCCACCCTTGTGAAACGCGGCATGTGCACTCTCTGCGAGGACCAGGTTCGGTGCGCCGATCCCCCGCTCACTACGACCTCGCTCGCGAGCGGACTTGACCGCCATCAAGATGCTCTCGGTTCCTCCCGAAGTCATGAAACCCGACGCGGTATGTGGACCGTGCAGAAGAGAAGCAGTCGCTGCGACGACCTCGCGCTGGATCTGCCCGAGCGAAGGAAATGCCATTGTGTTTAGCGCGTTGTCGTGGACGAAAAGCGGCGCGACCGCCTCTATGACCTCGTGGACTTCGGGCCCGGCGTCGTAGATCATGCCGAAGGTCTTTCCGTCTTGCCATCGGACATCATTGACCCGCATGGCTGACAGAGCCGCGATCACGTCATCTTTGGACATACCTTGTTCTGGAAGCATGGATGGGAGCCTACACGGCCCCTAGGACACCTGGTGATAGAGTCACCGCGCTCGGTTCACCGGTATCCCGATAGGGCGGTCTCATCCGCGTGAGACCTCCGTGACGCGTTACAACCGCGAAGTCGGCCGCCCGCAAGCGCTAAGCCCCACGCAGCATTGAAGTAACTTCATGGCCTGACAGCTTCGGGAAGGACTCGAAGCAGAGACTCGTAAACTCGGTGCGCCGTCGTCAGAGCCGCCATCGCTTCATCTACGAGCGGCTCGTCCGGTTCCCCTGGATAGCGATAGCGCCAGGCATATTCCGTTAGCGGCGCGGCCTCGATCAGGAGCGGCTCGAGATCGGGCTCGACGCTCGCGCAAGCCTGGCCAAGCTCAACGAGACTGTGGGTCTTGCGGAAAACGACACTGTGGAGTGTCAGCAATCCCTTCATCGCCTTCTCGGCCGCTTGCTGCGCATGAAAAGCAACATCCGCGGTCAGCGGTGGAACTGCAGTCATTTCGAAGTCGGCCGCCCGCAGATCTTGCGCTGCACGGGAAAACCAGGCGCGCGCCTCGGCAACAACTTCGATGTCAGGCGGCATGCAGCAGCTTACCCTCGCGCAACACCGTGGCAGGGAGCGATGTAGCCACCCGGCGGCGCGATTCGAAATAGCTCTCAGTGACTACGATGACATCCGCAGCGATTCCGGTCTCCCAGAGTGCCCGGTACGCCAAACGGCTGCGACGGTGCTCTGGGTCCGCGTCGTCTCGCACGACCAGGAGAATGTCGAAGTCGCTGTCAGGACCGTGGTCGCCCCTTGCCATTGACCCAAACAGGTAGACGCGCAACGGCGAATAGACCTCGACGAGCCGCTCGACAACCGTCGCCAATCCGCGACTGCCCGAACCTCTCTGTTCTCCCATACTCACCTCGCTTTGCGCAACAGTAGCCCTGTCCACGGCCGATGCCTCGGAAACGGCGGCATAGACCTCGATTTTCTTCGGGGTTTTGGTTTGGAGCTGGCCGGATCGTCCGGTCTTGCGCCACGGCCAATAGCAGGTCGAAATTCCTGCCCGCAAACACATACTCTACAAGCGAGCTCGCATGAACGGCCCCTAGGACACCTGGTGATAGAGTCACCTCGCTCGCCGAACCCAGATAGGACTTGACCGTGGAAGGTGAGCTCACCGCCGCAGAACACGATCTCGCGCACGAGATCGAAACCGGAACCGGTGGCATGCGCCTCGACCTGGCCCGCCGCCTCGCTGCCGAAGCCCTCGGAACTGCATTCCTCTTGATAGCAGCCGTCGGCTCGGGAATCATGGCAAGCCGCCTCTCGACTGCCGACACCGGACTCCAACTTTTCGAGAACGCTGCAGCAACTGCAGTCGCGCTGGCCGGGCTCATCCTCATGTTTGGGGAGGTCTCCGGAGCGCACTTCAACCCTGCAGTTACTCTGCTCGATCGCATGCTCGGCACTATTTCGACGCGTGATGCCGCTCTTTATATTGCAGTGCAAATTGCAGGGGGATGCGCGGGGACAGTCATTGCCAACGTCATGTTCGAACTCCCCGCAATTGAGGTCTCCACCAAGACCCGTTCGTCATCCGGACTCTGGATCGCAGAGGTGATTGCCACTGTCGGCTTGTTGCTTCTGATCCAGAGTTGTGTGCGCACCAATAGGACTGGCGTTCTTCCATTTGCCGTCGGCGGGTGGATCGGTGGCGCCTACTGGTTCACGGCCTCGACTAGCTTTGCGAATCCGGCGGTGACTATGGCCCGGACCTTGACCGGCTCATTTTCCGGGATCGCCCCGGCATCTGTGCCCGGATTTGTCGCAATGCAGGTGATCGGCACCGTAATTGCGTTCGCACTCGTCAAGTTCTTCTACCCACATCCGAGATCGGAGTCGGCCAGTGCCTGAAGACATACCTGAAGTGCTCTTCGTGTGCGTCCACAATGCAGGGCGGTCGCAGATGGCAGCTGCACTCCTTGCCGAGAAGGGCGATGGCCGCGTTGTTGTGCGATCTGCGGGCACAGCACCAGCTGATGAGATTAATCCCGCTGTCGTCGAGGCGATGGCCGAGATCGGGATTGACTTGCACGCATCGGGTGCGAAGCCCAAGAAGCTGGAAGACGCCGCAGTGAGGGCATCGGATGTGGTCATCACCATGGGGTGTGGTGATGAGTGTCCCTTCTACCCCGGCAAACGCTACGAGGTCTGGAAGCTCGACGACCCGGCCGGCAAGGGCGTTGCAGATGTGCGGCCGATTCGAGATGAAATTGCCCGGCGAGTAGATGAGCTGCTCGAGTCGCTCGACCTACCGCTTTAACCATGCGGGGAGTAGCCGCTCTGATCTCCAAGACCGGCATTCACCTTGATGACGAGACGGGCCGGTTATTTCGCCACCAGCGGTAGTCTCCAATCCAGGCGATCAAATCTGGCGAAGTCACGGTCAAGCGAAACCAAGGAGCAACCACTTTCGACCGCAATAGCAGCAATGTACGCGTCGAGCGTCAAGTCACCCGACACATCTGCTTCTTGGCAAATCTCTTCGAAGATCTCCAGGTGACGATCGCCTGGGCTAATTGAGACATGGAGGGGTTGGGCTCGAAGAGCTCGCAAGAAATTGAAGGCCTCGGTTACCGGAGTCGGCACCTTGAAGATGCGGCGGTGGGTGGTAACGCGAATGAATCCGGCGGCCACAACGCCGGGGATACCGAAGGATTCGTTGCCCGCCAGAAAAGTGTCGAGCCATTGACGGACTCTCAGATGATGGGGGTGGTCGTCACGCTGGGCGGCGACAAGCACATTAACGTCTAAGAGAATCAACGAAGCTTCTCGGGTGGCACCCCGTCATCAAGCAGCTCTTCAATCGCCCGGTTAGAAGAAAGATCGACACCGGGACGCACACCGGTGCCGTGGAACACCGGCAACTCAGGGCGCTCCCCCCGCTCGGCCTCAGCTGCAATTTCGCGTCTCAAGGCTTCCTCGACCAAGCGCCCAAGCGTAATGCCGCGCCTGCGGGCTCGCTCCTTGGCTCGCCTCAACAAGTTGTCATCGATTGCGATAGTGGTGCGCATGATGTTTAGTATATCGCATCACGCGCATCACATGTACCTTTGCCACCTTGAAATCCATCAGCGCCGCCCCCTGTGTATCCCCGTCTTGCGCGGGTCGAGTGAGAAATGCGGCACACTCATGTCAAATGAGACGACAGCTCACTCGGCACCGTGCGAGGCTGTTCGTTGCGTGTGCCGCCAGAAGCGCGGTACGCCAAAATGATGTCAGCGGAACGTAGCTGGGTCTCTCACCTTGATGCCCGGAAATTTCGCGAAGTCCCGGTCCTTGGTCCAGATCTCCTTCACTCCGTGCTGGCGCATGAGCGCAACGATGTGCGCATCGGTTACGAGATTCCCGCGCACCACAATTCCTGATCTGGCGTCTTTGTACACATTCCAGAAACCGTCGCCCTCGCCGATGACTTTCACATGGGGCAGTTCCGTCAACGCGCCGACGTTTGCTTCGGCCTCACTGGGTGTCAGCGGCGTCGAGAAGACGGATGCGTGCGTTGTTATTCGGAGATAGGCCATGACAACAGGCCAAAAAAGGCGAATGAGCTCAGGACCGGCAGCCAACGCATCTAGGAGCCGACGCGAATCGTCATGGTGGGGACTGCCCGCATCCGATGCATAAATGAGCACATTCGCATCGACCGTAGTACTCACGACTCGTCGAGCAATCTTGCGAGTGCGTCCTTGTCCTCTAAGTCAACGCGGGCGCCCATTGACTTAACCCTCCATACAAAGTCGGAAGTTCTACTGGCTGAAGCGCTACGACGCGCCGAAATTGCCTGGGCCAGCAATTCGGAGGCGAGCTGACCGAGCGATCGTTCCTCGGCCTTACTCAGGTTCTTGAGCTCGTCGAGTACCGCGTCATCTATGTTGAGCGTGGTCCTAGACATGATGTGTGATGCTACCATCACGTGCATCAGATGTCAATCGCTCGCGCGAACTGGCACTGCCACATCAACGGGCCCGTATGTGGTTTCGGGTATCGTCACTTGGCGCAGCGAACCACCCAATCCCGAGACAGGGGCCGAGGACGCCACGCCCTGTAGTTCACGCAAATGAGGTCAGGAGCATGGGCTTTCCAGACGAGCTTCAAGTCGATCTTGAAGCGCTCGGTCAAATCTGTGCCGATTACGGGATCCAATCCATCTCGGTGTTTGGCTCGGCGATACGAGGCGACCTCGGTCCAGAGAGCGATATCGACCTGCTAGTCGAATTCGATCCATCTCGGATTCCAGGGCTCCTACGGATTGCCGAGCTCGAACTTCGGCTGAGTCCACTATTTGGTGGGCGCGAGATTGATGTACGCACCTGCGAGGATCTCAGCCGATACTTCCGCGACGAAGTTCGCGATTCAGCCATACCCCTTTGTCGAGCGGCATGAATGAGCGGGGCGAGCCGACAGTCTTCGTGATACCAATCGACGAGGATGCGCGCGAAGATTGGGTACTTGCTCAGGCGCCCGCGTTTATCGAGGATCGACTCGAAGCCGAGGGGGACCTTGCGAGCGCGCAGACAACCTCATGGTCTGATATCCGCAAGGAATTCGATCAGTAACAGTCACCGCCGATCGCCCGATGTTGAACCGTGCCGGGGATCTTGGAAGCTCATCCAAGTTAGAGGGTGAAGCCACCGGAAGACGAGGGCAATGCCCCGATGCCCTTGTCAAATAGTCGGTGGGAGTCAGTCGGCGAACTCGCCCAGGACCTCCACCCAGCGATTGGGAAACTTTTCGTCAAACCGTGTAGATAATCGGGATGCCGAATGACCTCGCAGTTGCCCAGATCATTGCATCGGCAAAAGAGACTCGACCCGACGGCGCACAAAACTGTATTGCGTCAATTGCGATCGACTTGTCGAGATCGATGGTGACCAAGTTGCGCCGGTTCAAGATGGCGGTCAGCACCCCTACCGCTCTAGCAGCCCATCGACGGACTTCAACCCTTTGCTCGCCGCCCCCCCGGACTCTGAGCGCGTTTTCGGCTCTTTGGTCTCTTCTTGTCTTGTTCGGCCTCGTCAAGCCTCGCCATCTTCTCGGCGGATGCCTCAGCCCAGGAACTGTCGACAGCTTCCGCGAGTTCCTCGTCCGTCAGTGCGGCCTTTGCGTACTGGCGAAGAACGCCGCGAAGCGACTCATTGTGCTCCGGCGGAAAGAATCGAATCTCGACGCGATCGTCAATGATCGTCTGGATTGCCAGCGATCCCTCTTCGATTCCCAGTCGGTCGCGTATTTGCTTCTCGATCACGATTTGGCCCTTGGTTCCAACTTTGGATGCCATGTCATACATACCCAGGAAAGTATGAACTGATGCTAAAGCCGCTCACATGTGGATGACCAATACCAAACTGGTCTCTGAGCATCCGTCTCTTGACGGCGAATGCGCTGGCTGGTCGCGGACCTGATCGACCACCTACCGGCACGGGTACCAGGACCGCACCATCTTGAGATGATGGTGCCCGCACGGCGCGCGTCAGGCCACGTAGCGATCGAGCAGGTGGCGATTCTTGGCGACCGATCCCGGCAGGATCGCAAAATGCACCTGTCCATCCTCGTCGATGGCCACGACCCGCACCACGGCCTGCGCGTGGCGGTTCCCGGCGAGCAACATCGCACCCGGTCGGATCCGTTCAGGTACCGCAGCATCGGCAAGGGTGGACCAGCCGAGGCCGTCGTCGTCCTGGGCGTTCAGGTCTGCGATGAGATCAAGATCATCCACGGGGTACACCTCCGATCTGTTCAGTCCTCATGATAAGGGTTGAACCAGATGCGGTGCTCACATCCTCCGAGCGCTTCGACGCCCCGGACGAGATCGTCAAAGGTGACGGTGAAGTGCCTCGGATTGCGGCCGGTAGGGTCGAGCCGGAACCCGGCCCCGGTGAGGTCACTGGCTCGCACAAGGCTTAGTACCTTGAAGCGCACCAGCGGTGCTTCCTGGGCGAGTTCGTCGACGGTGGCGTCGCGAGCCGCGAAAACCGAGATCCCGTACTCGCCGTAGATGGCGTGATAGCGCTCGGCATCGAGTCGCAGTACATCGGGATCCAGCTCGCCACCACGGATGACGACGGTGTCGCCGTCCTCGATGTGATCACCGGTTCGGAGGTGGCGCTTCTTGGGCATCGGCTTCAAGTATGCAGATCGCAGATGCGCGAATTGAGATATTTGCCGGGGCCTACGCCAGATACCGCACTGGGAATGATTCGCGGGCGAAAGACGCGATAGGAGGTGATGCTTTCTTCATTCTAAGTCCTCACTCACCTCTCAGACCGCGACTCCTCCACCAGCGAGAGTATCGGCGGTGTCAAGCCCCCGTTCAGATCAATGCACTCCGCCAGCGAGGCCGAACCCCAGAGGCCTCGTGAGCTGAGTCCAGATAGGCGTCTCGCTCGGCTTCGCCTTCCCCGGGTCCACCTATACTGATCTTCCGGCTCCGACAGTCCGTGGGTATCAGCAATCCAAGCAACTTCGACTCATTTCGGCCCGAGTTTGTTCGGTGTCAGGCAAGTGTGGCTCCAAATCGAGGTCGGGTTGCGGCCGACCCAGCCTCACCGCGTTGCTATGCCGGGTTGTACCAGAAATGGCCGATGGCAGGCGGGGAGTGCGCATAGGAGGCGTGCAACTGGTTGAAGGGCGGGTAAGAAGCGGCAGCGGTCGGGGACTGATACCGGGGCTCGGGGTACAGAGCCGGGCAACGCGCTTCACGAGCTTCCGTTTGCCAGTTCACGCCGTCCGAGAATGCATGATAAATCCACTCGCAGCGGCCCCAAAGGGTGAATCGATAGCCGAAGACCTCGGTGTGGTTACCGTAGGTCGTGACAGAAGCGCCGCGTCCGTCAGTCTGTGCGAAAGATGTCGCGTACGCTGGCGGCGCCTCCGAAAACGCCCACTTCCCATTGGCACCCGGGTATCGACCGTAGCTCAGGGAATACGGCGAACAAATCGAGCAACCGGGCTCGCGACTACTCACAAAGACGTTCTGGCCACCACTCGGGTCGGCCAGAGCTGCCGTCTCAAGGGGGACCGCCGTGGGGGTAGTTGTGAAATCGGGCATTGGTTCGGACTCAATGAGCGTCTCGAACTTCCACCCGGCACCCAGCTCATACCAGCCATGGCGCAGCCCCAGCCAGGTGCCAGACAACTAGTCGAAATAGTGAAGCTGGTTACCCCAGACCAGGGACTGTCAGATTGTCTGTGTAAACGGACGTGATGCTCATCATCAAATGTTGTTCGCAATCCGATCACTGTAGTGAATCGTCAGAGCGTTCAAGATGGTATTCCACCCTGCGATCTTGCCCGTCATGTTCTCACGATTCTTCCTCTTCTGCGTGGCGACGAGATAGAGGACCTTCATCGCCGCCTGCTCGTTGGGGAAGTGCCCCCGGTGCCTGACGGCCCGCCGGAACCTGGCGTTCAGGCTCTCGATGGCATTGGTCGTGTAGACGATCTTCCTAAGCTCGGACGGGAAGTCCAAGAACGGGACGAACTCGTCCCAGGCCGACTCCCACGAAGCGATCATCGCTGGATAGATGTCACGCCAGTTCTCGGCGAATGAATCGAGCTGTGCTGTGGCAGCGTCGACCGTCGGAGCCTCGTAGATCTTCCGCATCTCACGGACGATTTGTTGCCAGTGCTTCTTCGACGCGTATCTGAGGCTGTTTCTTACGAGATGGACGACACAGGTCTGGACCGTCGCTTCTGGCCAGGTTCCCCTGATCGCATCGGGCAAGCCCTTTAGCCCATCGCAGCAGACGACTAGCACGTCGGCGATGCCGCGGTTCCTCAGCTCGGTCAGCATCGTCGCCCACTGC
>QEUQ01000086.1 GCA_003577105.1 Acidobacteriota bacterium | reverse complement strand
GAACTTGGGGTTGAAGGCGATACTGTGAGGCGACAAGCACGAGCCCGCACGATCAAAGGCGCGCTGCAATCCGGACTGAAGGATCGCGCAGTGCGAACTCGCGGTGGGCCTTACCAGGTAAAGGACGTTGCTGCTTGCCAGATCAGGGTGTGACAAGCGGAATCATCGATCGGAAGTCGGTCGCGGGTCGGCGCGTATTGACGGGTTTTCGCCCGACCGGGCCGCTCCACATTGGGCACCTGTTCGGAAACCTCAAGAACCTAGTAGATCTCCAGGCCGAAACAGAGGTCTTCGTCTTCGTGGCGGACTGGCACATGCTGTCCACGGACTTCGACAGGTCAGAATCACTGCCCCGCAACACGTGGGACTTGGTGGCGGACCTCGTCTCCGCGGGAATCGACCCTGATCGCACATCCATCTATCGTCAGAGCGATCTGCCGGAAGTGGCCGAACTCTGCCTTTATTTCTCGATGATCACACCCATTTCGTGGCTCGAAAGAAATCCGACATACAAGGAGCAGTTGGCAAATCTCGACGGGCGCGAAATTGCCACTCATGGCTTCCTCGGCTATCCAATTCTCCAAGGTGCAGACATTGTGATCGTCGGAGGCGAGGTCGTTCCGGTTGGAGATGACCAGCTTCCGCATCTTGAGATTACGAGGGAGGTAGTCCGTCGATTTCATCATCTCTTCGGTGGCGACTTCTTTCCCGAGCCTCTCGGCCTTCTTGGGGAGAGCCCGCGTGTGCCGGGGAGCGATGGCCGGAAGATGAGCAAGTCATATGGCAACGCGATCTTCCTGGCTGACTCCGCCAGTGACGTTGATGAGAAGGTGAAGAGCTATGTGACTGATCCTGAGAAGATCCGGCTCAATGATCCGGGTCATCCTCGAGTCTGCAACGTCTTCGCGATCCACGAACTTGTCTCGTCCACGGAGGAAGTCGAGGTAGTCAGGGCTGAATGCGAAGGGGGAGAGCGTGGTTGCGTCGCGTGCAAGGCGGAGTTGAGCGCGCGGCTGAACAACGTGCTTGAGCCTCTCCGCGATCGACGGCGCGATTTGGAGTCGGCTCCTGAGAAGGTTGAGCAGATTCTCGACGGCGGGTACGCCCGGGCAAAGCCAATAGCCGCCGCAATGGTTGCCAAGGCGAGGGAGCAGGTAGGTGTTGCGTGCTCGAGGAGTGCTGCTTCATCGGGCGACGTTCGGGGAGCCGCGAAGTGAGCTACGAAGTCTCTACGCCTGTCTTTACCGGTCCGTTCGACTTGTTGTTGCATCTGATAACGAAGCGTCAGGTCGAGATATACGAGATCAGCCTTAGTGAGATTGTGGATGCATACGTTGCAGAGATCGAGCGCATGGAGGAACTGAATCTGGAAGTTGCGACGGAGTTTCTCTTGATTGCCGCGACTCTGATCGAACTGAAGTCGGCACGCCTTCTCCCTTCAGGAAGCGAAGTGGAACTTGACGAGGAGTTGTCGCTCTTCGAGAGGCGAGATCTCCTCATTGCGCGAATCCTCGATGCCAAGGCGTTCAAAGACGCGTCCCTTGTCGTGCAAGAGCGGCTCGCCGAGGGGATTCGCTATTCGCCGCGCGTAGCGGGAATTGAGGCGCCATTTGTTGATTTGTGCCCCGATTTGTTGAAGCAAGTGACGCCCGAGCGTCTTGCGGCGATTGCATTGCGGGCTCTTGAGCCGCGCCCGGAACCGCGAGTCGATGTCGAGCATATTCACAAGATCAAGATCACCGTAGGCGAGGTCATGCGGAACATGGCCGAGGAGATTGAGCTCAAGAGGCGAACGACTTTCAGGGAGCTGACTCTTCGATGCAGTTCTCGAATAGAGATTGCAGTCCATTTCCTTGGAATTCTTGAGCTCTTCAAACAGAACCTGATTGACATTGAGCAGTTCACCACCTTCGGCGAGGTAACGGTGATTTGGGCGCCGGTTCAACACTTCATTGATTGGGATAACGCGGCGGCGGAATGGGAAGACGAGGAACTGGCCGCGGCTGCCGGCTCCGCTAGCGCAGGGCTCGCGACCTCGAGCGGACCTGACAAGCCGCCGCCGTCGGAGGGGCACGAAGAGGTGCCGCCGTCGGAGCCACTAAGAGAGTTCCCGCTCAGCCTCAGAGCGGAAACTCGCGACTCAGATGTGGACTCCGCCGAGAGTGAACTCGACGACCTAGCTCTCGTCGCCGAAATTGCGGCCGAACTAGATCTTGAACTTGACGACGATGACGAGCCAGATGACGACGTTCTGGTGGATCCGAAGCTACTAGACAATTCGGATCTGCTTCGTGAGGCCGAGGACCTCTTGACGAAGCCGGCCCGCTATGACGGCTGGCACGGCAAGACGAACGATGGGAGCTGAATCTTGAGTACGAAACCGGGGCAGACGGGCACATCCCAAGAGGTTCGACGGCACCTTGAGGCGATCTTGATGGTGGCCGAAGAGGCTGTTCCAGCTGAGCTTCTTGCACAGGTTCTAGAGGTCGCAGTCACAGACGTTCGGGAGGCACTGGAGGGTCTGGCCGCAACCTACGAGCAAGAAGAACGTGGTTTCTGCGTGAGGGAAGTAGCTGGAGGATGGCGGTATTTCTCGCATCCTGATGAGGCCCCCTACGTTGAACACTTTGTCCGCACTGAGCAGAGTCCGCGAATCTCCGCGGCTGCTCTCGAGACGCTCGCGATCGTGGCCTACCGCCAGCCGGTGAGTCGGGCTCAGCTCTCCGCTATCCGGGGAGTCAACTGCGAAGGTGTCTTGCGCAGCCTTATTGTCAGGGGCCTCGTTGAGGAAGTTGGAAGGGACAGCGGCCCCGGGCAAGGTGTTCTCTATGGCACGACGTTGAAGTTCCTTGAGCAAATGGGGATGAACAAACTCGAAGAGCTGCCGCTCTTGTCGGAGTTTGCTCCAGAACCAGGAACAGCCGAACTTGTAGAGGCCACTTTGCGAGGGGGCGCTGACTTGGCGAGCGGTGCAGAAGAGCTTGAAGGCGCGCCCGATGGGGGCGTAGAGAAGGGCGCTGCAGATGCTGAGCATCTGAACGGGGCTCTTCAGCAGGCGCCCGCGGACGAACTTCACTCTGACTGAGACGGCCGGCGAGCGGCTTCAGAAAGTTATGGCTCAGGCTGGTCTGGGTTCGCGGCGCGCATGTGAAGAGATGATTTCCCAAGGCCGCGTGAGAGTGAACGGCCGGATTGCACGCCTTGGCACACGGGTCGATTGCGAGACAGATGAGGTGCGTGTCGATGGCAATCAGCTGCCGATCACCCAAGGCCTTAGATATGTGCTCCTCAACAAGCCGACGGGTGTGGTGAGCACCGCTAGCGATCCAGATGGGCGCCCGACGGTGGTTGACCTTGTTCAGTACGATGAGCGGCTTTTTCCCATAGGGCGATTGGACATTGCCAGTGAGGGGTTGTTGATTCTCACCAATGACGGGCGGCTGGCAAATGCGCTGATGCATCCGGCGAGCGAAGTCGAGAAGACCTACATCGTTGAAGTCGCCGGCCGCCTCGAGCCCGGTGCCCTCCGGAGCCTTAGGCGGGGCGTTCGGCTCGATGACGGCATGACGTCGCCCGCGAAGGTTGCAGTCCTAGCTGAGTCGCCTGGCAGGCTGCTGCTCGAGATGAAGATCCACGAGGGTAGGAATCGCCAGATCAGACGTATGATTGAAGCTGTCGGCGGGCGTGTGGTCGAGCTGAGCAGGGTTGCGATTGGTCCTATTCAGGATCGTAACTTGAGGCCGGGGCGGTGGCGCGCTCTTAGGCCTGGTGAGGTTGTAGAGCTTTACAGAGTCGCAGGCGAGAGAGTGGACTGAGCACCGGCAGACCGAGATTGGATCACGGGATCTACGGAGGATGGAATTGCGCGTTGTCGGAATTCGTGGCGCTACGAGTTGTGCTGCTGACACGGACGGAGAAATAACCGTCCGGACTCAGGAACTAGTTCAGCGCATGATCAGCGTGAACGGTGTTCAAGATGAAGACCTGGTCAGTATTCTGCTCACAGCAACTGACGATCTCACCGCAGCATTCCCCGCGAGGGCAGTTCGCGAACTCGGATATGCAGACGTGCCGCTTATGGGCGCTCGAGAGCTTGACGTAGAAAACGGAGTGAGGCGCTGCATTCGAGTGTTGATTCACTGTTATAGCAACTTGAGCCGGGCTGACGTGAAGCACGTCTACCTAGGCGAAGCGAAATCGCTTCGCGAAGATCTGCCTGCTGAAATACCCTAGGGCTTCGGCGTCCATGTTGGGGCCGGCCAAGAGACCGAATTGAGTTATGGACTGAAGCAATGTTGATAGTGATGAACTCGCAGGCTACTAGTGACCAAATAGACCATGTCGTAGAGCGCCTGTCTGCAATTGGCGCCGAAGCGCACGTGTCTCGCGGAGAGTTCCGCACCGTGATTGGGGCAATCGGTGACGACGCGGTTATTGCATCGATCCCCCTTGAGGCACTCGACGGCGTCGAGCGGGTGATGCCGGTGCTCAAGCC
>QEUQ01000033.1 GCA_003577105.1 Acidobacteriota bacterium | reverse complement strand
GGATCTGGATCTGAGGTTCTTCAAGAACCTTATGGACATCTTTGTCTGGCCTGAGGTCGCTCGGCGACAGGCTGCCGGACAGTTGCCCACCCCGTTTGGGCTGGAACGGTTCCAAATCCTGATGTGGGCAGATGAAGGTCGCAAGCCCCAGGTACTCCTGAACGAGGAGGTCGAGATCGTTGCCCATGTCAAGCTGACGACGTCGGACTTGATCGCCGCTGACGGCTCAGTCCCATTGGCTGCGATCGAACGGGTCAACAGAATCACCCCTGTCAACGAGCCGAACGCAGCGCACGCGACCTTCTTCCAGCTCAATGGCTCATACCACCTTGTGTTCGACTTCACGTACAACCGCGCGCGGGCCACAGATCGCCTGGTTAGAGCCGAGGAATTCTTCGCTGGAGCACAATCGGAGATCGATGCCGGCCGGCTCTGTACGTGCGTCGAGCTGCTTTGGAGTTGTGCCGAGCTTGCAGCAATCGCGATCCTTCTGACGGTTCCGGACCCGGACATGCTGACCAAGAAGAGTCAAAATCACAAGGCCCGTCGAGAGAAGTTCGAGGCACACGGCAAGCTCAACTTCCCGGCTCACGCCACCCTTGTCAAGACGGCCGAGGCACACAGGGCCCCTGCTCGATACCTGGAAGGCGAGGTGCCCGATGAAACTGAGCTTCGGGGGTTGTTGGAGGATGCCCGAGGACTTATCGAATACGCTCATCGACGGCTTCGGCCAATTGGTGAGCCCGAAGATGATGCATCAGAAACAGCGAGCAGCACCGTCTCGGGCGTAGGCCCCAGCAAAGGAATCTCCGGTGCGGCTCTTCAATGACATTGAACGGACGGACTCCTCGCCCGGCCGGTACACGGAGCCCACACCGGCCTTCCTCAATCGCGTGGACTCCGACCACTTTGCCGCGGCCTGCGAGCTTCTGGAGGAGTGGTTCGAGGCGACCCCGCCAGACCTTCAGCCCGACATCCGCGGCCGATTCTGGGCCAAGGGCCAGTACAGCTGGCACAGCCCCTTCTGGGAGTTGTACTTGGCAGCGGCCTTTCGACACTTGGGATTTGAGATCGCCTATCACCCCGATGTGCCCGATGCAACATTCCACCCCGATTTCCTTCTGACGCGAGGATCTGAGCGGCTGTACGTTGAGGCCAAGGTGGCCGGCTTCTCGCCTGCCGAGACGGCGAGCGAGATGCGGCTCAATGTCGTCCTTGACGCGGTCAACGAACTGGACAGCCCTGACTTCTTCCTACACGTTCAGGTTGAGCGTATCGGGAGCACCTCTGCCCCGGTCAGGAAGCTCCTGAACGGACTCCGGCGCTGGCTCTCAACCTTAGACTGGGATGCGCTGAGCCTGGAGAGCCAGCGCATGACCTCCCTCGATCAGCTGGCGCGATACACCTGGCGTCCAGAGGGGCTGGATTGGGAGCTGCACTTCCAGGCCGTCCCAAAGTTGAAGTTTCGAGGCCGCCCCGGCGTTCACACCATCGGTGGCCAGGGACATCCAGCGCAGTTTATTGATGACCGCACGCCCGTGCGCAAGGCGATCGGCCAGAAGGCGACCCGATACGGAGCGGTTGGCGCTCCTCTCGTCGTCGCGCTTATGTGCAGCCGAACCTTCGCCAGCGAGACGGACGTTGACGACGCTCTATTCGGGAGTGAGGCCGTCCAGGTGGCGTTTCGTGACGGCCGTGCCGGCGATGCGCGCTTGGTGCGCCAGCTTGACGGCGTGTGGCTCGGGCCACGAGGGCCATACAACACCCGTGTATCGGCGATCCTCGTTGCCATCCATCTGCACCCGTCCAGTATCGCTCAGACCCAACTTCGTCTGTGGCTCAACCCTTGGGCGCAGTTTCCCCTTGACGTAGCACTCCCCTGGCCACGCCGTGTCATCGACCCCGCGTCCCACCAGCTCGTCAGCGCAGACGGCGAGATGCCTTCCCACGAGATCCTCGGGCTTCCCTCGGATTGGCCCGGCCCTGGCGACCACTTCGCCAAGTGGCACGAGATCAGCAGGACGCCATCCACATAACGACGGTGGAAGCGATGCAGGAGCGGTGAGGCTCAATCTCACAGCTGCTGTGGGCGAAGAAGGGAGCACATTTGTTCGGCGGACCTGAGAAGCGTACCATTTCATCGCCGCCAGTTCGGCTTCGAGTGGTGGGGGCGGCGTTATAGGGGGGGCAGTGACCAACGACCAAGTTGAAATGAGACGGGGGTTCCTTCTGATGCCGTTCAGGGAGGATCTAGAGCCGATTCGGGAGATCATCGTGGCGGCGGGCCGCGACTCGGGGGTCGCCATTGAGCGAGCAGACGACATCTTTCGCCCGGGGGTGGTGGTCGAACAGATACTGGAGGCGATTGATACAGCCGCAGTCGTGGTGGCCCTGTGCACTGGGCGGAATGCAAATGTGTTCTTTGAAATGGGCTGGGCTTGGCGGATTCACGACCCCATTCTCGTTGCGGCAACAACTGACGATCTCCCCTTCGACATCCAGCATTTACGAGCCGTCATCTATGGGCACGACGATCATCCTAACCAGAGCATCGAAACGCTTCATTCGAGATTGACAAGCGCGATAAACGAGGCGCTAGCGTCTCCTAAAATGCCGCGTGGTCGCCGCCTTTCTGAGCCACCGCGACAGCGGACACGTGCGTCGGTCAAGGCGAGGCTTATCGACAAGGGCCAACATAACTATGCAATTGAGATCAACAACAACGGCAATGTTGATCTGAACGAAGTCACACTAGAGCTTCCAGAGGATGCGGTTAACTGGCACGTCGCCACTGATATGTTCACATCATATCCAATTATGGTGTTGCAGGCGGGGCAGTTTGAGCGCGCCGCGGCTATGGTGAGCGCAGGCGGGCCAATCTCTATCCACGCGACGGTGCGCGGGAAAACGCCTGACGGCGAAGAAGTGACGCACACTGACCTGCTGACGATTCTGTAAGCGAGGGGAGAGACAAGATGGAGATTTCAGTGTCGCTGCCATTGGACGAGGGCTTCCTTCGACGAGAGTGCCCCTCGTGTGAGCGTCAGTTCAAGTGGTTCAACGGAGATACAGACAACAAGCCGGAGGACGCAGAGGCGGTAGAACGGTACTACTGCCCGTACTGCGGCGAGCCTGCCGCTCCTGATTCGTGGTGGACGCCAGAGCAACTCGAATACGTTCAGAAGATCGGGCTGAATGCCGTCACTCGCCGCGTTCGGGACGAGCTGGGAGACAGCATGAGGGCGCTAGAGAAGACGGGCCTTCTGTCGGTTAGTCTGGAGGGTGGCGATGCCTCCGATCCGGCGCCGATATCTGAGCCGCAAGACATGGTGATGGTGGAGCCACCATGTCACTACTATGAGCCCATCAAGATAGCCGAGGACTGGACCGAGCCAGTTCACTGCATAGTGTGCGGCCGGGCGTACGTGATCTAGGCCTCTGACAGCACATGATCAATGTGGAACACGGACTCGGAAGGTGGCGAGAGATATCCGTCCGAGACTCTGTATCGTCACGAAGACATCAGTGATCTCCGGATCGGTGATATCACAACTCACGTAGAAAATGGCACTCCTTGAATCCCCCCACGGCAATCGAATAGTACTCCCAGAATCAAGCATGGCCTGTTGCGCCGGCACTGGACGCAGTAGGCCGTTTTCATTGTGTGCCCATCCGAAGTCAAGTCGATTGTCAAGATTATCGCTGGCCTCAAAGTTCTCCTGGCCATATCCGACGGGAAGATTGTCAGTGCTATTGTTGGTTAGATCGAACAAGAGCTTAATTCCTGGGCCAATACCATTGATTCCCCCGCCACCAATGCCCAGATTTGTTTCGGCCTTGACGAGGCGGAGACTAAAACCATCCTCTGTGGCGGCTTCGCCAACCTCCAGAACCTCAGGTGCGGGCGCGCTCGCCGGCTGCGGCTCCTCCGCGGTCTTTGCCGTCGGCCGCGGCACTTCTGTGGAACGAGGGGGCTGGCTGGCCGCTTCGACTGTTGCCTGAAGTGCGACAATGGTTGCCCGAAGTTCATTGTCTTCTGAGTTGGGCGCTTCTGGGGATTGGCACGACGTCAGAGCGAGCATCAGCGCCGGGATCGCCGCGACGAGACACCGGGCGGCCGGGCTGCTGGTAGCTGGCAGGTGGGAACGACTCAATACCCATGGTCGAGAATGCATGAGAACCTCTCTACTCGGCGCGCCTAAGGAACGTCGTTTCTAGCCCCATCTCTTCAAGGAACAAGATGAGCACGTCGCCATAATCGGGGTAGTTCTCGCGATCAATGCGGTATCCAACCGTCGATTTCCGCCCCCCAGAGAAGCGAAGGGTCATCGAGCCATCATGATTCCCATACTTTGTATCGCTGTTGTCGATCTGGTAGCTCCCATCCCGCATGTCCTGTCTACCGATGTACATGGCGGGCAGTTCAAGCCCGAAGGTGTTATCTGCGCGGATGTCGATGGTCACGTCATCAAGTGGTTTGGTGTATGCTTCAATCGACTCCCAGCGCCCGATCAAATCAGGCGGAACGACGGCTTCAGCCGTAGCCGTGGCGCCTTCGGCAGCCTGGGCCGCGTCGGACTGGGCCTTGAGCGCCGCCTCTCGCGCCCCCGTGTCCCTGCGGTATAGGACGTATGTCTCGCCCATGAATTGATCTTTCATGGTAATCGTATCGCTACCGTCAACGGTGAAGGTGGCGAATACTGACTGAGCGCCAAAGTCCATTCGAAGCCGGCCATCGCTCTCCATTCGGTACGTGCCGGGGCCGTAGAGGGCGTGGTGTACTTCCCCATCGGCACGAAACTCGATGGGCATCGTATGCGTGTCTTCCCATTGTCCAACCAAGGCGGAGGCAGAAGCAGACCCGACAGGAGCTTCTGGAGCCGGCTGCTCGGCGCCTGGTTCCGCCTCGGTGCGAGGGCCGTCAGAGGAGCAGGCCGTTGTCATCAGTGCGAGGATGACGAGGAGGCCGGCAAGGTTGCCGTGCTGACGCCTGATCATTGTGTGGCCTCCAATCTGGTAGCGCGAAGGGAGCCAAAGAATTGGCAACCATGATGTGATACACTGAATCCTGCATCTTGAAGCCGCCCCCAGCAAGGCGTTTCGGACACGATGCCAGGTTGAGCCCTATCTGGTGACGATGGAGCTAGCTGACGATCCTCACGCGGGTCACCACGCCTCGGATCGATCGGCGTGAGGGCGGCTTCAGGGCACCCTTCGGTGATGCGACTACCCATGTGTAACCCCACCCATCGCCGGCGGCGGAAGATGCCCATGCTGCTCAACATGCTCCATGACACCGACGAGCGTCCGACCCAATAGTGCTGGGTACGCGAATCGGAAGCCAGCCCCATAGACGGGATCAGGGTTGGCCCATAGGCGGCGGAGGGCCTCAAGGGCGCTCTCGGCGCCCTGCGCTGCATACCAGGTGAACTTGAAGAGTTCACAGAGGCCCTCGGAGACAAGAACGGGTAAGTCAGGGAAGTGTGCTCGGTATTGGTAGATGTGTCCAAGCTCGTGGGCGCAGCAGGCTGAGAAGTCAGTTCGGGAGAGCCCCCGAAGAATGGCGATGCGGTAATCGGTCTTGACGGTGCCTCCGCCTGCATGGCTCCAGCTGTGGGTTGCCGAGCCGCGGGGGCTTCGGCAGTAGGGAGACGCGACTTCCCTGCGGAGCACCTCCTCGGTTTGCAGCGTCAGTCCGATCCACCCCCCGTCTCCAAGATCGACCCCTCCACGCCTTCGGAGTACATGACAGACCTCGGCCATGGCCGTGCGTGCCTGCTCGACGGTGTCGACCCGGTCGTTCGGGCTCATCGTGTGAGCCTCACGGGTGCGTCCTCGCCCGCCTTGAACCAGATTGGCGCAGCCAGGGCCGTCTCTGGTCGAAGGTCGGCGGCCGTCGTGAACCAGTATCGGCTGCGCCCCCCCTCGGCCTCTGTGACCTCCTTGAGGTTGGCGAGGCGTGACTGGCTGGTCGTGACAGTGAGGACGCGGATGCTATTCGTGCGATAGCGGGCGTGGATGGCGCCTGACTGGAAGTAGGCTTGGTAGGCGCGAATCTTCCGCTGCCAGCTGTTCCGCTGCAATCGGGCGGCGGCGACCACCTCTGACGCCAGGTCGCACTCGACAAAGAACTGAATCCACGTGGTCTCTCCGGACAGCGGGTTGGTCACCTCAAAGCGGGCGTGGGCGTCTGGCACCACGGCCGCCTCCTGGGCGTGTCCGTCAGGGCCGGTTATCTGGACGCGCTCCGTGTGCGCCTTGCGCAGGAAGCGGTCATCTGTCCATGATGCGAGCGTCCAGCCGGCACGAGGAGCCGCCAGGGAGAAGGCGACATAGACATCGTTGATGGCCAGTTGGTGCCGCAGGTAGGGCCACCGAACGTCGTTGTAGGAGGGCTTCCAGTCCAAGGTCTCGGGGTCGAGCCCCACCTCGTCAATGAGGAGTTGTCGCCCGGCGGGTGCCAGGAAGTACAGGTAGGGCTTCCTGCCCTCGGTGCGGGTCTGGGGTTGCTCGCGCCGATCGAGATAGCCGGCCTCGGTGAGCAGCTGGAGGCGCTTGCGACATTGAGAACTCGCCCGACCGTTGTGACTCGGGAAGTAGAGTGCGGCGACATGCTCGCTGGTGAGCACACGCAGGCGGTGAGTGGCATCTATGACGGCCAGGTCGCGGGCCTGCAACCGGAACGACGGGCTACCAGAGCGGAGGGGTCGCCCAGTTGTCGGCGTCGTCTTGAGCGTCAGTGATGTATGTAGTGTCGTCGCTTGCGTCATGGATCGTTGCTCCCATTGTACCAAGTGCAGGGTATGTTTTGGGCGGCAATGAGTCGGCGCCCATCAGATCACCGCGGGGAACGCCGACCAGCCGGCGAAGGTGGTGGCGGATGTAAGCCAAGGCTTCTGGGTGATCGCTGGGCCACCAACCGTCAACGAAGGCCCGCGCAGAGATTTTCGTCAGGCGACGGCCGTGGCGCTTCTTGACCAGGAACTCGAACGGGCGCAGCGCCAGGAGTTCTTGAGCGGCCAGGAGGACTTGCTCGTCGACCGGCATGAAGGCCTCGCGTTCCTCCACGACGACGGAGCCGCCGAGGCCGCCGCTTCCCCAGACGTTCTCGATGCGTTTCACCCGGTAGGGGTCGAGGGCAAAGAACTGCTCGGCTAGCTGCTTGGCAGACTCCATGTCAGCGGTGAGCCCGTGAACCTGTGTCCCCATCGTGAGGAGCGTCTTCTGAGTCTCGGGCGAGAGCGCGAACATCTCCTGGGTCGCAAAGGCCAAGAAGAGCTTCCGGTTCCTGCCGTGGAAGTTGACGAGGGCGTCGATGTCGCGCGCGAAGAGATCCTGGCCGAGACTGACCTGATTGGTCAGCTCGGTCAACTCATCGATGGTGAAGCCAAAGGGGGTGGGATGTCCCGGCGCACGTTGCTTGACGTACGCCAGGAACCACTCGTATATCCAGCGGGTCTTGAACCGCCGGCGCTCCACGTTGGTCTCGTCTCGCAGGTCGATGACAACGGTTCGGCGCTCCTCGGCGACTTTGGCCAGGTCTACGCCGGGCCTGGTGGTACAGAACATATCGCGCAGCACGGGGTCGAGGGCAAATGGCGCGATCTTTACGAGGAGCGAACGGGCGAGTGCCAGACGCTCACCCTGCCGAAGGGGGGCGTACTCGTCGCGGAGGTAGGCGACCGCGGGTTGAAGCTCTGGCTCGCGTTCCGCCATCTCGTTGAGTTCATCAAGCCAGAATTCTGGGCGCCGCAGGAGATGTTCGGCGGCGGAAACTGGCTTGTCGATGGCGGCCAACACCATCAATACCGGCCGCCCGATGCGGACGAGCGCGTTCCAGCCCTGAATGGATGCCCCCTGCAGGTGAGGGTCAATCTTGCGCAGAGCCTCCAAGAAGCGATCCGCGACATCCGTTAGGCTCTCGTCGGGCATCCGGAACAAGAGCGGGAAGGGCACAACGCGGTCTCCCTTGCCAGACATATCGATGTAGATCAGCCGTGGCCACAGGCGCTCGCGCACGTCGATCGGCAGGAGAGCGACTTGTAGGAACAGGTTCTCTGCAAGGGCGCCCATGGGGTCGATGATGACCTGGGGGATGCCTCGGAGGAAGTGCTGGAAGCAGACGATCCGCCCCAGGAAGACCGACTTCCCGCTCCCAGAGCCTGCTCTGACGAAGAGCCCGCGATCCAGGTCACTGTCTGCGACCGTCAGGCGCCCCTGGAGCACTTCGGGAGGTAGCCAGACACTGGCCGCCCCGGATGTCGGGCTGGCGGACCGCCTACGCCTAGGGGCTTGGGCGAGCCCGGCTTCTTGCGCGGGGCCGGGGGACGTCACGAGCCAAACTCCGGGTCTTCGTCGCCGAAGAGCAACTCGTCCAGGCGCCCACGCCGCTTCTTGGGCGTCTTCGGGGGTAGAGCCGGTTGTGCAGGGTGTGTGAGGGGAGGGGGCTCCAGGTTGAGCTCGTGCTCGTGGAGTAGGGCGATCGACCGCTCGAAGACCGAGAAGACGCACGGATGATCGGGGTCTCGGCCGTCGTCATTGCGATGTTCGTTAGGCAGGTGCGTCCGAAGCTCGAAGAACTTGTCCTGTACGAGGAGCTTGAGCTGATTGAGCCGGACGCGATCGGCCCCGTCGAGGTGCTTCTCGAAGAGGTTGTCGACCCAGGCCTGGAAGGCTGTGGCGAACGGACAGGGCATCTGTCGTTCGAGGGCCTTTGACGGGTCGTAGACGAAGAGCCGCTCGTTCCAGATGCGCTCGAAGGATGAACTGGTCATGTTGGGCTCCGCCCGGTGAGGGCCGCCAAGAGGCGGGCCATAAGGCCGGGCCGCTTAGGCGGGATCGGTGGCATATACAGCGTGCGATCGACCTCTAGGAGGATGTTCTTGGCCGCGAGTCGGTTTGCCTTGAGCATGAAGTCGTAGAAGTCGCTGAACAGGTTGTCCCGGAACTGCCGCCACATCTCGTCGTACGGAGTGGGATACTCCACGGTCGTGTCGAGCAGAACGAGCCAGTCCATGGCCTCCCTGGTCGTGAGATACGCGTGCTTGTTGAGGTCGACGATGAGGCGCATGCAGTACATGCTCTTGGCGTGTTGCGCGCCGGCGACTTCCGTCTGAAGCGCGTACTCATCGACAACGCGCGCGAGCTGGTCGGAGGTGGGCTCGATCTGGGTGGGCCGGTATCTGGTCTGCAAGTCGTTCATTGGTGTTGCTCCACACCGGCAGGAGAGTTGTTCAGTTCAGCGAGAAGTGCTGACATTTCGGCGAAGAAGTCCGAGAGGAAAGCCTGGCACGCACGTGTGGCCGGTGCCCGGACTTCCTCGGGGACGTAGCCGAGCAACGCAACGGTCGTGGCGGCCATCTCCCACGCCCTGAGCCGGCCGTAGGCGCGTGCCATTGCCGGCAGTGTCTCCGTTGCCGTCGGATGCCTCGTAGTCATCTGCTATCTCCCGAAGAACAGACGAGCAGCCGACCGCACGTACGACTCAGAGAGCCCGTCGATCTGGTGGCGGGCATCACGGGAGACCGAGGACATGGTGGTGGACGGAGCGGGAGCGTCGTTGAAGAGGAAGTCGATCACACACCATGCCACCCATAGGCAGAAGGCAACGAAGCCCAAGAACAGGGCGAGCCCCACCGCCAAGACGACGAGGCCGACAAGGACGTCGAGGCCGCCCGGAGACGAGGCGGCGGCATAGCTCACGGCAGCCTGGGGCGGCACAGCGTAGCGAATGGGGGCGGGGGCCGGCGTCGAAATGACGACCTGCCAGATGGTTTCGCAGTCCATGGAAGGCTCCTATCCCTGGAGGAGGCGGTTCAGGCGGTCGCGCAGGCTGTCGGGGCTGACCTGGCCGGCAGCAATGTCGTTGGCGAGTTGCAGCAGGTGATGGCTGGCGGCATAGCGGGCACCGTCGATGTCTCGGAGGTAGTTCTGGGTCATGGTGGCGAACTGGCGGTCGATCTCCGGCGTGAGGAGCCCCTGAGCGGCAGCGACCTGGCGCAGGAGAGCCGTTCCAGCCACGGAGTTCAGCGCCTTCCAGTAGGCATAGCCGTAGAGATTGCTCATCTCGTCCATCGCGTACTGGAAGGCCTGGGAGGTGGCAGCGGCCCGTTCCAGGGCCCGTGCAAGCTCTGTGCGCGGGCCCTGGGCGAGTGGGTACTGGGTCTGGCTCATGGTCATCTGCCGGAGCAGAGGGGCCAAGTCGGTTTGCATGTTCGGCGTCCTTTCCTCTGATGAGCGAGGCACCCGTATCATTCAGCGCCCGGCGGTGCCGATAGCCGGTGGACGATGGGTAGGCCCACGGACAGGGTACCGCCAAATCGGGGAATTGGTCGGGAAGGATTCGGGAACGGTTTGGGCGTGCCTGTGTCGGCACGGCCGCCAGGGTCACTTGGGGTGCGGGAGATTCGAGGAGCATGAGCCGTCGCGCGAGACAAGACGAGAAGGGCGGGCGGGTTTCCCTCGTCAGGGAAGCCGTACACGCGGTGCCGGGGCTTGGGCAGGGCATCTGGGGGAGCCCGCTCGTTGCTTCCGACGCGGTTACGCTGCGCCTGCTGCGCGAAGGCGTTGTGACCACGGAGGACCTCGCTACGCGAGTGGAGTACCTCGCCCGCATCTTCCAGGAGTTGGCCTGGGAAAGGCTGTCGGCCGGGCGAGTTCCCTATGACCAGCTCAACTTCGCCCTGGAGAATGATGTCCTCTCAGAAGCCCTGAGCAGCTCGAACCAAGAGCCGCCGCGCCGGGAGTGGGCGTGCCTGTACGCGATCTACCTGACCGCCTTTGTCGCAAGGAAGGAGGTCGGCGAGGTGGCCGAGAGGCTCAGCGTCGACCCGAAGACGACCTGGAACTACCGGGAGAATTGCTTCAAGCAGCTGGCCCAGCTGTTGGACCTGGAAGAGCGGAAGGCGCGGAAGTCAATCGGTCGCGGCGAGGGTGCCATGCGATTGACGCGGGTGATGGGGGAAGGGCATGGCTCGTACCGTGTATCGCGGGAGCCGGATGGCAGGGGCGATCTCTGGACCCGCCTCAGGCAGCACATCCTGTCCAGTGGAACTGTAGGGGGCCTGGGGGAGCAGGAGCTGGACCAACTGACCTACGGGCCGGTGCAAAGCCTTGAAAACTATCAGCTGTCCCGCTTTGCCGCGTGGGCTCACCCACGCTACCGGCTGGATCAACGCTTCGTGAACATGGCGCTCATGCTCGACGAGCGCGGCGATTCCATGTATGGGCAGTGGCGAGCCGTAAACGACCCGCCGGCTACACTCGACGACGCATTCGCGAGGCCGGGTGGCCAGGTGATCGTGCTCGTCGGGGCCAGCGGCGCCGGAAAGAGCACGCTCTTGCGACATTACGAGCTGGGCACGGCCGCGCGGGGGCTTCGAGAAGAGGCGCCGCTCACGTACTACGTGCGCCTGCGCGACTACCGTGATGACCAGGGCGGGGCTGAAAAGGCAGACCCTGAAGAGTGGCTCAGCCGGCGCTGGGCTGCCGCATACCCAGACCTCCCGCCCTTGGAGGACCTCCTCGACCGAGGGGATGTCGTGCTGCTGCTCGATGGGCTGAATGAGATCGGGTATGGGACGGCCGACGAGTACGAACGGCAGAGGGAGCGGTGGCGGCAGTACCTCACCACGTTTGACGAGACGGGCCGGAGCCGGGTCGCGATCAGCTGCCGGCGCGCCGAGGATGCCGACGCCATCTCGACAGCGACCTTGCGCGTGGCACAGGTGCGCATCGGGCGGTTGGACGACGAGGCCGTCCTGGGCATCCTACTTGCGTACCGCCCCATGACAGGTCGGGCAATCTGGGAGGAGGCGAATCGCCAAGGCCTCTCGGAATTGTTGCGCACGCCGTACTTCGCCAGGCTCTACATCGACCAGTCGGATAAGTTCGGTCATCCAATTCGAGGCCGGGCGGCGTTGTTCACTGGCCTTGTCCGGAAACTGGCCCGCCGCGAGGTCGAGCGCGGCAACCCGAACGTCCTGGGATCTGCGGGGACGAGTCCCAGCGACCGCCATCCCCCGGCAGAGCAGCTTGACGATCCAGCAGTGTATGCGTCGGATTGGGAACTGCCCGACTTGGGCACCCTCTTCCCTGACCTCGTGACTCTGGCCTTTGAAATGCGTCGCCACGGGTTCTCGATCCCGCGCTCACGTATGCGGGATAGGCTCGGGGAAGATCGGGCCAGGAGGGTTCTTGAGGCGGGCCGCGACCTGGGCGTGCTCGAATGGGACAGGAAGGGCGATGAGGTGGCCTTCGCTCACCCCCTTGTGCAGGAGTACTTCGCCGGGCGCGAGCTTGCGCGAGTGCCACAGCCAGAACTGGCCCGTCAGGCGTGGAGGCTTGGCGAGGCGCTGCCAGACCTCGACGAGGCGCTCGGAGCCCTATCGCCCGCCGATCCGTTGCCCTTGCTCCTGGAGCCCAGGTGGGCGGAAACGATGCGCTTCGCCAGCGCCATGTCTTCGCAGGCGGACGACTTCGTGGTTGGCCTTGCCGAGCAGAACCTTGTGCTGGCGGCTGAGTGCCTCATGCAGGCGGAGGTGCGCGGGCGTGTGTCGGCTGCGACACTTCAGGCCGTGACGGGACGTCTGGCCGCGAGGTCGCGGGATATCGGCGGTGATCCGCGAGAACGGATACATGCCGGCATCGTCCTCGGCCGCCTGGGTGATCCGCGCCTGGAGCGGCGGCTTGGACCGCACGGGCCGTGCCTGCTGCCCCCGTTCATTCCCATCCCGGCGGGGTGGTACACCCTGGGGAGCAACGAGACGATTCGTGCCCTTGACCAGCCTGAGGACCGTAGCCACTGCCCGCGGCACAAGGTGTGGATCGAGGAGTTCGAGATCGCTCAGTTCCTCGTCACCCGTGCCGAGTGGGCACTCTTCATCAAGGCGGATGCCTATCGGGACCCGGGAGCACGCTGGTGGGACACAGAGCCCGGAAGGCGCTGGCAAGCCGGAACAGGCACCGCCGATGGATCTCGGTACAACAGGCGGTACTGGCACCGACTCTTTCAAACCACCCCAGGTCTGCTCGATCAGATGTACGCCGAGGGTGGGTTGGAGGAGGAGGCTTACGGCAACTGGCAAGAATGGGTGCAGCTGCCCGCAGAGGAGTTCGAGGTCGTTCTCGAAGAGCAGTTCCCCGAGAAGAAGCAGTATCTGCCGCGCCTCTGGGGCGACCCCGTGTTCGCCGAGCCCTCGTTCCCCGTCGCGGGTCTCACCTGGTACGAAGCGCGTGCATACTGCAATTGGCTGTCTGAGCAGACTGGCGACAAGTACCGCCTCCCCACAGAGCCCGAGTGGGAGGCAGCGGCCCGCGGACTCGACGGTCGGGACTATCCCTGGGGGGAGACATGGCGGGCATGGGCCGGCAATACCCCCGCCACGCACGTGCGCCGGCCAAGCCCCGTTGGCGTCTTCCCGGCCGGGGACACGCCTGAAGGCATCGCCGATCTGATTGGCAACGTGCTGGAGTGGACTTCGTCAGCGATCGGTGACGCCGATGATCCCGAGCGGTACGGCTACCCCTATGACGAGAATGACGGCCGGGAGGTCGCAGACGCCGGCGGCGACGTGTTGCGTGTGCAGCGCGGGTCGAACTGGGCGCAACCAGGGGCGGTATGGCCCGCCTGGCAGCGGGCGTACTCCCACCCAGCCAATCCGAGCATGCTGAACGGTCTTCGCTTGGTGCGGGAGAAGACGATCTCGGCCCAGGCATCGTCATAGGGCCGGCAGCGGCCGTCAGGCCGCAAGTCCCGTTGAATCCGGCGGCCGCGGCTGTTAAAATAGAAATGGGCCACCGGGGGATTGCTCCCCCGATGACCGTACCTGTCGCGGACTACGACACGCGGCGAACGCGGTCTCGAATGCTCTCGACGCACGCGCGAAGCTCCTGCGCTCCGAAGCGGATGGCGCATTGGCCACAATGCACCAGGCTGCCCTTCTCGGACACCCCGAAAGCAACGCCGGGCGCGATCTCCGCGCCGCAGGCGTCGCAGCTCATCGGCTGGGGCGCTCTTCGTATCGTATACATCGTTCGTCACCTCCCTTCTCCCGCAAGGCGAACTGATAACCACTTTGCCCTGCTGGCCCAGGTAGACCATCCGCCGCATGCCCGGTGTGTCAAGGCCGAGCCGAAGGCGAGTCCGGAGGAGCGGAGCGCAGCGGAGAGCGCTTGACACACCGGGTCGGCGGATACACTGGGAAAGCAGGCAGGGCAATGGACACACTGACCTGGCCTGGGCGGAGAGGGAAACCCAGGGCGCCGTGTGGCACCCTGGGGAGCGTCGCGGTGCTCAATAGTCGGAGGGCAGAAGAATCGTAGTGGCCGATCGGTCGGCTTCGGTGATGATCCAGATCTTCACGTCCCGATCGAGGTGGTAGGCGGAGAACAGGCGGAGATGGCGGCCGAGGGAGAATTCGTTCTCGCGCCGGTCGTCGTCAGTGAGGTCGCCCCAATCGCCGCGCTGGTGGCGAGCGAGGATGTCCGCGGGGGACTTGCCGACGCGCTCAAGCGCCTCAAGGGCACCGGGCGTTGCGACGATCCTGCCCAGAGAAAAGAGCGGTCGCGGCTGGGTTGAGTGCTGGGAATCGGTCATGGTGTTCACCTCCTTTGGGTGGCAATGGCTAACTGGCTGTGCCTACCCAGGGGCACCCGCCGCATGCCCGGCGTGTCAAGGCCGAGCCGAAGGCGAGTCCGCAGGATCGGAGCGCAGCGGAGAGCCTTGACGCGGCGGGTCGGCGGGTAAGCTGCCCATGGCACAGTCCAGTGAAGGTCGCTTCGTGGCCAGGAGACGAGCGTGCTGGGCCTGTTCATGCGCAGCCGCAAGGAGCAGGAGGTGTCGACCGATTCGTGAGGATGGTTATTTGTTAACACGTGGGCATCCTAGGATGTTACCGTGTTAGTGAGTCGTCATGCTCACCGGGTACATGGGAAGAGAGTCGATGTGCGGTCGGTTGATGGCACACGACGGCCGTGCGATAGTCGTTGCGGTGGCAACCCGAGCGCAGGCCCTTTTGGCCGGAGCGAGGGAGCAGCGGGGGGAGGAGGGGTCAGGGGAGGAATCCCCCCGCTGCCTAGCGAGCGAAGCGAGCGCGCCGTCGGGAGTGAGCCGAAGGCGAACGTCGAGCGCAGCGAGCCCGACCACCCCCACTCAGCGACGGCGACAGCTTCGACAAGAAGATGAAGCCGCCGGAGCGTACCGCCGAGCGAAGCGAGGGAACAGGTGTCGGGGCCCCGGACTTCAGATGCGAGCACAAGGCAAGCGATGGCCACAGCCATCGTGAGCCGCCGGGCAAGCATCGGTCGACGAAGGCCGCGAAGCGGGCGGAGTCGAGAAGGACGGGTGACACCTGCGGAGAGTGGGGGTGGTCGGGCTCGCGACAGACGCCCCACACCATTGAAGAGGGCGGCCGATAGGCCGACAGATTCGGCCACCGAAGGTGGCCTGGTGGGGCGGATGGCGAAGAGCCCGACGGCGCCTCGTTCGACGATCCTGCCCCGAAATGGCGCTGCTGTAGGCGCCATTGAGCGGGTGGGTGAGGAGGACGAGCCTTCCTCCCCTGCTGCCGGCGAAGGGCTCGATGCCCAAGCCGGCAGAAATGCGCCCCGTCCTTCTGAGGACGCTATTGGACACGCCTACCCCTGTCGTTCGGGCGACAGGGGTTACAACAGGGCTTTCGGCTAGTTGCGACAGGGGCTGCGACAGGGGGCGTGGTCGTTGGGATTTTGTGAACAGAACGGCGAAGACGGCCCGTGAAGGCCGCCTTGCCTGGCGGTCAGCAGCCGTTGGCCCAGATGGTCACGGCGATCTCGATGAGAGTCACGATGATCGCAATGATGGACACGATGGTGTCGATCGAAATCGGTCTCGACCCCCACCTGTCACGAAGGCCCGTCTGCCGCCGCCCTGCTCGAAGATCCTCCTGTCGCATCCCGCACCTCCCGAGGGTAATCGAGAGGGTGTCCCCATGCGGGGAGCATCGCGAGATGCGGGACAAGGTGCCGCACGCCTGCAGCCGGCAGTCCCGCCCAGGGCGGGCTCCTTCCGAATCGCTGCTCCGCTCCGAGGCTCTCGCGTGCGTCCTGTTGTCCGAGGAGGAGCGGACATCAGCATTATACGGATGGTGATTCCGGGAGTTGCAGACGTCGTGGGGGCCGCTGTGGCGATCGGGGACACCGCCGACCGAGCGGTCAGAGGTCGAAGCCGGCGCCACGCTCGCGCAAGCTCACGAAGCGACCGCGGCCGATGATGATGTGATCCAGGAGTTCTATGTCCAGCAGTTTCCCGGCGGCGCGCAGCTGCCGGGTCAGGGCGACGTCGTTCGAGCTTGGCGTCGGGTCGCCGGATGGGTGGTTGTGGGCGACGACGAGCCCGGAGGCATTTGAGATGATGGCCGGTCGGAACACCTCGGCGACGCGGATCGTCGTCCCGCTGACCGTGCCCTGATACACCAACGGCATGGACAACACCTGGTGGCGGACATCGACGTTGACGGTGCGGAGCTGCTCCTGCTCAAGCTCCGCCATCTCGAGACGGAGTAACTCGTACACGTCGGAGGGCTGGCTGATGATGACAGGCTCGCGGAGGTCGCGGCCGGTGCGCACCTCGTATAGCCGCGACGCTTCGGCCATGAACCGGCGCATCATGGACAACATCTCGACGTCGTCGGGCGTGAGGAAGGATGTCTGCTCAGCGTAGGGCTGGATTGGATTGGCGCCGGGCTGCTCACGTTCCATACGTCGATGGGTCAGATCTCCTCGAAGCTGCACCACCCGCCCGGGCAGCGAAGCCGCACGGTGACCTCGTCAAGGACTTGAATGGGCTCGCCAGTCAGCGGCGAGCCGCAGTGCGGGCACGGCAGATCGCCGGCCTCTGCGCGGTCTATGAGCGCGACTTGCTCGGGGGTCAGGTCTTCAATCGCCGGCGGTACGGCAGGCCCAAGCGCCGGGTCAGGAAGCGGGAGTTGGCGGCCGTCGATCTCTGGGCGCTGGAAAAGGAGCAGCTCTCTCTCGTCGGCCATGACGACCTCGTAGAGCCCGAAGACGGCACTGGTCTGGCCCAAGAGGGCCAGCGAGGTCTCCAACACAGCACTCGCGCGATCTATGCGCTCAAGCACGCGCTCTAGGTGCTGGCGGTTCCGGTAGAGGCTGTGCGCGGCCCTTGCCGCGCGAAGATCGGGTACTGGTGTCTGTCCTTGATCGTGCTCCAAGTGGGGTGGTTGAACTGATAACGACTTAGGTCAGGGCGATTGCCGGTGGGTCGGTATCGTCCCAATCGTCAGGCCCGATTGCTCGCGAGACGGCATCCCAGTCGACGATCTGGAGGGCCCAGCCGAGGATGTCGGCGTACATACTCGCCCCTTCCAGCGGGCTATCGCCCTCGATCCATTCCCGGAGGGCCTCTCCCCCATCACGAGCTGATGCGGCTCGGGCGAGAATGTCCTGGCTGGCGAGGTAGCTCATCTCGTCGTTGGCAAGCCAGAGGTGAACTGCCCAGGTTGGGTAGTTGGCCCACCCCTGATACCGGGGGGCGCCTTCTGGCCTTACTTGCTCGCTCATAGACATGAAAAAGGCCCGCCGGGCAGGTCGGCAGGGCCATGAATAACACGTAATAGTGTATCAGGAATGAAAGATTATGTCAAGTGTTCGTTGCCTGACTGCGCCCCACAGAGACACCCTTTCGTTGCAGCTTGGGCGGCGGGGCGGGGCCAGTCATAACACAAGACGCGCGGTTATTGGGAGGATAGGCTTCCAGCAGCACGTCTTGCATATGATCGTGGCGAGTGCACGTTATCGTTAGGAATGGCCAAATACGGCCATATAGATCGGCCCAATTTCGTGATCTGAAATAGCAAGCGTTTCGCACATGCGTTGATCGTCGATCGCTGGTGTCTGAAATGCCTTTAGTCCCAGGGCCGTCCCGACGAGCAATGCCGTATGCATGAAGGCTCCGCACTCTGTATAGACAAATCGATATGCGCGCGAGAACCGATACTTCCAACTGAACTGCGACCAGTCGACACAGATCACCAGCATGACCGGCGCATGATCTACATAGGATTGTCGCCACAGCAATGCACTGAACCGATCGAGGTTCTCTGGCTTCCTCACCAACCCGAGCTGGTGCTGTTCAGGTGCATAGTGGTATACGGCGAAGTCTCGTTCGAGTTCGGGAGGCGCGCCCTTACCGCCGGTGATAACGAAAGCCGCGAATGGAGCCCCCTGACTGTAAGACTGCGATGTGTAGAATTGGGGACGCTCTGTTGGGTGCTGAGGCTTGAACGTCCACGCAAGCAACGTCGAAAGATCCTGGAGGGTTAGTGAAGTGTTGCGGAAGTCGCGCGCAGTCCTTCGTTTTTGTACGATCTGTCGGAAATCCACGTCCAACGATGCAGGTTTCGGCATTACGACCGTAGCCAAGACGTTTGGCGAGTACCGTGTCGGCGGGTCGCTGTCCGGCTGGACATTAAACTGGACATGATACCGCGTCATGACCTTAGGATTTCCAGAGTAGTCGTGACTCCAGATCATGTTGCGGGTGGCCCTGTGGAAGTCCAGGGCGTCGTTCCATTCAACATCACGCCAACGCAGTTCGCCTTGCGTCAGCCTCTTGGGTTCCAGTGACCAATAACCGTAGTTGACGAGTTGGTGAACGAGATTTGCGGCCGCGTCGGCATCCAAGCCCATTTCTGCAATGAACCTTGAGGTAGCGAGGTCAGCCGATATCTGGTCGGGCATGGTCGCCAAGCACCCGGCGAGATCCGGGGAGTCCGTGATAAGCTCCTCGCGCTCAGAGCCCTCTCCCCAGGTCACTTGAAGACCACTATCGTCAAATGACCTGCGGACAGAGAGGTTGGGCTGTGTGTGCAGTAATTTGCTTCCAGCCAGCGAGTGAGTCATTATCGGATGCCGCCCACGCCGATACCTAGTGCGTACATCGGTCCTTCCGCGCAATCGTCTGTTAGACCGAGCAGATGGAGAAGTGCAGCATCGTTGATGGAGGGACAGTGGTAAACTCCGAGCCCGCCGGCTCGGGCCGACAAATGGATGGCTTGGATAGCGTGACCTAGTTCTAGTAATACCATTCGGTAAGAGCGCGAGTAGCGATACTTCCAGTTGTGCCGAAGCCACCGGCAAGAAATTACAAGTACGGCGGACGCGGTGACTATTCCTCCTTTACCGAAGCAGGCGTCATCAATACCCGCAACCGCATCGCTGTCCATAAGTTGTCTCAAGGTTCCGCTCACAGCATCGAAGTGGTAAGCGGCGGTTGGAAGCCCCGATACAGATTTAGCGACTACATAAAGCTCTAGCGGATGTCGAGCCCCCCCAGACGGATATGCCTTGAGAAGATGATCTCCCAGAGTGCCGCCAATGATCCGTTGCGCCTGAAACGCCTCAATCAGAACGGACTGCAATTCAGCCAACCCTATTCCTTGCTGGCCAAAGTGATTAATCGGTGCAGTACGCCCGAGAACCTCGGTGAAGGTTACATTCTTTACCGAGGCACTGTTTGGGTGGATTTCCACCTGTGATGGCACTGTAGGTTTTAGGGCTGGGGGTTGGGGGCCGGCAGTAGAGAGATCCTCAAGAATGGACTGGTAATATTCTTCGTAGCTGACGTCACCAAGCGTGTCTGGATCGAATGGTTGCCCGAAGGTGGAATAGTGGTATAACGCCGCATCATCCCAACCGAGGATCGCCCAGTGACGGAGTCGGCAACCCATCTCGTCGGCGAAGTCGGCGTCGACCAGTATATGAGCTTCGATGAGTTGATCCACTACATCCGACATTTCACCGGAAGGCAGTTCGAGCGCGGAGGCAAGAGCGTTGACCAGCTCGTCATGCGACCTAGGGGACGACTGTGCCAGTATCCAGGAAACGAGCGCCGAAGCCCCTTCTCCTTGGCCCTCAATCTCCACCCGTTGTCTGTCGAACCCCGACCCTGCAAGGATTACAATGGCCTCGTCTGGGCCCTCACGACTAATTGTGGCCAGTGGGGACAGAGCATACTTGGCCACGGGATAGGGCGCGCTTTGAGGGCTCAGGCGTTCTGCTGGATCGCGTAAGGAGCGGACTTCTTCGACCGCTTGATAGATACGGTGCCCTTCGACGTCTTGAGCTGGGTCTCCCAATTCGTCGAGGCGCTTTCTGGGCGGGGCTTCACATCAGGCTTGGTCATGACAGAACCTCCTAGCTTAAGGGCGAGACGCCCGGAGATACTCTTTCATAAGGATACAATCTGTGTCGTTGGCGGTCAAATCTACTCCACAGAGACCAACTGGGGCGCCAGGAGACGCTGGGTGAGGGATCGGGGGGAGGCCATACCCGGCTCGCCGCTAGCCCCGGCCACTACGGCAGTTGGAGAGCGGGACAGTGCAGCGACCGGAGATCCGGCTACAGAATACACGGCTCCTCGCCATGCTCCCGTATGCGACGCTGTGCGTCCAGCTTCCAGTTGGCCAGGAAGTCATAGGCCGCTCGGTAGTCGTCGCGCTTGATCTCCCGGTACGTCTGCTTCTTTCCGAGCCCGAAGCGCTTCTTGAGGCCGCCGAACACGATGGCGAAGGTGTTCTGGGCCTCGCCCGCTTGGCCGAGGAGCGCCGCGACCTCAAGTCCCAGTTGGTAGAGGGTCTGCCGCTGGCGCTCGGTGATGGTGTCCCCCTCCTCTAGGAGGCCTCCGACCTCGTGAATGTCGAGGCGCACCATCTCAAGGAGCTTGCGCACAACATCGTCGTGGCGCATCCGGCGCCAGAGGAAGTCGAGCATGCCGTCAACGCCGACGCGCGTCTCGCGGATGTCCTGGGCTAGTTGGGCGGCATCGAGGTCAGCTGGCAGCGCCAGGGTGCCGCGGCTGAGTAGCTGGCCCGCTCTCCGTGCGCAGTAGTCGAAGATGGCGTCGTACAGCTCCTCCTGGTAGCGGATGACCTGGTCGCGGGCTTCTTCCTTGACACGGGCGGCGTTGAGGCCGAACAGCCAGCCGTTGACTCGGTCGAGCGGCAGGCAGAGCATGTTCGGGTTGCCGCCGGCGGGGTTTGTATGCGTAACGCATACGATCTCCGCGTGCCGGGAGAGGACGGGGTCGCGCCGGATGCGCTGCTGTTGGCCTGACCAGTTCAAGCCCAGGCCCTCGCAAAGCGGGCGGACGGGGATGTAGACCGCTCGACCGACGGGCTGGGTTGGATCGACAACGGCTGCTAGCACGTCCTGGTCATAGAAGGGCACCTCCACGATCTCGTGGGGCTGGACGACTGTGCTTTCCTCATCCGGTCTCGGCATGGAATCCTCTTCATCCACTTCTTCGCATAGCCATTCTGACTACACGAATCACGTCTCGATGTACGCCCCGTACTTCCCCTCCGAATCGTGCCTTCGCCCTGACGTGGGCTGAGGCGCTGGCTTTGACTTCTGCTGGGCCTCTCGTGGCCGGTTGGACAGACCCAGAAGATCCTCTAAGACCGCGAAGAAGTAGGCCATCTTGGTCTTCCGTTTGACCCTGTACTCAGGGTCTTCGGCCTGTTTGGTGATGCGGGCTGTCCCCTCCTGTGTGAGCGAGCGAGCCTGGTAGATGCGGCTCACGAACTCCTCGACCGACAGCCCTGACCGTTGGTAGAGGCGCCATGCGCGGGTTGTGGAGGACTTGAGCGGGGCGGTGTCGTTGAACTCCCTGGCTCGGTCTTCGATGTAGTCCTGAATCCGTTGGTAATCCTCGTCCAGTACCTCATCACGTGCCGTGTTGGGATGAGGGGATTTCCCTCTCCGCTCCAGAACGGCCCCGATAGCCTCTGGTTGTGAGGAATCGCCGTTGGCGGACTGGCCGGCGCGGGACGAGGCTCTCGGAGAACTTGCTCGTTGCCCTGCCTCTTCCTCAGGTTGAACCTTTCGAATATTCGAAATTTCGAAATCTGTCTCTTGTCTTTCTGTTTCTTGTTCTACTGTCTCTTGTGTGGGGGAATTTCGCGCCTCCCCCCCTGGGGAAGAACCTGCACCACCCCCCTGGTGTAATTTCGCGCCTCCCCCTGGGGAAGTTTTTACACCACGGGTAGCCTCGTCCACGACGTTGAGCCGGTAGAGGGACGCCTCATCCCCACGCTCCGCGCTCCGCCGGCGCTCGATGAAGAGGATTTGCCGCTCTTCGAGGCTGCGCAAGGCCACCAGCAAAGACTTCTTGCTGACCCCGGCTCCGTAGTCGAGCCGCGTTCCGTCGCGCTTGACGATCCCGTTGACCATCTGGGCGAGACTGATGGTATCCGCCTCGCGCTTGAAGCCGAAGGTGCGCCGGATGACGTACAGGAGCACCTTGAGTTCGGCGCCGGACAGCACGGGAAGTAGCTCGTCGAAGAGTGCGTCCGGTACCTGGGTATAGCTGGGGCCAGAGAAACCTGCGAAGGTCTTGCTCTGACCGCCTGTGTTGTATTTTGACATAATAAACCCGTCTCCAGCCGGCTTGGCCAAGACGGGCGAATCCGCTACAGTCTTCATGACCAGTGAAGAGCGGTCGGTGGACTCCCCGCCAGGGGTTGCTGCCGGCTGTTCTCTTTTAACTCGTGAGCATGACGACTCACTAACACGGTAACATCCTAGGATGCTCACGTGTTAACAAATAACCATCCTCACGAATCGGTCGACACCTCCTGCTCCTTGCGGCTGCGCATGAACAGGCCCAGCACGCTCGTCTCCTGCCGCTCTCTGTAATTGGCGATCAGCCACGTGACTCCCAGGCGGACAATGTCCTGCTGGGTGAGCCTGACACCGTAGGTCTTGCGTGCCTCGTAGGCTAGGTCGGTGATCGTTTCGAGTTCCTCAGAGGCCAGACGCGGCCCGATTTGCTGGTCGGCGGGCCGTTTGAGCATCTCCAGAGCTGCCTCGAATACCAGCAGCTCGTCGTCGGGGAGCCGGTCGAGATCCTCTGTGAGTGCGGGATCAACTGTTGCCGCCTCGGACTCCGCGTCGCCGGCGAAGAAGATCTCTGCCCCACGACCCTTCATGGAAGGGCGCTTCTGCCTAGGCATCGCCGCTCACCTCCTTTGCTAGGGCCATGTACGCAAGGGCGACATCCCCCTCGGGGTCGTAGTCGAGGATGGACATTCCCGCTGCGGGCGACTCCTTGACCTTGACAGTGTGCTTGATCGGCGGCGAGAAGACCTGGCCGGGGAAGTTGGCCTGCAACTCCTCCAGGACTTCTCGGGCGTGAACCGTCCGCTCGTGGTACATGGTGGGCAGAATCCAGGTGACCCGGATCGAGCGATTGATCCGCTGCTTGATCTTCTCGACTGTCTTCAGGAGCAGTGCCAGGCCGCGTGTGGCCAGGAACTCGCACTGGATCGGGATAATGACCTCGTCCGCAGCGGCGAGACCGTTGAGGGTGAGGTTGCCAAGCGATGGCGGGCAGTCGATAAGGATGAAGTCGTAGTCTGGCCGGATGTCTGCGATGACAGCCTTGAGTACCTCTGCGGGCCGGAACTGGCGGTCTAGCTCAAGCTCGGCCCCTGACAGGTCGATCGTGGACGGAATGATGTCGGGCCCGGCCAGGGTCTTCAAGATGGCGTCTTTGGGATTAAGCCCGGTTTCGATGAGCAGGTTGTAGATACTGGTCTTGAGCCGGCCGACATCGATTCCCGCCGTGATTGAGAGGGAGGCCTGGGGATCCATGTCGATCATGAGCACCGAGTGTCCAAGGCGATGGAGCGCGGCCGCGAGGTTGAAGACCGACGTGCTCTTGGCAACGCCGCCCTTCTGGTTGGCAAGCGCGATCACCGTGGCCTCACCCGTCCGATCGGAGCTAGCCGGCTGGACGAGCTGCCTGACGGCGTCCTCGGGGATTCGATACTCGCGCCCGAGCTTACTCCCTTGAAGCCGGCCGCTCTGCAAGTAGCGCAGAACCGTCTTGCGGTCGACGTTCAGGTAGTCGGCCACCTCCTGGGTGGACATTAGTTTGGACATGGTCATTGTTATTGTCCTCTTACGGGCCTTCTGGTCGCCGAATCTTGAACAAACAAGGACAACTGAGGACATTCTACCAAACGGGAGAGGAGGATGTCAAGGGCGGTGTCGTTGAGCCCGTCCCAGCTGGCCAACCCTGGGCGGCCGTCAGATGTGAGGGTACTGCAATGGTAGCAAGTTAACATATTAACAAATTAGAAAGTGAGCACGGTACGATGTGAGCATGGTGGTCTGTGAGCGGAGCCGGCTGTGCCACGGACAGGGTACCGCCAGATCGGGGAATTGGTCGGGAAGGATTCGGGAGGGCAGCGGGATCGTGGCAGCCCGCCGGCCAGTCGTCGAGGTGGCCGGGGCAGCGACGTTGGCCACTGCGTGGGCTGCCCTTCGATACATCCGCCGTCGTCTGTCACCACCAGCCGTGGTGTCAACAGGGCTGTAGACTGCGGCAAGAGACGAGGAGAAAGCACCTGCAGAACAGCAGTCGCGCCAGGATGCTACTCATAGTCTGTAGACCTATAAGCATCGTTGGCGCACCATCCAATCGTGACGCACCCCACTCTTCGCAAGACCCTCGGACAAGCCATCCGCCTGCGCCGCGAGGCTCTTGGCCAAAGCCAGGAGGGATTTGCCCGGACCGTCGGACTACACCGGACCTATCTCGGCGCGATCGAGCGCGGAGAGCGCAATCCCGCCCTGGACAATCTCGTCCGGATCGCGGCCGGCCTCAAGGTCCCCCTCTCGACGCTCTTTGAAGAGGCGGAGCGGCTGGACGAACTGGGCAATGGGTAGCCCTCATGGCATCCGTAGCCGAGTTGATCGACCTCGCAGAGTCTCTCCCTCTACGGCAACTAGAGAAACTGCTGAGGGTGGCCCAGGCGCTTGCAGAGGGTATCGAGACTACCGTTGCCGCGGATTCGGACCTTCTGTCGTCGGCGTTCGTCAACGACTTCAGCGACAGCCTGCTCGTGTACCATGCGACACATACACAGAGGCTGACGAAGAAGGCTTTCGAGTTTGCGTTCCGCGACGCATCAGAGGCGGCGGGCCGGGAAGCAACGATCACGAGCAATCAGGTGAACCCTGGCGCGGATGTGCTGGTCGATGGGGTGAAGTACTCGTTGAAAACGGAAGGCGCACAGGGCATCTCAAGCCTGACGGTGACTATCTCTAAGCTTATGGAAGCGGCCTGGATACGTGACTGTGTAACGGGGGAGGACTTCGCCCGTGAGGCCTCGCGGCGGATTGCCGAACACCTCGGCTCCTACGACAGGATTCTAGTTCTTCGGTCATTCGCCGAGATCGGTGGGGATGTACGCTACGATCTGGTTGAGATACCCGTCGCCGTCCTGCTGAACGTCAGGGGACTCTCGGCGGCCGACTTCAAGCCTCGCAGCGGACGAGGGTCTACCTCCGCGGTCGTCGTCCTGGATGGGGCGGCCGCGTTTACGCTGACCCTTGATGGAAGCGTGGAGAAGGTGACGATCCGGAATCTGCGGCTGGATCTGTGCCAAGTTCACGGGACGTGGCGCATCCGACCGCCGGCGCGCGCCTCTAGGCCATAGCCAAGTCCAACTGCTTCATTTCTGGCGCTTCCTCAACAAGATCGTCCGGACGGAGGGAGGTTCCGGGAAGCACGCAATCAGTCATTGGAGGGCGGGCACCCGTGAGAATCCACTCGGTCAGCCGGGCAAGCTGGTACGAGATCAGCGGGGGCACGGCGTCGCCGATGTGACGGTACATGTTGGAGGTCGTGGACGACACGAACCGGTAGCCGTCCGGGAATCCTTGAAGAAGAGCCATCTCCCGGACGGTGCATAGCCTGTCCTGCTCGGGATGCGTGTATCTGCCGTTACCTACATGAGCGCACTCGCGCTTGATGGTCGGGGCAGGGCGATCCCAGCGCATGCGGCCATAGACGTCGGGGTGTGAGCCGAGCTTCCCTTGGGCTACGTAACGCCGCATCGCCGGTGTCAGGATCGTGTCTGCCTCTGGATTAGAGATGAGGTCGGCCCAGGAGCCTCCATCCTGGGGCATGAGCTCCATACGGCGGATCGTGGCCGGGTGGCTCAGGCGGGGCGAAACGTGCAGAGGATCGGACACATGGGAGCAGCCGGCCAACACGAACGGAAGGTGGCCGATGGCTCTCCGTACGGTGATGGCGTCGGGGGCGACTCGGAAACCATCCCATAGTGCCTCCAGGGTGCGCACCGCAAGATCAGTGCGCACCGCCACGATCAAGGCCCGCTCCCGCTGCTGGGGCAGCCCGAACCTCGTCAGTCGGTGGACTGCCCCTTCGACGCTATACCCGCTCGATTCAAGGCCCCGTTGCAAGGCGTTGTAATGGTGGCGAAAGTTGCCCGATATCAACTCGCGCGCATTCTCCATCAAGACGACGGCCGGCTGCAGCGCGCGGACCCATTCCACGGTCTTGACCACCAAAGAGTTGCGAGGATCATCGACGAGGTGGTTATTCGGGTTCGTGCGAGAGAAGCCGGTGCAAGGGGGGCAAGCACAGAGAACGGCGAGGCCGTCAGGTCCAAGCCGGTCCTCGAACAGGGTACGGAGTTCGTCGCCTGAGCACCGCCGCAGGTCGGCTGTCGTCGGCGAGACTCCGATATTGGCTGCGTAGCTGTTGTTGCAGTCGAGGGAGCCTTCTGGGCTGCTCGGCTTCCCGAGCTGAGCATCGACTGCTCCAACGACGCGGAACCGGGGGTGGATATGGAATCCGTAGCTCATGCCCCCCGCCCCGGAGAAGAGATCAACGACTGTCCAGGTCATCTGCCCCTCGTAGCTCGCGATTTACAAGTGCCGCCAGGGCCACTGTATCCGACAACTGGCACTCCCAGAGAGTAAGAACTTTCCATCCGCGCTTCTGCAGCTCGACACAGACTCGGGCGTCTCGCCGACGATTGGAATCGAGCTTGTTCCCCCAGAAGTCGGCGTTTGACTGTGGCCGCGCCCCCTTCGGACAGTCATGGCTGTGCCAGAAACATCCATGGACGAAGATAGCGGTCCGGTACTTTGGCAAGACAAGGTCGGGCGTGCCTGGTAGGTCTTTCCGGTGAAGGCGGAACCGGTAACCCAGGGTATGGAGTAGACTCCGGATGACCCTCTCGGGCCTGGTGTCCTTCGAGCCGACCCGGCGCATGAGCCGGCTGCGCTGCTCTGGCGTCATGACGTCTGACATCGACCCCTCCCGACGCGACTAGACGATTATAAGTATCACGAGTCTGGAGTCCAGTAGCCGACGCGTGCCCGAGGGTCTCTTGCACCGTCTCGATGTCGGGCCGCGGGTGTTGCCTTGGGCACGGTTTCCTGGTCATGAAGAGACCTCGTGTGTCAAGTCTGAGCACTGCCGACGGCCTTCACGACCCGCTTGCGGCGCGGGGAGTTTACCGGAGCGCCGTCTCGCTGGGCGAGATAGGCGTAGAGGGTGGGCTTGGAGATGCCGATGATCTTGCAGACCTCGCCCACGGTGTGCTCCCGCTCGTCGTAGAGGCGGTAGAGCAGGGCGATCTTGGCCTGGCTGAGCTTCGGAGGGCGGCCGCCACGGCGACCGCGGGCTCGGGCAGCGGCGAGCCCTGCCTGGGTGCGCTCCTGGATGAGGTTTCGCTCGAACTGAGCCAGGGCGCCGAAGACGTGGAAGATGAGCGTTCCGCCGGAGGTGGTCGTGTCGATCGATTCCTGTAGGCTGCGGAAGCCGACGCCCCTCTCCTGGAGATCGGAGACGACTTTAATTAAGTGCACGAGCGAGCGCCCGAGTCGGTCGAGCCGCCAGACCACGACGGAATCCCCGGCGCGCGCGTACCCGAGTGCCTCGTCGAGGCCGGGTCGGGTAGCCCGAGAGCCACTGGCCTTGTCGTGGAACAGCTTCTCACAGCCGGCTGCCCGAAGAGCATCCAGCTGGAGGTCAAGGTTCTGGTCTTGGGTCGAAACCCGGGCGTAGCCGATCAGCATGTGCAGGTCATGAGTAATGAAACCCGCCGAATGGCATGGTTGTATAACTTAGATAATTTTACCGAGATTCATTACCAGAAGTCAAGCGGACATGCAGAGTGTGCGTGGAGAGACCCCATAAGTCAAGAATACGGAGGTTTTCTTGACGGCAGCTCAACGTCTTGCGATGCGGTCGCTCAGGCCGAGAGTCGGAAGGGTCGGGATAGCGCTCTGTCTGAGCGCACTGTAACAATTTATATAGTGCGTTATTTAGTGCTATACTTGGCTCGCTAATGGGCCCGGGCGGGCCCGCACAGCCCACAAGGAGGGCACAGTGACCACCGTACGGATTGAGAGCTTCGACGAGCTGGCTGATCTGGTGCAGGACGAAGGCCTTGCCGTTGTCCAGATGCACTCCCTTAGGACGGCAGCCAAATGGGACCGACTGACAGCACGTACTCTGGAGGCCATCAAGGACGAGCTTCGAAAGCGCGCCCTGGGGGTTTATCCGGGGCTATCCGAGGACCGCCACGACGAAGTCAGGATCTACAAGATCGGTACGCCATTGGGGAACCTCATCGAGTCAGTGATCAATCCGTCCGAGCAGGGCGACAGACGGTTGCAGGAGGCGGCGACTAACTCTGCCCAGGAGTTGATCCGCCAGATTCGGGTGCTGGTCTGCGAGTGACCCCCTGATGGCGCCGTTCGGCCAGGTCACGCAGCGAGGCGAGCGACGCCCAACAACTGGTCGTTTTCTAGACTTGGGGCAGACCGCCCTGTTGGAGCACAGACTTTCGAACAGGCGTTCTATGGAGTAGAATTGAGGTGGCATGAGGAGGCCGACGCATGGACATCACAGATGTCGATGAGGCCGACAGCGTCGAGGGGGATCTGGATCTGAGGTTCTTCAAGAACCTTATGGACATCTTTGTCTGGCCTGAGGTCGCTCGGCGACAGGCTGCCGGACAGTTGCCCACCCCGTTTGG
>QEUQ01000085.1 GCA_003577105.1 Acidobacteriota bacterium | reverse complement strand
CCAGTCTCGGGTCGTGTAGTGCCACAAGGCGGACCTGGGCTCAGCCAAGGCGGTGCCGTCGGCTCTTACAAGGCAATTGCTCCAAATGGGCAGTTCTGGGCGGTTGATCTGCCCCAAGACGGCAACTACACCTATCCGCTGCCAAATGGAGATTGGAGGATTGTCTATGTGGTGCCCGGATACGAACTCAGCTACTACCACAACACGACTCAGTTCGAGAACGCCACTACAATTGTCGTATCAGGCGCGCCGGTTCTACTCGAAGATCAGCAGATCTATCCGACCCCTCCCTAGAGGCGTTGGAATTGCCAGGCAGGTGATCAGATGAGCGAATCAACCCGAGCCCTACTGAGATCGAAGCTTCATTGGGGTGGACTTCTCGTATCCGTGATGCTCATCGCCTCAGTTCTCACCCTAGGTATCGACTCATCTGCAAGTGCGGCCACAGGGTGGAACCACGAGACACTTGATGCAGGAGTATCTACCGGTGAGGGGCTCTCGACGATCTACTGGCCCGTCTACTATCAGCACCATGTCTTCAATTCAGGGATTGAGTCCTCAAACCGAGTTCTGCGCCATGGCTGGTATCAGCCGGGCTTTTCAAACTGGGCATTTGAGACCCTCGATCCGGGCAACTCCACAGGCATTGCATCTGCTACAGGGCTGTGGTCTTACCAGCACCACGTCTTCAATACGGGGAGTGAATCTGGCTCTCCAGTCTTGCGCCATGGCTGGTATCAGCCAGGTTTCTCCAATTGGGCATTTGAAACCCTCGACGCCGGAGCATCAACTGGAACCGATACTGCATATGCCGAGTACTCAGGGCAACAACACGTCTTTGCCCATGGTTTGAGCCCGACAGGACAAGACATCCTGCGCCACGGCTACTACGACCTAGGTGTCGGCACTTGGATCTTTGAGACCCTTGACGAGGGATTTAGCGAAGGCTCGGCGCTGTCGGCCATGGTTTGGCGGGATCAGCTGCATGTATTCGGGGGGGTTTCGAATCGTGCTCAGGGATTGCGTCATGGTTGGTTCGAGCCTGGCACTGGGTGGCAGTTTGAGACGTTGGCCCGCGACGGAGTCGAATCTGGATTCTCTTCTACGTACGCGACGGCAGCGATCCTGACGCCGGATGGGCGACAAAATGTGTGGTTCAGTATTTGGACCTACAACGGAGTGGGTAACAGTCCGCATAGCCTCGGACACGGCTGGTATGACGAATCTGCCTCGGCATGGCGCTTCGAAGTGCGCCCCGGCGGCGATGGCCTGGGACCATCTGTGACTCAGTACGGAAGCCATCCGGAGGTATTCGACTATGCGTGCCTTAAGTATTCTCCTTCTGGCCCCGGACTATTCCACGAGTTCTGGGATGGCACCGACTGGATTCGCGAGGTCCGGTCGGCAAGCTGCCCCAAGATGGCCGTGGTCCCAATAGGGGATCCCACTGCCTCGGCCACCTACCCGCCCTTCAACCAGTTGCACGCCTTCTACGCACAGGATCCAGCTGCCATGGGCCATTTCTGGTACGACCCCGATTAAGCCCCA
Source organism: Acidobacteriota bacterium (assembly GCA_003577105.1). Lineage (GTDB taxonomy): Bacteria > Actinomycetota > Acidimicrobiia > ATN3 > ATN3 > ATN3. The sequence continues at coordinate 3,080 of QEUQ01000085.1, read as the reverse complement.
CTTCGACGCGTGAGTAGCTTCTGAGAAAATCGGTTGTGGTTCGCTGCAACCTGCTTCGAACACCAACTTCGAGTCGCCGCCGTAGTGGAAGTCATTTGGCGCAGGTGACAAATTTGCCGGTGCTACGCTCATCTCAAGCCAATTCGCGCCGGCCGAGAAATGATCTATCTAGACCACGCCGCATCGACCCCGCCATTTCCTGACGTCGTACAGCACGTTGAGAGGTTGCTCGCGCATCCTCCAGCAAACCCGTCGGGTGCGCATTCCGCCGCTCAGGCAGCGTCGGGAATCCTTGAGGATGCGCGTGACGAGGTGGCCGCACTCCTAGGGGCCCAGCCGCGCGAGGTGATCTTCACCTCGGGGGGATCGGAATCGGACAATTTCGCACTCAAGGGTCCGATTCTGGGGAAGGCGCCGTCGCATATCGTCGTTACGGCGGTTGAACACCACGCGGTACTTGATACAGCGAAGTGGCTTGAATCCCAGGGCCACGAGGTATCTCTGGCGTTTCCGGGAGCTGACGGGATTGTCGATCCGGATTCGGTGCTTGCCCACTGCCGTCCCGACACGGCCCTAGTCTCGGTCATGCTCGTCAACAACGAGACCGGCGTCATCCAGCCAGTCAAAGCAATCGCCTCGGCTATTCGTGGGCAGGTACCTGACGTACTGGTACATACCGATGCGGCGCAGGCAATGTCGGCGTTGCAGGTCAACTTCGAAGACCTCGGCGTGGATCTCCTGACATTGAGCGGGCACAAGTTCGGAGGACTGCAAGGTACGGGGGCGCTCCTCGTCAAGGACGGCACGCGCCTCACACCACTTATTCACGGGGGTGGGCAGGAGCTTGGGCGCCGGGCCGGGACATCAAATGTCGTCGGCTATTCGGCATTTGCTGCGGCGCTGCGGATTGCCGTTGATCGCAGGGAAGAATTCGTCGCGGTGACGGAGCTCCTCACTGGGCGACTGATTTCGCAGATCAAGTCGAGCAAGGTTGACAACGGTGACGTCACCGCCCGAGTGCCTCACATCACGAGCATGTGTTTCGAAGGTCTCCGCTCCGAGGACCTCGTGATGCTTCTCGACCGGGAGGGAGTGTGCGTCTCCGGAGGTTCATCTTGTGCCTCTGGCGCTACTGAACCATCGCACGTGCTGCTAGCGATGGGACGTGACCCGGAAGTGGCACGAGGAGCGCTGAGAGTCTCGGTCAATGCAGATTGCGTTGAAGCCGAGATCGACCAGGCGGCTTCGGCCATTGACGCAGTCGTCGAGGCACTGAGGAGTCGGTGATGGCTCCAAGGAGGGTCATGGTAGCCATGAGTGGGGGGGTCGATTCATCGGTCGCCGCAGCCCTCCTTTGCGAGAAGGGATTCGACGTCACGGGCGTGACGTTGAAACTCTGGCGCTCAGAGTCCGGGTGTTGCACCGCAGCCGATGCCGACGACGCAAGGGCGGTGGCTCGACGGCTTGGAATCCGCCACTACGTACTCGACTATGAAACCGAATTCCGCGAGGCAGTCGTGGTTCCAACGATTGAGGGCTATATCGCCGGCGAGACGCCCAATCCGTGCATCGAGTGCAACAGGATGATCAAGTTCAGACTGTTGATTGAGCGTGCCAATGCATTGGGATGCGCGTTTCTCGCCACCGGACATCACGCGCGAATCTCGCGGATCGCCTGTGGCGGCCACCGGCTGTTGAGGGCCGTAGACCAGGCGAAGGATCAGAGCTATGTCCTCTACATGCTCGGGCAAGAGGAGCTGGCGTCAATGCTTTTCCCGGTCGGCGAGATGACCAAGGACCGGGTGAGAGCGGAAGCCGCACGGCTCGGCCTTCGCACCGCGGAGAAATTCGACAGCCAAGATGTCTGCTTTGCTCCTGATTCGATGCGCGATTTCCTAGAACGCGAGGCAGCTGGCGCGCTTGTTCCTGGCGAGATTCGAGACGCCGCGGGCGCGGTCATAGGCACTCATGACGGAGCAGCTCTTTTCACGGTCGGGCAGCGCCGGGGCGTTGGCGCGCCGACGGGAAGAAGGGTCTATGTCACTGAGATCGAGGCGGGTGACGGCGTTGTCAAAGTCGGCGAGAGAGGTGACCTCGACGCCCGGTCTATTCGCGCAAGTGATGCGACCTGGGTATCGGGAGTGCCGCCCGAGCTAGGCGCACCCGTTGAGGTCAAGGCGCGCTATGGAGCACATCCCGTATCGGGCAGGCTCAACGAAATAGGCGACCATCACTTCAGGGTGGATCTCGATGCTGCCGTGTGGGCCCCGGCGCCAGGGCAGGCCCTCGTCTGCTATCAGGGGGAGGAGCTCCTCGGGGGAGGAACAATCAGGAGCTGGTCAGCCTTCGCGCAACCCGGGGTAGAAAGTGCGGCCGATCGAGTCCATGTAGGTGATGAGCCGGTCCATCGGCAGACCCCATGCAGCCGGAACTGGCGTCACTGAGGTCGCGATCTCCCAAAGCGGAGCGAGTTGCTCCCGGACTTCGTCGGGGGTGCCGCAGAGTATGAACTCCTGAACCATTTCGTCGGGGACCAAGTGCGCGAGATCCTGGTAGCGGGTGCCCTCTCGTAGACCGTTCTGGAGCTTGACCACGACGTCGCCAAATCCGTGCCAATCGAAGTACGAGTGATATTGCTCGGCCCCTCCGTAGAAGGCCATTGTCGCCCGCGCCTCCTCGGTTGCCGTCTTCTTGTCAATCCCGGGCGACGTCCATACCCAGAGATTGACGTCGATGTCGGCCCTTGTGCGCCCCGCCAGCGTGAGGCCTTCGTCGATGTATTTGGGGATCTCGGTCGTCGCCCATCTCACTGACCAAAGTGGGTGGCCGATCACTCCGTCTGCAATCTCGGCTCCGAGGCGCACAAGTGGTCCTCTCAGGGCCGCCACCCAAATGGGTATCTCAGTTCTCACAGGTGGAGCCGTTGGCTGAAAGAAATCGAAGTCGAGGTTGACGTATTCGCCCGCGTACTTGTCCAGCTCGCCAGTATGGGCCTTGGCCACTATTAGGCGGACCGACTCAATTACTTCGCGTAAATGTGCAACGGGCTTTCCGTAGGGCTGTCCAAAGAACCCCTCGGA
>QEUQ01000084.1 GCA_003577105.1 Acidobacteriota bacterium | reverse complement strand
GCGCGATCGAGGAATTCGACTATGTCTGCAGGGAGAGATTCAGACTTGTACCTAACAAGGGTGTTCTCCAAATCAAGGATCAGAGCCCTCGTACCGGTCGCTGCCAGCTCTTCGATCGGAATGTCTAGGGCCTGCGAGTAGCTGAAATCGGGGTCGAACATTGCGAACCATCGGCGCAGGCGGCTGAGGGGCTTCAGGATTCCTCCCTGTTGGGAACTGATCGAACGGGCGGGAGCGTAGTCCACCACAGCGCCGAAGGGCGCATCTTCACCCGTGATATCGTCAAGTGCTGTGAGTGTGACTTCGCCACCACATGATCCCCCCAAGGACGACACCACCGCCGAACCACGCGCGCCCGAGCAGACTCCGGATAAGATCGAAGATCAATCCGGCCCACTGCCTCGCAAGCGTCGCTGGGTTCGATGGCTGGTGATCTTGTCATGCATGCTTCTCGTGATTGGAGCTGCCGGCGCCGGTGCCGCCTACTACCTCGCGAGAAAAGCCGTCAGTGACATCCCTACGGTTGATCTCAATCGCGGGACTCTCGCCGCTCGTGGCGGTGCCACCGACCCAGTCAATTTTCTGCTGATCGGGAGCGATTCCCGCCTCGACGTCGATGATTCCTACGGCGGCGATGAAGTGGGCGGGCAGCGGTCCGACACAATCATGATTGCCCAGCTTGATCCCCGTCGTGACAAGGGGATTGTGGTTTCAATCCCGCGCGATACACGGGTAGATATCCCGGGGCACGGCGCAGACAAGATCAACGCCGCCTATTCGATCGGTGGCGTTCAGCTCGCAGTGGACACGATCAAGGAATTCACCAACCTCCCAATCCATCACTACATCGAGATCAATTTCGCCGGATTCTCCGACGTTGTTGATGCCGTTGGCGGTGTTGACATCTGCGTTGACCAGCCAATTCGCGACAAGATGAGCGGCCTGGATCTCAAAGAGGCCGGTTGTCATCACCTGACGGGTGAGTTTGCCCTCGCGTACGCTCGCTCCCGCAGTCCCCAGACCTTCGAGGACGGCAAGTGGCGGGACGACACTGCGGGGGATTTCGGGCGCATTCAGCGACAGCAGACCTTCATGCGGGCACTCATGAAGAGAGCCATCAGCGTCAATGCCGTGGGGCGGTGGCAGGAGCTTTCGAAGGCGGTTCAGAAGGGGGTGCGGATCGATGAAGGCCTTGACTTTGACAAGTTCATGGCCCTGTACTCCAAGTTCGCCGAGATGACACCCGACAAGGTCGAGATGCTTTCTGTCCCTGGCACCGCAGAGATGATCAAAGGCGTTTCATATGTGGTGGCCAAGGAGCCCGACACGACCAACCTCTTCAGGACTCTGGGGGCAGCTCGCGGGGGTGCCGCATCTGGCACCGACATGATCGAGATCTCCCCGTCAATGCAGATACAAGTCAAGGTCTTGAATGGGACATCAACAATGGGTCTTGGCGCGGACGCGGCGGCGCGTCTGAAAGAGAAGGGATTCTTCGTAGTCGGTACTGGCGACGCGAAGCAGCTCGTTCAGACCGAGATTCGCTACGAGCGCTCAAACGAGGAGAAAGCCAAGGCTGTGCGAGAAGCACTCGGGGTTGGGATCATTGTCGAATCGAAGCAGCCCCTCGAAGGCGATGTCGTTGTCTATCTAGGCAAGGACTACGCCAGCTGACCGGGCGGGGTCGTACGAAAGGTTTGTCAATGAAGGGTTTGATCCTCTCCGGTGGTGCGGGAACCAGGCTCCGGCCTATCACCCACACCAGTGCGAAGCAGCTTGTCCCGGTCGCGAACAAGCCGATTCTTTTCTATGGACTTGAAGCCATGGCCGAGGCCGGGATCGGCGAAGTCGGAATCATCATCGGCGAGACCGGTGACGAGATCCGCGGCGCCGCGGGTGACGGCTCTGATTTCGGTCTGCGGATCACATACATCGAACAGGAAGCGCCTCTCGGGCTGGCGCACGCGGTTCTCATAGCCCGTGACTTCTTGGCGGCGGATCCGTTTGTGATGTACCTCGGTGACAACATTCTCAAAGAGGGGATCGTGGATCTCGTCGCCCGCTTCGAGTCCGAGAATCCGAACTCGCAAATCCTTCTTGCCAAGGTCGCCGAACCCGAGCGCTTCGGGGTCGCTGAACTCGACGGGGACCGAATTGTCAGGCTCGTCGAGAAGCCACCCGAACCGCCGAGCGACTTGGCACTTGTGGGTGTGTACATGTTTGACGAGACGATCCACGAGGCGGTTCGGGCAATTGAGCCGTCACCTAGGGGGGAGCTCGAGATCACCGATGCGATTCAATGGTTGATCGACGACGGCCGCGACGTCAGGCCACACTTGATTTCCGGTTGGTGGAAAGACACCGGGCGGCTCGAGGACCTTCTCGAGGCGAACAGACTGATACTCGAGACGGTCACGCCTGCGGTAGAGGGGAGTATCGACGACAAGAGCGATGTCGTCGGGCGGGTGACGGTTCAAGATGGCGCAGAGATCATCGACTCGGTGATCCGTGGCCCGGCAATCATTGGCCGGAACTCAAAGGTCGTCAGAAGTTTCATCGGACCGTTCACGTCAATCTACGAAGACTGTGAAGTGATCGATTCTGAGGTGGAGCACTCCGTAATTCTCGAGAGTTGCAGGATCAGGTCGATAAGCAGGATCGAGGACAGTCTCTTGGGTAAGGAAGTAATCGTCGAGCAAGATCCTCAGAAGCCCGCGGCGCTGCGTCTGATGCTCGGCGACCACAGCCGCCTCTCGTTACCCTGAGGCTGAGCAACAAGGCAAAGAAGGCGAGAGATCCCGTGCGAGTACTCGTAACCGGTGGATGCGGCTTCATTGGCCGTCATGTCGTGAAGCGCTTACTTCAAGACCCGTCGCGCGAGGTGGTCAACCTCGACGCACTCACCTATGCGGCGGATCCCAGCGCCTTTGCCGAGCTCGATGGTGACGATCGCTACCAATTTATTCATGGCGACATTTGCGATTCATCCGCGGTTCGATCAGCCATTGAGGGATGTGACGCCGTCATGCATCTCGCTGCCGAGACCTTTGTTGATCGCTCGTTGCACCGCGCATCCGAATTTGTGAAGACAAACGTTCTGGGCACCCAGGAGTTACTCGCAGCAGCGCGGGAGGCAGGGGTGCGCCGCTTCGTTCACATTTCAACCGATGAGGTCTATGGCTCGATTACTGCTGGACGCGCCACAGAGGACTCACCCCTTGCCCCCACGAGTCCCTATTCGGCGTCGAAGGCTGGTAGCGACCTTCTGGCGCTAGCGGCGTATCACAGCTATGGCCAGGACGTAGTCGTGACCCGCTGCACGAACAACTACGGGCCCCATCAATTCCTAGAGAAGCTGATTCCTCTTGCTGTTACCAACTTCCTTGATGGCGTGGCAGTCCCCGTCTATGGCGACGGCGAGCAGGTGCGCGATTGGCTCTATGTCGAGGACCACGCTGAGGCACTGGTTCTCCTCCTCGACGAGGGCAAGGCGGGCGAGATATACAACATCGGCGCCGAACAAGACCCCGAGTGGAGCAACCTTCAGATTGTCAAGACATTGGCCGACCTGACGGCCCGCGGTGAGGACCTGATCGAGTTCGTGGAGGACCGCCCAGGGCACGACAGGCGGTACGCGGTCTCGTCTTCGAAGGTCCGCTCAATTGGATGGCAGCCCAAACATGACCTGGCATCGGGGCTTGCAGAGACTGTCGGTTGGTACGAATCGAACCGAGATTGGTGGGAGGAGCGAATTCCCGAACAGCGCTCGCTTCCGGCTCACAAGCTGGCTGCGTCGGGTACTTGACGCGATGAGGGTTGCAGTTACCGGCGCAGCCGGTCAGCTCGGTTCAGAGGTCGTCAAGAGCTTCTCGAGTGCTCATGAAGTGCGCGCGTTTGGTCGCGAGCAGCTCGACGTCACCGATTACGACCAGGTCATGCAGGAGTTAGGTGCGTGGCAGTGTGACGCGATCATCAACTGCGCGGCCTTTACCGATGTCGATCGCTGTGAAACAGAGGTAGAGAGGGCCTACGCCACAAACGCGCTCGCTGTCCGTCATTTGGCTGAGGCCGCGGAGTCGTCAGGCGCTCAGCTATGCCACGTCTCGACTGACTATGTCTTTGACGGCAATGCCGACTCGTATCGCGAGTGGGATCCACCTGCTCCGCTAAGCGTCTATGGCGCATCCAAGCTCGCGGGAGAGCTCGAGGTGCAAGAGGTCAGCACCAATTGGCTAATCGTGAGAACCGCATGGATCTACGGACATGTCGGGCGCAATTTCGTGAAGACGATGCTGATGCTTGCCGCGGAGCAGACCCAAGTGGAGGTTGTAGATGACCAGCGAGGCACACCGAGCTATGCGCGCGACATTGCATCGGCCATTTGCGGCTTGGTCCGCCGTCGCCGCCGGGGCATATTTCATGTGACCAACTCTGGTGAGACGACCTGGTATGAGTTCGCGAGAGCGGTTTTCGAGGAGGCGGGGCTGGATCCGAAAAGAGTTCACCCTACAAGTTCCGAGACAATCCGCCGTCCTGCGCCTAGGCCGCGGTCATCGGTATTAGAGAATTTCGCACTGATTCGATCGGGTACCGGTGAACTCCGGCACTGGCGCGAGGCACTGACCGAATTCATGAGCAATCAGGAGGAGCTGTGACCGCGGATAATGCCGATGCAGCCGAGGTGGCCGCGGTCGAGGCCGG
>QEUQ01000083.1 GCA_003577105.1 Acidobacteriota bacterium | reverse complement strand
TGCGAATCCGGAAGTGGCCTCTCCGTCCGACCATGTTGAAATCGTAACGCTGGTAAAAGCCAAGCAGGCCGTTCGAAGTCCTGTACCCCGAAATATCCTGAACGTCTCCACTAGCGAAGTTATCTGGGTTTGCGTCGAGTCGCGTAATTCGATTCAGATCAAAATCATCGAGAAAGTCCCACTGGTCGCAAAGTCCAAGACAATGGCTCGTGCGCTTCGTGACACGAACCGTGATCGCTGCAGAATTCAGAAAGGTGGACCCTTCTCGGTTACAACGAAAGCTAGGGGTCACGGAAACGACGGCACCCGCGACTGCAACACTCTGATCCACGCCGAGCTGCTGACCTTTCGTGAAGCAGCGTGGTACGTCTTCGCGTTCATCCGCTCCAGCGCTCGTGCACATGAATATGCACCCCGGACCACGAGGGGAGTGACCATCGGGGTCGTAGAGCGTCGCTGGACTCCCTCCCACGTACGCATACCTATTCAACGACGTGAGGATTGCTTGATTGCCTCGCTCGCTGTCGCGACTCAAGAACCTCCCTGTCCCCGGGTCCATCCACCGAGCCCGCAGGTAGTAGAGGTCGAAGCCGTCCTCGTAGCGGTAGCCCGCATACCTGAACGGCTGATGCACTTGCTCAGACACTCGCGTCGCCTCGCCCCACGGGCCGTAGGCGTAGCGGTTGGCGATGTTGCCGTCCTTGTCGGTGAGCGCCACCACGTCTCCATGGGTGTTGGTGACGAAGAAGTAGTTGGAGTAAGACCCGTCGGAGTTGCGTGCCCGCATCGCGGTCGGCGCCTCGCCTCCCGCGTAGAGATACTCCCTCACCGTGCCCGTCATGTCCTCTTCTGCGACAAGCGTGTCGCGTGCGGGTCGTAGTGATAGATCGATAAATGTGCTGGTCGGTGCAGGTGCGCGATGTGAGTACGACCCGGGGCGGGCATCTCGGGGGCCGGAGAGCCGGGCGCGGCCGCGCTGAGCTGGAGTTCTTCCTTTGGCTGCTCCGGTCGTAGTGATAGAAGCGTCGGTCGTACGCATAGATCAATTGTCGCGGGAAGGGGTCAGCGCGCGTCGGGGGATTGGCCCGCCCACGGTGCTCGATGCTAGCGCCGCGACTGCCGCCGGCTAGCTCGGCAGCCCGCCCCAACTACCTAATCAACCCTGGCTGGAAGCAGGAAGACACAAACAGCCTGGCAGCAACCAATGACGACACCAGTAGCGCCCCCTCTGCAAGCAGGAGGAAATGACGGGTCCACCCAACCTTGCGCGGGTCCCGCGAGCCTCCGAGATATCCGAGCACCAGAGCGATAATCCCGACGGCAAACAGAATGATCGAGCCGGATGCATCGAACTGCCCTCCCAAGTCCACCCGGTGGACAAGTCGCAATATCAGCTCACCTGTATTGCAGTACGCTCTTCCCAGCCAGAATATAGCCATGACTAGGGCAAATAGAGCCAGCGATATGGCCGTATACCAAGTTGCACGGGGAGTTCGAGCGCGGTCCTCCGCTCTTGCTTGGGTGCTGATCCGGTCTACCAAGGCCCCTCTTTCAGCAGAACGCGGCGCCACTGCCACCGCGCACCCGCGCATCAAACGCTAATCGCAAGCAGTCTCGGGGCACTTCATCGAGCATGTAGGCGATGCTCAGCTCCAGCATGGCGTCTGCGAATTCATCCGCTCGCACTTCCTGTGGTGAGTTTGGATCAGCAGCCGCGGAATCCCCCCAAAAGAGATGACCAGACTCGTGGAACAAGGCCCATATTGGGGTTGGTGCGTTCTTATCGTTGACCCTGAGTGGCGCGTCTCGACTTAGATAGCAGAATCCAAACGCGCTCAGACGGTCATCGATACTGATTACGGGGTGGCTCCAGAGGATGCCGATATCTTGCGTTTGCGCCCATACTTCCTGACCTTCGCGTGGCGCTACCGCGCTCACGCTAGCTCTCTGGCGCAATTGGCTTCGCGTCAGGAACTGATAATCGAGGTTCGAAAAACCGCCCTTGCCGGTGGCCGTGGCCAGGAAATCTCGAAACCAGGCGCTATCACCGAATCGAGATTGACAGACTTCGCTCGCACGGCATTCTCGTTCTAGGGACAGCGGTGATCTTCCCCATGGATCTATCTTCGACGCGGGGTTGTCGGCGGCGTAGTTGTACCGGTTGTCGATGAGGTCACGCAGGTTGCGTCGCGGGCCCTGGTTGGCGTCGCGCGACAGGAACCGCCCCGTGCCAGGGTCCATCCACCTCGCCCGGAGGTAGTAGAGATCGAAGCCGTCCTCGTAGCGATAACCCGCATACCTGAAGGGCTGATGGACGGTCTCCGACACCCTTGTCGCCTCCCCCCACGGCCCGTAGGCGTAGCGGTTGACGATGTTCCCGTCTTTGTCGGTCACCGCTGTCACGTCGCCGTGGGTGTTGGTGACGAAGAAGTAGTTGGTGAAGCTGCCGTCCGAGTTGCGTGAGCGCATCGCCGTCGGAGCCTCGCCTCCCGCGTACAAGTACTCGCGAACCGTCCCCGTCATGTCCTCATCTGCGAGAAGCGTGTCGCGTGCGGGTCGTAGTGATAGATCGATAAATGTGCTGGTCGGGGCAGGTGCGCGATGTGAGTACGACCCGGGGCGGGCATCTCGGGGCCGACTCGGCGTTGCGCGGCATCGCTGAGCTGGGATTCTTCCTTTAGCTGCCCAGATCGTAGCGATAGAAGCCGGGGGTGTAGACATGGATCAATTGTCGCGGCAAACGGTGCCTTCGCGTCGGACGGTTTGCTTGCACGGTTGGCCCGCACCGCCCCGCCCGGGGCCGCACACCCATCAATTACACAATTCTCCGAAAATGCGTACCGTCAAACCGGATACCTCGTGACGACTGGAGTCTCCGCGCGCTGTTACTTTTGCGTATGTAGTTCGATACCCATCCTGGCAATGCCCTGCTGATGCCGTTCTCGGCTCACAAGTCCACTGATCGCTGACCCGCGGGGCGCAGTGAAAGTCATCGCCGAACCACGTGCCAATCGAGGTGCTAATCGTTTCATCTGAGACAGGATTGAATGCCATTTCAAAGACGCGCTCGTAATGATTGGCGAGCCTCTCATCGAACCGAGACACGAGTCTCCACTCCGAATTCCCAAAGTTCGCGCCCAAACGGGCAATATCGGCGGAGGTGGCCGTATCGACCACACGACGATCGGAGTTCGCTACGTAGCGGCTTCCCAGGTATCCCAGCAGCAGCACCGCCATGGCTGCGAGAAGCAACACCGCTGCCCACGGGGTGCGGGAGAACCGTCGTGTCCGCTCCCGCTCGAGTGGTCCTTGTTCCGATGGCTTATCGGCTCCCCGCGTCATGGGTGCGCTACAGGGCTGGTAAGGGCATTAACGCCACCTGGAAGTGTCTGGATAGTCAGCAATCTCTTCATATCCGCCGGCGTTCGGACCTGAGACCCAGTGCCTTGTGAGTTTGGGCCTATAGCAGGGGCCTTCCGACGACATCAGCAAACGGAGTATCTCGCTACCCAGGTCGCGTGCCAGAAGTGCGCCCGTTCGCAGTCGATTGCCTAGATCAACGCCGACATCTCCAAGCGCAATGTCCTCGACGGTTCCATTGTCAGACAAGTGCGTTTCGTACAACCACGGGCTCCATCCCCACAACTTGTATCCCGAAACTAGAAACGCAATGAGGTGGTGTGCGGGATTCGGGTCATCTGTCTCGGCCCAACCGTAGGTGCCGAGCTGCAGGGGACCCCGCTCGGGGCGATCACGATTCTGGCCCATGCCAAACGCCTCGGGCGGTCCACTCGAAAGCTGCCATGGAGCCCAACCTACGATGTGAAAACCCATCGCGTCGACGAATTGGTTGAGTTCCTCCCGGGTGTTGTTGCGGACATAGATCGAGGCCATTGAATCAACGATCGAAGCGAGCGCCGTTATCCCACGCTTGCAGGTAGGACTCAATCCGCTCGCGTCCGTCAGCGTAGAAGGGGAGCAACGAGCGTAGGCGTATCGATTCAAAGTTATGGGTTTCATTGGATTCCCCCGGAGCGGATCCCTACTCAAGAATCGTCCGGTGTTCGGGTCCATCCAGCGAGCCCGCAGGTAGTAGAGGTCGAAGCCGTCCTCGTAGCGATACCCCGCATACCTGAAGGGCTGGTGAACTTGCTCAGACACCCGCGTGGCCTCGCCCCACGGCCCATACGCGTAGCGGTTGACGACGTTCCCGTCTTTGTCCGTCAGCGCCACCACGTCGCCGTGGGTGTTGGTGACAAAGAAGAAGTTGGAGTAGGACCCGTCCGAGTTGCGGCTCCGCATCGCCGTCGGCGCCTCGCCGCCAGCGTATAGATACTCCCGCACAGTGCCGGTCATGTCCTCTTCGCCGACAAGCGTGTCGCGTGTCCGTCGTAGTGACAGATCAGCAGATGTGCTGGTGGGGGCAGGTGCGCGATGTGAGTACGACCTAGGGCGGGAATCGCGTGGCTTGGATCGCCGAGCGTGGCAGTTCCGAGCTGGGGTTCTTCCTTTAGCAGTTCCGGTCGTAGTGGTAGAAGCCGGGGTCGTAGACATGGATGAATTGTCGCGGGAAGTGGGCTGCGCGCGTCGGACGATTGGCCCGCCCCGCCTCGCCCGGGGCCGCTCGCTTCGGCACTTGACATAAGGCGCCTTATGTCCAAGTGGCCCGCAGCCGCCGGGGGATGTCGGGAGCACGAGGGTTGTGGGTGG
>QEUQ01000032.1 GCA_003577105.1 Acidobacteriota bacterium | reverse complement strand
GAACATCAAAGAAGGCCGCTGGCGGAGAGAAGCAAAGCGCGCGAGCGGGGAAGGAAGCGCCCTCCGCGGGGACGTCGCAGGCGCGCTCTGGGGCCGGAAATGCTAGCCCGCATCGAAGCAAGAAGAAGCGTAAGAAGAAGGGACGGTAGGTAGGTTGAGCTGGACAGAAGGTACCGGGAAGACAGTAGAAGAAGCAACTGAGCTGGCGCTAGAGGCCGCCGGGCTCTCCGAAGGGGATGCCGAAATAGAGGTGCTGGCCGAGGCGTCTGGTGGGCGTTTCTTCGGCTCGAAGGCGAAGGTACGGGTTCGTCCTGCGGGCGAAGTCGATGAGGCTGAAGACCTCGGCGGAGACGCTGGCGGTCCAGATGAGGAAGCCGGCGAGCAGGTAGATGTTGAAGAGAAGGCTGAGTGTGCGGCTGACTTCCTCGTTGGTCTTCTTGAGGCATTTGGGCTGGAAGGGACAGTGGAGACGCGAATCGAGGACGATCTTGTCTTTGCCGAGGTACGTGGCGACGATCTTGGCGCCCTAATTGGGAGGCAAGGAAGGACGCTAGCAGCGGTGCACGAGGTAACACGGACAGTTGTCCAGCGCCGCCTTCAGACATATGTGCGCCTAGTGGTCGATGTAGAGGGATATCGGGAGGAGCGCCGGCAGGCGCTCGCAAAATACGCCGTGAAACTCGCCAAACGTGTGCGCGACGAGGGTGTTGAGGTTGCTCTAGAGCCGATGAATCCGGCGGATCGCAAGGTAATCCACGATGCGATCAATGACGAGGAAGGTGTCGGAACCTATTCGGAAGGTCGCGAACCAAAGCGTTGCGTGGTGATCTGCCCAGAGGACTAACCACCCGCCTAGACGGGCCCGCATTCGGAGCCGAGGGTGTCTATGTTTCACGTGAAACGCCACTGCCGAGGTGCGAGCCGCATTTCGTGACCCTACCAAGCGACCGCCACAACCCGATTGTGAGGGTACTCACCCGTGCGGTCTCAAACGGAGTTATAGACGGGTCCGATGGCGTCAGCGAGTCCCTGTGCACCTTCGGAGCACTTCTTTCCGCCCAAGGCGCTGTTGGCAGAGCGGTTTCTCGCAAGGACTCGAACCCCGAGGCTGTAGCCGCCCACCTTGAGGATTGTCTAGCAGGGCTAACCGCAATTCCTGGTGACTGGGCCGGCCAAACAGTAGTAGATGTTGGCTCCGGGTATGGATTGCCCGGGATTGTGGCCGCACTTGCCAGGCCAAACATCGAGAAGGCGGTGCTGCTTGAGCCATCTGCCAGGCGAGGTACATTTCTGAGACGGGCAATCATCGAGACGGGAGCCAATGCCGAGGTCGTCTCCGGCTCGGCCCCCGAAGCCTATGAGCTACTTGGACTGAGCGCAGAACCGTGTGCCCGTACTGTGGTGCTGGTTAGGGCCCTCGCGCCGCCCGCCGAGACCATTGAACTGGTGAACGCCCTGCTCACCGAGGAAGCCACGCTCCTATATTGGTTTGGTCGCCGCGCAACCGACCGAGAGGCCAAATTGGAAGCGGCCTGTGACCAGGCAGAATTGGCTATTGAAATGTTTCAGCCGGAAATGCTTGAATCTCGTGGCTGGATCGCTATTATCCGCAGGTGTGGTTAAACCCAGCAGGGTTGCCATGGGCGGTTAGTAGAACTTGTAGAACCCACGTCCCTCTTCAGGGGGAAAGCGACACCGGATGTCACAGCCGCCCACAGGATCAGTCTCGACCGAGAGTCCAATCCCTCCCTCCAATACAGTCAAGCGCGCCTGCGTAATCGCGGTCGCGAACCAAAAAGGGGGGGTAGGAAAGACGACTTCGGTCGTGAATCTGGGGGCGGCCCTTGCCGAGGAAGATCAGCGGGTCCTTGTCGTAGACCTTGATCCGCAAGGAAACGCTACTACCGGGCTCGGGCTAGATCCGCGCCAGGCAGAGGCGTCGACCTATGAAGTGCTTGGGGGAGCAAGTACCCTAGAGGCGGCAGTTCAGCCGGGGGGAGTGCAAGGGCTCTTCGTGGTGGCAGCTACCATAGAGCTCGCAGGAGCAGAGATTGAGCTGGTCACAGCGCTTTCCCGTGAGACCAAGCTACGCCAGGCCCTTGAACCGGTGCTCACTGGTTACGACTATGTCTTACTTGACTGCCCACCGTCACTGGGATTGCTGACGGTCAATGCGCTCAGCGCAGCTGACGAGGTCCTCATTCCGATCCAGTGCGAGTACTATGCGCTTGAGGGCGTCAGCCAGCTACTTCAGAACGTCCAACTCATACAGTCAAACCTCAACCCGAGCTTGAGGATTGGCGGAGTCGCCCTGACGATGTTCGATGCGCGAACGCGCCTGGCCGAGCAGGTGGCCGACGAGGTTCGCCGCCATTTCGGCGAGACGGTCTTCAAGACAATCATTCCTCGCAGCGTTCGCCTCTCCGAAGCGCCCAGCTTTGGCCTACCCGTAACCAGTTTTGATCCGATGTCTCGGGGGGCTATTGCCTACCGGGAACTCGCTAAGGAGGTAATTGCACGCCATGTCTAGGAAGGGTGGCCTTGGAAAAGGCCTCGCAGCACTCATTCCCGGGGGAGTATCGGGGGCGGTCCTTGAGCAGGTGCCGGTAAACAACATTCGGCCAAACCCGTACCAGCCGCGGGAGCACTTTGACGAAGATTCATTAAACGAACTAGCCGCATCGATCAAGGAAGTTGGCCTGCTTCAGCCAGTTTTGGTCCGCCGGACTCCAACCGGCTACGAGCTGGTTGCCGGTGAGCGCCGCTGGCGAGCATCGCGGAGGGCTGGCCTCGAGGTCGTTCCGGCAATAGTGCGAGAGGTTGGTGACGAGCTTTCCCTCGGACAAGCGCTCGTCGAGAACCTGCATCGCCAAGACTTGAATGCTCTTGAGGAGGCAGCCGCCTACCAACAGCTCATCGAGGACTTCCACCTGACTCACGACGATGTCGCCACCAAGGTAGGCAAGTCTCGCGCCGCGATTTCGAACACTCTTAGGCTGATGCAGCTGCCTCCGGGGATTCAGAAGATGCTTGCCGATGGGTCCCTCTCGGCCGGGCACGCTAGAGCCCTACTTGCAACCGAGGACAGGTCATTTCAGGAGGGACTAGCGCGTCGCGTTGTCAAGGACGGCCTTTCTGTCAGGGCGACAGAAGATGCAGTGAGACTGCGCGAGGACATGGCCGATCTGGTTCCGGGGAATCGCAAGGCTACCGCGCCCAAGGCTGCCGCGTATCTCGAGGCCGAAGGGTCTCTTGCCACTTACCTCGGCACGGGAGTGAAGGTGACAGGTGGCCGGGGCAAGAGAGGAAAGGGGCGGATCACAATTGAATTTGCCGGAGCGGAAGACCTACTTCGGATTTGTGACCTGATCACTGACGACGGGAGCCTGGCGGTATCAGAGTCGGCTGACGCGGATCTGGACCTACCCGATGGCCTAGCTGAGGAGGAGGCTGAGGAGGCGGCAGAGGCTCTGCCCGAAGCGGCCGCCGAAGCAGCCGAGGCGCTGCCCGAAGGGGCAACTGAAGCAGCCGCCGAAGCGGCCGCCGTCTAGCGGGAGGAGCGCCCAGGGGCTGGTGGGTCCTGGGCGCCTGCGAAGAACTCCTCTATCGCTCGACCGAGAGCAAGTGCCACACCGCGACGACCCGCCGCGGTGTCGACACAGCTCAGATCGTCGCTGTTCGACAAGAAACCCAGTTCAACCACCACAGCGGGCGCGCGTGTAAGGCGCAAGATCGTCCAGTTCCGCCCGTGGATCCGGCAATCGACGGAGCCGGTCGCCGCGAGCAAATGGCGGTGACATAGCAGTGCGAGTGTGCGGCCGGACTGGCTTTCGCGCGAGGCGCCTGCGAAGTAGTAGCAGGCCACCCCGGACACCTGGGGATCTTCATCGGAGCCGTGGCCGACGGCGACAATCGCATCGACCGCTGCGTCGTTTGCGACAGCTGCCCGCTCCTCGGGAGTCAGCTCTTCACCAGCTGCCCTGCTCTGCAACGGCGTCGCACCTCGTGCCCTTAGCTCGAGAGCGAGCTCTTCTGCGACCAGTAGTGAGAAGCGGTCCTCCTCTGCAAAGGGCTGTTGCGGCGGTCCGTGTCCGCGGGGCAGCTCACATCCGAGACCCAAGGGGTCAAGAAGGATTCGCTTTCCGCTGATCCCAAGCTCTACTCGTAGCAGTTCGGCTGGCGGCTCCGCAGCCACTGGAGCGGCCTTGTGGCCCAAGGCCCGCAGCGCCTCGGAAGTCTCAGGGCCAAAGACCCCGTCAACAGTGCCGCCAATATTCCGCTGAAAGTCCCGAAGCGCAGCAGCGGTCTCTTCGCCAAAGATTCCGTCGACGGCACCGGCCCCAAAGCCAATGGAATTGAGGCGGCTCTGGAGTTCGGAAACGTCATCTCCCCGCAGCATTGGCGAGCGCAAGTACAAGAGGCGATCGCCGAGTCGATATCCAGCCGCGACCAAAGCATCCCAAGTCTCGGAGCCCACAATGCCGTCAGTGTTAAGCCCGGATTGCTGCTGGAACTCGCGCACCGCGGCTGCGGTGGACTCGCCGTACTCCCTGCCGAATTCCGGTGGTGCGATCGAGTACCCGAGATCGGTTAGGCGCTCATGCAAGTCGCCGACCTTGCTGCCGGTGCTACCTATGCCAAATGCCTTCAAGTACCCGTCAGCAGCCATGGGAATACCCTATTGCGATTCGAGCCGCATTGATGCTCCTATAGATCGTCAAGCCCACCTACGAAGCAGCTGGGACTGGCATAAGGTCGAAGGCGATGGTGCCGTCCGGCCTGCGCATCCCCCTTGCCGAGATCAGAGAAACTCTGCCAGATCCGACAGGAGGGCCTGCTCGGAGCGGGCACCGCGAAGCCTCTTGACCTCGTTGCCGTCCTTGAAGACGATCAGAGTTGGAATCCCCATGATGCCGTAGTTCGCCGCGAGGTCGGGACTGGCATCGACGTCGAGCTTTGCGACCGAGACCTTCTCGGCGTGCTCTGCCGCGACCTTTTCAAGGACAGGAGCAATTGCTTTGCACGGCTGGCACCACTCGGCCCAGAAATCAACGATCACCGGCTTGTCCGATGACTTGACGAATTCCTCGAAAGTCGCATTGTCGAGGGTTATCGGATGTGCTGCCATAACCTGCGCCGAAGCGCTTCACCTCCATTGCAGAACGGGCTCTGTCTAGCCGTTCCTAACCGTATCGCTCCGGCCCAGACCCGAGAGGGATTCGCCCCCCGACGGCAGAGCGATTACCACTCCGGCCTGACGCCGTGACTCACTGACTCAAGCCATCGGCCGGCATCGATTGCCGCCATACACCCTTGCGCCGAAGCGGTAATGGCTTGCCGGTAAACATGATCAAGCGCGTCTCCGGCGGCGAAGATCCCCTCCACGCTCGTACGAGTGCGCTCGTGTGTGGAAATGTAGCCATTCTCATCGAGATTGATCACGCCCTTGACGAAGTCCGTGTTAGGAACATGGCCGATCGCAATGAACAGACCGCTCAGATCGAGCGTTGACTCATCTCCGGTGGCAGTATTCCTGAGCCGCACGCCCTCAACGGAGTTTTCGCCAAGAACCTCGGTCACTTCGGAGTTCCAGACGAACTCGATCTTTTCCTCTGCGAAAGCCCGCTCTTGCATGATCTTGCTTGCGCGAAGCTCATCGCGCCGGTGAATCACTAGCACCTTCGAGGCGAATCGGGTGAGAAACAGCGCTTCCTCCATGGCGGAGTCCCCTCCGCCAACGATCGCGATTTCGCGATCCCGAAAAAAGGCGCCATCACAAGTCGCGCAGGTCGAGACACCCATGCCAAGGAGCTCAGATTCTCCGGGTATGTCAAGCATTCTGGCCGAGGCGCCCGTCGCGAGAATTACTGCCTGGGCACGAAATGCCTCAGACCCAACTTGAACCAAGTGACGGGAGTCATCTGTGCCGCTCAGCTCAGCGCGCCCCTCGACGAAACGGGCTCCGAAGCGCTCGGCCTGTTTGCGAAAAAGATCGATAAGCTCGGGTCCGAGAACTCCATCTGGAAACCCGGGGAAGTTCTCGACCTCAGTCGTCAGCATGAGTTGCCCACCGGGTTGTTCGCCCCCCGGTCCTAGGTCGCCTTCCACTACTACGGGATTGAGCAGGCCTCGAGCTGCATAGATCGCAGCGGTCAGCCCCGCGGGCCCAGCGCCGACAATTACAAGGTCGTGAGTCTCTTCAGTCATGATCTCCGCTCGTGTTCGGGCTCGTCGTCAACCTGTCGTCAACCTGTCGTCGGGCTCGTAATTGCTGCTCGTCCTCGGCCTCGTCCTCGGGCGTCAGGCCGCGTCTTCGCCCGGCGGCTTGATGTTGCGCCGCTTGCGCATCATGAACATGCCGGTGGTCAGAAAGATTCCACCCATGATGAGATAGGCGGCCCACTCGTGAGGCCCACCCGGAATGATGTTGAGCAGCATCATGAGCAACCTGAAGAGCCCGACACAGAGAAGGACCAGCAGGACGCTCCCCGCGAAGAGCGAGAAGATAGCGAGAATCACGTAGGTTGCGGCCCGCTCGATCGGGCTGACCACCCGGTTGCGAACGACGTCGACAACCGAGTCCACCATGTCGGCTGTCTTGGTTGCCAGGTCCGGGTCTGTCACTTTGGAGATGACCGAGTTCTCGGCAGCGCCCGACGGACCGCCGTGAATCGGGGTCAGTCGTCTGCCAGGCGCGCTCGGCGCGGCATCTGGATCGTTAAGCGGCTCGTCTTCCAACTAGTCCTCCCGGTTGGCACCGCGCATGCAAATAGTGGAAGCGATGCTAATGCCTACCCCCACCCTCGCGCCTTATCGAGCGAGAAGGTAGCGATGCATCAGGGCGTCAACGAGTGTCGCGCTGCAGCCGGTCTCAGCGATAAGAAGCTGTTGACAGGAAGTTGCAGTCGCTCTGAGCCAGGACATAAATGAGAACCTCGTTCAGAGGAGCATCCGCGGCGGTGTTGTCGGTGAATGCAAACGCGAGCACCCAGGCGTCTTGCCCTTCGAATCGGGCTCGCTCCACATAGGCGGGGAGAATTGGCCTTGGAACGGAGCGAAATACAAGGTTCATGCACTCGGCCGGCGATCGTCCATCAGCGACCGGCGCCTGTTCCTTGACGTACTCCTGGAACCGCCGCTGCAGCGCCCCCACGTCTCCAGCCCGGTACCTGCCGAGGAAGGCCGCAGCGCTCGGATTTGCACGGACTGCCTTGTCGATCTCGGCGGTATCGGAGTACGAACCGCCCTTGGTGATCACAACGGGGAGAGGACCGGAACCAGCGGAGGGCGCAGCGTTGGCCTCGCCCGCATCTGTCGCCACGCCCGCTCGCTCGCTCTGGACCGACCCGACACCATCGCCGCCCGAGGTCTTCTGGGGGGATGAGAGAAGCAGCGGAACTCCGACGGCGAGAACCACCAGGATCACGGCCGCTGCGGCAAGCCAGCCCATGACGGGTACTCGTCTGGCCGCGCTTCTTGATGCGGCCTCGCGAGACGCATCCACGAGCATGCTCTTCTCATCGGCGCGAAGCGATTCGGCCGGAAGCTTGCCGAGGGCGAGAGAGAGGATCTTTATCGATCTCGCCTCGGTCTTGCACTCCTCGCACCCCTTGATGTGCTCGCGGACAGCATCGGCTCGCTCATCGTCGAGCGTCTCGTCAATGAGTTCGTCTAGAAGGGGTCGCGCCTCGTCGTGGTTCACTGCTTGCCGGAAGCCTTTCTGGTGACAGCGGGCGCTGTCGCGTCTGTGTCTTCGGAGCTTTGACGGTCGTCGTCGTCGATCAGGTTCCTGAGGTGATCGGCGAGGATCCGCCGCCCCCTGTGTAGCCTTGATCGCACCGTGCCACCCGGTATCTCCAGAGCGTCCTCGATCTGCTCGTACGAGTAACCCTCCATGTCACGCAGCACAATGGGTGCCCGGTAGTCATAGGGAAGAAGTGCTAGCGCCTCCTCTATGACCGGCCGCAATTCGGCTGAGTCCATGTCTCGGAGGGGAGTGAGATCGGCCATCTCGGGAGGATCTTCGACTGGCATTGGCCGCCGCGAGCGAGAGCGGAGCTGGTCGTAGCAGACATTCGAGGCAACCCTATGGAGCCAGGTGGTAAATGCCGCACTCCCGTCGTACAGGTGGATCTTGCGGAGAAGGCGCAAGAAGACCTCCTGCGAAGCGTCCAACGCGTCTTGACGATTGCCCGTCATGCGTAGGCACAAAGAAAAGACACGATCGGCGTGGCGCGTTGTTATCTCAGCGAAGTCATCGGGATCGCGCCCGTCGATGTACGCCTGCACAAGCTCTTTGTCGTCGCGGTCGTCGCTCAATCACAGACTCCGAAGTCGACCTCGGTAACTTCAAGGCGATACCCCCCGCCGCCCTCAGGAAGCAGGGTAAACCACAGCAGCCAGTATTCCCCGGAGGCTGAAGCAGTCCCGATCCTCTCATCGGTGGAGGAATTCTCCGCCTTTCCGGCAAGGCGAAAGGCGTCTACCGAGGAGGCAGCCGCGTCGCCAACCCGGACCTCCCCTGACCACCCACCCGATGTCGTGTGCACGGTCACGCTCCTGCAGCTCGCCTTGCGGTCGAAGCGGAAGAGCAGCCCAACTCCGGGCTTCAGGCCACCAAGCGGCGCAGACCCGTACCTTTCGGTCGTCCAGACGGTTCCTCGGTCGCGGTCATGGACGAAGCGGGCCCTCGGTTCGTTTTCCGCACCGTCGCCAGCCGGATCAAAGCTCCGCACCTCTATGACCTTCGCGTCAGGCGTGCCTTGCCCAGGGAGAGCTGGAAGCGAGCCGTTGTCAACCAGTCGCTTTCCCAGCACGAACCCACCCACACTGAGCATGGCGAGGATTAGCAGCACAACAATGGTCTTGAGGACCCGCCGCCGCCGTGGCCGTGGAGCTAGGGTCGGTGGGGGCAACGGCATGGGTCGCGATGCTGCCTGTCGGGCGGGGGGCATGCCGGGCGGTTGCGGTTGCGCTGCACGCGCTATGCCCCCGCCGGGTGCGCCTGGTTGTGGAGCCGGCGCCACCACGGTCTTCTTGGCGCCGGTAGGATGAGCGGCACCAGTGGGTCTCGCTGCTCCAGACCTCGGCGCCGCGCTCCCACCGCCATCTGAGGTTGTTGCGGAGCGAGGAGTCCTGGGGGGAGTGACGGTGACAGTGTTCTCGCTGAAGACCTCAAGGTCGCCGGCAAGGCGGCCAGCGTCGCCATAGCGCCGCGACGCGTCTGTTTCCAAACAACGATCGACGATCGAGCAGAGCCCCGGCGGCAAGTCCGGCGCAACGCTATTCAGGGCCGGCGCTGGTTCGGTCAGACGCGCTGTTGCAGAAGCGAGACCGCCGTCAGTTGCAAAGGGCCGCTGACCGGAGAGAAGTTCGAAGAGAACAACCCCCAGCGAATAGATGTCCGCCTCGGGCCCCAAGACCTTCCCGCTCAACTGCTCCGGGCTCAGATAGGCGGCCGTGCCGACGACATCACGGGCGCTCGTTAGCTCGTCGTGGTCGCTCGCCTTAGCAATGCCGAAGTCCGTCACCTTCAGGTGACCATCACCGGAAATCAAGATGTTGGCCGGCTTGATGTCTCGGTGCACGATTCCCTGGCCGTGCGCGTAGGCGAGCGCGCGCGAGACCGCAACACCCGCAGCCGCTGACTCCCTGACGCTCAACCGGCGGATTGACATGAGGTCCCGAAGGCTGCCGCCCCCAAGGAGCTCCATCACGATGAAGTAGAGCCCCGCATCTTTCCCGCTGTCGAAGACTGGGACGATGTTCGGATGATGCAAGCGGGCAGCCGACAGTGCCTCTCGCCTGAAGCGTTCGAGGAAAGCCGGATTTGCCGCGAGATGCGCGTATAGGACTTTGACGGCTACATGTCTGCCGAGCCGCTGGTCTGCCGCCTCCCACACGGTTGCCATGCCGCCACGGGCAACTATTCGGCCCATCTGGTAGCGACCCGAGAGGATCTGCCCGGGCCGGGCGTCGCCCTGGGGGTCCTCGGGTGCTATCAGAGGCTGAACTTCTCGTTCACTTCGACGGTCACGACGTAGTAGTTCTTGAGTCCAACTCGGCAGAGCACGATGCACGACGCTTTCTTCTCGGCCTTGAAGCTGATCCGCCCATCCTCATCGATTGTCGGGCAGATTTCCTCGGGCGGAAGGCCAACTTGATCGGGTGACGGGAGGATCTTTGCCCCGTAGCCAGTAACGGCTTTCCTGATGCGATCACATGTTGCGTAGTACTTCGTTGAGTATGAGCCGGGGCTACTGACAAAGGCCTTTGATTCTTCGAGCGCGGTGGATTCCGCCTTGTCTTGAAGCTGCACTTTGGCCAGCTGAGGCGCTAGTAAGTCAAAGGCCAGGACCCCGACAATCGCAATGACGATCAGGACCTGCCAGAACTTGATCTGACCCTCGTCGCGTCGTTTGTGCATGATTCCGCTCCGGATCGGCAGCCTGCGCTTCGAGTATAGACGGGACCTCTCGGTTTCATTCGTCATCGGACGCCAACCCCTCACGTGCTCGCCAACCCTTCCGCAGCTCACGAATCCACCAAAGCAGCAAGAAGCCTCCTGCCCCGGCGGCGATAAGAAGCGAGGCGCTGCTGGCTCCAGTCGAACGCACGGGCAATCTGCTGTCAGCAATCGCAAGCTCACCGTTAGGGGATGCGAGGCGCGCCCTGATCGTGAATGCACCAGTCGCACCGGCAACGACCTTGATGTCCTTGGTTTCACCCGGCGGGACAAGGGTAAACGCGTCGCCGTCAACATGATCGGGAAATGAGACGTGTTCGGATTCGAGCCAGAGCGCGATCCTGACCGGATAGCCAGTCTCGTTGTCGATCCTCACCGGAACTACCCCGTCTCGAGAGGTCAGCGTGATTCCACTCGACGGCGGAATCCGAATCAGCCCTAGCTCCCTTTCAAGGCGGTCGATGACCGCATCTAAGATCTGACGGGCGCCCTCACCGCCATTTCCCAGCGGGCCAGCTCCTTGGGCAGCGAGAATCCGCTCGTTGAGCTCACCGGGCAACGCGTTCGGCTCGACAAGAATCGACTCGTATCCCGAGAGTATTCTGTGTGCCGCCGCAAACGCGGAACTTGCCGGCACAGGTGGCGGCTTATTGCCGGAGGTCTCGCGAAGCAAAGGGGCGCGGCGAGCCCCCGTTGCCAGCGGTACTTCGTCGAAGACCTTGCCGAGCGTTGCGGTTGTCGCTACCGGCAGTGACGCCAGGCCAGAGAGCAAATGACTTAGCGGCGCCGCAGAAGGCTCCCAACCCGGTGAGGCCGAGATCACGAGGGATCGCTTGACGCCAGGAGCCTCAAAGTAGGTTGCGGCGATCTCGGCAAGGATCCGAGTTGCCTGCGCTCGCGGGTCGGCATTGTCGGCGTTGGCCAGTAATCCCGAGAGGCCCGAATCAGACGCTATCGCCGTCACTGGAGCCTCAGTTCCTGCGAGCAGGAACGGTTGAGCGGGATGCGTGTTCTGCCTGGCTTGCGGGAGAGGGCCGAGGTGTTCTTCGCCCACTACGAGTCTGACGGCCCCGTAGTCCACGACCCTCTCGACTACGTCGCCATCAACCGATCCCGGGGGGAGCACGGCAACCTCGGCTGTTGGCGAGGTTCCGAGAACCTGGCTGGCGACAGTCGCTCCAAGTTCGACCTGCTTGTCTAGATATGCGTCGAAGTCTCGATCGGCATATACCGAAGAAGGCGGGCGAGCATAGGGAGTCGAGATCAGCTCGTTTCGTGATCTGCGAGACATCGTGGTCAAGTCCCCGAGGACACGCGCGGCGTCCTCGCGTCTTGGAGCTGGCAGCGACGGCGAGTTAGCTACGACAACGAGGTCGCTAATCGTCTCCGGCACGACCTCGAGAGATAGAGGCACGGGAGAAGAAGCCGCGACCGAGGCCGCTCGCGACAGACGCCCACCAGACTCGATTTCGGATAGGAATTCTTCGGTTGGATTCCCCAACCCGTCGCGTCCGGGGGATTGCGTGCCAAGAGACACGGAAAGGGCGACGTGGAGAGGGCTCTCGGTCGGACGTCCGACAAAGGCAAACCATGTGCTGGTCGAGGCTAGGGCGGGGGAGCGGGACTCCGAGACCTTCCGAAGCTCGAACTGGGCAGGGTATACCCCGTCGCCAGGGAAAGCGATGGTTCTGTCAGGAGGCTCACCGGCGGCCCCAACAGATCCCAGCGCTCCGAAGATGGGCTTGAAGCGAAGAACATATTGGGAATCGCCCACCGTCTCCAGCTGAGATATCGGAATGCTTGCCGATGGCCGGAAACGCGGGCTATCGCGGCCTTCCGCTATTGCTGACACGGCGGCCCTGGATTCGACTTGAGGGGCGAAGGAGATCGTCAACGCGGTATCCGTCAGGTCTGAGAGTCCCGCTTCGTCAATATGGATGCGAAGTGCAGTTTCCTGGTTGGGGGCAAGGGCAAGAGGCTGAGCGACTAGCTCGATCGCTGGTCTTGCGCCAGGACCAGCGGCTTTCGCAGATCCAAGGGGCGTAGGCAACGCAAGGAATGACAGGCACGCGAGCACTATCCCTCTAAGCAGCCGCCCTCGAAGACTCATTGCCCTCCCGCGCCCACTGCTTGAGATGCTGCATCACTCCTGTGATCTGCAGCGAGCGAGCGTCTCATCACGACCAAGTTCCCGTCTTGGAGGATGAAGCCGAGACTCAGATATAGGGCGAGCGCCGCGTCATTGCCGACCTGGGTGTTGACCAGGACCTGAGCGCTCATTCGCCTCCGGGCTGCCCGTAGAGCATCGGAGACGAGATCGTGCGCGATTCCCTGGCGACGGGCGCTTGGTGCCACGGCGAGGCGCTGGAGGTATGCCTGCCCGGCGCCCCAGCCCGTAATTGCATAGCCAAGTGGCTCTGTTGAAAGCGCAACGGTGAAACGCGATCTCGCGGTTGCCGAGCGGGCTTCGAGGATTCCGGTTCGATCAAGAGACCAGAAGTCGTTGAAGGAGACTGCGTCGAGAGCCTCGATGGCCGGAAGGTGCTTCTTTCTGGCGCGCGCAGTTCGAATCGGTGACTTGGCCTTTCCGATCGGTGGCGCGCTGCGATCGAGTGGCCGCACGAGGAACCACAGCGAGTCCACGGGTTCGAAGCCTGTGGCGTGGAAGGACTCGGCCTCAAGGGATGTCAGAGCAGGGCTATAGATGTCAGAGATGCCCCGATTGCGCAGGAGACCGCAACACCATTCCACGAAATCGGCTGAAACCGGCCGGCCTTGGCGGGAAATCGGAGCAATCACGACCCTGCGACTGCGGCCATGCCAAGTGATGAGCCGGGCCGCTTCCTGCCCCTTGCGAAGCAACTCACCTTTTGACACCTCATCCCACCTCGCAATTGGCAGGATGCCGAGGCTCATCAATCGAGTCAACGCGCAATGCGCACTGCTGCCGAGGGCAGCGAATCTGTCGCATGAGGGGTTATCCTAGTGCCAAGTCGGTTCGATAAAGGATGGCTGTGTGCGGGTATTTTGGCGGCCCGCCTCCGATCCGGACTCACCAGGGGTCAACTAATCGGGTCTTCACGACGAAAACTAGTGTGGTGGAGATACAAGGGGATGGGCAAGACCTTGCCGGTGGCGGGATGCGCGTGACACCGCATCTGCCACCGTCTACGGAGGGATGAATGGCCGATATCGAAGAGCTAATACGCACAGTTGTCGAGGTCAAAGGATCGGACCTTCACCTTAAGGCCGGCGCATATCCCGTCATAAGAATCGATGGTCATCTGACGCCACTCGAGGATCGCGAGCCACTAACGCCCCAGGAGACCGAGCAGATCGCCTACCAGATCATGCCAGCCAACCGGGCAGAGGAATTCGCAAAGTCCAACGAAGCCGACTTTGCCTATGCGGTCTCGGGCATCGGGCGCTTCAGGGTCAACGTGTTTCGCCAGCGAGGCTCAACCGGCATAGTCATGCGGCGCGTACTGCCCGGTGCTCCAAGTTTCGACAGCCTCGGGATACCTCCGGTTGTGCGACGACTTGCCGAGGAGCCGCGCGGCCTGGTTCTCGTGACCGGTCCGACCGGATCGGGAAAGACAACCACAATTGCCTCGATGATCGATCACATCAACGCGACCAAGAAGGTCAACATCGTTACCATCGAGGACCCGATCGAGATCTTGCATCCGGACAAGATGTCACTGGTCAACCAGCGTGAAGTCGGAACCGACACCGAGGACTTCCGAGTCGCGATGAAGCGAGTGCTGCGCCAGGATCCCGACGTCATCTTCGTCGGCGAGATGCGCGACCCCGAGACGGTGTGGGCGGCGATCGCCGCAGCTGAGACCGGCCACTTCGTGCTTTCCACACTCCACACTGCGGACGCGACGGAAACCATCAACCGCGTGATCGACTTTTTCCCACCCCACCAGCAGAAGCAGATTAGGTACTCCCTGGCAGGCTCACTGAAGGGAATCGTCAGCCAGCGGCTTCTCGAGCGCGCTGACGGCTCGGGCCGAATTCCTTCTGTGGAGGTTTTGGTGATGACCGGGCGAATCTTCGACCGTATCGTCAACCCCGAAGAGACGCACATGATTCACGAGATCATTGGCGAAGGCGAGTACTACGGCATGCAGACCTTCGATCAGTCACTCTTCAACCTCTACAAAGAAGGACTGGTGTCGCTGAGAGACGCCATGGCAACGGCCTCGAGTCCGCACGACTTCAGAATCATGCTTCAGCAGGCGGGTCTCCTCTCGGCTGTCGGCTAGGGTCTTGAGCCGACACCAGAAAATATCGCCGCTGGCCCACGCCACCACCTAAGATGTACGCGCAGTCGGTCATCTCTCGCCGAGCGACGCTGACGCGTCCGGCGAAAATGCTCCCGCCAACAAGGAGGTAGGGGAAATGGCAGCACCGCAATACGGCGCACAACCGCCACCGCCGCAGCCGCCGCAGCAGGGCTACGGAGGGTATGGAGGCGGAGGCGCACTCACGCCCTGTGAGGCAAACAAGAGAATCATTGCGGCGGTCGTCGACTGGGCAATTGCATTTGGCATCATCGTCGCTGGGTGGATCGTCTTTGCGGTTCTTGCATCTGTTACAAGGTTCGGCCTTTTCGGCCTGGTCGGCCTGGTCGTGTATGTGGTCGCGTTCATGTACAAGCCGTACTTCGAAGTGACCAAAGACGGACAGACCATCGGCAAGAAGATGCAGGGCATAAAGGTCGTGAAGAGCGACGGAGCACCAATCGACTGGGGCGCCGCGCTAATTCGCGAAGTGATCCTCTGGTTCCTTGGGATAATCGAACTGATCGTGATCTTCGTAAACAACGGCATTCGCGTTGGCGACATGGCGGCCAAGACGGTAGTCATTGATGCCGCTGGTGCACCTGCGCCGGCTGGTTATGGAGCGCCTCCGCCTCAGCCTGGATATGGCCAGGCCCCGCCTCCGGCGATGCCACCCCAGGCGCCCGCACCGCAGGCGCCACCGCCGCAAGCGATGCCACCCCAGGCCCCACCGCCACAAGCGATGCCACCCCAGGCACCGCCCCCGGCAATGCCCCCGCAAGCTCCCCCCCCGGCGATGCCACCCCAGGCACCGCCTCCGGCGCCTCCACCGCCCGCGGCTCCGCCACCCCCACCACCACCGGGGTAAGCAGTTGCGGCGAGAGCCGCTCTTATGAGATGACCCGAGAGACCGGAGGCTCGCCCCCGGTCTCTCGCATTTCTACGGTCCGCCGGGGCGTGATTTCCCGAGCAACAATGAGTCAGAGAAGAAGGGAGGAGCACCTTGCCCAGCGCGATCGAGGAGCGCATTGCAGCCCTTGTGGCAGGCGAGCTTTCTCCTGTTCATGAAGCCCTGGGGAAGGCGGGATTCCAGGCTTATCTGGTCGGCGGACTCGTGCGCGATGCGTTTCTCAACCGCAGCCTCGAGGGCCTCGATGTCGATATCGCGACCGACGCGCATCCCGATGAAATAGAGAAGATTGTGGGGCGCCTCGGTCCAACCTGGCTTCAGGGGCGTGAGTTCGGAACCATCGGGGTGGCGATTGGGGAGAGGCACGTCGAGATCACCACCTTTCGATCCGACGTTTACGAGAGCTCCTCTCGCAAGCCCGAAGTTGCCTTTGGTGACTCGATTGAAGAAGACCTTCTGAGACGTGATTTCACCGTCAATGCCATGGCAATCAACATGGCGGATCTAACACTTGTCGATCCCCTCAACGGCGTTCAGCACTTGTTCGAGAAGCGTCTCGTGACTCCGGCGGAACCGGCGCAAACCTTTTCTGAGGATCCGCTTCGCATGCTGAGGGCCGCGCGTTTCGTCGCGCAGATTGGCTTCGAGGTCGATCCCGAGGCGGTTGCGGCGATCAAGAACATGAACGATCGCCTTGAGATAGTCGCCGCCGAGCGCATCCGCGAGGAGTTCTCCAAGTTGCTGGTGGGAGAGCGGGTGGGTGACGCGCTGGGGCTGGTGGTTGAGACGGGCCTCGCAGATAGGTTTTTTCCCGAGCTACCGGCGCTCAAGCTAGAGCAGGATCCGATCCACCAGCACAAAGATGTGCTCGCCCACACCATCGCGGTGACATCGAGCACGAGCCCCCGGCCGCGCCTGCGACTAGCGGCCGTTATGCACGACATTGGCAAGCCGAGGACGCGCTCCTATGCAGGCGGCAAGGTCAGCTTTCATCACCATGAGGTCGTCGGGGCGCGTATGGCCCGCAACCGCCTCACCGAGCTGCGCTATCCAACCTCAATGGTCGATGACGTGAGCGAACTGGTCATGCTGCACCTGAGGTTCCACACCTACGCCATGGGGTGGACCGATCGAGCTGTCAGACGGTACGTGCGCGACGCCGGCCCACTCCTGGCAGACCTCAACGAGCTGGTTCGCTGCGACTGTACGACGAGGAACAAGAACAAGGCCGCAGCGCTGAACCGCCGCATGGATGAGCTGGAGGAGCGGATCGACGTACTTTCGGAGCAGGAAGAGCTAGCGAAGATACGCCCGCCGCTCGACGGGAATCAGGTCATCGAGCATCTTGGACTGGAGCCGGGTCCGGTGATTGGCGACGCGCTCGACTACCTGCTTGAGCTACGTCTCGACCATGGCCCCGTCGAGGAGTCGAAGGCCTATGAATTGCTCGACGAGTGGGCCATGGAGCGCGGCCTGAAGCCTCAGTAATAGCTCGCTTGAGCTACGAGGCCTTTCGGGCCCGCACGATAAGCGTCGCCGGCACAGATCGCATCAGCTCCAATGGGTAGCTTCTCGCCCACGGACTCGCAGGGTCATTCACCGCCTCGGGTTCCAGAAGCATTTCCAGTTCGAACCCAGCGCGTGTGAGCGAGGTGGTGATGTCACTTATGGTTCTGTGATAGCTGCGCATGCGGGGCAGAGCCGGATCACCGTTCCAACGCCAGTCCTCTGGAGCTTCGTCGAAATAGGAGCGTGTGAGAGTGCCGGAGCTGGCGTCTATGCAATCCCAGAAGGGGTGGTCGTGGCTGAAAACGAAAAGACCGCGGTGAGCCAGTACCCGCTCAACTGAGCGGCAGAGGCGGTCGAAGCGTTCGACGTACTGAAACGCGAACGACGAGAAGACCAAGTCGATGCTAGCGGCCTGAACGAAGGCGAGGTCCGCGAGGTCGCCCACTTTGAACTCAACCTTCACCTCCTCCTGCTCAGCTAGCTTGCGGGCGTGGCTGATTTGCTCCTCGGAGATGTCAATCCCGATTACATGCGCGCCGTCGCGGGCAAAGGCGATGGCGGATTGCCCGCCTCCACAGCCGAGCTCGAGGACTCGCTTACCTTTGACATCCCCGCAAAGGCGGAGTTCGGCCTCGTCAGGGCAGAGGGGCCCGTAGTGGGGGCTGTCGGTTGAGATCTGGTAGGTCGATTGGTACCAGTCCGATATCTCATCCCAGCCGGCAGCGTTGTCGGGTGCGGAAGGGGCGCTCGCGGGAGCGGTCGTTCCTGTCGGGGCAACGCCTTGGGTTTGGGGAGCCGGTGCCGCCGGCTCCGACGGAGGCGGTTGACTTGTTGTGTCGTCTTCGGGGAGCGACGGAGGCGGTGTGACCGAGGAGCTCATGCTCTCGTCGGCGTCGTCTCGAAATTTCGGAGCCACGGCGAATCACCTCATGGTTTGAGTCCCGTTGGGCGGACTCGTGGGCAGGCATCACATGAAAGTGTCGCGCGCCGCAGGGTGATTGCGCGTGAATTGGAGATGCGAACGATGCCCTAATCCGAGCCCTGATCGCTGATCCGCCGCGCCCGTACCTCGCCACCGATCTCGCGCCAGCGCTCGCGCCACTCATCAAGGGGCATGAATGTGAGCACTTGGTCGTCAAGCGGAGCCTCGCAGAGGTCGACATACCAGCCACCCGACTCCTCGGCGAGTTCAACTAGCTCGGCTAGCTCCTCGGCGCTCACCTCTGACATTCCGTAGCTTCCGCCGGTCGCGTCAAGCGCCATCTCCCACAGTTCGAATTCGATGTCGTACTTCCAAATCGCAAGCCAGCAACGCTCATTTATCGCGGTGATCCGTGCGAGCAACTTGTCTCGGGCGCTACCCCCTGGGTCACCGGCCAATTGAGCGGGGGGCCCGATGCCGTCTCGCCCGCCTTCGCCTGCAGGCTCGACACTAGCGAGCAAATGATCGGCGAAGAGGGCGGGCGGAATACTCCCGTAGCCCAGGAGTGCCTTGTGAAAGAGGCCAATGTCAAACGATGCGCCCAGTCGGGTTCTCGCGGACTCTCGCAGCTCGGTGATAGCCCGCTTGCCCATGGCATAGCAGAGCTGATACCCCGGACTGGAGGTATACCGGCGCACCTCGGCCTCGGCCCCCTCGAGCTCGAGACCGGCAACCTCCACGAGCATCTCAACGGCCTCGTCAAAGCCCATTTCGCCCGAGTGAATCCCAACGTCAAGCACCACTCGGCAGGCCCTCCACAGCTGGTCTTTGAGGCCAAGGAGCTTCGCTTCGCTTCCACCGATTCCCGAGTCAGCCAGCAGCTGTTCGCAGTAGAAGCCCCACCCCTCGATCAGCAGCGTGGACCATTGCAGCCGGCGAAGAGTGCGATCGAGCTGATTGGCCAGGGATAGCTGTAGGTGATGGCCCGGGTAGCCCTCGTGCGCGGCGATCAGAGGTGGCGTTCCCACGCAGTGATCGCGCATGGCCTCTGGTGACTCCGGCGGGGTGATCCAGAAGAACCCCGACTGCATGCTCTCAAACGGCCCCGGCGGGGAGTAAGCCGCGAACGGCACCAGGTGGCGCAGGAATACGGGGGTTGCTTCGACTATGAGCGGCGAGTCCTGCGGAACAGGAGCAACGCCAGCCCCCTGCACCCACTCCAGTGAGCGCTCCATTTCCGATTGATAGAGCGGCAAGAGCTCTGCCGGCTCCGGACAATTCGATTTCAGGACTTCGAGCAACTCGCGCCATCCGCCTTCGATTCCCCGGGCCCGGCACTCCTCACCCGCCTCCTCCTCGAGGCGAGCGCTGACTTCATCGACCAGCTGCCTCCCAGCCTCCATGACTTCTGCCGGAGTCAGCGCAAGCCCGTGCTCTCGGATCAGCCGGGCGGCCATGAGTTCTTCCCCTGCGGCCCAGTGGCCCGAGGCTCGTGGCAATAGGTCGTCGCGCATCCATGTGGCAGTCGCGACCAGCTGATTGGAAATCTCTTGGGATGCGCGCATCAGCTCGCTCGCGAGGCTCTCAGAACCACTGGTTGATAGTTGTTCTGCGAGGGCTGCGACTGGTCCTTCTAGAAACCGGGGTCCGGCTTCGGCCGTCGCTATGGCGTTCTCGACCCATAGGGATGGCGGATCTGAGATTGTCGAGCGCATGTTCTGAAGCAGGCCGACGCCTGCAGTCAGGCGGTCTGTCAGACACTTCGCACGTGTAGCCAGCGGCGCATAGTCTCGCTGCACCAAGGCAAACGCGCCCTCAAGCAAGACCTCGAGATGCCGATCCGGATTTCGTTCCCACTGACGCTCGGACTCGAGCTCGAGGAGGCGAGTTTGGATCATCGACGTGAGTACTGCCGCGTCGATTTGGTCGTCTGGATCGAAGAGGTGGGAAGCCTTTCCTAGTGTTCGGAGGAGGCCCGAGAGATCGCGCGCCTCCGCCGAAGCTGTGCCGGCGTCAAGCACATCGAGCTCACCGTCGCGTTCGTGCAGGCCGAGCTGGGACGCGGTGACCGGTGAATAACTCTTTACTACGTCAAGGTATCTCTCAGTGGCCGCTTCGAGGATCGCGTCTGCCAACTGTGCCTCCGCCTAGGGGGTCGCAAAGCGCTTATCCTGCAATACCAGCAGGCCTTGTTGCAGCCGGAGCTCCGTCTGAGCCGTCATCGCTCTGCTTGCAAGGTTCGCGCCACTTGCGCTCGTGTGGGACAGTTAGGTCATGGAAGATCAGATCTGTGCATCTTGCGGGGCGAGCAACCCACCGGCAGCTAGATACTGCATGTCCTGCGGTTCGGCACTCGGAGCGTCGTGTGGTGTCTGCGGCGGCGAGCTGCCGGGCGAGGCGCGTTTCTGCCCGTCGTGCGGCGCGCATGCAGTGACAGCGGAGACAGGCGAGAGCGGCGACCAAGTTGTATCGGGACAAGGCGCGCAAAACGGACATCCCCAAGTAGAGCGGAGGGGTACGGGGCGATACACGGGCGACGGTCCAGCGCCTCGCAGACGTGCGTCGGATCCCGGCCCGGTGCGAGTGGGCCAAATTGCGGCGACGGGCGTGATTCAGCCTGGCGAGGAGCGCCGAGTCGTCACGATTCTCTTCGGCGACCTCTCAGGCTTCACGGCTCTCTCAGAACAACACGATCCCGAGGAGATCAAGGCGGCGCTCGACGCTACTTTCAGGGCGCTTGGCACGGTGATCGAAGCCCACGGCGGGACGGTGGACAAGTTCATCGGCGACAACATAATGGCGACTTTCGGGGCGCCCACCGCACACGAAGACGACCCCGAGCGGGCCGTCCGGGCCGCGCTCGCCATGCGGGAATTGCTCGAAGAACGCAACGCCGAGCTTGAAGTCGAACGGGGCTTCCGCTTCGACATGCGGATCGGGATCAATTCTGGCGAGGTCATGGCCGGTCGTCTCGGAGCCGACAGCGCCGATGCCTACACGGTCATGGGCGATGCCGTAAATGTCGCCTCGCGCCTAGAGCAAGCGGCTGAACCCGGCCAGATACTTGTCGGCCCAGAGACTCGGCAGCTCTGTTCAGGCGCGATTAACTTCGGCAAACCTCGCAAGATCTCCCTGAAGGGCAAGGCGAATTCGATCGAGGCGGCTGAGGCAATTGAAGCGATCGGTCTTCCAACGCCCGGGGGTCTTGAGCGCGAGAAACAAACCGGTCGAAGCAGCCCCTTTGTTGGGCGTATCGAAGAGTTCGGCACCCTCTCGTCGTTGGCGAGGGCGAGCAGGGACTCATCCCGGCCTTACTTCGTGACGGTGCTCGGAGAGCCGGGAGTGGGGAAGACGCGTTTGCTTCAGGAAACCGCTGATCGACTTGACCCAGAGGGCTTTGCGTTCCTTTGGGGACACACGGCCCCTTACGGTGGCACGCCGGCCCTGACTCCTGTGGCAGACATGATTCGTGCAGCTTGTGACGTAGGCGACGACGACGACGTCGAGACAGCTCGGGCCAAGATCAGCGAGAGGATCGCTGACCTCACCGACGAGAGTGTTGGAAGTGGGCTCTCCCGGCGCATCCTTGAGGCAATCGGTCTTGGGCCGGAGAGCGGCAACCCTTCGGGCGCGCGAGAGTTCATAGGAGCGTTCGATCGCTTCTTCGAGGCGCTGGCCAGGGAGGGGCCGCTGGTCCTGGTCTTCGATGACCTGCATTGGGCGTCCGACGAGTTGCTCGATGTCGTCGAAGGTCTGCCCGACAGGATTGCCGACGCGCCAATCGTGGTGTTCGCGGTCTCGCGCCCGATTCTGCTCGAACACCGGCCTGAGTGGGGCGGTGGCAAGCGGCACGCCTACACGATGCAGCTCGAGGCCCTGTCAGTCGCCGAGGCAGAGCGCTTTGTCACGACAGCCTTCGGGGCCTCCTCGGTTTCGAGGAGCATCGTTGATCTGATTGTCACGAGGGCGGGGGGCAATCCGCTCTTCCTCTCCGAGCTGCTCGCGTTCCTAGTGAGTGAGGAGATCGTTGCTGAGGAAGATGGCGAGTGGATAGTCGAAGACGAGTACCGCCTTGAGGCGCTCCCTAACAACTTGCGCTCTATGGTGGCCGCCCGTCTTGACGCCATTCCGGTCGATGACAAGGAGCTTCTCCAACTTGCGAGCGTCGTCGGTGACACCTTTTGGGCCGGTGCGCTTGCATCGATCACGGGGATTCCCGAGGCCGACATGGCACAGCCGCTCGCCCGCCTAGTCGATGCAGATCTCCTTGTGCTGTCGGGCCGTCCGGCGCTCAGCGGCGAGCAGGAGTACCGATTCCGTCACGGGCTCACACGCGAGGCGGCGTATCGAACCCTCCCGAGAGCCCGCCGGGCCCGCCTTCACACACTCGCGGGAGTCTGGCTCGAGGCACATGCCGGCGAGGGCGGATTTGACGGATTCGACGGATTCGCGCTCGACGGAGAGCCGGCCGCGCTCACCGACGACGGAGAACCGCTTGATTTCCCAATGCTTGTCTCGCCGGGGTCGGGCATGCTCGAAGAGATCGCCTATCACTACGAGCAGGCGGCCGTTCTCACCGAGGGGGAGGAAGAGCGGTTCGCGCGGGACCGAGCCTTTCAATTCCTGGAGCGGGCGGCGCGCGAAGCCGCCGAGCGAGCGATGTTTCTTCAGGCTGAGCGGCTTTACAGGCGGGCACACAAGATGGCCGGGCCAACGGCGACATCACTCGAAGGGCTCGGCGGAGTCCTCTTCGGCCTCGGCCGCCTAGGCGAAGCGGAGCAGGTTCTTGAGGATGCGCTCGACAAGTCGGTCGCCGACGAGGACCGTCTCACCCAGGCGCGCATCCTTACGCGTGTCTCGGAGCTGCGACAGCGCCAGTCCGAGACGAGCGAGGCGGTCGATCTCGCTGACACCGCTCTTGCGATTTGGCGCGAAGTCGAGGACCCGGCCGGCGAGGCAGACGCGTTGATCAACCGGGGGCGCATATATGTGCGAACCGGGCGGATCTCCGAGGCCTTTGACGATTTCGCGAAAGCCCGAGAGATCGCAGCAGGCCTAGGCAACGCTCGCCAAGAGGCGTGGGCTCTGCACTCGATGGCCTGGTGCCGATTCAACGCCGGACTTTTCGGCGGAGCTCGGGAGCTAATAGAGGAGTCGCTGCTCAGGTTCTCGGCGACATCGGAGGTCGAAGGTATCGGCTCCGCAGTGGTCCTCTTGGGTTGGATCGATACCTTCGATGGACGGTTTGTGGAGCCGCGCGAGACAGCAGAGGGGCTGCGTCGCCTAGCTCATGAAACAGGCGAGTACTGGGGGGAAGGTCTGTGCGCGACGCTTGAGTGCCTGACCAGCGCGAACCTCGGAGAGACTCTTAGGGCCAGGCGGGTGAGCCTGGAGGCACTGCAGATTCTTGAAGATGTCGAAGACCGTTGGGGGCAGGCGTTAGCAGGGCTCTACCTCGGTGTTTCGGAGTCCGCGCTCGGCCGGCCCCGCGAAGCGGTGACTGCGTTCAATGACGCGCTGCGCAACGCTCGCATTGCGGGGGACCCAGTTGTCGAGAGCTCAATCCTCTATTACTGGGCTTGGCACCTTCTTGGCGCCGATGACTCCGAGGGAGCGGCGTGCCGGGCAATTGAAGCTCAATTTGTTGTCGAAGAGCTAGGCGCGAGGTCTGGGCCGTGGACCGGGGAGTCCCTACGCCTCGGGGCCGCAATCGCAAAGACAGAAGGATTCACCGAGAGCGCGCTTGCCTTACTGGAGAAGGCTTCTTCACCGGTTGATGACGACACGCACACGCACTCACTCGGCCGTCGGCGCTCGCTGGTGGATCTAGCAATTCTTCAGGTTGAGCTTGATTGCCCCGAGCAAGCGTTGACATCGTGTGACTCGGCCGAGCGCCTCTACTCCGAAGACCACGAGTCTGCGGTGATGCTCTCAGTTGCGAGAGGACGGGCCCTCGAGCTCTTGGGCAAGAACGACGCTGCAGCCGCCGAACTCGAGTCCGCGTGGTCTCGCGCTATGAGCGGTGAAGACGCCCGCCTCGTCGTCAGGGCCGCCGATGCCCTAGTTGCTTTCAGGGAGGGCATGGGGGATTCCGATGGCGCCGAGGCGATCTTGGAAGAGGCCGCTCTCTATGCCGACGAACTCGCTGCAGCCAGTTCGGTCTTGGCCTAGCCGTTAGGTCGGTGTCTGTCAAGCCGTTAGATCGCTTCGATTCGCACAGACCTTGCCGCGGCCTCGATCGGCTTGCCCTTTGTCGTGAGCTGCCCCGTCAGAACGGCTGGGCCAGGGTCGAGCCTTCGATCTGTCGGGCCTCGCAATACGACCAGGTCCGTAGTTGAGTATTCAGCTCCCGGTGCCAGGGTCGATATCGCGCCGGCGGGAATATCTTTGGTTGCAGTCCAGCTTCCGCCGCTCGTCGTAAGGCTCACGGACCACTTCGATGCACCGAGCTTGCCGAGCTCATCTTGGCCGAGCGTCTTCGAGGTCGTGTTGATGAGGTGTGCGGCTATCGCGGCATCGGGTGACGGGATCGAAGTGAGGAACCTGTTGACACCGAGCTCGACCCGATAGGTGGGCTGGTCGGTGTTGGCAGGCAGCGGTCCGGCGTCACCCTCGGCGACCAGCACAGCGGCACGGGCCTGATCGGAGACTGAGATTGGTGGCACCGCAAAGACTGGCAGCGAGGTCGCATTGTCGAGCGCAGCGGTGAGAAAGATCATGAGTCGCTGGGTCTCGGGCTTGTTGAAGTCCGACGGCAGTACTCCGTCGGCCGAGAGGCGGGCGTAGACCTCGACGACATCAGCACACTTGAACTGGTTGAAGCCATTGACGAACGAGTCGAAGCGAACCTTGAGGCGTGCCCACTCGGCCTCGGCAAGCTTGACCCGCTCTGGAGTCGAAGCGATTCGCCCGAAGCCCACGACCTCCGACGAACCTCGCGCGGCGATCTGGTTTGTCGACAGCGGGCGCGGCTGCTTTGGAAGGGATGTGCAGCCAGAGGTGGGTGCCGCGGTCGAGCCCTTGTTCAGCAGGAGTTTCCCGGTGCCAAGCAAGACCGTGACGAGGGCCAATGCTGTGATGATTACCAATCCCGCGAGCGGTGAAGCTGCCCCGCGCGATTCCGACCTATTACTCATTTAGAGACCGAGGAACTCCTCAAGCGCCGCCGTTGCGTCTTCATTGTCGCGGCCGTCGATGAAATCTTCGACCATTTGGCGCGCGATGTCGTCTCTGAACTGAACCGGCGGGCTCTTCTTGAAGTAGGCCGACGGGCCAACAAGAGGCCCGCCGATTCCCCGGTCCAGAGCGAGCCGGGCACAACGAATCGCGTCGATTACAACTCCGGCGGAGTTAGGGCTGTCCCAGACCTCGAGCTTGTATTCGAGGCTGATCGGCACATCGCCGAATTCACGCCCCTCGAGGCGCACATAGGCCCACTTGCGATCGTGCAACCACGGCACATGGTCGCTCGGACCGATATGAATATCGTCGGGGTCCATTTCATGACTGAGCTGGCTGGTAACCGCATTGGTCTTGGAGATCTTCTTGGACTCGAGGCGCTCGCGTTCGAGCATGTTCTTGAAGTCCATGTTGCCGCCGACGTTGAGCTGGAGGGTCTTGTCGAGGATTACGCCTCGATCCTCGAAGAGCTTGGCGAGAACGCGGTGAGTGATCGTCGCCCCGACCTGGCTCTTGATGTCGTCGCCGACGATCGGCACGCCTGCGTCATAGAAGCGTCTGGCGCTCTCGGGAGTCTTGGCTATGAAGACCGGTATGCAGTTGACGAACGCGCATCCCGCTTCGAGGGCCGCATCGGCGTAGAACCGGGCCGCTTCCTCCGATCCGACCGGGAGGTAGTTCACGACGACCTCAGCGCCCGAGTCACGGAGCGCGGCTGTCACATCGACGGGTGGTGCCGGGGACTCTTCGATGCTGCCCCGGTAGTAGTGGCCCATGCCGTCGAGGGTTGGGCCGCGCATGACGCTCATGCCGACCTCACTCACGTCAGCGAAACGCACGGTGTTATTGGGGGATGCGTAGATCGCCTTGGCCAGGTCAATGCCCACCTTTGAAGCATCGACGTCAAAGGCGGCAACGAACTCGAGATCGCGCACGTGGTATCCGCCGAGAACCGTGTGCATGAGGCCGGGAACCGGCTCATCGGGAGAGGCATCGCGGTAGTAGGTGACACCTTGAATCAGCGAAGAAGCGCAGTTTCCGACTCCGACGATCGCTACCTTTATCGGTGAGCTCATGGACTACTCCTTGTGGTTTTCATGCCGGCCTGCCTGCGCGAAGTCAATGGGATGCGCCTGCAACGGAATCGGTGTCGCCGCCCTAGCGGCCGAGGGCGTGACGGTTGTCGCCCAATTGTCGAGTGCTTGCGGAGGTTAAAGGTTACCGCGCGATAGCGGCATAGGGCGAGCGTCACGCGTGGACAAGGTGCGCTAGGGTGTTGGCAGAGCAGTCGCCAGTCTGGCGCGGTCCGGTGCGATCTTTGACTCCCGCCGAAAGGAATCGCCCGTGCCGCGCAAACTCTCGGCCATTGCCGTTACAACTGTGATGCTAATTGCGGTTGGCTGCAGTTCAAGTAAGTCAGATTCGCAATCTTCACCCCCTGGTCGTGAGCGTCAGAGCCCCTCGGCGACAGAAGCGGTCTCCCTGCCCCAGGCCTATACCGCCGTTGTGGGCGAGGTAATAGACCCTCCGATGGCGCCGTTTCTCGGCACCGACGGAAAGTACCACGTGGCCTATGACATTGTGCTTTCCAATGCCGCGCGGGTCCCCGCCACGCTGGCATCACTTGAGGTAGCCGATGCCAAGAATCCGAGCAAGGTGGCGGTTGCGTATTCAGGCGATGAACTGCTCAAGAGAGTGAGAGGCCTGTTCGGATACCCAGACCGGGTGACCAACCTGACCATGCCTCCAAGCGCAGGACGGATTGTGTACATAGATTTCGCAACCGAGTCCGCACGCGATATTCCCGCGACAGTTGCACACCGGCTGAAGTTCGCCGGAGCATCGGGCCCGGCTTCGAGGTCGCCCGAGCCGGTGGAGTACCTGCTGACCACACATTCCCTCTCGGCCGGACCGCTCCGGGTCATCAAGCCGCCGCTGCGAGGCAAGAACTGGGTCGCACTCAACGGATGCTGCCTCCCTGAGACTGCCCATCGGGTCTCCGATGCGCCGATCGACGGGACTATCACCGACGCACAGCGCTTTGCCATCGACTACAAGCGATTCAACGACGCGGGCTCGTTCTATGAGGGCGACCGGACCAAGAACGAAAGCTATGTCGATTACGGCGCCGAGATCCTTGCCGTTGCAGATGGCACTGTCGTGGCGACGCTCGACACCGAAGAGGCGAATGAGCCGGGCATATTGCCGGCCAATGATCCGAACCGGGCGTCCAAAATCACAATCGACAACGTGGACGGCAATCACATAATCATCGACATCGGTGGTGGTGCATATGCCTTTTACGCGCATCTGATCAAAGGGAGCCTCAAGGTCAAGGTGGGCGACAAGGTCAAGGCCGGTGACTTGATTGCTCAACTCGGCAACACGGGCAATTCCAACGCATCGCACCTCCACTTCCACCTCATGGACGGCCAGTCGCTGGGCAGTAGCGGAATCCCGTATCTGATGGATTCGTTTGAGCTCGCGGGGCAAGTGCCCGATGCGGTTTTCGAGGCCGCCGATGATTTCTTGAGCGGCAACTTCGGTTCCGGGCGCGCAGCCCAGCCTCAGCCTCGAAAGGATGAACTCCCCGTCAATCTGGCGATTGTGAACTTCCCCGGGTAGCTTTCTGCCTTCCTTCGGTGGGATGTGCGAACTCGATCGCACGCGTTATGCCAAGCTCCAGTTGCCAGCTTCGAACTAGGATGCCGGCATGCATGCTGGGGGGCGATGGCCCTGAACGAGAATCGCGACGAGTGTCCATTTTGTGACCGGATCGGCGACGGTGACTTCATCGCGGAAAGCGATGTCGCAGTCGCCTTTGCCGACAAGTTTCCCGTAAGCCGAGGGCACGCGCTGGTCGTGCCGCGCCACCACGCCGCCTCCCTC
This sequence comes from Acidobacteriota bacterium, assembly GCA_003577105.1. Classification (GTDB taxonomy): domain Bacteria; phylum Actinomycetota; class Acidimicrobiia; order ATN3; family ATN3; genus ATN3. Next base: position 1,426 of record QEUQ01000032.1, on the reverse strand, counting down.
TTCGAAATATCCCAGGCTGAAATCGAGGATGTCTGGGGGCTTGTCTCGCACGTGCGATCGATCTTGCAGGGTGATCTTGCCCCGGACGGCTTCAACATTGGACTCAACGACGGGGAAGCTGCCGGCCAGACGGTCGGGCACGCCCATGTTCATGTGATTCCGCGCTACAAGGGCGACGTCCCGGACCCGAGGGGCGGTGTGCGCTGGGTCTTCCCGGACAAGGCCGCGTACTGGCTCAACAAGTAGCGCTCCAGGGGCACCTAAATCACGGCGGGCGCCAGCGATTGGCGCCTAGTCCGAAAGAGTTTGCCGCGAGTTCGTCGGCGGACTTGAGAAACCGGCGGCGCGCCTGCTCGGAGCCGCCTGTGACCGAAATGATTGACTCTCGAAGGGGAAGCTGGCTCGCTATTAGTGATTCGTTCCGCATTGCCAGCGCCGCGAGGAACTTCTCTGACGGTATTCGCGCGAACTTACCACCTGAACCAGCGTTGCACTGAGAGCAGGCGAGGACGAGGTTCCAGGGGCCGTCAAGGTGCCAGGGAAAGCCTCTCGCCATGAGGCTATGCGGGAAGTAATGGTCGACATGGGCCGTATTCCCACGACCGGGGAGGATCGAAATTGTCGTTTGGCAGTAAAAGCATCGGTCCCCCTGGTAGCTACTCATAGGCCACTTAGCATGAGTAATGCGTTTTCTGGTGCCAGTGACGCCATCGACAATTGAATCAGTTGGCGCGTCGTAGTCGACTACTAGGTCTGTTCGGTGTTCGAGCCGGACCTGCCAAGCGTTTTCGACAAGGTTCCACCGCCCTTCCGTCTCGCGATCGAGTGTCTCGGCAGTCTGGCTACTCACTGCCAGCCTAGTGATGGCATCGGTCAGCCGTAGTCCCGGAACTCCGGCCCCACGTCGCTCATCAACATAGAACCGAGTGTTAGTGGGGGATCCGCCTACGAGGTGAAATGCGCTAATGACGTCACGGAATCCCAGTTCTACTGTCGCGTTGCGAAGGTCGTCAATAGTGATTCGGCCGGCGTTGTAGAAGTGACATGCGGATAAGAACCTGCTCTGCTGCATCACGCCCTGCCGATATCTTGCTAGATGATCCGCAATCCGGGTAGCGAATGGCAGTGCAAGATCCTCAAGAGCGACAAAATCCGCCTGGGTTGCGCCCAACTCAAGGAGCGACTGGGCAAGGGCAAACTTGTACGAGGCTGTGTTCTTGCCAAGGGCAACTATTCTCCGAAAGTCGTCACTTTCCTCGAGGTGCGACGAATTCAATCGACTGACCTCCCCAGCTCACAATCGGGTCAGATTCGGTTCAATGGTGATGATAGTCGGTCAGCGCCGATTTGTGTCCAGACTTACGTCGCCAAATCGGTTACTAGAGCTGAGGAAATACTTGAGACCGACCAGGCCCACCTGCGCGAG
>QEUQ01000031.1 GCA_003577105.1 Acidobacteriota bacterium | reverse complement strand
TCCCTCGACCGGATACCGAAACACGCAATGGGCGCCGTTGGGGATGCGTCTGTTCATAGATTCGCCGACCACCTGGGCGACGAACAGACCGCTATCCGGCTGAACCCGCCCGAGCGGGCGCACCCACTCTGCGGCCTCGACAAGTTCCTCTGCATCGCCGAGCGCACCCGCGGCCGCTTTCAGGGTCAGCAACGGGATGCAGTTCTCATAAGGCCTTGCCTCGGTCTCGGGCACGACCTCAAATGGCAATGTATCGGGGGGCGCCTCGGTCGCCGGCGGCTCAGCCGCCTCCTCCGAGAACTCGAACCCGAGCTGCTCCGCTTGCTTTAGAACCGTCTGCGTCGCCTTCTCCGACTTGTCCGGCGGATAGCCATGCTGACGAAGAATGCGTCTGACCATACGGCGCAGATTGGCGCGCGCCGTCTCCTTCACCGCCCAGTCAATGGTGGCGTTGCGGCGAACCGTGTCGGTCAGCTCCCTGGCGATCAACCGCAACGTCTCGTCGCCAAGAACGGCAACGGCGCTGTCGTTAGTCTCCAATGCATCGTAGAAGGCAAGCTCTTCGTCGGTGAGGCCGAGGTCCTCGCCCCGCTGCTGCGCCTCGCGCATCTGCTTGGCGATCTCGATCAGCTCTTCGATCACCTGGGCTGTAGTGATCGCCCGCGCCTGGTACTTCTTGAGCGCCGCCTCGAGCATCTCCGAGAACGCCCGCGACTGAACTACGTTGCGCCGACCCCTCGTCTTGATCTCGTCGTTCAGCAACTTCTGCAACAACTCGACCGCGAGGTTGCGGTGTGGCATCTCGCGCACCTCGGCGAGGAACTCGTCGGAAAGGATGCTGATGTCGGGCTTGCTGAGCCCGGCGGCCTCGAAGACATCAATTACGCCTTCCGGCGCGATCGCCTCGGAGACGATCTGCTTGATTGCGTGATCGAGATCTTCCTCGGGCCGGTGCTTGGAGCGCTCGGTCTTGATTGCCACCGCTTTGACCGCTTGGAAGAACGCAATCTCATCTCGAATTTCAAGTGCCTCGGGGCGGGGCACTGACAGTGCGAATGCCTTTGAAAGCTCGGCGACCGAGCGAGTGAACCTCTCTAGTCCGTCGGCTTGGGCAAGGATGTGATCCCGAGCCGGAGCAAGCATCTTCAACTTCTCGTCGGGCGTTCCGGTGAAATACGCGGAGTTGTCGAATCCGTGGAACATGTCGCGGCAGACCTCGTAGCGCTCCAACATGACCGCGACCGCCTCGTCTTGATTGAGCGCCACATCACCCTGTCCGCCGCTTTCGGTGTAGGTGGCAAGCGCCTTGCGCAGATCGTCTGCAATGCCGAGGTAGTCCACAACAAGGCCGCCGGGTTTGTCCTTGAAGACCCGGTTTACCCGAGCGATCGCCTGCATCAGCGTGTGGCCGCGGATCGGCTTGTCGAGATACATCGTGTGAAGGCTTGGCACGTCGAATCCTGTAAGCCACATGTCGCGAACGATCACGACCTTGAATGGGTCGCGAGGATCCTTGAAGCGCCGTGCGATTGCCTCACGGCCACCCTTGGTGCGAATGTGGCTCTGCCACTCGGGTGGGTCTGAGGCCGAGCCGGTCATGACGACCTTGATTTCGCCGGCCTCATCGGAATTTGAGTGCCACTGTGGGCGCAGCTTGACGATCTGGTTGTAGAGGTCGACACAGATCCGCCGTGACATGCAGACGATCATCGCCTTGCCCTCCATGGCTTCAAGACGCGCCTCGAAATGCTCGACCAGATCTTGGGCGATCATCGCCAATCGCTTCTCGGTGCCGACGACGGCTTCCAGCTGCGCCCACTTGCTCTTGAGGCGCTCCTTGCGGGTGGCCTCCTCGCCCTCGGTTACCTCGTCGAACTCCTCGTCGATCTTGGGCCGCTCGACTTCGTCGAGATCGACCTTGGCCAGGCGGCTTTCGTAGTAGATGGGCACCGTCGCCCCGTCGTCTATGGCGCGCCGGATGTCGTAGACGTCTATGTAGTCACCAAAGACGGCCCGAGTGTCGCGGTCTTCGAGCTCGACCGGGGTACCTGTGAACCCGACAAAGGTCGCGTCTGGCAACGCATCACGCAGGTGCTTGGCAAGCCCCTTGATGAAGCCGTACTGGCTGCGGTGCGCTTCGTCGGCAATGACGATGATGTTGCTCCGGTCTGACAACTGAGGGAAGGTGTCGCCCTTCTCCTCCGGAAGGAACTTCTGCATTGTCGTGAAGATCACACCGCCGGATGCGCGGGTCAGCTCTTGGCGCAATTCGGCCCGGTCTCCCACCTGAACCGGGCTCTGGCGCAACAACTCTTCACAGGATGCGAAGACGCCGAAGAGTTGGTCGTCGAGATCGTTCCGGTCGGTTATGACGACAATCGTCGGGTTCTCCAGCACAGGGGCGAGCACGAGCTTTCCCGCAAAGAAGGCCATCGTGAGGCTCTTGCCCGAGCCCTGGGTATGCCAGACAACGCCGCCTCGACGGTCGCCGTTGGGGCCGGAGGCAACCAGCGATGTCGCCAATGCACGCCGGGCCGCTCGGAACTGGTGGTATGCACCGATCACCTTGCGTGTCTCAGCCTCATCTTGGAATACCACGAAATGCCGAATGAGATCGAGGAACCGAGATTTCTCGAAAACGCCTTTGGCGAGCACTTCAAGCCGGTTCTCGGAATCCGGCGCCAACTCCTCGCCGTCGATGGTCCGCCATGGAAGGAACCATTCGCGCGGCGCCGTAAGCGATCCGATGCGCGCATCCACGCCGTCAGAGACGACGACGACCTCGTTGTAGCCGAAGAGCGATGGGATCTCTTGCTTGTAGGTCTGAATCTGTGTGTACGCGCTCCAGATGTCGGCATCCTCGTCGGCCGGATTCTTCAACTCGACGACCCCAAGGGGGAGGCCGTTGACGAAGATGACCACATCGGGGCGGCGATGGCTGTGTTCGTGAACCGTGAACTGGTTGACCGCAAGCCAGTCGTTGTTCTCCGGATGCTCGAAGTCGATGAGCCTGACCGGAACACCTTGAATCCCGCCCTCGGCGCGTGCGACCTCAATCTCGGGCGGGTCGATCAGCATCCGGTGGAAGCTGCGGTTGTTGACTAGAAGCGCCGGCGATTCGGCGCGCAGGGCCTGACGGAGTGCTTCCTCGCGCGCCACGGCCGGTACATCAGGGTTCAGCCGGTCTATCGCCTCGCGGAGACGCTCGACAAGGACGACTTCGCGGTAGTCGGACCGTTCAGCGCCGGGCGTACCCGGAGCAATGTCGCCGCCATGTCGCGTCTCGTAACCCAGCTCCGCGAGCCACCCCATGAGCGCTTCTTCGGCGACAGACTCGTCGATGCCGGGAAGGGGCGTCGGCTCACTCATTGGCCAGAAATAGGCGAGAATTGGCCGAGATGCCGGCTCATGGCTGTCACGAGGTCTCCCAAAGGGCGCGTACTGGGACCGCGTGCAGCCCATCGCCGAAGCTAGCGCTCACCTCGCCGTCATAGAGCACGACGCCCGCGGCGAAGCGTTCTCCAGCGGCCTTCTTCAGCTTGCGCAGACCGCGAAAGTCCGCCGAGGTCACAGTGGCGCCGGCCTTGACTTCAACACCGGCGACGATCCGGGTACCGATCTCAAGGACGATGTCGACTTCGGCGCCGTCCTTGTCGCGGAAGTGGAACAGCGAGACGTCCTTCTCATACCAGCTCGCTTGGCGACGCAGCTCTTGGTAGACAAAGGTCTCGACGAGCTGACCCAGCATCGTGCGGTCAGCGGTCAGATCTGCGGCGCCAAGTCCTAAGAGCGAGCAAGCTAGTCCGGTGTCACCTAGGTGGACCTTGGGCGTCTTTACAAGACGGCTCAACCTATTTGTGTGCCATGGCGGCAGTAGCTCGATCAGAAACAGACGCTCCAACAGTGTCGTGTAATCGGCAATTGTAGGTCTGGACAGTTCGAACGGACTTGCCAGATCGGCGACGTTCAGAAGGCGTGCTGTCTGGCCCGCCGCGAGGGCCAGGAGCCGGGGCAGCACGTCGAGCGAGCGTATCCGGGCGAGGTCTCGGACATCCCGCAGAACGAGTGCGTCCAGATACTCGCGATACCAGGCCCTTTGACGCCGGGCCCTGGACCTCACGATCGCCGCGGGATAACCGCCGGTGACGATGCGATCAGCGAGTTCCGGCCCCAGGCGCTCATAGGTTCGTGTCTTGATCGAATTGTCAAGAAGGCGGTCGATGAACTGAGGTTTGCGACCGGTGAGTTCACACTGGGCAAGGGGGTAGAGGCGCAAGAACTCGATGCGACCGGCGAGCGAGTCAGCCAGCTTTGGGGCAAACAGCACGTTGGCCGACCCCGTGAGCAAGAAGCGCCCGGGTGTGCGATGACGGTCCACCACGGTCTTGAGCGCGCTGAAGAGCTCGGGGGCCCTTTGAACCTCGTCGAGAACCGACCGCTCCGGGAGATCACCTGCGAATCCAGCCGGGTCCTCCCTGGCAGCCGCCAGCGTTACGTCGTCGTCGAAGCTGAAATAGGAGTAACCGCGCCTGTCGCCGGCCATGCGCGCCAGCGTCGTCTTGCCGCACTGGCGCGGTCCGTGAACGAGCACCACGGGGGTGTCTTCCAGCGCCTCAACAAGGCGCGTTTCGGCGAAGCGAGGATACAGGTGCGTCTCGGACATCTCGGCCAATCGTAAGGTTTGTGGTCGGCTAATTGCAAGGTTTCTTATCGGCCAATCGCAACCCTTGATGCCTTGCCAGCCACCCCCAAGCCGTTGACGAAGATGACCACGTCCGGCAAGTGATGGCTGTGCTCGCGAACCGTGAACTGGTTGACCGCAAGCCAGTCGTTGTTTTCCGGATGCTCGAAGTCGATGAGCCCGACCGGAACACCTTGAACGCCGCCCTCGGCGCGTGCGACCTCAATCTCGGGCGGGTCGATCAGCATCCGGTGGAAGCTGCGGTTGTTGACTAGAAGCGCCGGCGATTCGGCGCGCAGGATCTGACGGAGTGCTTCCTCGCGCGCCACGGCCGGTACATCAGGGTTCAGCCGGTCTATCGCCTCGCGGAGCCGCTCGACAAGGACGACTTCGCGGTAGTCGGACCGTTCGGCGCCGGGCATACCCGGAGCAATGTCGCCACCATGTCGCGTCTCGTAACCCAGCTCCGCGAGCCACCCCATGAGCACCTCTTCGGCGACAGACTCGTCAATGCCGGGAAGGGGCGTCGGCTCACTCATTGGCCAGAAATAAGCCGGAATTGGCCAGAAATAAGCCGGAATTGGCCAATATTCCAGCTCATCTGCGCTTCCACCGGGCTCCTCGACCATGTCCAGTTGGAACGGCGAGTCCAAACGTTCTCAATGATGCCAGGTCTTCCCGCACCTGACGCACCGTGGCCCCACCCTCTAGCCCGACATGAATCTCGCGCAACGGGAGCCCAGCCGCCGATGCGTCGAGAATAGACAGAATCTCGCGCTGGCGTTCCGACAGGTCACGGCCAACTCGCAGTAGAGGCACGTAGCCGGTTGGCCGAAATCTCACCGTGACGCAACCACCAGTATCCTCGATTTCCGGCCGCGGTAGCCCAGCAGACACAGCAAGTTCCGCCATCTTGATCGTGCCGCGCCCCCATGCCTCGATAATCCCCCGGCGGTAGAACACGCTCGCAATAAGCGGATTCCAAGGAAGAGACTCATGGGGCCCGAACAGCACTTCCGGCGTGAGGCCGAAATGGAGCGAACCCGATGAGGTGACTTCGAGCCGATCATCGTAGATCGCCACCCCTACCGAGCCGCCACCAATTGCATAGTCCCTGTGGCAGAAAGCGTTGGCCAGAGCTTCCCGCACTGCCAGCGGCGGGTAACGCGGCTCGTCTACTCGCTCCATACGCCCGGGAACGACGCGGCCCGCTACCGGCACGTGTTCACGAAGGAAGCGCTCGGCGGCCGCCAGCAGTTCGAACGCATTGCCTCGAAACTGCCGGTTGTCGAGGAATTCCGTCTTGTCTGTTCCCGCGAAACGTGCCACGCGAAGCAGGCACTGCGGAAACTCAGCCGTGAGCCGCTCCCGTCGGCCAAAAAGCACAACCGCTGCTCGCAACGGCGCGCCACCCCTCATCAGCCCGAGCCCGACCAGCACAACCTCCGGCTCACGCCCGCCAGGATCCTCTACGCGCCCGCGGCTGATAGCCTCGTCCACTGTGCGATCGATTTCCGCCGCATCGAGATCCGAAACTGTCCAACCCTCTGCCGGATAGTTTTCCCAGCGCTGCTCGCCGTGGACTCGTTCGAGCAGGATTCGGTTGTATTCGCCCCGAGAGAGTGCCCGGTTCGTGTTCCCGACGCGTCGGTAAGCTTGCCCGCGGTAACTGTAGGGGCGGTTGATCCCGGTCGGCACGCTGATTACAAGGACTTCCCGCCCATCCTCCAACGGCACCCGGTCAATGCGCGGAAACACTGGTGGATCAATCTCGCCCAGCTCGTACGCGACCTCCTCGATCGTGCGATCACCGACTTGTTGCCCGACGACGCGCCCGTCAGGCTCGATGCCGAACAGCACACGCCCACCGCGATGGTTGAGCATGGCGCACACCGCGCGTACCGCCTCGCGTCGTTTGCGCGTACTGCGCTTGAACTCGAGTGTCTCCGACTCGCCACCCGCGGCCCAACCCATTACCTGCTCCGCAGTCATGGCGCGACGTCGGCGGCGGGTGCTACTAAGGCCGTAACGGAGTCCCGCGCGATGGTCAAGCCGTTGCCGCCGAGTTCGCTCTGGGCAGCCACTGCGAGCAGAGATCGGGTGAGTACGCGCTCGATCATCTGTCGCCCTCTTCCCGAACGGGCGGATTCACGAGCTCGACCAGCGCGCTGAAGTGCTTGGGATCCTCGGCCTTCATCAACTCAAGAAGATCCGTGAGGACTGAGTTTGCCTCGGCAAGGAGCGAAAGATCGTGCTCCGGGTCGCCAACGGCATCACCGTGCGATGCCGTGTGAAGAAACCGCAGAATCCGAGTCTTCCTCTCTGGGTCGAAGTCGACGGCGTCCATCTTCAGCCGGAGTTGGCCACGTGTGTGGGGCTGCCGGAAGGCGAGAAACGTTTCGAGCAATCGCCGCGCCATGTTTGGCAAGGCGTAGTTCTCCTCCAGTTCTGCTGCCGATGCGCTGTTCGCCGCATGGTAAATGCGAGAGAACAGGTACTGATACTCCGACTCGTACTGCTCAAGCAGGGGATCAAGAGCACGGATGCGAGCGCATCTCTGATCATCCGTGCGCGTACAGTCGAGCATGTAGAACTGAGCGGGGCGCTGCGTGGTGCCCGCCTTGTTCCGCCCCTTTAGATGGTGAAACCAGTTCCGAACTAGACGAAAGAACGTGAAGTTGTGCGTGAGAATGATCAATTGCGCAACATCTTGTGTCCGCCTTTGGATGAGTCCAAACGCGAGGTACAGCGAGTTTGCATCTAGGCTCGACACTGGATCGTCAAGCACGACGAGACTGGCCGCGGGGTCAAATCGCCGATCTTCAAGCAGCTTTAGGAAGTAAAGCAGAGCGATCGCGGTACTCTCGCCCTCACTCAGCGCCGAAGCCTGCACACCACCCCGTGTGATCGCGTAACCAGTCTCATTGATTTCCAAGCGAAGCTCGTCGTGGCCGAGATACCTATGCAGATCCTCAGTCAATTGATCGGCTGGCTGACGGTGTTCGACGATTTCCCGCTCGAGGCGCGCGATGTCTTCATTCAGGCGCTGGATCTCCTGCTGGGAGTCTTTGACGTCATCATTCGCCTGCTGAACCGCAATCCTGAGACGGACGAACTCCTCAAGTTCTTCCGCGATCATGTCGTCGGCGAGGCGCTTTCGCGCGTTATCCAGCCGGGCCTGAAAGTCATCACAAGCCCGGTTGTGGTCGCGCAGCACCCCGTTCAGACGATCAACGGCCTCAGAGTCCACAGCAGGTTCGGCCGTGTTGAAGTCGACACTTTCAAAAGGTCGGTTCCTCTTATCTGTCAGCGCTTCCACGACGGCGTCCAGGAAAGACTTCGTCGCACTCACAGCGTTCGTAAGCGAAATTGCGGCTTCGTCGTACTTCGCGCCGAGGTCGTCGTAGATTTTCTCCCTGACTGGCAGCTTCAGCTTGGAGACATCGGTCGATGCATCTTGAAGTGCACTGACTTGTTCATCGAGAAGCTGCATGAGCCCTTCGTATTCAGCATTGAAATGTGCCTCAAGTGTGGCCAGGCGGTCACTCGGCAGCGATTGCTCACAGAAGAGGCATTGTTCGGCCTTCCGATCCCGATGGAGTGTGAGGCCGTCTCGGGTCCACTCGGAAAGCGTCGGGTCATCCTTCAGCGGCCGGATCGCTGCAGACAACACGGTCGCGGTGAGAAGTTCAGACGCCCTGGCACTGATTCCAGCAAAGTCCGGGAATGCAAACGTAACCTCATCCACCTTCGGCTTCTGAGTCGCTTGATGCTGGGCACGCAGGTTGTCGCGTTCCGTCTCGGCAAGGCTGTGTGCAGAGACGTCGTCGTCGGCGACCATCTCTTGAGCACGCTGTCGGTAACGGGCCTTGTCGTAGTCGTTGTAGGGATTCGAGCCACTAGACCTGAGCGTGTCCTTGACCACCTTTGCGCGATCGATGCAGAACTTGTCGAAGTCATTCTCGGCGTTCTGCTTCTTGGACTTTGACAAGGACAGGTCGGCCTCCGCAGTCGCCTTGCGGTCGGTGAGGCGGTCAAGCTCCTTCTGCTTCTCGACGCTCTCTTTCCCGAACACGTAGATCGGCCGTAACTCACCGCCCTCGACGGAGAAGACGTTCTCGGCGACGAAGTCCCTGTTGAACACCCGCACGGGCAATGTCGCTTGTGGGAATTCGTCGCCTGAAACGTCCTGCCCATCAATCCGAACGATCACTTGACCACGGCTGGGTGCGGTTCTCGTCTCGAGAGCGCGGAGAACCCGACTAATGGTGGTCTTTCCGGAGCCATTCCAACCGTAGATCAGGTTGAATCGTCCGAACTCCGTCAGATCCGACGGCCATGTGAAATCGCGAAAGATTGCGCATGCACGCAGACGCGATATGCGGGTTACCGCCATCAGATCGCCCTCCCCATTCGCCCCACCGCTTCCACAAGCAGCTCGTCAGAGATGTAGTCGGGACTAAGCGCGTTGTGTGTAGCCGTGAACGACGCTGTACTGCTGCCGTGGCGTACCTCGTAGCCAAGCTCGCCGAGCCGCGCCTGGAGAGCATCCTCCGCAACAGATTTCTCGATCCCGACGACCGAAAGTAACCCACTCATCGGAAATGGCACCGGCGGTCGCCGCATGCGCGTCCATACGAGAACTGCCGACAACGCTCGTTTCGGCTTCCGCGAACGAGCAATGCTCCGTTGTCAGCCCGCATGACGCGACGCCCAATATTTGTCTGCTTCGACCCACGCCTCACGGAACGAACCAGCTGCCGCCAGGTTCCTCCCCCAGCAGCCGTTGAAGGCGCCCAGGTTTCGTAGGCGAAGATTAATCCGCAAGAAGAGCGCGAGCTTCGCCCGCCACCGAGAATGGCCCTCAGCCGCACCGAAGTCGATGAACATGTACGCGACCTCGTAGCCCGCATACATGGCCACGAGGTAAATGAATGGGAGAACCCCAAGTAGGAGCCAGACGGGCAGGACGAAGTTCCGGGCAGCAAGCGCCCATTCGATGGCCTGCCAGTCTGAGTGCATCCGGTACCCGACGCACGCGATCAAGCCCACGCCGACAACCCCAAGCAAGGTGTCAATCAGTCGCTTGACTTGAACCAAGTTTGCGTCGTGGCCGGCAACGATCGAGACGATGACGAGCAGCGACAGCACTGGGAGCAAGATCAATTCCGTCGGAAGATCGAATACGAACAGGTCATTCACGATGAACTCCGCGAGCGCGCTCACACCCAACGTCCCAAACGCAGTATCGCGAAAGAAATGGTCTGACTTCGTTACGCGCTCGATGCCAAAGAGTAGAACAAGGGCGGTTCCGCAGAACCAGAAGCCCGTATCGGTCGCAAGTTGTGGCACCCAGAGCCGAAGGCGAGATCCAACGTACACGAGTCCCACGACGTAAGCGGCGAGGGCGAGAACTGGGACAGCGATCTTCGTGTGCAACGCGGCCGCGACAACGCCCTTGAGACTCGAACGCGTGGTCGGATACGCGACAGCCACTCCCGCAATCACACCAAGCCAAATCAGCAGGGCGATCTGTCGGTCATTCGGCACGCCCTATCCCGCCGGATTCCGAGTTGACGCCTGCGCGCCGCTGAGCCTGATTTCGCCCGAGATGAGCTTGGGCAGGAGCGTGTCGCGCAGAGCAGCGAGTGATCGAGATTCGTGGGTCGTGCCGATTATCTTCTCGGTTAATGGGCGGATGAGATCCGCGAAAGTGGCAGCGACTGTTGGCGGCGGCAGAGCGACGGCGAATTTTGACATGTCGCGCCAATTAGTCCTCGGCATTCTGGTGCCAGTCGAACTCAAATTTGTGTACTCGACGAATTCATCACTTGAAAAGTGGCCAAGCACGAATCCAAACCAACCGTCATCACGGGAGTTGACGACGACAATGTCGGTCGAGCAGACACCGTCGAGTGGGGCAACGCCGACCTTGTGGAAGTAGGGACGCAACTTGCCAAAGAGGATTTCGGATCGACGAAATCTGAATTTGTTACTCGCGAGTCCACCGGCCGCCCCCCAATTTGTCAGCGCGATGCATCGCTTCGGCATGTGCTCGAGCGCGATGTACGGAGTTTCCGCATCGACATCGTGAGGATTCACGGTGCGGCGAGGATGATCGGCGACATCACCAAGTTTGCCAATTTGCCAGCCCGCTGGGATTGGGCCGAGTTCGGAGTCGACGAGGCGGTCGGGGAAGAGGTCGGCGATGTGCTTGGGGAGGCCGGGGTCGCGGCCGTCGGCCTTGGCGCGGACGGGGTCGAAGTCGACGAACCACGACTTGAAGATCGCACGAGCGATGGATTCGAGCGTCTCGCTCATTCGTCGGTTCAGTTCGATCTTGTCATCTAGCGTCCCGAGGACATTGGCGATGGCACGCTGCTCATGGATGGGCGGCAGGGACACGTGAAATGCCTTGACTTCGGGAAAGTAGATTGTCTGATGCGTCGTGCCACTCGCGAAGCGTAGAAGCGCCTCGTGCTCAGCGAGGAGGACGTACTTCAGGAACCGATGGTCCAACCGATCCGAGCAGACCCAATTCACGAAGTCTTGGCTCGTTGCCATCGGACGCCCCATTACAACGACATAGCCGACCGAGGCGGTGCGAGAGAGGCACACGGTGTTCGCAGGTAACACGCGCGCTGATGAATTGGCAATACCTACATCGTTTGTGTGCTGGTACGTGTCGTAGATAACTCGACCGTGATTCTCGGTTGCATCTCGAATCCCGATCCAAGGAATCTCGCCACCCCAATACTCAGGATGTCGTCTGCTTGGGGTGTGACCCGTCTCAAGGCGAGCGACCCCTGACAAGGGCACCCACTCCCACCCGCTAGGCGGATCGCTCCTGGGCCTCCCGACGCTGAGCCCGAATCGGCCTTCGATCAGTCCCGTCGTCGCGGGGCGACCACCAGTGCGAGTCGTGACGCGGCTAGCCATCGAATCCGAAACGTCTCAGGATCGCGTCGATTGAAGGCCATATGAATATGTCGATTTTCGGTCCGGATTTCGACGTGTGCGCCGGAACGAGTCGAAGTCGCGGGGGCGCCATGAAGCCTGCTTGACGGATACCGCCGTGGTCATCGCGCATCCGAATGCACTCCTTGGTCCTCGAAGAGCTGCAGATACGGCTCGAAGCGGAAGCGGCGGTTGCGCGCGTAACCGGTGAACTCTCGCAAGGTCCCCGCATCCACGAAGCGGCCGACGAGGTTGTTGGCGGCCGGGGTCGTGACACCCAGCCATTCCCTCACATCGCCAACACTGATGATGGGCTTATCGAAGAGCCGATCCAGCACACGGTGCCCATTGCCGGCAGCCCTCCCGAATCCGTCGGTGATGCCAGTGCGGGCAGCCTCGCGAACGAGCAAGATCTTCTGCGCCGTCTCCGCGGAATCGTCTGAGACCTCGGCAACCCCATCCAAGAAGAACGAGAGCCAGCCTTCCCAATCGCCGGAGTCGCGCACGTCTTGAAGGTGGTCGTAATACCGGGTGCGGTGGCGCTTGAAGTAGTGCGAGAGGTATAGCACCGGCTTTGACAACAGACCTTGTTCCGTCAAGAGGAACGTGATTAGTAGCCTCCCCACTCGCCCATTCCCGTCTAGGAATGGGTGGATGGTCTCGAACTGCGCATGCGCCAGGCCGACCTTGACCAGAGGCGCTTCCGTCTTGTCCGCGTGCAAGTAACGCTCGAGGTCTGAAATGGCTTGAGGCACTTCATCCGGTGGCGGGGGCACGAAGCTGGCCTCGGTGAGTGTGCACCCGGCGGGGCCGATCCAGTTCTGGCTCCGGCGCAACTCGCCGGGCGTGAGGGTGCTTCCGCGGACCCTATCCAAAAGTCGAGCATGAATTTCACGAATGAGCCTGGCCGATACGGGCAAGTCTCTCAGGCGAGCCAGCCCATAGTTCATGGCGTCCACGTAGTTGATTACTTCGGCCACATCACTCGGCCGCTCAGGATCGAGGATTGCGGCTTCCGCTGCGAGGAGGTCTTGCAGAGAGCTTTGGGTTCCTTCGATCTGGCTCGAAAGAACCGCCTCTTTCCGCACATACATAAAGACAAAGAGGTCCGGGTTCGGCAGCGTGCGAACGGCGCCGTCGAGGCGGCCGAGGGCGTGATCCGCCCGTGACAGCATCGCCTGGAGATCCGGATCCAGTTTGATGGCCGGAGTTGGCGGGAGCGGCTCCGGGATGAACGCGCTGTAGCCGGTGGGCTGGCGGCGATATCTGCCTGCCCGCTGAGACATGGTTTCGGCTGCGTTGTTCATGAGGTCCGTAGTCATCCTGTAATAAAGGCTGCGTTAACTATAGCGGAACGGCTCGGCCATGATAAAGGCAACTGCATCACCGGCTATCAGCTCTTGAGCGGCCAGCCGAGGTTGGCCAGATTGCGGGCAATCTCAGCATCGAGCTTCTTCGCCTCGGCCTGTTGCTCGGCGAGTTCAGCAACCAGGCGCTTCATCTTCTCGTCGAAGGGCTCGTCGTCTTCCTCCGCGTCCTCGGCCCCGACGTAGCGCCCGGGTGCGAGCACGTGACCGTGCTGCCCGATTTCTTCGGTGGTTACGCTCTTGCAGAAGCCAGGAACGTCTTCGTACTTGCCCCCTTCGCCTCGCCAGGCGTGGTAGGTGTCGGCGATCTTGGCGATGTCGTCGTCGGTGAGCTCTTTTTGCGTGCGGCTGGTCATTGTTCCGATCTTTCGCGCATCCACAAAGAGCACCTGACCCCGCCGGTCGCGGAGCAGCTTCCCGCCCTTGGTCGACTTGCCAGACTTGTCCCGCGCGATAAACCAGAGGCACGCGGGGATCTGGGTCCCGTAGAAGAGTTGGCCCGGCAGAGCAACCATGCAGTCGACGAGATCGGCCTCGACAAGGTTCTTGCGGATCTCGCCTTCGCCGGATGTGTTCGACGACATAGAGCCGTTCGCGAGAACGAGGCCGAGCATTCCGGTGGGTGAGAGGTGATGGATCATGTGTTGCATCCACGCGAAGTTGGCGTTGCCGACGGGCGGTTTGCCGTAGCGCCAACGGATGTCGTCTCTCAGGCGGTCGCCTCCCCAGTCGCTCATGTTGAAGGGCGGATTGGCGAGGATGAAGTCGGCCTTCAAATCGGGGTGAAGGTCGTTGTGGAAGGTATCGGCGCCCTGGTCTCCGAGGTTGGCCTCGATACCGCGAATGGCCAGGTTCATCTTGGCGAGGCGCCAAGTGGTGGGGTTCGACTCCTGCCCGAAGATTGAGATGTCACCCAGGCGACCGCCGTGGGCCTTGATGAACGCTTCGGATTGGACGAACATGCCGCTCGACCCGCAACACGGGTCGTAGACCCGGCCCTTGAAGGGCTCGATCATCTCGACGAGCAACTTGACGATGTGGCGGGGCGTGTAGAACTCGCCGGCCTTCTTCCCCTCCTTCCCGGCGAACTGACCGAGAAAGTATTCGTAGACGCGGCCGAGCAGATCGAGCGAATGATTCTCTTTGCCGGCGAGGCCGATTCCTGAGATCAGGTCGATCAGTTCGCCCAAGCGCCGCTTGTCGAGCACCGGGCGCGAGTAGTCCTTGGGCAGCACTCCCTTGAGTGATGGGTTCTCTTTCTCTATCGCCTCCATCGCTTCGTCGATGTAGCGGCCAATCTCGGGCTGCTTCGCGGCGGACTTAAGCCTTTCCCATCGCGCGTTCGGCGGCACCCAAAAGACATGTTCGGCCCGATACTCGTCGGGGTCTTCGGGGTCGGCGCCGGTTGCCTTCTCTTGTTCGACAAGTTCTTGGTGGCGCGCCTCGAAGGCATCGGAGATGTACTTCAAGAAGATCAGGCCGAGGGCAACATGCTTGTACTCGGCGGCATCCATATGGCCGCGCATCTTGTCGGCGGCGGCCCAAAGCGTGGCTTCGAGGTCGAGCGGCTTGAATTTCTTCTTCTTCTTCTTCAGCCAGGCCTCGACCTCGGCCTTGTCGAAGGCGAGGGTCTCGTAGCCGGATAGCGGCGCCGGAAAGTCACTGTTCGTCTTCTTGCGCCACTGTGTGACCGCCGGAATCGAGACGCCGGCCATCGCGGCGATGTCTTCGGTGCCGACTATGTCTACGGTGCTAGATGGCTGGTCAGCCAACGCTTCCCCCTTAACTCAGTTAAGCCGGTGACCCGTAGTGTCGCTTAAGTCACTTAAGCTGTCAATAGGCTATCCTCGTCGGGAGACCCCGGGGTCATTGTGCGCTGCCGACTAACTGGATCGTTGAATCCGGCAGTGCGACCGGCGACGGCGAGGCCGACGGTTCGAATTCACTACTTGTGTGGAGGTGAGGGGACTTGAACCCCTGGCCTCCTCGTTGCGAACGAGGCGCTCTACCGGGCTGAGCTACACCCCCAAATGGGTCTCGCGATGATAGCAACCCCCCAACGAAACACCCGAAGCTAATCCGCTGCGCCGTTCTGGCGCTCGAGCGAGCTAACCAACTCGTGCTGGATCGCCGTCATTGTCAGGTCACTACGGGAACGCTCGATGATCGCCCTCGCGGCGTCAGTGCGAGAGCGCAACCCCCTCGTCATTGCATCGGGGTAATCGATTGACGCTAACAGATCGTAGATCTCATCCATTTGCCCAAGTACGGCCTCAGCGCGCCCCATGTCACCCGCGCGCAAGATATCCAGCAAGTGCCGCCGCAACTCGCCAACCGTCTCCGCGAGCCCGCCCAAGAACTCGACCGGGCCGACCCCGACATCCACAAATGAAGGAAGCTCACCCTTGGCGACAAGCCCATAGGTCAGCTGGGCCTCGGCCAGCTCCTTCTCGGCATCAGACAAGAACCCCGCATGTCTAACCTCTGGGTGTTCGGCTACGCCGCCCGTCACAGCTTCGCTGAGAACCGAGCGAGCCTCCTCGATCAGCTGCTCAGCGTTGGCCCACTCGCCTCGGTGCACAGCACGGATCGCATTTGCCGAAAGTCTGATTGCCTTGCGACTCGCCGACAGACCGGCCTCACGAGCTCGGTTGGCCGAATCGAGATATGAGCGCACATGCTCTTCGATTTCTGGAATGCGATCTGTCCCCATGACTCAAGCGTATAAGGGACGCGTCAGGCCTTGTCGTCCCCCGCGACCAGACGAAGATCCGATTCGGCCTCGATGATCTCGCCGGCCGGCCCCTGCATTTCAGTCGTTCTCAGGTGTCGGACCTTGCGAGTGCGCTCTGTCTGGTTCTGTTTCCACTGGAGGAGGAGATACACATAGCCGCCAAGGAGCCCGATGAAGACGAGCGATATCAGCAAGACCAGTCGCATTCCGGGCAGCAACCCGAGTACAAACGTCCCTCCAGCCGCACCAACGAGAACCTGGAGAATCTGCTTTCTGCGCAGACGCTGCGCGCTCTCGGCAGGCGAGACTCTCACCGAGACAGGTGAACGCCTTGCTACCTGAGTGGCGCCAGCGCCAAGGTGCGGTGGGATCACCGGAGCACCTGTTGCTACTGGCATCGGAGCGATAGTGGTCGCCTTCGGCGGAAAACTCTGCCGGGCCAACGGAACATGTGGCTGATCAACGGGGCGCCCGTCGTCGTTTAGCAGTGTCACCGTCGACCCCGGCCCTCCCGAAAAGCCAGTGGGAGGCCGGTGCTGAGGGATCACCGCCCGAACTTGGCCCGTCTCGGGCAATGGCTCTTGCGTCGAAGCTAGCACTCCGAGGCGATTGTTGAAGGCGACTATGGAATTAGACGGCGAAGTCTTCCGACGCTCGAGGAGCGACGGCCCTAGCACTACCGCCCATAGGGCTATCAAGGCCAAAATCAATAGCAAGATGATCACCTGGGGGCCCTCCCCCGTGTGATCAAACTAAGGCCAAAATACCTAGATGAGGTGGATTTCAGGCTTGGAAGCCCCAAAGGTCAGTACCTTCCGCCCAATGATTACTACGCGCCCCGGCACCCGATTGGCGCCTAGTGGCAACGCCTCTAGCGCTCCGGCTCCTTAGTCAAGGGGTCATTGCCGGTGTCACGACAGCTACAAGTGAATGTGAGACCCGAGCAACCTGTCAACTGAGTTTGCTAACTATTGTTAGCATTTCACGCCCTTGCGCCCATTTCAGGTCGCCCCGGGTCTGCAACATCCATGTACTGCTTTCCCCTGATCTAAGCGGTGATTGGGTGCACCGGTACCTGTTCTCAGCGAAGCAAGCAGGGCTCTCAAACAATCGCGAACACCCGCCTTGGTGCTTGCTCCCGGCTATCAGTCTCCTCGGAGCCAGTGGCCGCTGCGGCCACCCTCCTTCTCTTCGAGGCGCACTGACTCAATTGTCATACCCCGCTCCCGAGACTTGGCCATGTCATAGAGGGTCAACGCCGCAATCGATGCAGCTGTCAGCGCCTCCATCTCAACCCCCGTACGGTCGAGCGCATTGGCCGTTGCCGTGATGACGATCCCGCGCCCGGCCTGACGCTCCATTTCAATCTCGACGCTGGTCAGGCTTACCGAATGACAAAGCGGAATCATGAGGTGACAGCGCTTGGCCGCGGCGATTCCAGCCACGCGAGCAATCGCCTGCGCATCCCCTTTTTCAAGCGGCTCCGGCCCCGTGCCCATAAGCGCAGCCGAGACTTCATCACTCGCACGCAAGACCGCTGTCGCCACCGCGCGACGGCGAGTCACTTCCTTTTCCCCCACATCGACCATGCGAGCCTGCCCTTTGGGATCGAGGTGAGTGAAACCGTGATCAGACATTTGATGCGCCCAAGACTGTCAGCTGAGCCCGCGCTCTTTGACAATGCGAGCGAGGAATCCGCCGAACTCGGGTCCGAGATCCTCGCGGTCCAGCGCCACCTGAACGGTCGCCCTGAGCCAGTCATCCTTGCGACCTAGGTCATGACGGATACCCGTGAAGACGAGCGCATAGACCGGCTCATCTGCAAGCAAGAGTTGGATCCCATCGGTCAGCTGGATCTCACCCCCCCTGCCCGGCTTTGTCTCGGCCAACGCATCAAAGATCGCGGGAGTAAACAAGTAACGGCCGATCACGGCCAGATTCGATGGCGCGTCTTCGGGCTCGGGCTTCTCGACAATCGACTTGATCTCGACGAGATTCCCCTCAGACTCGCCCGGCTCGATGATTCCGTAAGAGGTCGAGTCCTCCGGCGGAATCTCCATTACTGCCACTACCGAAGCAGTGCTTGCCTCATAAACGCGAATCATCTCCCTTAGGAGATCCTCGCCGTCAGCGCAGATGTCATCGCCGAGCAGCACCGCGAAAGGCTCACGGCCAACGTGACGATCGGCCACCGAAATCGCGTGACCCAGACCAAGCGGATCACGCTGTCGTATGTAGTGAATATCGCCCATCTCTGAGACCGACTGGACTTCCTTGAGCAAATCAGTCTTGCCTGAAGTCTCGAGGTAGTGCTCCAGTTCGAATGAGCGGTCAAAGTGATCCTCAAGAGTGCGCTTTCCCCGCCCCGTGATAATCAAGATGTCGTCGAGGCCCGCACCAATTGCCTCTTCGACTACGTATTGGATCGCCGGCTTGTCAACCAGCGGCAGCATCTCCTTGGGCTGCGACTTCGTCGCAGGCAGAAAGCGCGTGCCGAGGCCGGCCGCGGGAATGACAGCTTTTCGAATCGGTGTGCGGGCTGGGCTGCCCGAATCAGCAGGGGTCATGACCCAAATCGTACACCCACCTCAGGCGTCACCTTCGGCGGACGTGAGATCAGAGCCAGCGAGCTCCAAGCCATGCTCCTCTCCACGAAACAATCGCTTGATGTTCTCCGCGTGACGTACTAGCACGAGAACGACCAACGCAATCACAAGCAACAGCTCCGACCTCGGTGGAGCAATCACGATCATGCCGACGACAACGCCGGCAATCGCAGCGAGCGAGCCTATCGACGGCTTCTTGGCCACCGCGACTATCAGCGCAAATACCCCGAGCAGGATGAGCGTAAGGACTGGATAGCAGACCAGGAGCACACCCGCGCCAGTCGCCACCCCCCGACCGCCTCGAAATCGCCTGAAGACGGGCCAACTGTGGCCCGCGACAGCTGCTGCACCACCAACCAGCCCAAGTGCAATCGTGCCCCCAAGAGCCCAGCGACCCAATGCAGCGGGTATGACGCCCTTGAGCGCATCCATGAGAAAGACCAATGCTGCGGCCTTCTTGCCGAGCGCCCTGTATATGTTCGAGGCACCGGGATTTCCTGATCCGACCTCATAGATATCCAGACCATAGGAGCGCGCTACCCAGACGGCTGAAGGAATCGTTCCCAGCAGGTATCCCACAGCCATCAATATGGGAATCTTCGCGGCAAGAGACATGTTCGAAAGGTAGCCGACAATGGGCAATTGGCGCCTAATTGCTAGAATCTGCGCCGCTAACCACCGCAGGAGAAGAACTGATGCCGACTTACGAATACCGCTGCGCTGACTGCGGCGAGCACATTGAGGTCGTCCAGTCCTTTAACGACGACCCGCTCACAACCTGTGGTCTATGCCAGGGTGAGCTGAAGAAGGTCTTCCACCCTGTGGGAGTGGTCTTCAAGGGATCAGGCTTCTACGTCAACGACAGTCGCAGCTCAAAGGCCCAGACGACATCGACTAAGTCTGAATCTGCCGGTTCGGAAACTAAATCGACTGATTCGTCCAAGGCGTCAGCCGATTCCTCGAAGGGCGACAAGAGCGAGAAGAGCGAGTCGAAATCAAGCTCTGCGGACACGGCCAAGAGCGCCTGAACCTTGGCTGAGAGAGCCGCAACGATAGGTATCTTCGGGGGGTCAGGCTTCTACGAATTCGTCGAGAACCCCGTACGCTTTCACGTCGATACCCCATATGGACCGCCGGCGGCACCAATACACACGGGAACGATCGCCGGGGTCGATATTGCTTTCATGCCTCGTCATGGCGATCAGCATGAGCATCCCGCCCACGTAACCAACTACCGGGCAAACATGTGGGTGATGAAGCAACTAGGAGTCGATGCGGTCATAAGCCCATGCGCCGCCGGAAGCCTCCAACCTGAAGTCAAGCCCGGAGAGTTCGTGATTCTCGACCAGCTTGTGGACCGGACAAAGGGGCGAGAAGACACTTACTACAAGGGGCCGGTGGCAACCCATGTCAGCATCGGTGATCCCTACTGCTCCGAGCTTCGCTCGGCGGCGTCGGAGACTGCTGGTGATCTGGGCATTGGCAAACACGACGCGGGCACGGTAGTCGTGATTCAGGGGCCGCGCTTCTCGACAAGAGCCGAATCCCAGTGGTTTGCCCGCCAGGGCTGGCAGGTCATCAACATGACCCAGTACCCAGAGGCGGCCCTAGCCAGAGAGCTCGAGATGTGCTTTCTAGGTATTGCGCTGATCACCGACTACGACGCGGGAGTCGAAGGGGTTGAACCGGCAACCATTGACGAGATTGTCTCTGTATTCCATGCGAACAACGAGCGCCTGCGCGACCTGCTGTTCGCCCTCATCCCCAAGATTGATGCGAACCGCAAGTGCGAATGCCGCAGCGCGCTCGAAGGGGCCCGCCTCAACACTCACGACTTCTGAACCGAGGCGACACCTGCGAGTGGCGGGACTAGAAATGACAGCAGCACAACGAACCACGGTGAGCCCTTTACGGACTCACTACTTAGGACTATGAAGACCCTCGAGAGTCGACCAATACGAATTCCCGCTCTGATTCTGATCGGGCTCGTTGTGCTCATCTCTTCAGCAGGATGCGCGAGGAGCGGCAAGTCCTCACAATTGGCCGGCACTCCTACGGGTCAGGAAGCACCCAAGCTCTCCGGGATCACAAGGACACCTCAACCCAGCGTCACCGGAATCGTGCTACCTGATGTCTCGCCCACGGTAGCTGGTCGGCCGGCAGTGCCATTTGAGACCAAGGCGGACCCAGGTGCTCTTCTGGTTGTCTATTTCGGCTACACGTCGTGTCCTGATGTCTGCCCCACCTCGATGAGCGACCTCAAGAGCGCCAAACGCGATCTCGGAGAGCTCAGCGGAAGCGTCACTGTCGCAATGGTCACGGTCGATCCGCAGAGAGATACGCCTCAAGTGCTCGATTCCTACCTGTCCCATTTCTTCAGCGCGTATCACGCACTGCGCACGGACGACATTGCCACCCTTAAGCAGGCCGAGGCAGCTTTTGGGGCCTCATCGGCAATCACCCAGAAGGCCGACGGCACCTACGACGTCTCTCACAGCGCCGCCGCCTATGGTGTTGACTCCAACGGCAAGATCGTCATCGAGTGGCCATTTGGAACCAAAGGCGAGCAAATAGCGACAGACATACGAATACTTCTGGGCAAGCAGCCCGGCGGGACTGGCAAATAGCAGCTCATCTCCGTAAACGTAGCGAGTTCAGACTCGATGCAGGCATCTGAAAGGGACTGAAGTGAAACGAATTGTGATTCTGATCGCGGGCATCTTGGCCGTCGGCTTGGTATTCGCGGGGTGTACTAAGTCAGAAAAGCCCTCTGACACCAAGGCATCGCCGGCCAAGCCAGAGAGCGCGATTGATATCTCAGATGCGTGGGCGCGCGAATCCACAGCAATGGCAAATGCCGGAGCGGTCTACATGAACATCGAGAACGAAGGCAGCTCTGACGACAAGCTCCTGAGTGCCTCCGTGAGTCCAGATGTCGCTGCTGTCGCGGAGCTCCACGAAACAGTCAAGGCGATGACTCCGACGGCCACTTCAACAAGTCCCGGCGGCGGCATGGGTGGCGGCATGGGCGGCGGCATGGGCGCCGTTCGCATGACATCTCAGTCCGCGTCAGAAGGCGAGCACTCGAAGAAGGACATGTCACCCTCCCCCAGCGGCGAAATGGGGGGCGACCACTCCAGCGGCATGATGAAAATGCAGCAGGTGAAGTCAATCGCCATACCTGCTGGCAAGACCACGAAGCTGGAACCGGGTGGTTATCACATCATGCTCATGAAGCTGGCAAAGACCTTGAAGGTCGGTGACACGATCGCGGTTACGCTCACCTTCGAGAAGGCCGGCAAGAAGGAAGTCAAGGCCACCGTCAAGGAGGCATAACCCCTCGATGACCGAGGATTCTTACACGAAGGAGCCGGGCGGCGACCCGGCTCCTTCTGATTCCAGCCCGGAGACAGACGAAGGCGATCAGCCACTTGAGCCAGGTGAAGATGGCGAGGCTGGGCGCCCCGCGAGCCAGCTCGGCAAGCTGCTTCTGATAGGTGCCGCGCTCACCGCAATCGTCGTGCTCTTCATTGTTCTGCTCACTCCTGCTGACGAGAAGACGAGCCAGAGCACCGGCCGGATTCATTCCTTCGTAGTGCCTGCCGGAACCGGTGAGCGCCTCGATAGAGGCGAAGTCATTGAAATTGTGCCCCGCACGCTCGATGTCAAGGTCGGCGACACGCTAATTATCAGAAATGAAGACTCGAGAACGCACACAGTCGGGCCGGTGGTGGTCAGGGCCGGCGAGACAGCTGAACAGAATTTCACCAGGGCCGGTGTCGTTGAAGGTGAGTGCACCGTCCACCCCGAAGACAAGTTCACAATCAGAATCAGCGAGTAGAGACTGTCGCCTGAGCATTCAGAGGCGCCTATTCGCTCTCTGTGCTACCTAGGAGTCACGACCGGAATTCCGTGAAGTCTTGCTGACTCAGACATCCGTTCGTCATAGGTGGCGATTGCCTCCAACTCATCGCCGATCGTCAGCGCTGCTGCGATATGTAGCGCATCAACGCTTCTCAGTATCTTTGAATCTAGCTCGGCCGCCCGTTCGAAAATGTCGGTTGTGACTGCGATCATAGCCAGCACGCCAAGGCGGCTTCTCGTCTCGGACACTGCACCTTGCGAGTGCCGCCGAGCCGTTCTGAAAGCCTCCGTTATCAACAGATCGGAGGAGAAAAGCCATTGATCGTGGCGCTCTGCCCACCTCCGCGCTGCGGCTGAGTGCGCTTCTCTTACAACTAGCTTCACGAACAACGAGGTATCTATGTAGAAGGCCAACCTTAACGCTCACCCTCGCGCGCCTCGGCAAGAAGCTCTCCGAGTGTCGGGTGCTTCCTTGATTGCGGCACGGGCGGGGGAAGATCGCGCACCCTGCGCTTGGCCGGCCTCACGACACCGGCCGCAATCAGGCCTTCGAGGCGCCCGGAGCGGGTCGGAACCAATTGCGCAACTGGCCGCCCGCGATCAGTAATCTCAATTATCTCGCCTCTTGCGGCGCGCGCGACGACGGCAGAAGCGTTTTGCTGAAGAGCTCGAATTCCAACCGAATCGGCCACGGCTACCTCTCTGTGCACGCGAAGGCATGTGCCTTTGTACGTCAATGTAGCACAATTCTGAATCGGTGACCGCAGCCGCTCATTCACTCCGGTCAAACGCGCCGATTCAGGTTCTGGCAGGTAGGACCTCGACTGCGGTGCGTTTGTACTCAGGCGTCGAGGCGAAACGGTCTCTCCCACGCGATACCGCCCGATTCAGCATTACTTTCGGATCGTGAAAAGTTGCGAAAACCTCGCCGGGCCTGACCCGATCGTCGATGTGGGCAGGCAAAGTCGCTTCCCCGTACTTGCTCCGCAGTATCACCGGCTCCCCGTCTTCGATCCCCCTCAAGCTGGCATCTTCCGCTGAAATATCTAGGGTGTCAGTCGGGCGAAACCCAGCGTTTTGCGTCCGCCCTGTCATTGTTCCCGCGTTGAACGCATATAGCGTTCGCCCGCTCGTCATCAAGAGCGGAAACTCATCGCTAACGCGCTCGTCAGACGCGACGGGCCGTATCCGTCGAAGCTCTGCAGTCTCAGCCTTGGCAAAACGCTCTCCATGAAGGATGCGCGTGCCAGGACTTGACTCGTCGGGGCACGGCCATTGGAGCCCGCCCTCCTCTAGGCGCTCGTAACTGATGCCCGCCCCAGCCGGCCAGACCCGAAGTACTTCGGCCCAGATTTCCTCCGGACCCGCATACGAGAAGTGCTTTTCCAAGCCCATGTGTGAGGCCAGGGCGCAAATGATCTCCCAGTCCGGCAGCGAGTCACCTTGGGGCAAGATCGATCGACGGATCCGCTGTACGCGCCTTTCGGAATTCATGAAGGTGCCGTCGCGCTCGAAGGCGGATGACGCCGGAAGAAAGACGTGCCCGAACTCCCGTGCGGTCTCGTTCATGAACATGTCCTGAACTATCAACACTTCAAGCTGAGACAACGCCCTCGCTGTCGAATTGGCGTCACTCGTCGAGAGCAGTACGTCGTAGCCAATGCACCAGAGTGCCTTCAGCTCCCCGACCTGAGCGCGATCGAGCATCTTGAGCATGTCCAAACCCGGTGTGACGGGAATCGTTGCTCCCCAAACTGACTCGGTCATCTCCTTGGCGACACTTATGGGGGAATAGCCCGCGAGGCGGCTCGGCTCACATCCCATATGTGCAGAGCCCTGAACGTTGTTTTGCCCTCTGAGCGGATTGACTCCTGAGCCTGGTATTCCGATGTTGCCGGTCAGCAGCGCCAGGTTCACCAGAGCGATAACCGACTCGGTTCCTTGGAGATTCTCGGTAAGGCCCAGGCCATGAAAGGCCATTGCGGGCTTGGTGCCGGCGTACAAGGCCGCCGCCTCGCGAATCAGACTCGCCGGCACACGTGTGATTGACTCGACATTCTCGGGAGTCCATTCGTCAGCGTGTTTGCGAAAGTCGGTGAAGCCGGTCACTCGAGCCGCAAGAAAATCGTCGTCGATCTGCCCTGCCTCGATGATCGCCGAAGCCATTGAGTTCAATAGGGCCACGTTGGTGCCGGGCTCTGGCGCCAGGTGAATCGTCGCAATCTCTGCCAACTCAGTTCTGCGCGGATCAATCACTATGAGCGAGGCGCCTGTCAAGACCCGCTGGCGTATCCGGGCCCCGACGACGGGGTGGTTCTCCAAGGGGTTGGCACCCGCGACTAGAAAAGCCTCCGCCACTTCGATGTCGTCATAGGAGTTGGTCGCGGCGCCGGTTCCGAGAACCATCGACATTGCCGTTGCAGTCGGTGCGTGACAGACGCGGGCGCAACAATCGACGTTATTGGTGCCCAGTACAAGACGTGCGAACTTCTGAGTGAGGTAGTTCTCTTCGTTGGTGGCTCGGGAAGATCCCAATACGCCAATGCCATCGGGACCTCGATCTGCAAGTGTCTGAGAGAGGCGCCGTGCTGCAAATTCCAGTGCCTCTACCCACGAGACCTCACGCCACTCATCTGCAAAGCCCTCTCTCAGCATGGGAACTGTGATTCGCTCGGGCGAGTACACATACGAATGCGCGTACCGGCCCTTCACGCAGAGGTGACCCTTAGAGGAAGGCGCGTCGATGACTGGGCGGACGCCAACGAGTTGGCCCTCTGCGACTCCCGCATAAAGCTCGCAGCCAGTGCCGCAGTATTCACAAGTTGTCCGAGTCCAAGTGACTTCACCTTTGACGCCAAGAAGGGACTTGTCAGCTATTGCGCCCGATGGGCAGGTATCCGCGCAGGCTCCACAACTGACACAACTCGATTCACCAAGCGCTCCACCCGAGTCAGGCACTATTCGAGTCTGCGCACCTCTCCCCCAAACCTCCCAGACAAACTGACCCTGAACCTCAGCACAGATCCGGACACACCGGAAGCATGTGATACAGCGCCCCATGTCCACCTGCATATAGGGATGTGAGTCATCGACTTGTGTTCGATCTCCGGGCACTTCATCGGCCCCGGCTCCCAGCTGGTCTGCGACACCGTAGCGTTCGACCAGGGTCAAGAAATCGCTCTGAATGTGTTCCGAGTCGTCCGCCGGGCAGTAGGTGCGAGCTAGTCCCGAGAGCAGCGTCCGACGCAACGCCTCGATCTCCTCCGTCTCGGTCTCGATCACCGAGCCATCTAGGGCCTCGGTGTTGCACGCCGTGACGGGGCGGGGTGCTCCCGCGAGGTCAACGATGCACAGGCGGCAGCCCCCAATCGGCTCGAGGCGCGGATCATCGCAAAGTGTAGGTATCTCAATGCCTATTGAGCGTGCGGCTTGAAGAATTCTCTGACCTTCGCCGACTTCGGTCTCGACCCCGTTGATCGTTACCTGAGGCACGCCACTACCTCTTCTGAAAAGTGAGTGCTGACGGAATTGAGGAATTCGCCAAATCCGCTTCCATGACCGCAGAGACTCGTGGCACTCAGCGCGTTCACTAGATCCGCCAGCTCACTTGAGTCCATTGCGACTCGCGACCGAGCATCCGGACCTCGCCCTGCACGTGCGAAGGCATGGGCAATCTGCGATGAACCCGTTCGGCACGGAGTGCACTTGCCACAGGATTCAAAGGCCACGAACTCCGCGACATGAGCGATGAGTGCCGGGATCGTTGTCTCGGTGGCAAATGCCACGATTCCCCCGTGCCCCACCGAACAGCCGATCTCGCGCATCCCTTCAAATGAGAACGGGGTTTGAAGCAAGTGTGGTGGGACCAGGCCGGCCAAGGGTCCGCCGCACATCACGCCAAGCAGGTCACCATCGGCTAGCCCCCCGCCTAGGTCATTGACAATCTCGCTCAAAGGCGTACCGAAATCGACCTCGTACAGCCCCGGCCGGGCAAAACGGGAATTGAGACTGACGGCCTTGGTACCGGTGCTCTCTTCAGTTCCGATCGCGGCAAAGGCCTCACCCCCGTGCCGAACTATCCACGGGACATTCGCTAGCGTTTCGACATTGTTGACAAGTGTTGGCTTGCCGAATAGGCCGGACTGGGTGGGGTATGGAGGGCGTGCCCAAGGTTCGGGGCGCTTTCCCTCGATCGAGCGGATGAGCGCCGTCTCCTCCCCGCAAAGATAGCTGCCCTCGCCGACAAAGACCTCCAAGTCGAATCGCCTGCCCGACCCAAGAACTGACTCGCCCAAGATTCCGGCAGCCCTCGCCTCGGCGATTGCCCTCTCCAAGATCGGCCTCGCCTCTGGGTACTCGGCGCGGAGGTACACATACCCATGGGCCGCACCAACCGTAACTGCCGCAATCGCCAGGGACTCGACTAGAAGGTGCGGATCGCGCTCGATGAGTAACCGGTCGATGTATGCGCCCGGGTCGCCTTCGTCTGCATTGGCTATTACGTACTTCTGATCTGACTCGGCGCAGGAAACCGACTTCCACTTGGCGCCCGCCGGAAAGCCCGCGCCGCCTCGCCCCCTGAGCCGCGAAGCCTTGATCTCAGCGATGACCCTGGCCGAACCTGCATCTAAAGCTTCCTGAAGAGCTTGATACCCGCCTCCTGCACGGTAGGCGTCAAGGGCCGGCCGCCCGCGGGTCGGGCCAAGCAATCCACTCAGCACCACTGGCTCCGTCGCGATCGATCGCACGCTTGGCACGCCCTGCCCGGATCTTCCAGCAACAGCGGGGGCCTCATAGCAGCGCCCTAGACAGTAGATTCGGGATGCACCACCGTCGCCGGTCTTCGAAGAGGCCTGTGAGGCGAAACAAGCAGTTCCCGAACAAAGCTTCCCCGGCTCCACCCCCTCAGTCAGGTGGTAGAACTCCCGTGCCGTAACTGCCACATGCACCTCCGTCTTGGCCCAACGATACGGGCTCAAGCAGTGGCCGGACGCAGCCCCGAGACGATCACCGCCAGGATTACCGCAGCGAGCACGAAGCGATAGATCACGAAGGGTAAAAAGCTCCTGGTCTTGAGGAACCGCAGCAAACCCCAGATAGCGACGAACCCCGTGACGGCTGAGGTGACAACGCCGGCAATGAAGAGTGGCGCTGATCCGGCCGGTAGGCCAGATGCAACGAGCTTCGCCACTTTGTAAAGACCCGCGCCCGCTGCAATCGGGACCAGCATCAGGAAGCTGAAACGCGCAGCAGTCTCACGGTCGAGGCCCATGGCGAGGCCCGCCGTCATTGTCACGCCAGAACGGCTCACCCCCGGAGATAGAGCCACTGCTTGTGCCAAGCCCATGACACCGGCGTCGCGCAATCTGACCTCTTCGATCCCCTTCTCTTTCCTTCCTTTTGCGTCTGCGAACCAGAGGAGGCCACCACCGATCGCTAGCATCACAGCAATGAGCCAGGGAGCACCGAGCTTCTCCTCGATAAACGACTCGCCGAGAAGGCCGAACAGAGCTCCGGGGATCGAGGCCACCACCAGATACCAGGCAAACCGCTCGTATTGATCCTCGGCCTTGCGAGTCCTGACGGTTCGGAAAAACCCGGCCACAAGACGGCCGATATCAGTCCGGAAATACGCGGTCGCTGCAACCAGAGTCCCTAGGTGGGTCGCAGCATCGAACGCCTTGTCGGTAGAGACAGAATCGAAGCTCCACCCGAAAAGCCAATGCGCAATTGCCAGGTGGCCCGATGACGAGATCGGCAGAAATTCGGT
Source organism: Acidobacteriota bacterium (assembly GCA_003577105.1). Lineage (GTDB taxonomy): Bacteria > Actinomycetota > Acidimicrobiia > ATN3 > ATN3 > ATN3. The sequence continues at coordinate 2,006 of QEUQ01000031.1, read as the reverse complement.
CAATCCCTGAATCGCGCCAAGGACAATCGCCTGAATTAGGCTCAATCGCAACTCCGATCATTTCGAGACATTGGCTAGTGTGAGTTGATGCTAGCGTGCCCTCCGGACACCGCCTCGGCACGCTCGGTGTCGTCAGCAGGCAGGGCCGCGCCTAGGAGGTATGGACGTTGGCGGGACTTCCCGCTTGGGGCGCGGCTTCGCTCATCGCCGTTCTCGCGTCTTTTGTCCTCTCAATTGTCTTGGTAGTCATCGAGGTGATCCGTGATCCGGAGCTTTCGACTAAGGCAAAGGCTGGCTGGGTGGCTGGGCTCGTCCTAACGAACTTCTTTGCGATCACTATCTATTTCGCCCAGGGGCGCACCGGACGGCTCGCTCGGATCGCCTCGTATCTCTTGATGCTCGGCCTCTTTGCTTCGATGGGACTCATCGCAGCAGCGCTGGTGCGCTAGGCATCGGCTCCGGCGCCCCGGCGATCGGCAAGGCGCCGCCACGCCTATTGCAGCGCTAGTCGTCATCGCCCACCGACTGCTTTACACGGTCAGATAGCTCGACGTAGGCAGACTCATAGTCGCCTCGCTCGATCCCAGCCATGTAAACCGACACGACGTCAGAAGGCGACGGTCCCCGATCGACGAGGTAGCTCGTAAGTCCGATTGCCAGCACAGCGGCGCCCACTGCAGCCGCAAGGGCAATGCGCCTTCGCTTCGCACTCGCCTTGAGTCGTGATCCAGATTCCACTTGGCTCCTCGCGAATGAGAACCTACTGACAGGATCAGTGAGTTTGTCCGCCGCCGGGTTTCCATCCGTCGTCGAATTGTCCGCAACGACAGCAAGCCATGTCTCAAATGCCAGCTCACAGTCCATTGACTCCGATGGTGTCGATTCAACTACACTAATCGGTAATGAGATCATCCGAGCGGCCGGGGGCTCAGTGACAAAGCGTCGCTCGGATGGGAGCCGGGGATTCTTACCTCCACGTCACATGACCTAACGCCACTTCGGCGCACACAGAGGCAATCGGCCGGACTCATGCTCGCCGTCGTGCTCATTGGCATGCTCCAATTCCGTCTCCCGGTGAGTGCCGACGAGCAGCTGTCACCTCCGCCGGATTCGGGCTTACCACCGACCGCTCACTTCTCCCACCCACTGGAATCTTTGGCTATCGCCGGTGAAATCGTGCTGCGCCTTGAAGCCTCCGATACCGCGGGCATCGTCGCGCCGGTTCGTTTCTACATCGCGCCCAGCGATACTCCGCCAGATCACCTCGGGCACCTGATCGGAGAGGGCCGTGGGCATGGGCGGCGTCACGGCGAGCGGCGAGGTGGTGGGGGCCGCGATGGTGGCGAGACCGAGACGATCTCCGCACCGGGTGAGACGATCGTAATTGAGCAGGTATTTGACACCTCCGAAGTGCCAGATCGCGCCTATCGGATAAGAGCGGTTGTAACCAACATCTACTCCCACTCAACTCGGGCCACCTTGCACACAACCATTGACAACAGAGTCCCGAGGGTAAGGATTCATCGGCCCCGAGGCACCGGTCATGGCCAAATCGGCCCCGGGCTCCATAGACAAGAAGACGACTCGGAAAACCCGGAAGAACCCGAGAGCCAAGATATGGAGAGATCAGACGGGAAGTGGCGCACCCCGGCCGTCACCGACGCCGTCGACGTCATAGCCTCGGCCACAGACCGCAATCTCGGGTCGTGGAGCCTGGTCGCCAAGATCGGAGACACAACGATCGCGACTCTTGGCTCAGGAACCGGTCCTCTTCGTCGGCAACTAGCCGGAAGATATGTAGCGAGTATGGCGCCGCCGGGATATGTCGGTCCCGTCGACCTTGTCCTCAGCGCGTCGGATACGGCAACTCCCGAACCCAATATCGGCTCGGATTCAGTCACGATCTTCTCGGACTACTACCTAGATGCCTACGGGTCACTTCTCCTCGCACCAAGCTATGAGGTCTCTACGACGATTCCGGTGATGGCCTCGGTAACTGGTGAGCT
>QEUQ01000030.1 GCA_003577105.1 Acidobacteriota bacterium | reverse complement strand
CTTTGAAAGCGAGCAAGGTACAAGGATCGAGATCGCCCCATGGGCAGAGCGACGACCTAAGAGGAAGCGTCAACCAAGACGCGAGCGCGGCCCGACGCGAGTGGCGTAGGTGGCGTACGCTCGGGCCTCTTTGAGGTTCGACGGAGTGTGAATTGGATGCCGACCCGGTAGCAGCCGACGAGACGCCTAATTCAGCGGGCGCTGGTGGCGAGGCGCGTGCGGGTGCTGAGGAGGGCGTTGGCGAGGCGGCGGGCGTGGGGCCTGGTGAGGGGCCTGGCGATGCGGCGGGCGTGGGGCCTGGTGATGGCTGGGTAAGGCGCGTGCTGCGGCTCTTTGCGCCGGGAGAGGGGCCGTCGCTGCGAGAGGTCACGCGAGACGTGGGGATCTATCCGCTTGCGACGCTGACGATTCTGAACGTGGTAGACGAGATTGACCAGGCGGCGTTGGCGGTGTTTGCGCCCAATATCCGGGACTATTTCGGGATCAACGACAAGATGATCGGATTGATCATCGGTATCCAGGTGTCGTTGTTGGTGATTGCGGCGGTTCCTATTGGATACCTCGCGACGAAGGTGAATAGGGCGCGATTGCTTCGGTGGTCGGCCGTTGTGTGGAGTTTCTTCTCGACCATGACGGCGTTTGCGCTCTGGTTGCCGATGTTCATGGTGGCTCGATTCGGGGCAGGCACCGGTAAGGCTGCGGTGGATCCTGTGGGAAAGTCGCTCCTGGCTGACTACTATCCGCCGACAACATGGAATCGGGTTTTCGCAATACACAACGCTGCGAATCCGACTGGAAACATCATCGGTCCGTTGTTGGCAGGCGCTGTCGCTTGGGCGACGAGCTTCTCGCCCAATGCATGGCGATGGGCATTCCCGATCCTGACGATTCCAACGATCTTCGCCATCTTCATGGCACGCAAGCTAGATGAGCCATCGATGCAAATGGCCAAGGGCTACATGGCCGCAACCATGACCGTGACGGGCGCACCGCCCGAGTTGACGTTTCGGGTTGCAGCCGGGCGGATCATGAGGATTCCGACCTTCAGACGTCAGTTGGTAGGGATCGGCGTGCTGGGCTTTGCGTTGATTGGCATTGCCGCGTTTGCGTCCATCTTGTACAGGGACATCTTTGGGGTTGGCGAGGGAGGACGGAGCTTGATCTTCGGCTTCATTGCGACGGCCTCGCTTCTCGGGAACCTGCTCGGGGGAACGCTGGGAGAGCGGGTCTTCCAGAGAAGTCCGAAGAAGGCCGTCTATTTGGTGGGAACTGGCATTGCCGCGAACACGGTGATTCTTGCTGCGGGGGTGTTTCTGCCAAAGCTCTTCATGGTTATCGGCGTCCAGTGGCTCGCGATCCTGGCTATCACTTTGGTCGTCGCGCCTATGAACGCAGTCATGTCGGCGATCTGCCCGTCGAGGTTGCGTTCACTGATGCTGTCCCTCGTGACGCTCTCGATCGCTCTGTTTGGAGGTGTCTTCGGAGGGGTCTTCGTAGGCGCCATTTCGGACGCGACGGGTGACGTGAGATGGGGCCTCGCGAGCTTGGCGCCATTCGGCGTCATTGGCGGTCTTCTTATGGCCAGGGGAGGCAAGACGGTCGAGGCCGACATTGAGAACGTAGGTAAGTGCGACCCCTTTGGGGAGCCTATCTAGGCCGGTGAGGTCTGCTCGGGCCGGTGAGGTCTGCTCGGGCCGGTGAGGTTTGCTAGTAGGGCGGCTTGCCCTTGGGCCAGTCGGTGTCGAGTTCGGCGGTGTAGATGTCTAGGACTTCTTTGACGAGTTCGGCCTGGCGCAGCAAGAACCGCATATCTCCGCGAATCTTGATGCGACCGTCAAGCCCAGCGTCGATTGGGTCAACAGCGTTGGCCGCCACTTCGTCAAAGACCCCTGCCGAGCCTACAAAGCGGTAGTCGAGGTCGAGCCCTTCCTCGTCATCGACTTCCTTGTACCAGACGCAAACACCGTCTTCGATGCGGATTGCGAACTTACGTACTTCGTCTGATCCTAGATAGGGCGAAACGTCGTCGCCGTGCATTTCGACGATCGCGACCCAGGCCCCTTTCGGTGCACGCGAGGAGATCTCCTCTTTCGAGTTGATTAGCTTCTGGAGAGCTTCGTACCACTCGGTCGTATAGATGGCTGGCATCAACTAGCTCCTGTCAGTACGTGGCGGGTTGCACGCCCCAGAGTCGCGGGAACGCGCCCGAGAGTCGCGGGAATCAATATGGCCTGTCCTTCTTCTTCCAAATGGGCTCAAGGCCGTAGTCCTCAGCGATCACTTTGAACGCGTTGTAACCGGGGGCTGCGGTGATTCCACCACCCGGGTATGCCGACGGTCCACAGAAGTAGAGACCTTTGATTTCAGTGGCGTATCTGTAGGCCTCAGGGAATGGCCGGTTCGAGCCCATCTGATCAAGGTGGAAGCTACCGTTTGAGAAGTCACCGTTGATCATCATGTTCTTGTGTTCCATGTCTAGTGGGGTGTAGAGGCGATCTCCGATGATGTTGTGCTCGGTCATGTTTGGGGCGAACTCGCGGAAGCGAGCGAGGAACTTCTCGTTGTAGTGCTCTCTGACGTCGGTCCACTCATCCTCTGAGAGAGCCTCTGCCACCGGGAAGAAAAACCAGCCGGTGAGGCTGTGGCGGTCGGGAGGCGCCTGCGTCGGATCCCAGAGAGTGTTGACCCACGTGCCCGCACCGGGGTTGTCCGGAAGCATGTCGCCGTAAGCCTGGCGTATATAGCGGATCATCTCGGCGCCTGAGTCAAAGCCCACGACCGTGTAGAAGCACTTGTTGATCTCGGGATCCCACTTGGCTGACTTGTAATCGGGCGGCTCGTAGAGGGCAAGGCATGTTGTGCCGAGCACGTGGCTGGGCCCGTAGCGGAAGTTCTTCGCGCGCCTTATATAGGTATCGGAGAGGTTCTCCTCGCCTACCAAGTCAAGCAAGACCTGCCTTACGTCGGCGTTGGTGGCAACGACCTTGGCTGTGAACTCCTCGCCGCCGCGGATCCTCACGCCGCATACCCCGTTGTCGTCAACGAGGATCTTCTCGACGCGAGAGTTCTCTCGGAAGGTCACTCCCTCTCTCAGGCAGGCCTGCTTCATGGCCTTGGCGAGGGTGTGTGTACCGCCTACAGATAGCTTCCAGATACCGGTCATCCAGAGCACGGCGAAGGCAAATGACATGCCGCCCATCTCTTGCTCGACCGGCATGCCCCACTCGATGCAGATCCGGTAGAGCAGAGCGCGCAGCTCGTCGGTCTCGAACTTCTCGTCGATGATCACCTTGGGCGACTTGAACATGTCAACCGGCTCGAGGCCGAAGAAGGGAAGCATGCCCTCGGCCATCGACTCCATTTGTTTGCGCTCTTCGAGTGACATCGGCGGCGAGTAGAGATTCGTCGCGAACATCTGGTCAATTGACATCGTCTTGCTCTTGAGCTCGACGAAGGTGTCTGCGTCAGCCTTTGAATAGCGCGAAATCGATTCGTGAGTGCGGTCGAGAAGGTCAGGCCGATGCAGCACAATTGGAGGCCTGCCGTCAGAGAACGTGATCCCGGCCTGCGCCTCGGGATAGATCATGCGAGCGCCTAGCTTCTCTAGTTCGAAGTCCCAGTAGAAGGGCATGTAGTCGATGAACTCCATGAACTGCGCGTGCATGTTGTGATAGAAGCCGGGCGCCACGGGCTCTTCGGTGTTCACACCTCCACCCTCTTCGTGACGGCGCTCACATAGGAGGGTCTTGAATCCCGCACGCTGCAGGTAGGCCGCAGTGCACATCCCGTTGTGCCCTGCGCCCACGACAATGGCGTCGAAGTCGTTGCTACCCACTCTGTTCCTCCGAGTTCAGCTAGACCGACTACTGTACGTCGTCTTAGTTGGACGCAATGTGCGATCGGCCACAGCAGAGGTTTGTCACCTCGCTATCGTTCCGAGCAGTATTGCCTCACGGGCGGCGAGATGGAAAGCTGCCCGGCTTGGGGCGGCGCGACAGGACGATCAGAGCACAGAACTTGAGGGTTGCGAGATGGAATTCACGTACGACGTTGTGATCATAGGTGCGGGGCACAACGGGCTGACGCTCGGTTCGTACCTGGCTCGCTCTGGCCTTTCCGTGGCCATTATCGAGAGGCGCGCTGAGGAGGGCGGCGGGCTCTGCACCGAGGAGTTGACCCTTCCCGGATTCCTTCACAATGTTCATGCCAATTACCACACGTTCGTCGGCCTTGCGCCGGCCTTCAAGGACCTCGAGCTCGAAGAGCACGGCCTGAAATACGTTCGCCCCGAGGTCCAGATGGCCTCGATCTTCCCCGACGACACGGCCCTCACCGTTCACACCGATCTCGACAAGACTTGCGCATCAATGGCCCGCTTCTCAGAAAAGGATGCGGAGACCTTCCGCAACCTTTACACCGAGGCTCACGGGTACGTAGATCTGCTGCTCGAGACCTTGATGTACGAGCCACCAATGACCCTCAACGACCTGACCAAGGCGCTGACTGTCTTCAATGTGGATGACCGTTCGGACTTTCTCGAGGTCAACCTCCGGCGTCTCTCGATCAACGAATTCCTCGACAAGCATTTCGAGAGTCCGAAGATCAAAGCCCACTTGGCTTTTCACGCGGCAGTCTGCGGCTACACGAACGACGTCAAGGGTCTAGGGGTCAGCTTCCCGCTGCTCGTCGGCAAGATCGACAACTGGCACCTCTGCCTTGGCGGCTCGCACCGGTTGGCACACATTCTCTGGAGAGATTTTGCTCAGCACGGCGGCGTGATTCATGTCCAGCAACAGGTTGAGAAGATTCTCGTCGACGGCGGTCGTGCTGTCGGTGTGCGCACCTACGACGGTACGGAGTTCATGGCGACCAAGGCGGTGGCCTCTTCGGTCGATCTGGCTCAGACATTCCTCCAATTTGTGGACAAGACCGATCTGGATCTCGATTTCATAGGCAAGGTCGAAGACGCCGAGGAGAACAAGCACAAGTTCTGGTCGCTATTCAGCGTTCACCTTGCGATGACCGAGCTTCCCGAGTACAAGGCTGCTGAGTTCGACCCCGATGTCAACAAGGCGTGGGTGGTCAATCTCGGCTACGACAGCATCGAGGCACTCAATGAGGACTGGGCCGATATCCGCAAGGGCAAGGCGCCATTCCCGCGCCCCAACGCGGCGGTCAACACCCTTTACGACCAGCTCGACGCCCCTGATGGTAAGTACACGGGCCTGCTCCGTCAGTTCGCGCCGTACTCACTAAGAAGCGGAGGGCCGGGTGAGTGGGATCGATACTCCGAGCTCTACGCGGACCACTGCATGGAGGTGTGGCAGCAGTACGCTCCGAATCTCACCCCCGAGACGTTCCTGCGCAGATTCCCGTATTCGCCGCTTGATATTGAGCGGAAGATGATCAACATGGTCCGGGGCGACTGGATGATGGGTGAAATCAGCAACGACAACTTGCTTGACAAGCGCCCCTTCCCGGAGCTGGCCGAGTACCGCACACCCGTTCAGGGCCTGTACATGTGCGGATCAACTCAACATCCTCATGGCTACATCACGTTTGGACCTGGGTACAACGCGCTCCAGGTCATTGCCGAGGATCTCGGGATAGACAAGTGGTGGGTCAAGATCTGAACGTTCACCCAGTTTCTGCGCCGGGTAACCCCGGAGGGGCGCGCCCTCAGGCCAATCTGAGATGCCATGAATCCTGATGTAGCCGTGACCTTGCCCAAAGGTGACAACTCAAGTGGCATGGCAATCATGTTTGCCGACTACCTTGAGTCGAACTTTCGCGACTTCCCTTCGAAGCGGCGCATTGCCAGAAGGATGCGCAGCCCGATTGCCTTGGTTGCCAACGACCGGAAGGTTGCCATCACGCTTCGGTTCGCCCGCGGATTTGTATCGGTTGAGGACAGCGCGGCCCCCGATGCCGAGGCGACCCTCGCAGGCCCGTTCTTCCTCCTGACGAAGGTTGCCTCATCGCAGCCGATTCCCCCGGAGGACTTGAAGCAGCTTGAGGTCTCTGGGCTGAAGAGTCATCCGATTCAGATCGCCTACTGCGCGGCTTTGCTTAGAACACCGGCCTCTTTTTATGACGACGAAGCCGACGGCGCGAAGGGCGGAATCTAGATGCCGTTTCGATTGCTCGTCGTCGGAGCCAGTGGGTCGGGGAAGACGACTCTTGTTGAGAAGTTGATCCCGGCATTGGCCGCCAGGGGGATGCGCGTGGCATCGGCCAAGCACGCGCACCACGGGTTTGAGGCAGAGAAGCCGGGGAGTGACTCCGATAGGCACGCCGCGGCGGGAGCGACTCCGGTGATCTTGGTTTCGGAGTCTGAGGCCGCGGTGATGTGGCGGCGCGACCCGCCAAGGGTGGAGGACTTGATCGACCTTGTTGCCAAAGAGGTGGACATTGTCGTGATCGAAGGCTACGGCGCTTTGCCCGGACCCAAAGTGTTGGTTCACCGGGCCGTAGTCGAGCCCAAGCCGGTCAAGGATCCAGAGCGGATCATTGCCGCTGTCACCGACGAGCCGCTGGGGTACGAAATGGAGTTCGCCCACGACGAGGTCGACGCACTAGCGGATTTGATTGCCGGTCAGGTCGGAGGCAAGTAGTGAACGGCAGCCTGAGCGTTGCTGTTCTTGCGGGTGGGGCTAGCCGGCGAATGGGTACCGATAAGGGATTGGTCGAGATTGCAGGCAGACCAATGGCGCTGAGGGCGCTAGACGCCGTGCTAGGTGGACTCGACGAGCCCCCCAATGAGGTCTTGCTTATCGCCAACGCTGCGGGCTACGAGGTGCTCGCAGATCTGGTGACTGCCGCTCCCGCCCGCGTACTCGGCGATCTCCGCCCTGGCTTGGGTCCACTCGCCGGGATCGAGACAGCATTGACCTCGGCGGTGGCAAATCAAGTTTTTGTCGTCGCTTGTGATTTGCCAATGGTCGATTCTCGCGTAGCCCGCGAGTTGGCCCGGCGCGCCGGCTGCGCGGCGGCGATCCCGGTGGGGGAGTCGGGATTGGAGCCGTGCTTCGCGATCTACTCGAAGCGGTGCCTGCCGGTCGTAGTCGAACTGCTCGACCAAGGGCACCTCAAAGCTCAAGGCCTGCGAGACGCGATCGTGGCAGCTGGAATTGGCGAGGTTTGCGAGATTCCGGTCAAAGACTTGGCACTCGGAGACGGGCTGAACAACGTCAATACGCCCGAAGATCTGGCAGAGGCAAGGCGCGCTTTCAGGGATGACGACGATACTGACCGCGAAGACTCAAGAAATTAGGGTGCAAATTTGAGCGTCGCGAGGCCGTTGCCAGGACATCTAAATCCGACCATTTAGCTGGGATTTCTCCTTGTGAGCTAAATCACGGTAACCTGGCGATAATAACGAGCATTATTTGCCGTCATGTAGAAGTGACCGACTACTCGAGGTGCACATGTCGACGACCGCCGAGACAAACGAGACAAAGGTTTACCGGGGATGGGAAGACCTGTACCGGGACAACTGGGAGTGGGACAAAGTCGTCTGGGGCACCCACTGTGTTGACTGCTATCCCGGCAACTGTCCGTTCCGGGTCTACGTCAAGAACGGCATCATCTGGCGTGAGGAGCAGTCGGGGTCCTTCGAGACCGTCGAGGAAGGTGTGCCCGACTTCAATCCAATGGGATGTCAGAAGGGAGCTGCGTGGTCACAGCAGCTCTATTCGCCAGATCGCCTCATGTACCCCATCAAGAGAGTCGGCGAGCGTGGCTCGGGCAAGTGGAAGAGGATCACTTGGGACGAAGCACTCACTGAGATTGCCGATGCCGTAATCGATGCCTGCGAAGAGGAGGGCCCCGAGACAATCGTCCACGAGGGCACCCCGGAAATGCAGACGGTCATCCCAACGCACCGCTTTATTGGGACGATCGGTGGCACGATTCTCGACCTTCAAGGGTCCATCAACGACTTCTCGACGGGACTGCACATTTCATTCGGCAAGTTCAACCCGGTCTCCTCAGCCGATGACTGGTTCAACTCGGAACTCGTGCTGATCTGGCACATGAATCCGATCTTCACCCGGATTCCCTTCTATCACTTCATAGCGGAGGCTCGCTACAACGGCGCCGAGGTCTGGAACATCGCGCCAGATGTAAACCAGTCGCACACGCACGCTGACTACTTCGTTCCGGTCAAGGGCGCGACTGACGCCGCGCTGGCTCTCGCTGCGGTCCAGGTGATCATCGAAGAGGGAATTGCCGACTACACATTCATTAGAGAGCAGACAGACCTCCCGTTGCTGGTTCGCAAGGACAACAACATGTACCTGCGCCAGACCGACCTCGAAGAGGGCGTTGACGGTATCCGGGATGACCAGATGTACCACTGGCTCGACGGCGCACCGGTCAAGGCGGATCGCGGGCATCTCCTGCTCGAAGGTAAAGAGGTCGAACTCGAGGGGACGTTCACAGTCACGCTCAAGGATGGCCGCGAAGTAGAGGTCACTCCTGTCTTCCAGATGCTCAAGGATCACCTCAACGCCGAGTACACCCCCGAGCTGCAAGAGCCGATCACCGGGGTCAACCCCGACGTAGTTCGCAAGCTTGCCCGGACCGCAGCTGCTAAGAAGACCAACATCATGCTCGGCTGGAACTCCTGTAAGTACTTCCATGGCGACTTGATGGAGCGGGCCATGTGCCTGTTGCTCGGGGTCACCGGTAACTGGGGCAAGAAGGGAACCGGGATTCGCTCATGGTCGGCAGGCATGTTCGACGGGAATGTTCTTGCCATGGGCAAGGCGGCTCCTGGCCTCCAGGCAGCAGAGAACATGCTCAATGGCTTGGAAATGATGCGGGCCGCGCTGAAGCAGACCGACCCGACCATGACCGATGAGATCATCATGCGGGAGATGGGCCGCAACAGGAACCTCAGCCGCATGGGTTCGGCCTCCGAGACGGGTGGCGGCATGGGCGGCAATATGGTTCCGCCGGTCTTCTGGTGGTATTGGCAGGCCGGCTACAAAGAGCGCTGGAACAACAAGGAGTGGAACGACCCCACCATGAAGAGGTCGTTCGATGACTATGTTCAGGAGTCGCTCGACAAAGGTTGGTGGGAAGGGGTAAACGAGGCCGTCCGCCCCGACAAGCACCCGCGAGTCTTGATCGAATGCGGGTCGAACATGCTCCGCCGGACTCGTGGTGGCCAGACCCAGCTTTTGCCCAACCTCTGGGAGAAGCTCAAGTTGATCGTCTCGATTGACTTCCGCTTGAACACGACAGGACTCCACTCAGACATCGTGCTCCCGGCCGCTCAGCACTATGAGAAGCTCGGGTTTCACATTCCGACGCCTCACGTTCTGAACCTGACCTTCTCGGACAAGGCAGCCGAGCCCGCTGGCGAGGCCAAGGCCGAGTTCCAAATCTTCTCGGAGCTGATGGCCAAGATTGGCGAAAGGGCTAAGGAGCGCGGACTCGATGTCTTCAAGGATCATCGCGGTGCCTCGCGCAAGTACGAGAACCTCTACGACATCTACACCCTCGACGGGTACTTCCTCGACGAGGACCGCATGTACGACGAGATGGTTCGTGACTCGGCGCTGGTCGGAACGATTCCGGACAACACCAACCTCGACACCATGCGTGAGAAGGGGCATGTGCGCTTCATTGACTGGGGCTTCATGCCAATGGCTCTTGCCCAGGCATCACCGCTCCTCCCCGACGAGACGCACTCACCCTTCCGGGATCACGTCGAAGACGGGACGCCCTTCCCGACATATGCGAGGCGGGCGCAGTTCTACATCGACCACCCCTGGTACATAGAGGCTGGCGAGGCGCTGCCGGTTCATAAGGACAACCCGAATTTCGGCGGGACTTACCCCATGCGCATGACCTCCGGGCACAACCGCTGGTCGATTCATGGCATGAACATGTCGAACTGGGTCATTCTTCAGACTCACAGGGGTGAGCCCCACGCAGAAGTCAACGACAAGGATGCCGAAGCTCGCGGCGTGCAAGATGGTGACTTGATCCGTGTTTTCAATGACATCTCGTCATTCACGGTCAAGGCGAAGGTCTCACCTTGCGTCAGGCCGAACCAAGTTGTCTCATACAACGGTTGGGAAGGCTACCAATACGAAAACTGGCGAGGTGCGAACGAGACCGAGGCAGGTCTCGTCAAGTACCTGCAGCTCGCAGGTGGCTACGGTCATCTCAACTTTATGTCAACCGAATGGCAGCCGGTCCCTACGGATCGCGGTGTCCCGGTAGATTTCGAAAAGGCATAGGCAGAGAGGGAAGGCAATGAAAGCAGTCAAAGTCGACGCCGGCTCAGATGAGTTGGCATCGCCAGGCTCGTCGAAGTGGGATGCGGTTGAGGCCGGAGAGGTGTCCCTCTCACCTACGCCGCCCGAATACAAGACCAACGAATATGTGCGTGCAGCTTGGGCAGACAAGGCACACGGCGTTGTGAACTCAGTGGCAGTCAAGGCTGCTCATAACGGTGACACGCTGGCGGTGAGGCTCGAGTGGGATGACACCGAGCATCCCGAGTCGGAGTTCCCCGATGCCTGCGCAGTGGCGTTTCCCGCCAATGGCTCCGCGGATCTCGGAACCCTTGGTTCAGATGACTCTCCGGTGAACCTTTGGTTCTGGAGAGCCGACCGCGGCAACGAGGGCGAGGACGTTCTTGCTAAAGGAGTCAAGAACCTCGCAACGCTCTCACGTGAAGACGTGAAGGCAAGCGCCGAATTCAACTCTGGCCGCTGGTCCGTAGTTCTGTCCCGTGCTCTTTCGGGTGGCGACGGCGCTCAGCTCTCCGCGGGGAGCTCCCAGCCAGTTGCATTTCTGATCTGGGAAGGGAAGAACGAGGAGCGGGCCGGCCTCGCCGCCTACTCCGGTAGTTGGACGGACCTCGAGATAGAGGGATGACCGTACTTGGCCGGGGCATCCCGGTATCGAATCACCTGGCTAACAATCCAAGGAGAACGAGATGACTGATCAACTGGACGCACCGTCCCTTCGCCAGGTGGCGATGGTTTTTGACCTGAACAAGTGCATGGGCTGCCAGACCTGCTCGGTGGCCTGCAAGGTTCTGTGGACCCGTGACGAGGATACCGAGCACGAGTGGTGGTGCACCGTCAACACCCAGCCGGGCCTCGGTGCCCCCAAGGATTGGGAAGAGATGGGCGGCGGTTGGGAAGGCGGCAAGCCCAAGCCTGGTCACCAGCCCACCCGCGCCGAGTTCGGCGGCGGCTGGAAGTTCAACTACGAAGAGGTCTTCTACGGCGGCAAGGGCCGCGAAGTTCACCTCAAGCCATCCGGCCCAGGCATGTGGACCAGCGGTGGCGACGGGTCGCCTGGCAGCAGCGCGTCGAGCTACGACGGCAAGGCTCCCGACCAAGACGTGACGCAGTGGGGACCGAACTGGGATGAAGACCAGGGCGCCGGCGAATGGCCGAACGCCTACTACTTCTACCTTCCCCGCATCTGCAATCACTGCACCAAGCCGAGCTGCGTCTCGGCTTGCCCGCAGGGCGCCATGTACAAGCGGCCTCAAGACGGCATAGTCCTGCGTGACGAGGACCGTTGCCGCGGCTATCGCTTCTGCATGGAGGCATGCCCCTACAAGAAGATCTACTTCAACTACGCGAGGCAGGTCAGCCAGCACTGCATCTTCTGCTTCCCCCGCCTAGAGCAGGGTGTCGCACCGGCATGCGCCAGGCAGTGCCCGGGCCGTCTCGTCTTCGTTGGTTATCTCGATGACACTGAGGGCCCGATCCATCGCCTCGTCAATGAGTGGAAGGTGGCTGTGCCCCTTCACGCTGAATACGGAACAGAGCCGAACGTCTTCTACGTGCCGCCGCTCTCCCCGTACAGCCTCAACGAGGACTTCTCAATCGACTACGAAACGCCGCGCATCCCGCCGGAGTATCTCGAGGGCCTCTTCGGCCCGGGAGTGCATGACGCGCTCGCGACGCTCAAGTCCGAAATGGAAAAGGTCCGCGAGGGCGGCAAGTCCGAGATGCTCGAGACCTTGATCGCCTACAAGTGGCAGAGCCTCTTTGGTCCGTTCACGACCGATCCGGCTACGCTGACACCAACTGGTTGAACCTTGGTGAGCTGGGCGCCGGCCGATCGACGGCTGGCGCCTTTCGCTTAGTGGCAACCGCAATTTCCGGGAGGAGCCAAGATGTTCAGTTACTCACTGGCCGGACTCGAGGTCGAGGAGGGCGCTGAAGCCGTCCTCGAGGTTGAGGAGAACGAAACCACATATCGAAGCCAGTTCTATCAGTATCTCGGTCTGGCATTTCGCACGCCTGACGAGGACTACTACTCACGAGCGCGTGATGGCCTGGTCGGCAAGGAGCTCGCCGAAAATGAGGCCGAGCTGCCATTTCGTCTCGAGCTAGCAACTCAGGCTCCTGACTTTGGCGATCTCTCGTCTGATGACTTCCAGGCGGAGTTTGTAAGGCTCTTCGAGGTCGCGCAAGGTGGCCCGGAATCTCCGCTCTACGGCGGCGCATACACAAGCGACCGCATGGGCACCATGGAAGAAGTAGTTCGCTTCTACGACTACTTCGGTCTCAAGACCGGTGAGGAAGGTGCACTACCTCCGGATCACTTGACGACTGAGATGGACTTCATGCAGTACCTCACCTTCAAGGAGGCGGCGACCCCGTCACCGAGGCTTGCGAAGTCGTACGTCAATGCTCAGAAGGATTTCCTCGAGCGACAGTTGCTTACCTGGTTGCCAGATTTCCAGGCGAAGGTCAATGGTCAGGACCCGATTGCCTTCTTCAAGTGGATCGTTGACTTGACGGTGGCGTACGCGCAGGCTGACCTCGCCTACATCGTGGAGAAGCAGGGCGGCTGAGCCCGCGAGATGTCCCTCGTTGACTTCAGGCTAAGCAGCGAGATCCAAGAATTCCAGGGTCTCGCGCGCGAATTTTCACGCGGCGAGATCCGCCCTGCAGAGGCTGAGCTCGACACAATCGAAGACCCCGCAGCGGTTTTCGCTTCGGAGACGTTCAAGTCAGTCATGAAGAAGGCCTACGAATGTGGCTTTCACAAGACTGGCATCCCCGAGCCCGCCGGAGGTCTCGGCCTCGATTCCTTCGGGCAGTTGGTGATTCTCGAGGAACTGGCGGCAGGCGGCGCAGGGCTGGCGAGCCAGCTTCTGGTCTGCCCCATTGCCGCGGCCGCAATTGCCGGATTTGGTTTGGGAGCGAGGCACCCGAGATACAAGGAGTATCTCGAGGCTTACGTCGAGGACACTGAGGGGACGCACTCTGGAGCGTGGGCAATCACCGAGCCAAACGTCGGTTCGGATTGCTCGCCGCGCGAGGACAGTCCAGTTCATTTCTCGACTCACGGAGATGAGAGGGACGGCGGCTATGTCATAAATGGCGCCAAGGCCGGCTTCGTCTCCAACGGTGGCCTATCGGACTTCATTTTGTTGTTCGCATGTGTCGATCCGACCCAGGGCATGAACGGCACCGGCGTCTTCTTGCTTCCGGGCGATCTCGACGGGATCACCCGCGGCCGCCCCATGGACAAGCTCGGTTTGCGGGCCCTGAACCAAGCGGAGATCTTCTTCGATGACGTGGAGATTCCGAGTGAGTTCTTGGCCCTCCCGCCGAGCCCCATGTACTCAATGGTTCTCGAGAACATCGTCACCGGAGGCAATGCTTCGGTTGGCACGATTGCACTTGGCGTCGCCAGAGCTGCATATGAAGAAGCACTCGAGTACGCGAAGAACCGGGTTCAGGGTGGAAAGCCGATCATCGAGCACCAGCTGATCGCCATGAAGCTCTTCAAGGCATTCCGATCGATAGAGGCTGCTCGAGCTCTGATTTGGAAGGCGGCATTTGCCCAGAACATCGTGTATTCGGCTGCAGCGCGGACCTTTGCATCGGACATGGCGGTAGAGGTCACAGCGGAGATGGTCCAGATCTTCGGCGGATATGGGATTTCCAAGGAGTATCCGGTCGAGAAGTTCTACCGCGATGCGAAACTGCTTCAGATCATGGACGGAGCTAACGAAGTTGTCTCGATACTCGCGGCCGAGAAGATAGCCGCGGGGGCCGTATAGCCAGACGGTAAGAGCAGGAATAGAGGCGGAGATGCGAGATGTATATGTAGCCGCAGTTGGGCTCATCCCCTTTGGGCGGCACGAGGACAAGAGCGTCAAGGACTTGGCCCGCTGGGTCATGGGCAATCTTTTCAGCCACACCTCGCTGGATCAGCGGGATCTCCAGGCCGCCTGGATGTCAAACGCGGGCTGGGGAATGGCCGACGGGCAGCACTGCATTAGGGGCCAGGTCGCGCTCGCGCCCCTTGGCATCAGCGATATCCCGGTCATGAACGTCGAAAATGCCTGTGCCGGGGGCGCGTCAGCGTTTCATGGCGCGTGGCTCGGTGTAGCGGCTGAGGCCTACGACATAGCTCTGGCCGTTGGTGTTGAGAAGATGTCGGTCCCAAAGAGCGCAGACGCGGCCACCAAGAAGAAGAGTTTCGACAACTTCATTGCCGGTACCGACGTCGAAGTGACCCGCGCATTCATCGAGAACCTCAAGGTCCAAGCGGAGCAGAAGCGCAAGGAAATGGAGGCTTCTGGAGAGATCAAGAAGGGTGAGGGGAGCGGCGACCGCAGCGCGTTCATGGACATTTACTCCATGGCGGCACGGGCGCACATGAAGGCTTACGGGACTACCCAGGAGCAACTCGCCGCGATTGCGGCCAAAAATCACTGTCAGGGCGCGCTCAATCCGGATGCGCAGTACAAGTTCCCCATGACCACCGAGGAGGTCATGAATGACCGCCTGGTGAGCTTTCCGCTCACCCGCGCAATGTGTGCCCCGATGGGCGATGGTGCGGCGGCCGCGGTGCTCGTTTCGGGCAACGTGTTAGATCGGCTCGATGGCGTTGCGCCCATCAAGATTCGAGCGTCGGTGTTGGCGGCCGGCGGAACCTCGGGCGGCGATCGCGAGAAGGGCGTTGCCGAGCGAGCCTACGAGGTGGCCGGACTGGGCCCAGAGGACGTCGACTTTGCTGAAGTCCATGATGCTACGGCGTTTGGCGAGTTAGTCCAGACCGAGAAGCTCGGCTTCTGCCAAGAGGGCGAAGGGGGGCCATTCGCCGAGTCCGGGGCGACTGCGGTCGGCGGAGCGAAGCCGGTGAATCCCAGCGGCGGTTTGGAGTGCCGTGGTCATCCCATTGGTGCGACAGGCCTTGCTCAGGTTGCCGAGCTTGTCTATCAACTTCGTGGAGATGCCGGGGAACGGCAAGTCGAGGGCGCGCGCATCGGGCTCTCGCAAAACGCCGGTGGCTTTCTTGGCATGGGCGAGGCAGCACTGGCGATTCACATACTCGAAGGACCTGGTGCGTAATGAACCAGTCTGCGACGACTGTCAGTGAGCTTCTGGCGGAGCAGGCGGAAGAGCTCGGCGAAGAGCCATTCCTATATTTCGAAGATCGGGTTCTGAGCTATGCGGACCTAAACCGCGAGGTAAACAAGGCCGCCAATGGCCTGGCCGCCCTGGGGGTCAAGGAGGGCGTGGGGGTATCGATCATGATGCCGAACTCCCCCGAATGGCTTTTCGTGTACTTCGCCACACAGAAGCTTTGCGCCTATGCGGTCCCGGTGAACGTGGGACTGAAGGGTGATGGACTGCGCCATGTGATCGATCACTCGGACTCGTCGGTACTGCTCTGTGACCCGAGCTATTCAGAGACGATTCAGGCGATCCGCGGAGAGCTTCCCAAGGTCAAAGAGATCGTAGTTGATACGACCTACGCGCCAGATGGATTCGAAGTTCCCGATCAGTGGAAGACGCTCGCCGAGGTCATGGATGCGCCAGACGTCGACCCCGAAGTTGAGATCAACCAAGACGCGATGTCGAGCCTGCTGTACACATCCGGTACGACCGGGCTTCCCAAGGGAGTGGTCAATCGCTACTCGAACACCAATCTCATGGGAATTCGCATGCTCGGCTCCATGCTCCAGCCTGACGACATTCTCTACACTTGCCTTCCGCTCTTCCACGCCAACGCGCTATTTCTTACGACGTTGAGGGCCCTCGTGATTGGGAGGCCCATGGCACTCTCCCGCCGCTTCTCGGCAAGCCGCTTCTGGGATGAGATTCGCAAGTACGGCGCGACGACATTCAACGCCCTTGGCGCCATGATCCCGATTCTCATGAAGCAGCCCGAGCGCTCAGATGACAAGGACAATCCGGTAAGGGTGGTCTTCTCGGCCGCCTGCCCCGCGTCGGTATGGGCCGAGTTCGAAGAACGATTTGCAGTCAGGATCGTCGAGGGTTATGCCGCTGTAGACGGTGGTGGTTATTCGGTAATCAACATGGGCAATGCCCCTAAGGGCTCGATTGGCAAGCCCATGAATCCGTTTAAGGTCGCTACCGACGACGGCGACGATGCAGCGCCCGGCGAGCCCGGCGAGCTGCTTTTCAAGGTCGATGATGCGAAGCTTCGCAAGGTTGAGTACTACAAGAACGAAGAAGCCTCAAACGACAAGATCAAGGACGGCTGGTTCTACACAGGAGACCTCGTCAAGACAGACGAAGACGGCAACCTCTATTTCGTTGATCGCAAGACAGACTCGTTGCGTCGGCGGGGCGAGAACATCTCGTCGTGGGAAGTGGAGCGAGAAATTAACAAGCACCCCGATGTTCTTGAGTCAGCTGTCTTCGGCGTGCCGTCAGAGCTAGGCGAGGCCGACGTAATGGCGGTCGTTGTTCCCCAGGAGGGCGCAACGATTGATCCGGAGGAACTGGCCTCGTTCTGCGAGGAGCACATGGCTGCCTTCATGGTGCCCCGTTACATCTCGGTCCGTCATGAGATCCCCAAGACCGAGACCCACCGAGTTCAGAAAGGTGTTCTCAAGCGTGAGGGAGTGACCTCTGACACTTGGGACAGAGAAGCTGTCAAGACTTAGAAATGTCCGGGCAGACTGCTCGGGCTGACCCGCACCGCACATCCCAAACCATTAGCCCAACGTGAAAGAGGAGACAAATGGAACTCAAAGAAGCCATCGGGACCCGCAGGAGCTATCGCTTCTTGCTTCCGCACAAAGATGTTGAGTTGTGGAAGATACAGAAGATGCTCGAGGCGGCCAGGCTCGCATCGTTCTGGGGCAACGTTCAGGCGCTCAAGGCAGTTGTCGTGCATAGGGCTACAGCTACTGACGAGGTGGTAAACAGCCTATTTGCTCCGGTTCTGGGCTACCAGATCGAGCGCGCGCCTGTGACGATCGTCTGGTATCTCGACTGGGAGATGCTCGACGAGCAGGGGAGCCGGCTCAAGGAGCTAGTCGAAGCCCGCGCTATGGGCCTGGACCGGGAGAAGGCCGACGCTCATCTTGACAACATCTTGATTCCATTTTTCGAGCGAATAATTCCGGGCATGAAACACAACCACCCCTTGACCGCTATGGACTGCGGACAGGGGATCGCTCAAGCCACCCTCGTGGCAATTGACGAGGGGCTAGGTACATGTTGCTTGGGTACCGCGAATGGCGATGCGATCAAGAAGAACCTGGAGCTGCCCGAGTCAGCGGAGATCTTGGTACTGATGACGGTCGGATATCCCGCCGAGACCCGCGAGGCCGGTGGTCAGCGGCCGCGAGTGGAATTCGAGAGAACGTTCTTCCTGAATTCTCATGACAATCCATTTCCACGTGATGAGGCAATTGTCGAGGAGCTCAAAGAGGAGAAGATGATCCAGGCTCCCGCACCGCTTCCTTGGCGTGAGGGTGAACTCAAGTATCTGCAAAAAGCTCTGGATCTGCCCGACTTTTAGGCGCCGGGATCCACGAGGTGGGTGCGAACTTGAAACCAAGCACAGCCACAGGCGCGGGGGTGGATACTCGTGCCGTCGCAGTAGTCGGTGCCGGACTTCATCGCTATGGCAAGTTCGACGAACTCACCTACCACGATCTGGCTCAGCCGGCGATTCGCGGCGCACTGGAATCGGCTGGGGTTGCGTGGGGTGACATCGAGGCCGGCTGGTGCGGGCACACTCAGGGCGGCATAACACTTGGGGCGCGGATCTTCTCGAGACTTGGCAAGACCGGACTTTCGATTACCAACGTCGAGAACGCCTCGGCAAGTGGGTCCTACGCGTTTCGGGGGGCATGGCTTGAAGTTGCTTCAGGTCAGTGCGATGTCGCGATCGCCCTCGGTGTCGACAAGCGTTCTCGTGAGATCTCTCCCCAGTTCGTACAGGCAGGCATCGAGGCCCTCGAGGCTGAAGAGGCAAAGGCCGCCGGCAAGAAGAAGTCGCAATCGGGTGGGCGCGCGTTTCGGCCGTTCTCGCCCGTTGCCAAGTTTGCCGTCATGGCCCGTGAGCACATGGATAAATATGGCACGACCATCGATCAAGTCGCTCAGGTCAGCGTCAAGCAACACGCCAACGCGGCCCTCAACGAGTACGCGCAGTATCAGAAGCCCGTGACTCTTGAGGAAGTACACGAAGCGCGGATGCTCGTGGATCCTCTCACGGTCCTCCACAGTTGCCCGTTTGGCGACGGCGCGGCCGCGGTGATCCTGATGAGCGAGCGAGGGATCGAGCGTTTTGGCATTGAGAATCCAGTTTGGGTCAGGGCGTCGATCTCCCAATCACAGGAGGGCGGCGATGATCTCGACGCAACTACTGAGAAGGCAGCCCGTTGTGCCTATGAAGCTTCAGGTATCGGCCCCGACGAGATAGGCATGGTCGAGTTGCACGATGCCTTCACCATCGAGGAGATCGTCTATGTCGAGAGCCTCGGGCTCTGCGCTCCCGGGGAGGGCGGGAAGCTCGTTGAGTCCGGTGCAACTGCCCGTGACGGCCGGGTACCGGTCAACTCCAGCGGCGGCCTGCTTGCGATGGGTCACCCATTCGGACCGACCGGCATTGGCCAGATCGCTGAGATTTTCTGGCAACTGCGCGGCGAGGCGGGGGAGAGGCAGATTCCGTCACGTCCTCGGTCAGGCCTTGCTCACATGGTTGGGATGGGCGGCACATGCATTGTCCAGGTATTTTCACTGTGAAGGCGATGCCAGACCCAGCCCAGGCGAGTGTGACCGATCTCACTCGACTTGCGACTCTTTCAGGCATGATAATGGCTATTACTCAGAGCAGCCTCGAGTCCCGAATTGTCCAGTTCCCTAGTGCAATCCCTTGGCGCCAACGGCTAAATAGGAGGCCGGCATGACCGTGGAATCCACCCAGCCCCGTAACGCATACGAGAAGGAAGTAGCCAAGAAGCTCGACTATGACGAGGTCTATTGGGGCTCGCATTGCGTCGACTGCTATCCCGGGTCATGCCCGTATCACGTCTATGTGAAAGACGGGAAGATCATCCGCGAGGAGATAGCGGGCACATTCCCTCAGATTGAAGAGGGTGTTCCTGACATGAACCCCCTAGGCTGCAACAAGGGAGCGGCGTGGTCCCAGCAGATCGAAGGACCCGACCGGCCGTTGCACCCATTGCGGCGGGTCGGAGAGCGCGGCTCGGGCAAGTGGGAAGAAATCTCGTGGGATGAAGCCCTTGGCGATATTGCCGACGCGATCATCGACGCCATGGAAGAAGTCGGACCTGAGTCGATCGTGCGCGAGGGAACGCCTGAGATCGGTGCCGGCGGGGGGACAGACCGGCTGATCAACCTGCTGGGCGGCATAGTCCTCGACTTGAACGGCTCGATTAACGACTTCTCGGCCGGTCACCACCTGACATTTGGCAAGTTCTATCCGAGCCCGTCGATTGACGATGGTTGGCACGGGAAGCTTTCGATCCTTTGGCACACCAATCCTGCTCACACCTGCATACCGTTCTTTCACTTCTTGGCCTCGAAGCGATACAACGGTGGCGAAGTCGTGTTGATCGCGCCAGATGTTTCTCCATCTCACAGCCACGTCGACTACCACATTCCTGTTCAGTTCGGCTCTGACCCGGCACTTGCGCTCTCGATGTGCCAAGTGATCGTCGAAGAGGGCCTCGTCGACAAGGAGTTCGTTGGCGAACAAACTGACCTGTCTCTGCTGGTACGCCTGGACAACGAGCGCTACTTGCGCCAGTCCGATCTAGAGGAGGGCGGACACGACGAGCAGTTCTACCACTGGCATCCGGAGAAGGGAATCGTCGAGGCAAGCCGGAGCAACATCAAGCTTGATTTCCAGCCGGTGCTCGAGGGTTCGACTACAGCCACGCTCGCAGACGGAACTGAGGTGGAGGTTCGGCCGCTGATGGTGCGCATGGTCGAAATGCTCAATGCCGACTACCGCCCCGAAGATACCCAGGAGATCACGGGTGTTAATCCCGAGACCGTTCGCACGATTGCCCGCAAGGTGGGCACCAGCAAGACGAACATCCTCATGGGGATGGGCGGGAACAAGGCCTACCACTCGGATCTCTATCAGCGGACGATGAACTTGCTTCTGGGCCTTACGGGTAACTGGGGTAAGAAGGGAACAGGAATCAACTGCTGGGCAGCCGGTCTCCTTGATGGCATGGCTACAGCAATGGCGAAGAAGCAGCGAGGTGTCGAGGGTGCGGAGACCGTCTTGCAGGCATTCGACATGGTTCGTGGAGCATTGAAGGCCCAGGACCCTTCACTTTCGACAGACGAGCTGACAACGATTGAGATGTGGAGGAAGCTGGGCTCTCTAGGTGGTTCCGTGCCTATCTTCTTCTGGTGGTACTGGCATTGCGGCTACAAGGAGCGGTGGGACAATCCCGAGTGGAACGATCCAGACATGAAGCGCTCCTTCACTCAGTACTTTGACGAGGCGATGGAGGCTGGTTGGTGGGACGGCCTGGACCGCCCCGGTCCCGAGACCCCTCCGCGGGTATTTATTGAGTGCGGCGGGAACACACTTCGCCGGACGCGCGGTGGCAAGGGGACACTCCTAGAGCACCTGTGGCCGAAGCTCAAGATGATCGTGACGATCGATTGGCGCATGTCACAGACAGCGCTCCACTCAGACATCGTGTTGCCGGCGGCCCAGCACTACGAGAAGGTCGGGTTTCACATTCCGAATCCGTTCATGATGCTGCTGACCCTCTCCGACAAGGCCGCTCCGCCCCGAGGCGAGGCCAAGGAGGAATGGGAGATATACAGCCTTCTGTGTAAGAAGCTTGAAGAGCGCGCCGCGGCCCGTGGTCTTGAGACCTATGACATCAAGACCCGCGGACGCGGTGCGATGATCGCGGCGGCCGTGCAGGGTCGTGACGCTTCCGAAATGACTCCGAGTGAATCGGTCGAGACGCGGAAGTGGTCAGACCTCTACAACGAATTCACTCTGGGCGGCGAGCTCACCAACACTGAGATCATCGCCGATGAGGCTATTCGTGATACCGCGTACTCAGGTCCGCTGGCAGATGGAACGACACTGGAAACCGTTCGGGAGAGCGGATGGGTTCGCTTCCAAGACTGGGGATTCATGGCCATGGACAAAGGTCAGGCCACCCCATTTCCCAAGCACGAAACTCACGCCCCGTTTAGGCATCACGTCGAAGACGGCCACCCCTACCCGACGCTGGCGCGGCGGGCACAGTTCTTGATTGAGCACCCCTGGTACGTCGAGGCTGGTGAGGATATCCCCGTACACAAGGATCCACCGCCTATGGGCGGGCAGTATCCGTTCAAGATGACGACAGGGCACAACCGCTGGTCGGTGCATGCCATGAACATGTGCAACCCCGTGCTGATCCAGACTCACCGTGGCCAGCCGTTCATCTTGATCAACGACAAGGACGCTGAGCGCCTGGGCCTCGAAGACGGTCAGCCCGCGCGAATCTCAAATGATGCGGGCGAGTTCACCGTTCCGATCCGGACTTCCGGCACCCAGATTCCCTATGGGCTGACCATCTACAACGGATGGGATCCGTTCATGTTCAAAGGATGGCAGGGTCCCAACGAAGTCGAGCCGGGCATGGTGAAGTGGCTACAGATGGCCGGAGGATATGGCCACCTTCAGTACGCAATGATGGAATGGCAGCCAGTGCCGTCCGATCGAGCGGTTTTTGTCAACGTAGAGCCGGCCTGATCGCGGTTCGCTACGACCGAGGCAGGCCAAGGAGGCATCGTGTTAAGGTGCCGCTAAGCTGAATCTAAGCGGATGCGCCGCGCGTGACTGCTCGCGGCCTGCGAAGACTGGGAGTTCAGAATGGGCCGGACTACGCACTCAGCGACACGACATCGCCTCCCGAGCCGACCGAGTACAAGGCCTACGCTTCGCGGGAGCAGGCTGGCCAAGCCGATGCGATTGCCGATTCGCCTCGGCTCTGCAAACGCCCGACGGGCTCACGGCTTCGGCTCTGTCGCTATGCCGGTGCTTGCATTGGTGGCGCTTCTCCTGCCTGCATCGGCGAACTCAAGGGTGGCCCAGCCTGATGCGTTTTCACAGTCTTTGAGTGCGAGCCAGGCGATGGCCCGGGTGCCGGTCTCTTTTGAACCAAACGCCGGGCAGTTCGATCCGCAAGTCAAGTTCGTCGCAAGGCACGCGGGCCCGACTGTTTTCTTCACGCAAAGCGAGGCCGTCTTCGTCTTTTCCAAGTCGGCCGATGCCGGTGCGCCAGACGCTCGTGCTGAAATCGAGAGTGAGCCCGCCGAGCAATCAGTCGTGCGTATGGGCTTCTCCGACGCGAATACCAATGCTGAAATTGAAGCCTCGGGCGCACAGGAAGGAGTTTCCAACTATCTCATTGGCTCAAACCCCGCTGCATGGCGGACAAACGTTCCCAACTATTCACGAATTACTTACCAGCAGATATACGACGGTATCGATCTGACTTTCTACGAGAACGATCACGGCCGGTTTGAATACGACTTCATTGTTGCGCCAGGCGCAGACCCGGGCCGCATTGCTGTGAAGTATGAGGCAAACGGCCAAGTGAGCATTGGTGAATCGGGAGAACTCTCGATTCCGACTACGCAAGGGGTCATCAGCTGGGCCGCGCCAGTGAGCTATCAGGACGGCAGTGCACTTGTGAATTCGGCATATGTACTTCGGGCTGAGAACGAGGTCGGGTTTGAGGTTGGCGACTATGACCCGTCGCAGACGCTGGTGCTCGACCCACAGTTGGACTACTCGACGTACCTCGGGGGAGGCGGCAGCGACGAGGGGAAGGGCATAGCTACAGATTCATCGGGGCGCGCATATGTCGTGGGCTATACGAGCTCAACTAATTTTCCGACGGCCTATCCTTTTCAGGGGTCTAATGCTGGGTCCAACGACGTCTTCGTGACCAAATTCAATGCAGCGGGTTCTTCCCCGGTCTTCTCGACCTATCTTGGAGGGAGCGCCAACGACATTGGGTGGGGCATTTCTGTCGATTCGGCCGGTTCGGCATATGTAACGGGGCAAACAGCATCCACGAATTTCCCGACTGCAAGCCCCTATCAAGCCTCCAATGCCGGTACCACCGATGTTTTCATCGCCAAGGTCAACCCGGTCGGATCTGGCCTGTACTACTCAACCTACCTCGGAGGAAGCTCCCTGGAAGTCGGATTGAGCATTTCTGTCGATTCGGCCGGTTCGGCATATTTAACGGGGTACACGTGGTCGTCGGCATTCCCGACTGCGAGCCCATACCAGGCCTCAATCGGGAGTGGATCTCCGGACGCTTTTGTCACCAAGTTCAATGCCGCAGGATCATCGCTAACTTATTCGACCTATCTTGGCGGGAACGGTGGTGATAACGGATATGGCATTGCAGTCGATTCGACCGGTTCGGCATACGTGGCGGGGTACACATCATCGACGAATTTCCCAACTGCTAGCCCCTATCAGGCCGCCAACGCCGGTAGCAGTGACGTCTTCGTCACCAAATTCAACGCCGCGGGTTCATCGCTAACCTATTCGACCTATCTTGGCGGAAGCGGCAACGACTACGGCAACGGCATTGCAGTCGATTCGACCGGTTCGGCTTACGTGACGGGCTATACGATCTCCACGAACTTCCCGACCGCGAGCCCCTATCAGGCGTCCAACGGCGGCAGTAGCGACGTCTTCCTAGCAAAGATCACCAATATCATCGCGATCTCCGGGACGTTCGCCGGTGGCACTTCGGGATCGATTTCTGTCTATGACCTTTCGGGCAACCTGGTCACCTACTGGTGCTGTATGAGTTCAGAGACATGGTCGGTGCCAGTGCCGCAGTCAGCTGTGTGCCCTACGAACGGCTATCGGGTTCTTTGGTCACCAGCCGATACCACCAAGAGGGCCACTTGGTATAACTCGAAGGCATCGTGGGGAAGTGCCGACGTGGTCTGCTCACCGTCGTCGGGAAATGACATGACTGTGACTGCCGCTGGCGCGCTCTCCGGATATGTCAAGAATGCGTCAACGGCGGCTGATCTCGATGGCGCAGTTGTCTATGCCTTCGATGCATCGACTGGTGAGTACGAGGGCTACGGGGTGTCAGGCGAGGCCGGCACAGGCCGATTCCAGGTGCTTGTTGCGTCACCAGGTTCATACAAGCTCCTGATCGCACCACCGCCTGGATACGTCGGTCAGTGGTACTCGGGAAGTCACAACTATGGAGACGCGACGGCAGTTGCCGTTCCAAGTTCGACCGCCAATTTCTCTCTTGAGCCCGCCTCCTCAATTAGCGGCTACGTCAAGGACATGTACACAGCGGCAGACCTCAACGGGTATCCCGTCTATGTGTACACGACGGGTGGCGAGTTCTTCGGTCAAGCGGTGACCAACTCGGGCTTCGGTCCCGGGCGCTATCAGTTCAGCGCGACTTCGGGTAGCTCCTACAAGCTCGTCAGTGAGGGCGGTCCCTACTCGACGCAATGGTGGTCCGGCGCGTCGGGATTCGGCTCAGCGTCGGCGACGATTGCCCCAGCGACGGCGAACTTCTCTCTCGGCGCCTGAGGGCGCCTGCTACTGCCGCCGCGATTCCCCGGAACGCGCTTTGGCGCGCCCAGAGGCGTCCTGAGTGAGCTGCGCTCCGAGGGATGGTTGAGCTTGGGGCGCCCCCGCGCTGCGGTCTGCCTCGATCAAGCTCTCAGCGAGGCAAGGCTCTCGTCATAGCCAGGAGGCCCGTGGGGCAACCAGCCTGACGCCGTTGTGGATCAGGAAGCTGCGCACAACGTTGGCCTTCTCGACTGAGCCTGGAGCGAACTCGTTGATCGCCGCTTCGAATCGCTTGCGCTCCTTGACGCGCACCTTGCCAGCCTCGTTGTCAATGCAGGTCTCGACTATCTCGTCGGGCGTGGATTCAACATAGGCCGCGAACTCCAGCACGACGGCAACTCGCTCGTCGATCTCGTCGGATGGGACTCCGTTTGCATCAAGACCTGAGCGCCACAGCCGGATCGTCTCGCCCTGGCTATCACCGCTCTCGCCTCCGCCCTGGCCGGCGCCGCCCCCCGCGTCACCGCCCTGGCGGGCTCCGCCCCTCGCGTCACCGCCCTGGCGGGCTCCGCCCCTCGCGTCACCGCCCTGGCCGCCCCCCACACTCACGGCCGGGGCACCTCTATATCTGACTCCTCGATGTCCCAGGTGTCTTCGGTGACCCCGTCTGCGCGCAGCGCCTGCTTGCGAACCCGGTGAGTACCGGTCTTGTCGATTTCCGGCACTGCTCGGAGATAGCGCGGCACCTGGAAGTACGCCATGTTGGCAATGCAATGACGGATGATTCCCTCGGGGTCGAAATCGGCGCCTGGCTGGAGCACCACGGCAACTGCGACGTCATCCTCGCCGACATCTGACTTGATCGCGTAGGCCGCACTCTCTAGGACGCTGGGATGCTCGTTGACTATCTGCTCGACCTCATATGACGAGATGTTTTCACCCCGCCGGCGAATCACGTCTTTCTTGCGGTCGACAAACCACAGGAAGCCATCTTCGTCTTTGTAGGCGTAATCACCCGTGCGAAGCCAGCCACCACGAGTCTTCTCTTCGGTTGCCTTTTCGTCTTTGTAGTAGTTGACGAGCGAGCCTGCACCCATGGGCTTTGCAATCAGCTCGCCAACCTCACCTGGACCAAGCTCGTTGTCATCGTCGTCAACAACCTTCATTTCGTTGATAGGCAGTGGTTTGCCAATTGACCCGACCGGGGCATCTGGACCGGCCATCGTGAGCCCGCCCTCGACCGTTCCATAGAACTCGATGATCTGGACCCCAAATCGCTCCTCAAAGGTGCGCCAGATGTCCTTGGGGCAGGCCGCCGAGAGGACAATTCGCACTGGATTGTCTGCGTCATCAGGTTTGGGTTCTTGTTTCCATAAGATGGGAATCATCGCCCCGAGCGCATTGAATTCGGTTGCGCCTGACTGGCGGATTTCATCCCAAAAGCGGCTGGCGGAGAAGCGCCTCCCGAGAACCAGGCGGGTTCCGTAGCCAATTGCTCCCCAGACCGAGATGATCGCGGCGTTCGCGTGAAATAGCGGGAGGCATGTGTAGAGAACGTCGTCGGGGCGAACCCCGCCGAAGTTAAGGAGGAGACTCCCCCCCATGACCTGACCCTGAGGCATGACGACCCCTTTTGGCAGGCCGGTGGTGCCCGAGCTGTACATGACCATCATGAGATCGGCAGGTGAAACGTCGACTCCGGGGTCATCGGTCGATCCCGACTTCAGAAAGTCCTCTACTGATCCGTCTTGGCCATCAACCGCGCGACCCATCGAGATCACTCGCTTCAGGGCAGGCAGCGAGTCCTTTATTGCTTCTACGTTGGGCCAGTAGTCGGCGTGGACGATGAGCGCTTCGGACTCCGAGTGATTGAGGATGTGAGTCAGCCCTTCGCCCTTGAGGGCGGTGTTGACGGGCACGACCGGCGAACCGATCGTCGCGGCCCCGAACCAGGAGAAGAGGAATTCGGGCGAGTTAGGAAGCATCACTGCCGTGTTGCTCCCCTTCTTCACACCCAGATCAGAAAGGCAATTCGCGATTCGATTCGCGGCGAAATGGGAATCACTGTAGGAATAGCGAGTTCCCTCGAACTCGATCATTGGCTTGTCGCCGATCTCTTGCGCCTTCTCGGCGAGTACCGACCCAACTGTTCCGGGCATCGTCGATGTCCTTTCGTCTTCCTAGATCTGACGCCTACTTGCCGCGTCAGGGTGGCCGCGCACTTCTAGGTCGCTACCCCGCAGGTAGTTCGCCCGTGCAGCGCGGGTCCTTTGCTAGCCGCTATTCCTCAGACCGCGAGTATGTGAATTGCCTGCGCTGCGGCGTCATTCATCATGAACCCACCGCCGTTCTGCGTGAGCCCGATCTTCACGCCATCTGCCTGGCGGTCACCCGCTTCACCCCGGAGCTGCCAGGTTATTTCGCAAATTTGTGCTATTCCTGACGCGCCGACCGGGTGCCCCTTTGAAACGAGCCCTCCACTGGTATTGACGGGTATCCGCCCACCGAGTGCGGTTGCCTTTTCGTCGCAGAGTTTGCCGCCGTCACCTTCGGCGCAAAAGCCAAGATCTTCATAAGCGAGGATTTCCGCAGGCGCGGTTGCGTCGTGCACCTCGGCAATATCGATGTCCTCAGGCCCGAGCCCCGCCATTTCGTAGCCGGCCTTCGCGGCACGCCGCTCAGCTGAAGGGGTGCCGGCCGACGGCAACGAACCCGATCGGATTACTGATGCCAAGATCTTGGGCGCCGGCCGCTCGAGTTGAGCAGCGCGCTCCGGCGACATGATCACTGCGGCCGCTGCTCCGTCGCCGATGGGGGAGCACATCATGAGTGTGAGCGGGAACGCCACCTCTCTTGAAGCGAGCACCTCTTCAACTGTTACCTCTTCGCGGTACTGTGCCCGTGGATTCAACGCTCCGTGATGGTGGTTCTTTGACGCGACCCATGCCATCTGCTCAGGAGTAGTTCCGTAGGCATTCATGTGGGCGCGGATTGCCGCAGCGTAAATGTCCATGAACATCGAGCGCTTCCCGCCCCCGTCGCTCTTTTCGCCGCCGGAATCGCCTTCGGGCTTGACCTTGTTTGACGCCTGCATTGCCTGCTTGATCTGGTTGACGAATTCGACATCAACTGCGGCGTTGAACGCCATCAACGACTTGGCCTTGTCAGGATCGGAGAGCTTCTCGACGCCAAGTGCAAGTGCGACTTCACTCTGCCCCGAGGCCACATAGGTATAAGCGAGGTGAAAGGCCGAGGATGCTGAAGCGCAAGCGTTTTCAACGTTGAAGATCGGTATTCCGCCAATGTCGGCCTCGCGTAGAACCACCTGCCCGCGTATGCATTCCTGGCCCGTGATTAGCCCGGCAACTGCATTGCCGACAAATGCAATATCGATATCAGCCGGTGTCACGCCCGCGTCTTTCAGCGCATCGCCAACGGCTTCTGACGCGAGGCTCTTGAGCCCGCGATCCATGAACTTCCCGAACTTTGTCATTCCTACGCCGGCGATTGCGGCTTTGGGTTCGCCCATTTCAGCTCCATGAAAACCGGCGGCTGGACCAGCGACGGCCGACCGCTCACTTGACTCCCCGGTCATGTGCCCTAATCAGGCATTTTGCGAGTATCTCAACTCGCAGTTCAGGGGATTGTGGTGACTATACTAGCGCCCTACGACAGGGGTAGTGCCAAGTGTCACGACCAGCTGGTCGCCGGTGACCGACCCCCCACCCATTCCGAGGAGTGCGACTGCAATGGATGCCGACAACATCGAAGCCAAGGACCTTTTTGAAGTCATCGGAACGCGGCGTTCGATCCGTTACTACCAGACGTGGCGCCCGGTCGAAGACGAGAAGATCCAAATGATTCTTGAGGCAGCGAGGCGTGCCACTCACGCGGCCAACGCGGGCGCAACAGGCGCTGTCGTGGTTACGAGAGATGAGATCGATGACTCCGACCTGAGCGCGACTCTGCCGGCCAACCTTCAGCTTCAGCTCGCGCCGGTTCTCATCTTTTGGTACGGAGACATCTCAGCATGGGAGCAGCAGGGTGAGAAGCTCAAGGAGCTAATGAAGGTCTATGCCCTCAACACCACTCATGGGTGGAGTGAAAAGCTCATCGATGACCTCATCGTGCCCTTCACAAAGGCTCAGGGGGATGAGACCAACTGGCTCATGACCGCGCTTGACGCCGGCGCCGCTATCGCCCAAGCGCAACTCATGGCGACTCGGTTGGGACTCGGAACTTGCATGAACCAATGGGCTGGCAATCCCGGGATCTTGGGGCTTCCTGAGACATGCAAGGTCTTCTGGATTATGACCCTCGGCTATCCCGCAGAGTCAATGGAAGCCGGCGGGCAGAGGCCGAGGCGCCCATTCTCAGATCTGTTTCATCGTGGCAAGTACGGGACGCCCTTCCCTGAGAGCGACGAGGCCGTCGCGGAGATGCGCGAACGCCGCCTGTTGCAGCGGGAGGCACCATTGCCTTGGAGGGCAGCGGAAGTTCGGGCGCTTGCGCACATGTTTGGCCTGCCGGAGTAGGCTACTTGGCGATCAGCGCCACAATTGCGCGCTCGATTGGAACTAGTTGAGGTCGGAGGGCTACCACCAATGAAGACTTTGGGAAGCGGCGCGAGCCAAAGCCGATGGATTCGCATGCTGATAGTGATTGTTGGCGTTCTTGGATTGCTAGGGGTGGCTGGGTGCAGTTCGAAGTCATCAACTACGACAACTACAGCTCCTCCGAGCGCAAGTCCGTCTGAGAAGCAGACTCCGCAGGCCAAGTTCGCATTGGGTAGTCCGGATATCGCCCAAGGCACCGCAATCCCGGTCGAGTTCTCGTCATATGGCGCCAATACGTCGCCTGAGCTCACTTGGACTTCGCCGCCGTCGGGTACAAAGGACATGGCGCTGGTCATGATCGACCGCATGGATGACGGCTTCGAGTTCATCCACTGGGTCGTCTATAGCATCTCCCCTGGTGAGAAGGGCTTTCCTCGCAACGCTGTTCCTACCGGCGCAGTGCAGGGGGCAAACACGACAGGGCAGGCCAAGTACTACGGGCCTGAGCCACCACCAGGCGAGACGCACACCTACAAATTCACTCTGTACGCGCTGTCTACCAAACTGGATCTGAGGGCTGGAGCTGACTGGCCGACAGTGAAGTCGGCCATGGAGGGAAAGATCTTGGGGCAAGCCGACCTCTCAGCACCGTTCAAGGCGCCGTAGGCTGGTCTCCGAGAGGCTTCGCGATTAGACACGATGGATTGGTCGGCGCCTGCGTAGATTCGTGGGTTGCCGGGACGGACCCGGTAGAGCCACATACGGAGGTCGCCGACCATGGCAGATTCT
>QEUQ01000082.1 GCA_003577105.1 Acidobacteriota bacterium | reverse complement strand
GAACAGCTCTCTCTCGCACCTCTGGTGGGTACGGTCTCTTGGTTGCCATGGCACCATCCTCTCAAGTGATGGAGCCTCCAAGTATCCCGGGGCGGTTCAACTGATCCCCTCATCTCCTATCCGGGGATCGGCAATGGCACCCTTGACAACATCTATGGAGAGACAGCGAAATACGAGAAGCAAGCCGGAAATCGAAGAAACGGTGGCGAGGCTGGTGACCCTGTCGGACTGTCAACCGGCAACGCTCACTTCGCCGAATCCGACCTCTCAGTTGCCGCCAAAGGTCCGCCGCTTGGCCTAGTTCGGCACTACAACAATGTCGACATTACCAAGCGATCCTTGGGGCCTGGTTGGCGAACCAACTTTGACCAGGTGATTCGCCCTGCAACGGGGCCCCGAACAGCAGCGGCGACTGACCCGGTTTCAGGCGTCGGGTGGGTTCGCGCAGACGGCCGAGAGGACTTCTTTGCCCGTGACTCGAGCTGTGGCGCGCCCGGTGGCGGGCGGCACTCGGGGGGCCCTGCCACCCACGATGAGGTGGTGTGCTGGGGCAATCACTACGAGGCAACCGACACGGCAAATGTCGCCCATGTCTTTGACCCCGAAGGCAGACTCGGCCAGGTCCGGGACCGCCATGGCAACGGATATGGCATCGGCAGGGATTCGGCGGGCCGGCCCCAGGACGTGACATCGACAGCCGGCCAGAAGATCCACCTCGAGTACGACTCCGAAGGCCAGCTCGCCTCGGCGACATCTTCTGACGGAGTCACGGTCAACTACACCATGGCAGGGGGCCGGCTTGTCTCGGTCACCAAGCCCGGTGGCCTGGTCTATTCGTACTCATATGACTCACTGGGTCGCCTCAAGACGATTCGAGACCCGACCGGGACCATCACATACCAGCAGAATCTCGATGCAGGCAGGGTTGGCTCACAGTCAGACGGAAGGGAGAACTCGACATCGTTCTCCTACCAGTCCGGCCCGACCTTCGGCTCAAGTGAGGCGAAAGTCCAAGACGCCAGGGGCGGTGTTCAGAGATCAATCGCAAACAGTGTCGAGTTCGAAACCGCGCGAACCAACCAAGAGGGCAACACGACCAGATTCGGCTATGACAGCGCGGGTAATCGCGCAAGTATCACCGACGCGATCGGAGCATCAACTGCCACGACGTTTAACTCGGCAGGTAACCCGGTATCGGTTCGAGCGCCCGACGGGTCGATGACGACATCGCGCTACCGGGCCGACCATCAGGTATCTGACACGACCGATCCAACCGGTAGGACGACGAGGTTCGAGTACAACGACCGCGGGGTACTCACATCGGTAGATCCGTCGGGGCCTGCGGGTGCGAGCATCTCAGTGCCCAATGCTGACGGGTCGATATCGGCCACGCTCTCTCCCGATGGCTTCATCACTCGCACCGAATATGACGAGAGGGGACGTGCGGTAAGGCGGATCGACGCGGGTAACCGGTCGTCTCATACCCAATTCAACCCCGACGGCACCGTCGCGGCGACAACGGCCCCGGGAGGACTGGTGAGCACAACCCAATACGATTCTGCGCGCCGGCCAACAAGAATCGACGCGCCCGGCGGGGCAGTTACGACATTTGGATACGACACCGCGGGCAATCAAGTGTCGGTCACCGATCCGACGGGCAACGAGACCCGCTTCGGATACGACGCCGCCTACAATCTCTATGAGACCTCGGCCACCATCGAGGGCGGCGAAGTGATCAGGGCCCGTTTCGGATATGACGAGGAGAACCGCTTGACAGCCACCACCGAACCCGGTGCGGCCGGGACGACCGAGATGGCCTATTCGCCTGCAGGCAGGCTCGCCTCAGTCACCGACGCCGATGGCGCAACTTGGGCATATGAGTACTCGCCACGAGGTGAGCTGACCGCGGTCACATCACCCGACGGGACTAGGCATTTCAGCCACTACGACGCGACGGGGCGCCTTACCAAGAGCGGGAATGAGTCTGACGGGTACGCGACCTACTCCTACGACCCAGCGGGGCGTCCGACGGGATCGGTAGATGCCACGGGGCGCGAAACTAGTTATACCTACGACGATTCGGGACGCCCGATCGCGATTGCCGACAGAGCAGAGGGCCAATCCCGCCCTACAGAGTTCCGCTCGACTCTCAGCCCCGGTGGAAGGCGCGATGGCGAGGCAAGGATCTACTACTCGGCCCCCGCCCCCGGCCTTGTCACCGACGAGGTGACAACCATCGACTACTCCTATGGAGACGACGGGGCGCTGGGACACATCAGCTCTCCGGCACTGATCGGTGCTGGCGAGATCTCGCTTACAACGGACCCGACAACAGGATGGGCCTATTCGGCATCCGGACCAGGGAACAGAGTTGTCTTCTCATACGATTCAGCCGGTCGGGTGACGGAGAGGACAACGACTCTCGGTACTGGCCCAAATGTGAAAACGATCACCTCGCCGACGGCTTATGACGCCTCGGGTAACGTTACATCTCTCGGGTCCTGGTCCTATACCTACGACAAGCTCTCCCGCCTGGTGAAAGCCGAGGATTCGGCTACGTCGGAGGTATTCGAATACCAATACGACGCGGCATCTAATCGAAGGCAGGTAAAGCGCAACGATGTCGTCGTCCAGTCGCTCTCTTTCGGAGCCGCGAATCGCATCGATACCGCGGCTAGCCCCGAATTTGCCTACG
Source organism: Acidobacteriota bacterium (assembly GCA_003577105.1). Lineage (GTDB taxonomy): Bacteria > Actinomycetota > Acidimicrobiia > ATN3 > ATN3 > ATN3. Next base: position 2,209 of record QEUQ01000082.1, on the reverse strand, counting down.
ACTCCACCGGGCGCCTTATATCAGATACCGCAGGTAATGGGCACAAGCGCCACTACATCTGGGATCGATCTTCGCGCCTCATCGGCATCGATCTCTATCTGCCCGAGACTGGGCATTACAGGAACCTGCGGATGAGCTATGACGCATCGGGGAAGATGGTGCAAAAGGACACCTACCTCAATCTCACCTACCTCGCCGAGCGGCTCTACTTCCACTACGACGGGACTCGCCTGGTAGGCGAAGCTGACGAGGATGGCATCGTCCGCGAGTATCTCTACTCCGGCGGTGAGGCACCGGCATCGATGCGGGCACGGAACTCCGACGGGAGCTATTCCAACCTCTTCTTTGTCACCAACACCCACGGCGACGTCGTCGCCGTCACCGATCGGGATGGCAACATTGTCAACCGCTACGCGTACGGGCCGTGGGGTGAGGCGACCAGGGTGAGCGAGCAGGTCCACCAGCCCTTCAGGTATGCGGGCTATCGCTACGAGGACGGCTTCGACCTCTACTACCTGCGGGCGAGGTGGTATGACGCGAGTACGGGAAGATTTTTGAGTCGGGATCCGGTGCGAGGGAATCAAATGAAGCCCTTGACCTTGAACCGATACGCGTACGCCGAAAGCTGCCCAGCCTCGCTCGCTGACCCGACCGGCTTGAGTCCAATCCCGTGTCGACAAGGGATCTACGTTCTCGCAGAGCACATAGATTCGATGTACGAGACTCATGTGAAGGGCAGGCCCAACGACGCAACTAACGTCGGGCACATGATGGATGCCATCTATGGCGTCTTCGGGGGTCCCGGAAACGATTTTAGTCTCTTCGACATCGATGCGAACGGGGAACCGCTCTTCTCAATGCCGGGCAACACGGGATGGAAATCGGAATACGTCGATGAGGATGATCCCACACACCACTTCATCTCGTTTCTCTACTACGGGTGGATTGACTTTGCCGGACTAGTTGGAACCCAACTTGCATATGAACACGAAGCCGAGCCTTACTTTTTTCCTCCATTTTCCGCGAGTGGCGCTGGCGGGACTCAGGAGGATTATCGCCTGAGTAAGGCGGCCCTGCGGCTTGGTTACGAGGTTCGATTAGGGGCAGACTGGAAGGTCAGGTCAATCTCGTTCAGCGGCGGCGGGATAAAGGCGAGTGAGCTATCCGGCGAAATCCTTCGTCGACTCTCGACCGGAGACTGTAAGGCATCTGCGGTGTGGGCGACCCCCTTCTTCTAGCGTGAGGGCCTGGCGACGATGCCTCATAAGCGGATTGTGCCTTGTCTTGCTTGCGCTCGTTCCCGGTGGCTGCTCGTGGGTGATTTCGGAGCTTGATTCCGGTGAAGAACAAAGTAAGCTGGAACAAGTACTCGGCCGAATCGGACTTCCTTTTGATCCGAGTACCGTGTCGACGGAAAGGCCGCCGAGTGATTCGCGCGGCAAGCCGAACTCGGTCACAGTCATTGCGACTTCGAGGCAGTCGGTTCCATGGACTGACATGACCGCGACTATTTCGAAGTGGCTTTCGAACGCGGGTTTCAAAGTCGAGCTGATCGGAACCTGCGTCGTGTCAGGGGGCAGGCGCGATCTTGACAGCGACGGTGAGTGGTCAGTGGGGGTGCAGGCTTTCCCGACCTGGGGGCCGACGAAGGATTTCCGATGCGCGGGTCCGGTCAATGCCGTCAAACTAAGACTCGTTGTTCAGCGAGTGTAGGCGGGCGCTTCAGTGTGGTGGTAGTTGGCCAGGTGAGGATACATGGAGGGGGGCACGGCCATCAGCGATTGATGCCCCACGATTGCTGTCTGACCTCATCGTGAAAAGTCTCTCCGGGCTTCCTCCGAAGATGATCGGGGGAGGTTTCACCTCAGGTCGCGTCTTTCGCTCGTGAATCATTCCCAGTGCGGTTTCTGGCGCAGGCCCCGCTTAGCCGAACTCCAGGTACTCCTTGGAATGCGGGGCGAACATGGTCACCTGCCGGTCGCCGTCGAATTGGACCATGAACCAGTCCCAGCCTTCGGGGTCTGGTGCCGATGAGTACTTGGCGGCCTTGAGCACATGTGAACTGGGGATCGAGCTCAAATATCCCCACTGATGGTCGAACCAGAACTGGCCCCTCGTCAGCCTGACCTCTTTGCCACCAAGCGTGAGAGTGCTTAGCTCAGGATCGATCACGATGTTGGGAATCGAGTAGTAGAAGGTCCCCATGCCG
>QEUQ01000029.1 GCA_003577105.1 Acidobacteriota bacterium | reverse complement strand
CCTGAACTGCCTGCGGCTACGGCGATGCGAATGGCTTACGCGCATGCCGAAACCAGGGCCCTTGCCACACACTTCACAAATTGCAGCCATCGCTGTTCTCCGGGGTCTTGACTAAAGAAAGGATTCAGTACGCGCTAGTCGCGGGGCCGATAGGCTAGCACGCGAACGGTGAATCCCGAATTCGGAGGAGTGATGGGCTCGGCGAGTGCTGGCGCGCCAATCAGAGTGATGATCGTCGACGATCACGGGATTGTGCGAGACGGTGTCACTCTTCGTCTAGGTCTGATCGACGACCTCGAGGTCGTCGGTGAGGCCGGTAGCGGAATAGCCGCACTTGACGCTGTACCTGAGCTGGCTCCAGATGTGGTTCTCATGGATATTCGCATGCCTGACCTTGATGGAATTGAGGCTACCAGGCAGCTAAAAGAGGCACTTCCCGAGGTGAAGGTTGTGATGCTCACGACCTTCGACGATCGTGACTATGTGAAGTCGGCCATGGACGCGGGTGCATCGGGTTATCTGCTCAAGACTGCAGGCGCTGACGAGATTGCAGCGGCAGTCCGCACGGCGCATTCAGGCAAAGTCGCGCTCGATCCGGGGGCCGCGCTAGCACTCGTTGAGTCGATGCACGAGGGCGAGCGCATTGAGAGCTTTGACTTGTCGGAGCGTGAACTCGAGGTCCTCACAGTTCTATGCGAAGGCAAGTCAAATCGGGAAATCGGGGCTACTCTTCACATCAGTCCGCTTACAGTCAAGACGCACCTTCAGTCAATCTTTCAAAAGCTTGGAGCTGCGGATCGCGCTCAGGCCGTGGCAATCGCGCTCAGGTCTGGCCTGGTCAGCTAGGTCAAGGCTAACCAGCTACTCCAAATGGAGTACTCCATTAGACGGATATATTTTCATCCCCAAATTACTCCGCATTAGCGTAGCAAGCGCTTATTGACCCTGCTAACATGAAACGCAGAAGTTCCGTGACTGACGTGGCTGTCAATTAGAGCGTCACGGTGACTCAAGGGGATTGCGGTTCCCCGCCGATAGCAAGAATGAATGGAGACCGTGGCCCTCCCAGCGGGAGTGTGCTTGGTGGCTGGGCAATAGCCCTTTCTGCAATAGCCGCGCACATTTCCCCCTGTTCCGGGCCACAAAGGGGGAGTGGCTGTGTTGTCAGCGACTACCAGGGTATTTGAGCGCCTGAGGCGAGAGCGCCGAACCAATCTCGACCAGGGCTTCTCGCTAATGGAAGCCGTTGTGTCGATGTCAATTCTTCTCATCGTTTCGGTTTCGATTCTGAGTCTGCTAATTGGCACGATGAAGGTTCAACAGGTCACGCGGCTACGTGCAGACGCGACTGCATATGCGCAGCGGGAACTCGAACGGATCAGTTCCTGGGCATATTCGGACTACATGCGGATCATGACCGACTACGACGGCAAGTACATCGCGGAACCGTTCCAGGTGGGTACTCACACGCTCTACGAGACCATCAACGTCGATTGGGCGACGAACCCCGCAAACCCCGACTCGGGATCCCCCGACTATTTCAGAGTGACGATTGAAATCACCTGGGAGAACATGGGCTCAATGAAGCCAGTGACGGCTACTACCTACATTGCCCCGCCCGGAGACATCTTCAACAAGTATTCCGGACATGTTGAAGTTGGCGTAGTTGATCACGTGGGAAACCCACTGATTGGCGCGACTGTCGAGCTGGTAAGGGTTTCAACGCTCGAAACAGAAACACTCAACACAGACGTAACTGGTACAGCCTTCTTCGCATATCGGACGGCTGGCTGGTATGAAGCGACCGCGACATTGCCGGGATACATCGGTCCTGAGCGAAAGCCGACTGCGAGTGTCTCCAATATCTGGGTGGAGGTTGGAGTAAAGACGCCTGTCGCCATCGTGATGGGTCAGCCAGCCACAGTCGAGGTAACGCTCGAGGACTTGACCGGCACACAGCTCGCCTATCCGCCGGAGTTGATGGGAGTGGCCGTTTCATATCAGTCGGCGAATCCCATCTTCCAAGGAAGCGTCACAAATCCGCTGGTGATAAGCAACTTGTTCCCCGGCAGATATGACGTCGCGGGCACCGGTTTTCATTGCATCGGAATGAGCATGGTGGCGCTGACCGGCAGCCTGACTGACCAGCTCGTCGAACCCGGTACGAATAGCCTCGTTGTAGCTACCAAAGGCGCTCCGCCTTCGACAATTTCACTCACAGTTGAGGTAATCAGCGGAAGCACGCAAAGTCCAATCCAGGGCGCTTCCATTGGCTTGGTGAGTAACTGCGGACAGACAGTCACGATGCCGACGAGTGACTCAAATGGCAAGTCGTACCGATCGGGCGTGTTCAGGGGGCCATACATCCTCACGGTGAATCCTCCAGCGCCGTACAAGCAGACCGTCGTCTATCCGATCGTGACGGACGGTGAACAGGTAACGGTGGTGGTGAGCTAAATGCGGACTCTTGCCGGACGACGCCTGATGAGTCGAAGGACTGCGAGCCAGGGCAGTACCCGCCGTGACGCCGGCGTCTCGATACACGAAGTGGTAGTTACGACGCTCCTTCTCACAATTCTCGTAAGCGCTGGCGGAGCGAGCTTCGATACGTGGATGCGCACATCTCAAAGCAATCAAGAGCGAACTATGGCACTCCAGGAGGGGCGAGCCATCGGTGATCGTCTTTCAAAAGAAATCCGCATGGCTACGGGGAAGACCGAGACACGGTACATGGCGTCAACTCCCGACACATGTACGACTAATCCGCTTGGCAGCTATTCGAATACATATACCCTGACCGAGGCTGGTCCAAATTCAATTGCCTTCTACAAAGTGCCTTCTGAAGGCCGGGTAGTGCGGGTGCGGTTCTCAAGAGACTCGACAAACCAAATGTGGATGGCCACAAGAGATTTCAGTGCTCCTAACGAAGATCAGCGCGAAGAAATAACAAACGCTGCGGGCGCCGCAAACAATCGTGTTGTGGTGAATGGAGCCCACGGAACGGAACAAGCGATATTTCGCTATTTGTCAGATACAACCAGTCCGCTGACACCATCGGAGCCAGGGGGATATCTCGGTTGTCAGCAGCTTACTCAGGTGTCAATTGTTTCGGTGGTCTTGTACGTGGATCGTGATCCAAACCTGGCAATCGGAGCCAGCACGATTGAGACGTCGATTTTCATCCGTTCTGCCGGATTCTGGAAGTGAGAACAATGAGATCAAACCTAAGTGTGTTCACTCGAATTCTTTGGGCTACCCGAAAGAACAACGATGAAGGTATGTCGCTGGTCACCGTTTTGTCGATGGGTGTCGTGGGCACTCTCTTGGCAATATCCGCCATGAGTTACGCCCTCGGGGATAACTCTATTGGTGCGTATGAACGAGAGTGGGTTCGTGCCCTGTATTCGGCAGAAGCCGGTCTTAATGCTTATCTGTGGAAGATGAATGAAGACCCTCAGTACTACATCACTGATCCGTCGATGCGCGATCCAGAGTATTTCCCAGGCGAGCTGACCTGGACACCGGTTCCAAACGGCGAAGGCGACTATCGGATCAAGGTGATTCCGCAGCCAAAAGTTGTGGGAGAGCCACTGACTGTCACAATTGAAGCGTCCGGCAGGGTAAAGGGAGTCACTCGGACTGTCCAGGTCGATATGGAACGCAAGTCGTTCCTTGACTGGATGTATTTTACGGACTTCGAGACTTACAACGGGCAGAATGCTAGTTGTCTTCGATATCAGAAGAAGTCAAGCCCATGCGACATTCGTTTTGCCGATGGTGACGTGCTTGATGGCCCTATCAAGTCCAACGACTTCATAATGGTCGAAACCTGCGACCAGACGACGTTTAGATCCACGGTCGAGTCCGGTAGAGGCACGGTATATGAAGATGACTCCCAGGCTGATTGCGATGTTTCAACACCGAACTACGAGGGGGACGTCAACCAATGCGGCTTGACCCAGTTCTGTGACAGTGTTTTGCCGATTTCCAACGCCAAGCTTCGTCAAGATGCGGAGAATGGCGGCTATGTCTATTGGGGTCCGATCGAGATCACTCCACTCGCCAACGGACTAATTCGGGTGTACTCGAAATACGGGAATAACGGTGTTCCGCCCGGTCCTGCGCAGGCTCGGACACTCGGAGATGCTCCGCCGACGAGCACCGTTACTGACCGGCTCCCTCCACCCAATGGCGTGATCTATGTGGGCAGAAAGACCAGTAACCCAACGTCACTAGGGAAGGCATATGTGGGTACTCCTCACAATCCGCAATCCGGTTGGCATGGGCAGATCACGATCGGCTCAGAAAACAGCATTTGGGTCTGGAAGTCTTTGCGCCTTGATGACGAGAGCGACACATCCAAAGATGTGATAGGGCTCATCGCGAATGAAAGCATATATGTAGGCGACGATCGCGTCAGGTCGGATCGGCCGTATTGGATGCGGCGACCGACAAACCCAGAAATCCACGCAGCGATGCTCGCTCTGAACGGCGACGTTCACGCATATGGCATAACCAACCCCCCGGACTCCACGACATTTTCCGGGTGTAGTGGCACCCTGAAGATCGTCGGGGCTTTTGCGCAGAAGAGTCGTGGGGTTGTCGCTTTGGGCGGCACAAGTTGCGGCAACTCGACAAGCCGCGGGTATGTCAAGGATTACGTTTACGATTCACGCCTCGGCTATGTCCAGCCTCCCCGATTCATGGAGCCGAGCAACACAAGTTGGCGGCAGCTCGCGTGGCGCGAGGTGCCTCCGCCCAGCGCGTAGTATCGCCATGTGGGATCTGATACGAATTCAGCATCGACGGAATCGCCCGGACACCGCAAGGGCCGAACCTGGGAGCGGCTCCGGCGTGAGCCCGTAACTTCCCTGGCCCGGGTAGGGCCGAAAATCGCCGACGGGCTAGCTGGCCTTGGTATTGAGACAATTGAAGATCTGCTTCATCACTTTCCGCGGGACTACATCGACAGAACAACGCTTCTTCTCATTCGTGACTTGCCGCTCGGGGAGGAGGTGACTTTCACCGCCACAGTCGACAAGGTTTCGCTGCGCAAACCGCGCCCGCGGTTGAGTCTTCTAGAGGTCGATGTCTCCGACTCCAGCGGACGTATCAGATTGACCTGGTTCAATCAGCCGTACCGCCAAAGGCACTTCAAGGTGGGCGAGGAGTTTGCGATCTCAGGAAAGGCGGAGGTTTTCAGAGGGCGCATTCAGATCTCATCGCCGTCCTACGAGAAAATTGAGGGCGAGAGCGGCATTGGCACAAGCCTTGAGGTCGGGCGGATTGTCCCGGTGTATCCAGCATCGGCCGAAATCAGCTCTGCCTTGCTGCGCCGCCTCTGCTGGGAGGCGCTGGATCGAGCTGGTGCATTTGCCGAGTCCCTGACCCCCGCGGAGCGCAACGCGCTAAAGGTGCAAGAGCGGACATTTGCCATAAACGCGATCCACTTCCCTGAGTCGATGCAAGACCGGACAGCAGCCCGCAGGCGACTAGTCGTCGATGAGCTGATGCGAACTCAGCTTGCGCTTGGAACGAAAAGGCGGGCATACGAGGCGGAATCTAAGGCCATTGCGCACGTCGACAGAGCGGCGTTGCTTACCAGCCTCATTGACTCTCTGCCATATCCGCTTACAGCCGCTCAGCAGCGAGTGATCGCCGAGATCGGGGAGTCAATGCGAGCACCCGTTCCAATGCATCGGATGCTCCAAGGCGAGGTCGGCAGCGGAAAGACAGTAGTGGCCGCTGCGTCCCTCTGCATTGCTGTCGCAGGCGGCCATCAGGGGGCACTCATGGCTCCCACCGAGGTTCTCGCCGAGCAGCACTACTACGGCCTGGCGCCGCTGCTAGGGGAGATTGGCGTAAGAGTCAAACTACTCACGGGGAGTACTCGCGATCGTCAAAGAGTTCTTGCCGCAGTGGGGCGGGGCGAGGTAGATGTTCTTATTGGAACTCATGCGCTAGTCCAGGAAGGCGTCGCTTTCGCCTCGCTTGGTCTTGCGGTCATAGACGAGCAGCACAGATTTGGAGTTCACCAGCGTGTTCACTTGCGTGGACAGGGAGCAGACGGTCTCGTTCCGGACATGCTGATCATGACGGCAACTCCGATTCCGCGCACACTCGCAATCACAATTTATGGAGATCTAGATGTCTCGACGCTTGATGAAACGCCGCCGGGCAGATCGCCGGTCAAGACACTCTGGATTCGACCGGATGCGCGTGACAAGGCATATGAGCAAATCAAGAAGGAGATTGATGCAGGGGGCCGCGCATTCGTCGTATGCCCGCTCGTGGAGGAGTCATCCAAACTCGAAGCTGCGGCCGCCGAGGAGGAGTTCAGGCGCCTGACCGAAGGGCCGCTGGCCGGCATCGGCGTAGGGCTATTGCATGGCCGCATGCGATCGGCGGACAAAGAGGCAGCCATGGCAGCCTTTCGGAGTGGCGAGACGCCAGTCCTTGTTGCGACAACGGTCATTGAGGTGGGAGTTGACGTACCCGAGGCCACCGTGATGATGATCGAGTCAGCCGAGCGCTTCGGCCTGTCCCAGCTCCACCAGTTGAGGGGACGCATCGGGCGGGGTGCAAGGCTCGGAGTTTGCTACCTCGTCTCCGAAGCCGAGAGTGAAGACGCTCTCGCGCGCATCAAGGCGGTGTGTTCCACGTCAGACGGGTTCGAGCTTGCCGAAAAGGACCTGGAGCTAAGGGGTGAAGGCTCGCTCTTCGGCGCTCGTCAAGCCGGAAGGACCGACCTGAGGCTTACCAGCCTGCTGGGGGACTTCCCGTTGATCGTCAAAGTGCGCGAGTTCGCCAACGAGCTTCTCGAGCGAGACCCTGACCTAGACGCGCATCCGGTGTTGAAGGAGGAGTCAGACAGGCTCGTGTCGGGCGAGGTTAGCTGGCTTGAGTTCGGTTAGGCAGGCGTGTCGGAACCGAGCGGGAGCGTGAGTTCGACTCTGGTCTTCGAACCGAGGCGGCTCTCGAGCGAGAGTTCTCCGCCGGCGAGTTCGGCACGCTCCCTCATGCCTTGGATTCCGAAGTGACCGTGCTCAGGCCGGGTGTCGGAATCGAATCCCTTTCCGTTGTCCTCGACGGCTACCCGCAAGCCGGCACCTTGTTGCCACACTCTGACTTCGACCGAGGTTGCCTCTGCGTGGCGGACCACGTTTGAAAGTGCTTCTTGGCAAAAGCGGTAAATCACGGTCTCCAGCTCATTTGGAATGTCCAAATCATCGGCAATCTCTAGTCGAGTCTCCAGGTCGCCCAGGTCCGACACCTCGCTGAGGCGGAGCTCGAGCGCAGAAGCCAGGCCCGTGTCGTCGAGATTGGGAGGTCGGAGATCGAAGAGGAGTCGGCGGAGCTCGGCAACCGAGTCATTGAGTCGTTGCCGAAGTGAGATCACTCGCTCCGATGCCTCCTCGTACTGACCTCGCTCTATCAGCATTTCGGCGTACTCGGCGAGCATGCCGATCGATTGGAGGCTCTGAATTGTGCTGTCGTGAAGTTCCGTGGCGAGTCGGCGGCGCTCGCCGTCGACAGCCTCTACTGTTCGCTTGAGCAGAGCTTCATTTTCTCGGGCGCGTGTTTCGACTAGGGCGGAGGTCCTGCCAAGCTCTGCAATGGCATTTCCCAGGCTGGAGCGGTTCTCCTCGAGGGCATCGGCCATGGAATTGAATGATTCGGCAAGCTCAGAGATCTCGTCGTGACCGCGAACTTCAACCCGATGCGCGAGATCGCCTTCGGCGAGCTTTCCAGTGCCATCGAGGAGTATTCCTAGTCGTCGTCCGATGCTTCGTGACACGAAAACCACAAGTACTAGCGTTACAAGGAGTCCGAGCATCAGCGCAAACAGGGCAGGGGCAATACCGCTGCCAATGCCGGCCGCGTCGTATTCAATGCGAATTAGCCCTGCGACTCGAGAGCGATCCAGAATTGGCGCCCACGTTGATACCGAATCCTCCTTCCAGGAGCTTACGGAGTTCTTTGCATCCGCTGCTGATCTCGCGTCGGCGTCGTCGATGCGCACGAGGCTGCCAGGCCGATTTGCTGACGGAGAACCGCCAACCTCGACCGCAATCCGAAAAGTCTCAGGTTGGCCACTTGGCATCAAGGCAGATATCTGCCTGATCCTGGGGTTTGCGAGTTGAATACGAAACAGGTCAGATGTGACCGCCGCCGTCGCGGCAAAGTCGCCCGAGGCTGCGGCCTCTGCTTGTTGCGAGTCAATGGCAGCCGCCGCGGCAGCTGCAGCGGTCTCTGATTGGGCAATTGCGGACTCTCTCGCCATTAGCTCTTCGCGGCCGTACAAGGCCACAAGGGAGGCTACCGTGACTACAACTCCAAATGAGAGCACGACCAGGAAGCGGTTGCGAGCGGTCATTCGGTGCCCGCAAAACCCCAGCTAGACACTGAAATACTCCAATTGGGGTATCGAAAAATCATTCCTCAAATCCATCAAGAAGCCTTGGCAATACCACCGATATGCACTTAGTGTAGGGCGGTCGGCAGACGCCGGTGCGGCACCCTTGCGCTTTCGACACCTAGAAGGGGTCAACACAGATGATGCGGCTCATCTCCGGAATCCGTGAACGCCAGGCGAATGGCGAAGATGGATTTTCTCTCATTGAACTGATGATGGCGTTGACGATTCTCATGGTGGGTATTGTCGCGATCTTGGGAACACTAGTTGTGGCTACCAAGGCGTCTGGGCTACAGCGCCACCGGCTCAATGCGGTTCAGGTGGCGAACGAGGCGCTTGAGAAGCTTCGCTCGCAAGAGTATGACGCGATTGCAATCAGCGCTGACGATCCGAATTGGGCCGAGCGGCCGACCCCCACGTCATCATCAGCTACCACAGAGACAGTCACGCCGGTGACCGACACGGCGTTGTCGGTTCCCGTGGATCCCGGTGACATCAATCGCAATGGTGTGATCTTCACGATCAGACAGAATGTGACATGGGTTCCCTTCATCGAGACCCAGGCCCAATCCGGGATATCGGTGACATACGAGCATGCCTTCAAGCACGTAGTGGTTGTTGTCACCTGGACTGACCAGGTTGGCACTCGTCAGTTCCAGGTGGAGTCCGATGTCTACCCCGGAGGGCAGGGCTCGCAGAATCCCGGTAGCACTTCGTCGTTTCCTCCAATAGAAGCAAGCAACGTTCAATTTGGGTTGATGCTAACGGACACTACACAGGGTCTTGTTACCTGGTATGACAACTCTGACAACGAGACTTCATTTGAATTGGCGTTTTCGGTTGCCCCGTATCCTTCATGCAACATGATCAGCGATGACTATTGGATTCTTACGGACCCCCCGAGACCTGAGAACTCAACGTCATATTTGGCGATCAATCTGCCACCAAATACGCAATACTGCTGGAAGATTCGGGCGACAAATGCAGCTGGCTCATCAGCGTGGGCATACTCGTCGCCGGTGACTACTCCTGGCGCACCGGCTGTCTGTCAGCTGATGGGTCCGTCTGTCGTAAGTCCAGCTGATCAGGCAAATGCCACTCCCTACAAGATCAAGGTCAATAACCAAGGGTGGAATTTGGACACAATCCTCTTTGCGATTTCCACCAGCGGTGATTGCAGCGATGTCTGGGTAGAAGTACCGACTAAGTTCGGAACTCAGACAGTCTATCTCAGTCCTGCTGGCAGCTATTGGTTCGCACAAGTTACGTCGAATTGGCAACGATTCAACATCGGATACGCGACAATGACATTCAAAGGAACTGGTCCAAGTAATCCAACTCCAGTTCAGCAGAGCTTCTGCACCTACAAGACAAGTGTGTGCTGAATGTTCGTGAGGTTTGCGAAATGATTCGGTCAAATCCAAGAGACAGACGTGGCGACTCAGGCTTTAGCCTAATGGAAGTTGTGATTACGACTTCAATTCTGATGATTGTAATGACTGCGATCCTATCAACTCTTGAGCTGGCTACTAGGCAGGAACGACGTACTACTGCAGTGGTTGATAATCAAAATGCCGTGATGGTGGCATTTAATAGACTTACGCGGGAATTGCGAGGCGCAAATCCGATCGAGTGGTCTGCGGTTGCCGATTCTTCGGAATTCGAAACTTCGGTCACTTTTTGGGTTGGATCTGTCGAGGGCAACGACCGAAAGCAATGGCGATTCAGAGTTGACACGTCCACCTCTGAGTTGGTCGCTGAGTGCTTGTCGGGGTGCGTGCCAGCAGGATCTGGGCTCCCAGATCTCCCGACCCGCGAAGTGCTGATACCTCGAATGGCGAATACGGCCGCGCAGCCTGTGTTCCAGTACTACTCAGGATATTCAGATGACTTGATTCTGACGACAACGGCCGGTTCTCCGGATCAGGTCGATCCCCAGATTGTGAGTGTGTGCACCGTCAGGATTGTGATCAGAATTCGATCTGAAGCGGGCGGTGGTGCGCCGGTATATGACGCCAGCACCGATACGGAGATTCGCAATTCGATTCCTGGGGGTGTGAGCGGGTGGTCTGGGGGTGTCGCAGGTGTTGGATGTTGAGAGTGAAGAAGGCATTTCAATGATTGGACTCAGAGACCAGAACGCGAGGAGAAGAGCAGGGATGTCACCAGCTAAGCGACTGTGTCGGGGCAAGTTTGACGACGATGGGGGCAATACAATGATCATCGCAATGGCCGTACTGATGATCATGGGAATCCTGGCGGCGGCAGTATGGGCCAAGACAATTAGCGGCTTGAATCATTCTGGATACGATCGGACCCACCTGAGCGTGATGGCAGTTGCCAATTCAGGTCTCGACGAGGCGATGTTCCGCCTGGAACAAATAAGCCCTGACGACGAGTCCATTACAGACACATTGACTGGCTCAGGCGAAATGAGTGGGGGGAGCTTCAGCTACACCGCTACTCGAAAAGATGATCTTAGCTGGGAGATCGTATCAGTGGCTGTGATAGGCGGCCCAAACGCTCCATACACGATTCGGAGAGCAATCAAGGCTGACGCACGGACAACATCTCGGTTTGATGTTGCAGTTGGTGGTCGTACAAGCGTTTCGTTCAGCGGTAATCCGCTCGACACGGATCAAGCATGCTCTTATGACTCCCGCGATGTCTCGAATCCTGTCTATTGCGCCGGATATCCCGAGCCTAACAATTTGACTGCTGCGCTAATTGGCACTTCAGGATCACTTGACTGCAATGGCAACGCAAGCGATTGGAACGAAATTCCCGTCGTCTTGTGGCCACCGAGCTCGAGCGCTACCGGCGCGTGCCAGAACACCGTGCCGCCGCCTCCAACGCCGTATCCGTGGGAGCCAGTAGTAGCACCACAACCTGGAGGCTCCAATGCCCTGTGGGACAATGGGTCTGGTGACTGCAATCTCACCGGTGCGGATGTAGCGGCAATGAACCCGGGTGTCTATAACTGCACCAACCTGGTCCTGGGCGCCGGAGGGAACCAGTCGATGTGTACCAATAATTCGGTGGACATGTGGAATCCAATTGAGATCTACGTATCCGGTGACCTCGACTTCGATGGTGGCGCTTGGCTGAATGTCGGGGACCAGCCAAATGGCGGGTGCGCGCCCCGAGCGGCGACAGGACCCGAAATTGACGGTCTCTATCCGACAGAAATGGCAGGCGCATTCAGAGTCCACAAGGCGTCAACGAGTCAGATTGGTACGCCTGGCGGTGCCAACAAGCCCGTCATGTCGATGGTGCTCTACGCTCCGTACTCGAGCTTCACCCTCAACGGTGGACCGCAGGTCTACATTTTTGGATCGGTCATGGTTGACCAGTTCGACACGAATGGCGCTGTGAATGTGCTCGCCTACGACCGTTCACTGAGCCTGATCACAACGAAGAAGTACTACATTCAGAATTGGCGAGAAATTCCGCCAGCTGACGCTGCGTAGTAGCCGAGTCGCGTAGGCGGCTTCCGGGCCGCAAACGGCGCCCCTTCCCGCGGGGGCGCCGTTCGCATTTCTGGCGAACTACCATTTGCCTCTATGCGTGTGATTACAGGTTCCGCCAAGGGCCGCCGCCTCCAATCGCCGGGAGACGAGACAAGGCCGATGACCGACAGAGTCCGAGAGGCACTCTTTTCGATCATCGGCAGCGAGGTCGAGGGGGCTCGAGTCCTCGATTTATTCGGCGGCTCGGCGTCTCTTAGCTGCGAGGCGCTTTCGAGGGGGGCAGAGTGGGCAACCGTCGTGGACCGCGCATCCCAGGCTGTCGAGACGGCGAGAGCCAATCTCAATTTGTGTGGATTTGCCAGCCGTTCCGAGGTCGTCTGCTCTGACGTCGCGCGATTTGTGAGGCGCCTCGGAAGCGACAGAACCTACAACCTCATCTTCGTCGATCCTCCATATGCAGACGACGACCAGACGGTGAGGGACCTGCTGGCGGCAGGGGTCGCCGGATGGGAAGGAAAGGCACTAGTGGTCCTGCACAGGGACACCAGGTCAAAGGGGGAAGACCACCGGTTCGGCTGGCCTTCCGGTTATCGTTTGGAGGGCGAGCGGATTTACGGCGGGACAACGCTTTGCTTCGCTCGTTATGTTGGGGGAGGTCACGACTTAGGTGAGACACCTGACGATCCGGGGAGGCGGTGAGAGCGGCAATTGGCAAGAGCACTTTGTCCCGGCTCGTTTGACCCCGTAACTGTGGGGCATGTGGACATCATCGAACGCACATCTCGCCACTTTGATGAGGTCCTCGTCGCGGTTGTGACCAATCCGTCAAAAGCCCCCCTCTTTGACTTGGATGAGCGCAAGGCGTTGTTGGGAGAGGTGCTTGCGCACATCCCAAATGTGGAGATCGACAGCTTCGATGGCCTGCTCGTCGACTTTGCGCAAGAGCGGAAGATCTCAGTTGTGGTCAAGGGGTTGCGAGCTGTCAGTGACTTCGACTACGAGATCCAAATGGCGCAGATGAATCACAAGTTGACTGGCATCGAGACGCTCTTCATGGCGGCGAGCCCAAAGAGCTCGTATTTGTCGTCAAGCCTGATAAAGGAGGTCGCGCGCTACGGAGGCGACGTCACAGGGCTCGTCCCCGACCCAGTGCTTAGGCGGCTTGCAGATAGGTTTGGCAGGGGAAGCGGCAATGACTGACGCGGGAGACGGCGGCAGCATGGACCACCAAGAAATGGCGGCGAATCCAGAGGAAGCGCCCCCTGTTTCAATTCCGCTGCCGGCGAGTGCCGAAGAAGACGTCGAGGCAAAGCTCGGCAGGATCGAGGAAATGCTCCATCTAGCGCGGACGATGCCACTTTCCTCATCGGTGCTGGTTGCCCGCGAGGATCTCCTTGCGCTGATTGCAGACATCAAGGAGTCCCTGCCCAAAGAGCTCCGTCAGGCCCGCTGGATGCTGCGCGAAAAGGACGAGTTCATTGCCAAGGCCAGGCGCGAGGCGGACTTGATCCTCGAGGATGCGCACGCCGAGGCCGCACGCATGGTCTCAGAAACCGAGGTTGCCCGAGATGCCGAATGGAAAGCGAACCTCATCGTCGAAGAAGCCGAGAATCGGGCACGAAATCTTAGGGCCGAGACCGACGGATACATAGATTCCAAGCTTGCATCGTTTGAGTCGATCCTTCGTCGCACTCTCGAGGCGATAGTTGCCGGCAGGGAGCGTCTGAGGGCGGTGCCGGACCTGGAACAGGAATATGCTCCCCAAACAGGGTGGCCGCAGGCGACGGGCTCTGGCGAACAGCCCGCAATCGGTCACTTGACGGCCGTAGATGGCGGGCCCGATGTCGCCGTGATTCCGGCCGAGGGGTCCGCTCAGAGCCAAGCAGAGCCGGTTTTCGATCAGGATCTGTTCTAGAACAGTATCTCTGAGCAGGTAAAATCGGGATCTGTCGGTCGTTTCTGGTAGACTGCGCCCACGATTGTCCCTTTCTGGTCGTGTAACTGGACCAGCCAGATACCGATCGAATTGTTGATCACCCCCCGACGGCAGTACTAGAACTGTGACGCGGCCCGCGCGCTGGTGCCGACGCTCTCGTTGAGCCGCTCCCTTCGTGCCGTCATCGGGTATTCAGCCAGGAGGTTTGAATCCGTGGCAGTCCCAAAGCGCAAAAAGTCCCGCTCTCGCACGCGTGAGCGAAGGGCAAATTGGAAGGCAAAGGCGCCGGCTGCGGCCGAGTGCCCTCAGTGTCACGAGCCAAAGTTGCCGCACCGAGTTTGCCCAAATTGCGGTCGATATGCGGGAAGGACAGTCATAGAGGTTGACTAGGGAATATGGCCCCGTTGCGCTCGACGCAATGGGAGGCGACAAGGCGCCACAGGCCGCCATAGAGGGAGCTGTCGCCGCCCACCGGCAAGGTTGCAGGGTGCTGCTGGTGGGTGACGAGGGAGTCCTCACCGAGGAACTTAGAAGAATCGGCGAGGCTTCAATTCTCGACGACGGCCTTGAATTGGTACATGCGCCCGAGGTCATCGGCATGGCCGAGAACCCAGCGGGAGCAATAAGGGCCAAGCGCGGGGCGTCGGTATCGGTCTGCGCGGAGCTGGTCGCATCAGGGCGCTGCTCGGGAATGGTCTCAGCTGGCAGCACCGGTGCCGCAGTTGCCGCAGCCGTGCTGAAGATGGGGCGCATCAAGGGTGTGGAGCGCCCGGGGATAGCGACGTTTATTCCGTTTCCTAATCATCCCGTTGTGCTGATTGACTCGGGAGCGAGCCCGGAGTGCAAGGCGAGCCACCTCGGTCAGTTCGGCGTTATGGGGGCGCTATTTGCACGCCATGCCCTCAAGATTGCCGAGCCGCGCGTGGGGTTGCTCAACATTGGCGAAGAGGTGGGCAAGGGAGCTTCTCTGCACAAAGATGCCCACGCTCTACTGGCGGCACGGGCTGGCCGACTCGAAGAGATTGATGAGTTGATCGGGTCGGCCGGTGAAGAGTCCACCTTCTATCGCTTCGTAGGAAACGTCGAGGGATACCACATGCCGATGGGTGCGGCTGACGTTGTAGTGACCGATGGCTTTACAGGAAACGTCGTGTTGAAGCTCGCGGAAGGCACGGCGCGAGCTGTCATCTATGAGCTCCTTGCAGTTCTGAGCGAGGGGCGCGACTCAAGAGCCATGGAAGAGCTCGCCAAGGACTTTGCAGAGGTGAAGCGGCGTCTCAATCCCGACGGTGCGGGCGGCGCGTACCTGCTCGGCGTCGAGGGCAATTGCGTCATTGCGCACGGCGCGGCAGACGCCAGAGCTATTCAGTACGCGATCGAATTCGCATCTGATCCTGAAGCAGCGGGGCTGGTTGAGATCATGAGGAGCGCCTTTCGGGGGCTCAAGGCTGTCGAAGAGGGCGGGAGCCGAGTGGCCACTTCAGCGGGGGCGACCGCGGGGGCAGGCGCGTGATCTCGATGTACGAAGCACGCGAGGTTCTAGAGCGTTCCATCGGCTATCGATTCAATAACCCACAACTCGCGTCAATCGCCCTTTCGCATCGTTCGTGGGTGGCCGAGCAGATTGTTGGCGAGGGGGAGGCCAAGCCCGAATCAAACGAACGCATTGAGTTTCTCGGCGACGCTGTACTTGGCCTCGTTGTCACTACATACATCTATGACCGATTCCCGGCACTCTCAGAGGGCGAGCTGGCCAAGATCCGCGCATCCGTAGTGAACGCAGGTGCACTGGCAGAGGTCGCAACCGAACTTGATCTTGGCAGTGCCCTGTTTCTCGGTAAGGGCGAGGACGCCAGCGGCGGTCGAGAGAAGCCGTCGATCTTGGCCGACGCAATGGAAGCAGTGATTGGCGCGGTCTATGTCGATGGCGGCTGGGACCCGTCGGAGAAGCTCATCTTGGGCTTGCTAGGCGAGCGAATCGAGGAGGCTTCACAAGGTCCGGGCGGGCAGGACTACAAGACACGCTTGCAGGAGCTTGCAGCTAGGCGCCTCGATCAGATCCCGGTTTACCGCATGCGTGAAGAGGGCCCCGACCATGCGAAGAAGTTCTATGCGGGTGTGCTCCTGGCGAATCAGCTGATGGGCGAGGGGGAGGGCAGGTCGAAGAAGCAGGCGGAGCAGGCTGCGGCTCGCTCGGCCTGGGAGCGCATGGAGGCAGGCGAGCAGCCTGGCAAATCAAGTAACTCGAGCGGCAGGGAGGTCGACTCAAATGCCTGAATTACCCGAAGTCGAGGTGATCCGGCGTGACCTCGAGAAAGAGGCCGAAGGCAAGAAGATCAAGGCGGTCGAGGTCAACTCTATGCGAGTCGTCCGTCGCCACCCCAACAAGAAGCATTTTGTCAAGCTGCTCGAGGATCGCAAGATCAGGACCGTCAGCCGCAAGGGGAAATACCTTCTTCTTCGCCTCGACGACGAGAACACCATGGTGATTCATCTCGGCATGTCAGGTCAGCTCCTAAAAGAGAAGTCTGCAAAGGCGCCGATGGAGCCGCACACCCACGTCGTCATCACGTTCACTCAGGGCGGACAGCTTCGGTACGTCGATCCGCGTCAATTCGGAGAGCTATTCGTCGCTCCGAAAGACGAACTCAACGAGATCGCCGAATTGGCGCATCTTGGGATTGACCCTGTGGAAGAGCCGCTCTCATGGCAGCTCTTCGCCTCGCTGCTCGCCCAGCGAAAGGCCAAGCTCAAGTCCGTACTGATGGACCAGAAATTTGTCGCCGGAATCGGCAATATCTATAGCGACGAGATTCTGTTTGCGGCGGGACTTCGCTACGACCGGCAATCAGATGAGCTGGCCTCGCAAGAGGTTAGGCGCCTGTATCGGTCACTCTTGGAGATCCTTCACGAGGCAATCAAGTACCGAGGCACCTCGGCCGCTGATGAACAATTCAGGGACCTCTACGGCGAGCTTGGTGGATATCAGGAGTTCCTGAAGGTCTACCAGCACACCAACGAGCCGTGCAGGCGTTGCCGCACGCCGATAGTAAGGGCCAAGTTCTCCCAGCGCAGTACCTGGTATTGCCCGCAATGTCAGACTTGAGCGCGCTCACGGGTATAGCTTGAACCGCATAGCCTTTGGCAAAGGTAGTTCGAGAGTGAACGGAACTGGACCTGAGGTGCACTGATGGCCGGTAAGAGACGACGGGGAATAATCAGGTGGCTGGGGCGCTACGCGCTTCCGGTTGTACTTGGAGTTGTCGTCTTTTGCTTTGGCTTCAACGCAGTTACCGCGAAGGAAAACCTGGATCCTGAGAAGGCCGCTGAAGTCAAAGACATCGAAGGTTCTTTCGTGACGGGTGCGGGGGTGCGGACCCACTACGTCAAGAAAGGTGACGGTCCCGAAACGGTCGTTTTGATTCACGGTTTTGGTGGGTCGACCTATTCGTGGCGGAAGAACATCGACTACCTTGCCGAGCGCTTCACGGTGATCGCCATCGACGTTCGCGGATTTGGTTTCTCGTCGCGCGATCCGGCGGCTGAGTATTCGGCGAAGGGGTACGCGACGCACGTCTCGAGCTTCATGGACATCCTCGGAATTCGTCGCCCGATTCTCGTCGGGCATTCCCTTGGGGGTGAGGTTGCGATGAGAATTGCCCTTCAGCGCCCCGAAGATGTCGCCGGTCTGGTCCTGATTAACAGCTCTGGCCTCCCGAACCCCGAACGTGACAGATTCCGCGAAGTTCCGCCAATTCCACCTCCGTTCAATACCACCCTTGTCCGAATCGCCGGCTCCGAGGGCATGGTCAGGAGAATTCTCAATGAATCCACCTACAACACCTCTTTGGTAGACGAGCGCTCCATAAAGGCTTATCGCGACCCGCTAGATGTTGAAGACGCCGAGGCGGGGCTGCTCCGAATGATCAGGACTTCGATTCCGTCACTCAATAAGGGTGAGATATCGCGAATTGTCCAGCCCACTCTCATCTTGTGGGGGAGCGAGGACAAGCTGATTTCAGTCTCCGAAGGGCAGGAGCTAGCTCGCGTAATCAAGGGCTCGCGCCTTGTCACCTACGAGCGAGCCGGTCACCTGCTGCTAGAGGAACGACCGGACGAAGTCAACAGGCAGATTGCCGAATTCACGGCAAAGGTGGGCCAGCCGTTGCCAGATCAGCCGAAACCCATTACTCCCCCGCCCGGAGGCGGTCCACAGCCACTCCCGGGTACCTCGCCAACACCTCGCCCGACAGCAAGCCCGTCGCCGGGGGTATATCTCCCCGGAGTTTGAGGGCGAAATGCAATAGGGAATCTCGGCGCTCTGATAGCATCGCCGAAGATGGCCCCGAGCAGGGCCGCTTACCTCCGGAGGCACTGCTCACTTGTTCCTGAAATCCCTTGAAATCAAGGGCTTCAAGTCTTTTGCGGACCGGACCGAACTCGTTTTCGAGCCCGGCGTAACTGTCGTTGTCGGTCCAAATGGTTCGGGAAAGTCCAACATCGTTGATGCCGTGACATGGGTGCTTGGCGCGCAGGGTCCTCGGGCGCTACGGGGCTCGAAAATGGAGGACGTGATCTTTGCCGGCGGCCCGCAGCGTGCGGCTCTTGGGCGCGCGCAAGTCATGCTCACGATCGACAACTCGACGGGGATCCTGCCGATTGATTTCGTCGAGGTGGCAATATCTCGAACTCTTTACCGGAGCGGAGAGAGCGAGTATTCAATCAACGGCGCGCCCTGCCGCCTGCTAGACATTCAGGAGCTGCTCTCGGACTCCGGCGTGGGCCGGCAGTTCCACACAATTGTGGGGCAGGGTCAGCTTGACGCGGTTCTCTCGGCGAGACCCGAGGATCGCAGGGCTGTGATCGAAGAAGCAGCTGGGATTCTCAAGTTTCGTAAGCGCAAGGAGAAGGCGCTGCGCCGCTTGGCGGCAACCGAAGGCAATGTTACGCGACTTCAAGATGTGATTCGCGAGCTCTCACGCCAGCTCAAGCCACTGGAGAAGCAGGCAGATGCGGCGCGGCGTTACGGGTCAGTGGAGCAACGCTTGAAGGACCTGCGCCTGTACCTGGTGGCCGCCGAGTACCAGGCTCTCACCAAGTCGGGTCGTGATCGGCAAGTCCTCATGGGTCAGGCTCGGGGAGCCCTCGCCGCCGAAAAGCAGAGGCTGGCTGGCTTCGAGAGCGAGGCCAGGAAGCTCGAAGATGAGATGAGCGCGTCTCGAGAAGACACCGAAGAGATCAGCGAACTTCGCCACCGGGCTTCCGAGCTCGTCGGCGGTCTCGCCTCGCTCGTCGAGGTCGCAACAGTCAGGGCTGAGGCATATCGATCGCAAGCGACAGCGCCTGAAGTGCTGAGCTTTGACATTCTCGAGGCCGAGAAGACGCGTCTCGCCGACAGGATTGGCGAAGTTGAGGAGTCGCTCACAGCCGCGCGAAGCAGATCGGCTCTTGCCATAGAGCGCGAGCAGGTCGCACTAGCCGACAGAGAGGTCGCCGCGAAGAAGTACGGCGGCGGCGGCGAGGCAGCGAGACGAGTTGCCGAGCTGACCGGTGAGCGAAACGGCCTGGAGTCATCGGTTTCCCGTTCGGAGACTGAGGCGAGTCGCCTCGTCGAGCGACGAAGTCGGAACCAGGACAGACTCGAGCGAGCACTCAATGAGCGCGAGCGCCTCACAGCCGAGATCGAGCGTCTGGATTCTGAAGCGACACCGCTTGCGGCCGAGGTCGACCGAATCAAGCAGCTACGTGACGATGCGAGGGCCGAAGTTGAAACGCTTGATGCCCAACGTCGCGCAGCGGAGTCGGAAGCCTCAGTCTGGTCCGGGCGCCTAGAGGCGCTGAGAATAGCTGCCGAGGAGCAGGCGGCATCAGAGGGGGGGAGGCATGTTCTTGACCGAGGTGGCGCTGGGATCGTCGGCGTCCTGAAGGACTTGATTTCCGTGGAGAGCGGCTACGAATCCTGTGCCGATGCAGCCATTGGTGAGGCACTAGAGGCGGTAGTCGTTACATCGCGAGAGGCGGTGGATAGCGCGGTACTCGCACTCAAGGCAGATGAAGCAGGCATGGCTAGCTTCATCGAGGCGACCGATATCCACTACGCGGGATTTGGCTCGCCGTCGATAGAGACACCGAAACCCGGGGAGGCTGAGCCGTTGTTGCCACACATCTCCTCGCAAGATGGTGCGCCTGGTGTTTCTTTTGTCTTGAGGCAGCTCTTGTCCAGGACTTATGTAGCCGAGTCGTGGAGTGAGGCATGGCAGCTTGCTTCTCGGTATCCCGACGTCGTGGTCGTCACGCGATCAGGCGACAGGCTGAGCGGCAAGGGCCACTGGAGGGCGGGAAGTGGCTCTCGCGGACCTTTGCGACAGGCAGCATCTCTATCTGAAGTCGCGGCGTCAGCGAGGCGGGCTTCGGCTGTCGTTGCGGACCTGGAGAAGTCCCTGGAACGCCGGCGAGAGGAGGCGAACAAGGCAGGCGAGGCTCTCGAGGTACTAGAAGCCGCCCTGCTCGAGAATGACGCAATGCTCACCTCCGCGGCTGGACAGCTGGCGCGAGTGGGCCCGGAAATTGACGATCTTGCCAAGGAAGCCGAGGTGCTTTCTGAGACCGAGGTGGAGCTTGCAGAACGGCTGAGCCGTGATCGCGATCGCCTGGCGGCCATCGACCGCGAACTTGAGACCTTACTAAGAGAAGACGACGAACTCATCTCAGAGCAAGAGGTTATGGAGGTGCTGGAGCGGTGCGAACAGACATTGCAGCTCGCCTCTGACGAACGCACGGCATCTGGAATCGCACTTGCGCAACTAGAGGAGCGGAAGTCGGTGATGCTAGCGAGGATCGAGGAAATCGAGGCCGAGATTGCGAGCATCAAAGTTGCCCAGCCTCGTCGGGCTGAGCAGCGCGAGAAAGCGGCGCGTGCTGAGCGCATAGCCCGTGCGGTCGCCGAGAAGGCTGCATCTCTGGAACCCAGAGCGACCGCTCTTCTCGAGCAAGTCGGCCGGTATCGGGACTCATTTTCGTCGTCGGCGCAGAATTCCAGGGTGCGTCTCGGGGAATTGCGCCGAGGTGCCGAGGCGGCCCGTAACGAGATCGCCCGGTTGAGCGAGACCGAGCGGGCTCTCGACCTCGAGAATGCTGAGAGTTCTGTGCGCATTGCCCAGATTGCGGAATCGATGATGGTCGAGTTCAACTGCGGCCCAGAAGATGCCGAGAAGGCCGCGTTGCCCGAGGGGATTGAGGCAGAGAGCGCAGCTGGCGAGGCGGCCGCGTTGGAGCGGGAGATCCGGCAGATGGGTCCGGTCAATCCCATGGCACTCGAGGAATTCGAGAAGCTCTCCGAGCGAATTGAGTTCGTCAAGGCTCAGCTTGATGACTTGAGAGCGTCTCGCAGGGATCTACAAAAGATAGTTCGCGCAGTTGACAAGAAGATCGTTGAGATTTTCGAAGAAGCGTTCAACGATGTCGCGCATCACTTCGAGGAGATCATCTCGAAGCTGTTCCCAGGCGGGCGTGGCAGACTTCGGTTGACAGATCCGGAGAACCTACTTGAGACCGGAATTGAGGTAGACGCGAGGCCCGCAGGCAAGAGCGTGCGCAAGTTGTCACTCCTCTCTGGTGGCGAGCGCTCGATGGCGGCGCTCGGATTCTTATTCGCCGTATTCAGGGCGAGGCCAAGCCCCTTCTATCTTCTAGATGAGGTCGAGGCAGCTCTTGATGACCTGAATCTACATAGGTTCCTCGAGCTGATAGACGAGTTCAGGAATGAGTCGCAGCTAGTCCTCATCACTCACCAGAAGCGGTCAATGGATGTTGCCGACTGCCTCTATGGGGTGACAATGCAAGGTTCGGGTGTTACCAAGGTCGTCTCCCAAAAGATGACGGACCCGGTTCGGATTTGAACTGAGGGGCAGTCGTGACTGAGCTGCTGCTAATTGCATTTGTCGTCGTACTCGTGGGAATGGTCGCGGCAATCGCGATCGTCGGTTCAAGACGGCGCGCTCGCCGGCGTGGGCAAGTGTCTCGCTCCTCAGCGCCGCCACTCCAAGCGCCAGCTGTTCCCAAGGTCGCTCCGCCGCCGCAGAGTGCGCCCCTCGCCGAGGCTCCACCTGCTATCGAACCAGCCGAAGCTCCTCCGGTTGAGCGCGTCGAGCCTGCCGAAGCTCCTCCGGTCGAAGAGGAAATCTCCCCCAAGAAGCGCTTTCGCGATCGTCTCGCCCGTGCTCGCGGAACATTCTCTTCGGCCCTTTCCTCGATGCTCTCGCGCAAGGCTATTGACGAAGAGACATGGGAAGATCTCGAAGAGGCGCTTGTCCGCTGCGATGTGGGGATCGATCTTACTCAGCAAATTCTTCAAGACCTCGAGGCTCGGGCCAAGGCCGAGGGCGTAAAGGATCCGGACGGGATCATCACACTCCTAAAGGACGAGCTCGAAAGTCTGCTTGCCGGGCAGGATCGCTCGCTCGTAGCCAACGGCGACTCGCTCACCACGTGGTTGATGGTTGGCGTCAACGGCGTGGGCAAGACCACGACCATCGCGAAACTTGCCAAGAGGAATGTCGACGCGGGTAAGTCGGTCGTCTTGGCGGCCGGCGATACCTTTAGGGCGGCCGCAGCAGAGCAGCTTCAAGTCTGGGGCGAGCGGACCGGAGCCGAAGTGATTCGCGGGCAGGAGGGTGCCGATCCAGCGAGTGTTGTCTACGACGCCACCGACGCTGCCCGCGCTCGCCATGCAGACCTGCTCATTGTCGATACGGCGGGGCGTCTCCACACCAAGGTCAACCTCATGGAGGAGCTCAAGAAAGTCCGCAGAGTCATCGAGAAGGCAGGCGGCGGACTCACCGAGACCCTATTGGTTATCGACGCGACTACGGGTCAGAACGGCCTTTCCCAAGCGAGGCAATTTTCTGAGGCCGTCGATGTAACCGGAATCGTCCTAACCAAGCTCGATGGTTCGGCGCGTGGCGGGATCGTCGTAGCGGTGGAGCGCGAGCTCGGAATTCCAGTGAAGCTAGTCGGCCTCGGCGAGGGAGCTTCTGATCTCATGGAGTTTGAACCTCGCTATTTCGTCGACGCCCTCTTCGAGTAGGCCGTCTCGGCAGTCAAGGTAATCTTGGGGCATGTTTGATTCATTGTCTGACCGGTTGCAGGGGATCTTCGGGCGGCTGCGCTCTCGCGGCCGACTTTCGGAAAAAGACGTCGACGCGGTCCTGCGCGAGGTTCGGGTGGCGCTTCTCGAAGCGGACGTCAACTTCAAGGTCGCCAAATCGCTCGTCGCGCGTGTCAAGGATCGCGCCGTCGGGGAGGACCTGAGCAAGAGCCTCGATCCGGCGCAACAGGTAATAAAGATTGTCCACGAAGAGCTGATCAATACGCTTGGAACTAGCGCGGTCAAGCTCAAGATGGCCTCGCATCCCCCTACGAGATTGCTGCTAGCCGGCCTCCAAGGCTCCGGCAAGACGACCACAGCAGGCAAACTCGCGGTCTTCATGCGCAAGGCGGGACATCGGCCGCTCCTCGTCGCGTGCGATCTTCAGCGGCCGGCGGCCATTGAGCAGCTCCGTACGATCGGTAGACAGGTTGATATTCCGGTCTATTCGATTGATCCGCCTGGAGATCCCGTACAGGTCGCCAGGGACGCTCTCGAGCACGCCCGCAACATGGGTAACGACGTGATGATCGTTGACACCGCAGGGCGTCTGGCGATCGATGAAGCCTTGATGACAGAGATGGCCGAGATCAGACAGGCAATCGATCCCGAGGCAGTCTTGCTCGTTGTCGATGCCATGACGGGTCAAGATGCCGTCGGCGTGGCCGAGGAATTCGTCACACGGGTGGGCGTCGATGGCGTGATTCTTTCCAAGCTTGACGGGGATGCGCGGGGCGGCGCGGCCATCTCGGTGCGCGAGGTAACAGGTGCTCCGATTTACTTCGCTGGTCTTGGCGAGAAGCTGGGGGAGTTCGACGTCTTTCATCCTGATCGAATGGCAGGGCGCATTCTCGGCATGGGTGACGTTCTCACTCTGATCGAGAAGGCTGAGCAAGAATTCGATGTTGAACAGGCCAAGGCGATGGAGGAGAAGATCCGCAAGGCCGCTTTCGACCTTGAGGATTTCCTCGGCCAACTCCAGAAGGTCAAGAAGATGGGATCCATGACTCAATTGCTGGGGATGCTCCCGGGGATTCCAGGAATCGGGAAGATCAATGCAGACGACTTCGATGAGGCCGAGTTCGGCAAGGTCGAGGCGATTATTCGGTCGATGACCGCAGAGGAGCGACGCAAGCCGGCAATCATCAAGGGATCGCGCCGCCGCCGTATAGCGAAGGGCTCGGGGACGACTCCAGCCGACGTCAACATGCTCCTTCGCCAATTTGGCGAGGTTCAGAAGATGATGAAGCAGTTCGCCGGCGTGGGGCGCAAAGGAAAGCGCCGGCGCATGATGATGCCGGACTTTCCCGCGCTTCCCGAGTAGCGCGCATCCATCCGACTCAGTATTTGACGCCCATTGCGTGTATCCTGTCGATGTCGGCATGGCACACGATCTGATGCGCCACGGCACCGGCCACACTGATACCCCGTTCAATGACCGTACGCGCGACCACATGCCACGGTCGAGAGGAGCACGATGGCAGTCAAGATCCGCCTAATGCGCGTTGGCAAGAAGAAGCAGCCCGTCTACAGGGTTGTTGTTGCTGATGGACGCAGCCCGAGAGATGGCCGCTTTATCGAGATCATCGGGCGATACGAGCCGCGCCAGGAGCCGTCACTCGTCGAAATCGACAATGCGAAGGCCCTTGATTGGCTCCTGAAAGGCGCACAACCGACCCAGGCAGTCGCCAACCTGCTCAAGATCAGCGGCGTTGCCGACGAGTTCACCGCTCAGAGGCCCGGCAAGAAGTTGCGCAAGGACCGGCCTGCTCGTGACCCCGAGCGCAAGAAGTCCAGGGCCTCTGCGAAAGCGGCCGCGAAAGCTGCAGCAGCGGCGCCCGAGCCCGCAGCCGAACCGGCAGCCGAACCGGCAGCCGAGGAGCCTGCGCCGGAGGCCAAGGTAGTCGAGGCGACCGAGGCGGCAACTGAGGCTCCAGCCGACGCCGTGGAGCAGGCAGTCGAGTCATCTGATGCCGCAGAGGCATCCGAATCCGAGCAAGGCGAGGCATAGATGAGCGCATACAACTTCGAGGACTTCGAAGAGTTCGAAGACGAAGAGTTCGAAGACGACGACTATGAAGAGGTCGAGGAAGATTTCGAAGACGAGGTTGCCGCTGACGGAAATCGTCTCGTTGGTGCAAGGCCCCGAGCCGTACTCGAGTACGTGAGTACAGCGATCGCCGACAACCCCGATGAAGTTGACGTTGAGATGATCGAGGACCGGCGCGGGATTGTCTTCGAGCTCCATGTTGATCCTGATGACATGGGCCGGATCATCGGCAGGCGCGGGCGGGTCGCGAATGCAATCAGGACCCTGGTGAGAACCGCAGCGCGCCTTGACGGCACCTCGGCCACGGTAGACATAGTCGACTAGTCGAATATGAGTGGCAGCCGAAAAGGCCGCCCTGCCGTCAAGCCACCCCCCGGACACCTACTTGTCGGATTGCTTCATAAGCCCCATGGGCTGACCGGAGAGATCACCGCTCAGCTCTTGAGCGACGTTCCCGAGCGCTTTGATTCCGGAGCAGTGGTTCACGTGTCATTTCCTGGAAGGGAATCCGGTGGAGAGGCCCAGGCGGGCCAGGATCTGCGAGCCGTGGAAATTACCAGCTCACGGAGGCACCAAGGCAGGTGGTTGTTGAGACTGGAGGGCTGTAGCACCCGCGATGAGGCGGAGGGCTATCGCGGTGCGCTTCTGTCAATTCCCGAATTGGAGGCGATCATTGCCGAGGGGCAGTTTCTACCCGATGCACTCGTTGGCCTCGAGGTGGTCTCTGCCCGTGGCGAGCACCTTGGTGAGGTAACTGATGTACTGGACTATCCGGCACAAGAGATTCTCGAGGTCCGGACAAAGCGTGGCAGCCGCCTGATTCCATTTGTGCGAGAGCTTGTGCCGAGTGTCGATATCGATGGCGGCCTAATGACACTTGATGCGGGCGTGGATCTCGAGAGCTTCTTTGGGATCGGCAGCGACGAGTCGGGGGATTCCGGGTCGTGAAGGTCGGAGCATTTCGATTCAATCTTGTTACCTTGTTTCCCGAGTATTTCGAGGGCCCGCTCGGCACATCCCTAATTGGCAAGGCAGTAGAACAAGGCTTGCTTGATTTCAATCTTGTGGATCCGCGGAACTACGCGGACAATCCGCGCGAGGTTGACGACTATTCCTTTGGCGGCGGTCCGGGCATGGTTCTTGCCCCTGGGCCGATCTTTGGCGCGGTGGAGGCCGTTGATGAAATGGCGAGAGGGCCGGTCGTTTGCCTAAGTGCCGCCGGCCGACCATTCGATTCGGAGGTTGCTCAAACCTACGCCGGAGGCTCCGCAATTACCCTTGTATGTGGACGTTACGAGGGCATTGACCAGCGGGTTATCGAACACTTGTGTACTGAGGAACTCTCAGTGGGTGATTTCGTACTTTCTGGTGGAGAGGCGGCTGCGCTCGTCGTTATTGATGCCGTCGCGCGCCTCGTGCCGGGAGTGATGGGCAATCTCGAATCCGCCAAAGCGGAATCGCATTCCCCTGAAGCCGATCACCTTCTCGAGTACCCCCAGTACACCCGCCCAGCTATGTTCAGGGAATGGGAAGTGCCCGAGGTTCTCCGCTCTGGGGATCACGGCGAAATCGCCCGCTGGAGGCGGAGAGAGTCGTTGCGGCGAACTGCCGAGAGGCGCCCCGAATTGCTGGCCAATGCGGACATCAGCGAATCCGATGTCGAGTGGCTGCGCTCGCAGGGACTTTGGCCGCTTGAATCAGAGGGATGAGCAGCCAAAGTAGGTTTCGGATGCTTGCGCGCGTAGCCTGCCGCGGCGCAGAAGTGCTAATCTGATAAGCCCAACTCATCAGGCGCAGCTGCCGCACAGTGGAATTCCCCTGAATGCTCATCTCGCTGCGTAGGGAGTCCGATCGGAAGCCGGCAGGAGTCGAGACCGATGCACAAACTTGACCTCATCGAGCGCACGCGCCTGCGCGAGCACCCTGATTTCGGTCCCGGCGATACCGTCAAGGTGCATGTCCGAATCCGCGAGGGCGGACGTGAGCGCGTCCAGGTGTTCCAGGGAGTCGTGATATCGCGCCGAGGCGGTGGACTCAGGGAGTCATTTACGGTTCGCAAGGTAAGTTTTGGCGTCGGGGTCGAGCGCACATTTCCTCTGCATGCACCCATCATTAGCGAGATTGAGGTTGTGACTCGCGGCGATGTCCGGCGGGCGAAGCTCTACTACTTGCGCGACCGGGTGGGCAAGGCCGCAAAAATCAAGGAAAAGCGCCAGTAGGTGTCCGACGACAACAGATCTGACAAGCCGGACGTCTGGGAGGCCCTCGGAGACGCACCGTCCGATGATGAAGCGGCGCGCGCGGGTGGACCATCGAGCAAGAAGAAGCCGAAGAAGAAGGCCATTTCTTTCTGGCTTGAACTTCCGCTTCTGTTTGTAATCGCGCTGGCCGTCGCTGTACTCATCAAGGCTTTTGCATTTCAAGTGTTCAGGATTCCGTCAGCTTCAATGACACCGACTCTCCAGATCGGTGACAGAGTCGTCGTCAACAAGCTGACTTACTCGCCCGAGAGCTTGCACAGAGGCGACATCATCGTCTTCGTCGATCCGGCCCAGCGCGGGCACGTCGATGATCGCAATTTCTTCGGCAAGGCAAAGGACGGCGTAGTCGAGTCGCTTGGCGGTGAGGGACGCAACAGGCATTTGATCAAGAGAGTAATCGGATGCCCTGGTCAGACAATTCAAGTTCGGGGTGGGCAACTGATAATTGACGGCGTCCGAACGCCGGAGCCCTACCTGCCTCAGGGCGTGTTCACCCAGGGTGACCTGGAGGTCAAGCTAGCCGACAACGAGTTCTTTGTTATGGGTGATAACCGTCAGAATTCGTCTGATTCGCGTGTCTATGGCCCGGTGCGTTCGGAGGAGATAGTGGGGCGCGCGGCGCTTCGGATCTGGCCGCCGAGTCGGTTTGGGGGCATGCCCGGAGGCGTGGGGACCTGTGCGCCGGGGCCGCAATAGCTCGAAAACGCGTGCGCCAGTCGGGTTTATGATGGCTTATGCCCCGTGTGTATCGCCCCGCGAGGCCGGCTGTGACTGAGGAGAGTTGAAGTGTCCGCCGAGGACCTTGAGAAGTACGAAACCGAGATAGAGCTCGCGCTCTACAAGGAGTACAGAGACGTACTTCCAATGTTCACCTATGTTGTTGAGACTGAGCGCAGGTTCTACTTGGCGAACAAGGTTGACCTAAAGGTGCGAGAGGTCGACGGCCGTACGTATTTCGAGGTCGTGATGGGAGACGCTTGGGTTTGGGACAT
This sequence comes from Acidobacteriota bacterium, assembly GCA_003577105.1. Lineage (GTDB taxonomy): Bacteria > Actinomycetota > Acidimicrobiia > ATN3 > ATN3 > ATN3. The sequence continues at coordinate 4,079 of QEUQ01000029.1, read as the reverse complement.
GTACCGCCCCGCCCGTTTTGTCAATCGAGTTCAAGTCGTGACCTTTCGGGATGTGAACATCGAGGAGCTGGCGAAGGAGCCGTAGGCTCGGGCAAAGGGGGGAATAGAGATGTCACATTTGGCGACTGGCAGGACAGGCGAGGATGCTGCTGTGCAGCACTACCTGAATTCCGGGTACGAGGTACTGGCTCGCAACTGGCGCACGAGATTGGGCGAGCTCGACTTGATCGTCTGCATGGGGACTCTTCTGGTTTTCTGCGAGGTCAAGAGCCGCAAGGGGTTCGGGTACGGCACCCCAGCTGAGGCCCTGACCGCCGCTAAGCGCCATCGGATTCGCAGACTCGCCGAAAATTGGATGGCCATCGATCGACGGCGGTGGGACGAAGTTCGGTTCGACGTTGTGGAAGTGCTGATTTCTGGCGGCGACCGGACCGAGGTGCGCCGGATCGAGGCCGCGTTCTAGGAAATCGGTCGGTTACGGAAGCCCTAGCGCCGATCGCAGTTCTGCAACGTTTAGCGGTGTCCACGGCCGCCATACCCCAGTCACCTGATCGATGCCTTCAGGATCGTCGTCGCCGTATAGGACTATGACGCCGTATTGGCACGCGCGCCTTACGTTCTGGAAGTAGTCCTCCGCTAGCGGGGGTGCAGCTGTGATGATCAAGTCAGGTTGCTGCTCGAGCAAAGCCACAAGACCCGACTGAAACTCCTCCTGCTCAACGCTCACCCTGAATCCCGCTGTCCGCAGCTGTTCTCGGATGTGAGCACGCAATTCCGCTTCGGGGTGAATGATCGCCGCGCTCAGGTCCACATCTCCGACTGTGGCCGGAGTCTCTGCCGCCGCCGGGGGCGGCGAGCCAGGAGCTGCGGCAGGCGATTCCGCGGTCGAAGGCGCAGGCGCAGCCGGAGGCGGCGAAGCGTCGTCGCCCCCCATCAGCTGACTAAGAAGAGCAGCCGCCTGAGATTGCTCTTCGCCTTGGGTGCTTGCAGTGGCTGGTTCGGGGGCCATGGGCTGTGACGGCGGCGACTCCGGGGCAGCGGGAGCGGCCGGGGCCGGACCCTGCGAGGCCTGGTCCGCACCGATCGGAGCGGGCGGCGTCGGCAGCATCGATTGGGAGGGTGCCGAAGTGCTTGGCATGGCGGCAGATGTCGTTACCGTCGGGAGTACTGGCCGGACCTCTTCGGCCTGCGCATCAGGCTTGGGCGACGCTCCAGCGCCCCCTGTATCTATTGCCCTTTCTGCCCAGCTCTTGGTCTGCGAAGCGTCGGCGGGAGTCGATGCCGTACCAACGGGTGCCGGCTTCTCCTCGGACTTCTTTTCTTCCTTCTTCTTTTGCGCCTTGGCTTTCTCGCGCTTCGTCGGGGCCTGGAATTTCGACGGGTTAACCGTGGCCTTTTCAAATGCGCCAATTGCGAGACCGGCGACGCTGGCTATTGCAGCAGCAATCAAGCTCAGCTGGAGAACTTTGCCGATAGCCTCGCCTGCGAGGAGAGTCAATATGAAGATCGCTCCCCCCTCGATTCCGGCCATCATGATTGGCCGCTTGATTAGGGGGTTGCGCATGTTGAGAGCCATTGACACCCAATCTGCAATTGCCGACGAATCGACTTCAAAGCAGACAGGCTAACACTCGTTATGAGTAGGTTGACGGTACTCAGCGCGCTCGCCAGCAACGAGCGGTGGTCGATATCCTCTCAGGTCCCGCCGAGTAAACGGCGGCTCATCATGATTGATGATCGTTGCTGGGCCATCGTGCCTTGCCGAGGCGAAAGGTGCGGCTGTGGGCGAAGTCCTACTAGAGCGTGAGGGCGGTGTCGCAAAGGTCACGATCTCATCGCCGAGCACTAAGAACGCGATGACTGCCGAGATGTTTGATGAGTTCGCGCGCATTTGCAGAGAAGTCGATGGCACTCCCGATGACCGGGTTCTTCTCGTGACTGGCGCTGGAGGTGATTTCTGCTCGGGAGCTGATCTGAAATCGGGAGGGGGCGAAGTAGCCGTAAGTTCGCAATATCACGCCGCTCTCGCTCGAATGAAGAAAATTCACTCTGGGGCGTTGGCTCTTCATTGGTGCTCGAAGCCGACCATCGCCGCCGTTAGAGGAGTTGCAGTTGGCGCAGGCGCGAATTTGGCGCTTGGGTGTGACATCGTCTACGCGTCAGAGACGGCCCGCTTCTCTCAGATCTTCGTCAAGCGGGGACTTGTGCTCGACTACGGGGGAAGCTACTTACTACCTAGGCTTGTGGGGGTTCACAAGGCCTTCGAACTTGCCCTAACAGGAGACATGGTCGACGCGCCGGAGGCCGAGCGGATCGGCCTTGTCAATAAAGTCGTACCTGACGGCGTACTGGACGCTGATTCGTCAGAACTCGCGCTGCGAATCACTAAGGCCCCGCCCATTCAGACAATGCTCATCAAACAGAATCTGCGAGCAGGAGCCGCATCATCGATGGAAAGCGCGCTTGAGGCGGAAGCTCACGCCCAGTCAGTCGCAATGGGAACGGAAGATCTTATTGAGGCCATGGCCGCATGGCTTCAGAAGCGTGAACCCGAATTCAAAGGTAGGTAACCATGGCGGAATTCTTGACGGATGAGTGGATCGAGCAGGCCTTGGTCATATATGAGTCGGTGACTGAGGTTGCCGAAGAAATCAAGTCCATCAGCACGATCTTGGGTCTGCGTGTGCATGACATACCGCCCGATGGAATCAGCGAGGACTTCTTCATCATCGTCGACGAGGGGATTGTGATTGACCTGGGTCGCGGCAAACCGCCATTTGATCCAGACGCTGTCATAGAAGGCGACTACGAGACCGCCAGAGGAATGATTCTCGGGGAGCTGGACTCCGCTTCATCGCTGGCCACGGGGAAGGTCAAGGTCTCCGGAGACATGGGCAAGCTGGTGAAGTTTGCCGCTCAGCAGCAGCATCCGACTAGTGTCGAGGTAACTGCGCGCGTGCGCGAGATGACTGACTGATGAATCTTGGACTGACCCTCTCGCCCTCGAAGGTGTTTCCAACTGGAAGGGTCATGAAGCTGGCTGAGGCGGCTGACGGACTGGGCTTCAGCTCGGTCTGGTTTGCAGAGTCCGATCAGGCAGACGCCATTGGATTGATGCATGCAGCTGCAGTAACGACCAAGAGCGCGTCGATTGCCTCGGGAGTGATTCCGATCCAAACCCGTCCGCCCGCACTCGTGGCAATGGGATGCGCGAATCTCGCGCAACTCGCTCCTGGCCGCATCAGGCTTGGCATTGGCCACTCGAGTCCCAACGTGGTTGGCAGGTGGTGTGACCGTCCGTTCATCCAGGAGAACGCGGTCGCGCAAGTGCGGGAGTTTGTCGAAGCGGTATCGGCCTGCTTGTCGGGGGAACGGGTCGACTTCAGCGGCGATTGGTATCAGATCAAGGGGTTCCGCCTGAGAGTCAACGGAGCCGATGACGTCGATTTCGTCGTCGCCGCCCTTGGAGATGGCATGGCAAAGGCCGCCACTGAGTTCGCTGACGGAATCCTGATGAGCTACATAACGCCTTCTCGCCTTGCCGGCCTAGTGCCGCAATTGAAGGAGTTATCGGGTCGCAGCTTTGGCGTCTCGGTGATGCTCCATGTGGCGATTACTGACTCACCGGCAAAGTCCATAGACGCCTACAAGCGAGTGCTGGTCTCATATTCGACAGTAGATGCTTACGCTGCGGTCTTTGGTGAAGCGGGATTCGAGTCTCAGGTCGAAGCAGTCCGCCGACTTTGGGGTGAAGGCGATCGGAGCGGCGCTCTTGATGCAATTGACGAGGAGATGGTGGGGGAGCTGACCGCGATCGGATCCGCTGACCATGTGAAGTCAAGAATCACATCCCTTGTCGAAGCTGGCGCTGACGAAGTCGTGATTGGCATCGTCGAGGGCGAAGGAACGCAATCGGCCGAGGAGACAATCGCCGCATTAGCACCCTCGCCCTAAGCCATCCGCAATTTCCTATTCCGCAGTGATGCTCCTATGCCGCGCAAGTTGAGTTCAGCGACTCCAGCCAGTCCCGATATCGCGCTGTAAGTTCGTAGTTGGCTCCCCGGCCGCACTCGATATTG
>QEUQ01000028.1 GCA_003577105.1 Acidobacteriota bacterium | reverse complement strand
AGATCATGCGGTCGAGCCTTCCCGGGCGAACAAGCGCGGGATCAACCATGTCCGGCCTGTTGGTCGCAGCGACAATCCAGACGTTCTTGAGGTCCTCGATCCCATCAAGTTCGGTGAGAAGCTGGGCGACCACCCGATCGGTGGCGGCGTCAATCGACCCTCCACGGGTAGGAGCAAGGGCGTCGATTTCGTCAAAGAAGATGATCGCAGGCGAGACCGAACGGGCGCGTTGGAACATCTCCCGCACCGCACGTTCCGACTCGCCTACCCACTTGGAGAGGAGTTCCGCGCCCTTGACGGCGAGGAAGTTCGCCTCAGCCTCATTTGCCAGAGCTTTGACGAGAAAGGTCTTGCCGCAGCCGGGCGGTCCATAGAGGAGGACTCCCTTCGACGGCTTGAGTCCGAGGCGGGCAAAGGTGTCGGGGAAGCGGATTGGCCAGATCACCGCCTCCTGAAGAATTTCTTTGGTCTCGACCATGTTGCCGACGTCCTCGAAGGTGATCTTCGCGATTGCGATGCTTGCATCAACCATCGCCGTCGGTGAGATCTTGTCTAGCGCTGCCTCGAAGTCAGCCATCGTCACGAGGAGGTCTGTCTCGGATGAGCCCCCCAGCCCCTGCGAATCCTCACCGGCGAGTTCGGGCATCGGCTTGATTGGTTGAGTGTCGTGGTCGGGCTGACCGGGGGCCGGCGATTCGAGTGACTGCTCAGCCTTCTCCAGCCGGATGACAGCGTTAACCCCCGCATAGCGGCACAACATCTGGATATCCGCTCCGACGAAGCCCGGAGTTCTTCTCGCCAGCTCATCTATCGACACGTCAGGAGATATCGGTAGGGAGCGAGTGTGTATCGCCAGGATTTCGCGGCGCTCAGCTTCAGTCGGAGGTGAAATCTCGAGCGCGTGGTCGAGTAGGCCAGCCCCGCGAAGCTCCGGACTTGTTCGCTCGGGGTGGCTTGTGATTCCCACTACTGCGACTGCTGGTCGCGCTGAGGCGGCCTTGAGTTCTTCTAGGAGGATCGAGGTCAGTGGTGATTCACCCTGCTTGTCCTCGCTCTCGACAGGTGCCAGCGTCTCGATGTCTTCGATCACGAGGATTTGCGGGGGTGGCGCGCTGGCGGACCTGAAGATCTCACGGATCTTCTTTGCTGCCGAAGTGGGGTCGGTGCGCGCGTAACGACGCCCTTCGATCACATGAAGCTGTGCGCCTTCGGCCTCAGCCACCGCCCTTATCAACGAGGACTTCCCGGTCCCAGGGAGGCCGTGAATCAAGACGCCGTCGAGCGGGGAAATGTTCAGGCGAGCAAGCATGTCGGTTTGCCTGAAGGAGACGTCGAACCACTCACGAAGCGAACGAATTGCCTCTGTCATGCCACCGAGATCTTCGAGGCGGGCCGGTGGCTCGGAGACCGGCGTCATTGCCTGGACACCGGCGTTGGCGAGAGCCGACGCGTGAAGATCCGGTGCCGGACCGGGGGCCATGCGAGGTGCCATGTTTACCGGCTGGCCAGCCGGGACTGGCAGGCCGCGTTGAAACGGGTCGGCATCGGCGGGTCCGAAACGCGAGCCCGGCTGCATCGGAGTGCCGATTTGTGTCTGAGGCAGCGGGATCGCGCCTCCGCCGAGCCCCGAGTCCGGGCTTGCTCCCATGAGGATGTCCAGGCCGCGAGCTGGCGCTACCTCGATTCCAATTAGGTCATCTGCAGCAGCCTCTGTCGGAGGCGCCCCCCAGGCAGCCTCTGTCTCCATGACTATGTGCACTCCACCCGCTGGTTCTGTGTCGCTTACAACTAGCGCTACGTCCTGCCAGGCTGGACCGAAGACGCTGGCGAGGTAGTTGGTCAGCGAAATGAGCTCGTCTTCACCCCCCTCGGGGCGGACGAAGTCCTGGGGCAGGAGGGAGACGCGGTCACCTGCAAAGAGGACCTTTCCGAGTAGCGCGTGAACGATGGCAGTTGGATCGGGCAGTGCCTCGACCCCGTGGGGAATTGCTACCGTTATCTTCTTGGCGGCGCGGGCTACCAGCCGCTCCGCAAGGACAGTCTTGCCGGCGACTACGCCTGCGTTGAGTGCCGTAATAGCGTCAACAAAGCATGCTCCTGGCGCGAATTCAGGAGAGCCAGGGGCAGAGAGCGCCCCGGTTGCTCTGGCGCCAGTCAGCTTGACCGGCGTCCATGAATCCAGGGCAAGCTCGTCCATGATTTGCGGGTGGATCCGGGCAATGCCGCGGCCCGCGTCAATTGGGGAGCGGAGAGGATAGACAGTGAGGGTTATCGACATAACCCTCCAAGGGTACCGTCAGGTGACCGTGAGTATCCCGCGCTGGCCTTGCTCCGAGTGCCCGGGGAGCATGCAGGCAAATGCGTATGTGCCCGGTTTCAGGTCAACCTTCAGCTCACGCGTGATACCGGGAGCGATGTCTTCGACCTCGTCAATCAAGTCATCGTGCCCGCCAAGTTCGGTGCCTTTGAAAATTTCGAACTCGTGCTCGATCTTGCCCTCGTTCTTGATCAGGAACTTGGTGGGTCCAGCCGTGACTGTCACCTCTTTGGGGGAGAACTGGTGCTCGGTTGCGACGATCTTGACCTCCGATGACTTCGCGGGAGTCGCTGCCGTCGCGGGGGCGCCCGCGGTCGCCGAAGTCCCACTGACTCCCGACTCGGACTTCTTAGAGCATGCTCCAAGAAATGCCATCAGGGCCATTGCCACCAGGGCCACCGCTATTCTTTTCATCCAGGTACCTCGCTCAGCTTCCGTGATTCTCTCTTTGTTGTTTGCGATTCTTGCCGCCGCTCGGCCACTACTTCGGCGTTGGATTCGTCGGCTTCCACCGCTTTAGCCGCTTCCACGGCGTCGTCGGCCTCGTCGGCCAAACGCCGCGCCTTGATTGCGGGCATGGCGAAAAAGGCAAACATCGCCGGGATCAAGTAGCCCCAATAAGCGATGACCTGGAGAACCGTCGGGCGCGGTTCGTAGCCGATCACTCCCTTGAGGACTGATCCAATGACACCCGCAATCCCCCCGGCACTCGGGCTCGCAATCGATGAGGTGTCCCATGCGCGCTGGCCGAGAAAGAGCAACAGCCCCGCCTCGTTCAGCTCATGAATTGAAGATGCGAGTATCCCGGCGGCGATAACAATCAGAAATCCCCCCGTAAACTGGAAGAACGTCTTGAGGTTGAGGTGGATCCCTCCGCGATAAAGGCCATATCCGAGGGCAACGGCCACGACTAGCCCGAGAAATGCCGCGCCGCCGCTTTGCACAGCGGAATCTGAGTAGTTCAGGGCCGCATGCAAGAAGAGCACGGTTTCGAGCCCTTCCCGGGCGACGGCAGTAAATGCGAGAAAAACCAGAGTAAAGGTGGCGCCGGACTCAACAGCCTCGTCGATCTTTGCGTGAAGTGAATCCTTCAGGTGGTGCGCGTGATGGCGCATCCAAAAGATCATCCAAGTAAGAACGCCGACCGCCACAAGGCCCGTAATTCCTTCGACGAGCTCCTGCTGTTTGCGAGAGAGCGATGCCGTGCCGGCAATCAGCAAGACCGCCGCAAGCACGCTAACAACAACCGCGGCCGCAACCCCGATCCACAACTTGCGGATTTCTCTCGTGCGCTCTGTCTTGACCAGATATGCGGCGAGAATTCCAACTATCAGCGAAGCTTCGAGACCCTCACGCAGCGTTATGACGAATGCAGAAAGCACTAGCTATCCGCCCTCCTGTTGATTAGTAGAAGGTAACCATAGAAGTTAGGCATGCCTAAGTCAATCAGAGGTGGGCTGCCGCAGCTGTGAAATTGCTCACATGCCCTTCGTCACCACGCACGCGCGGTCGTCGGCGCCGGTTGACCGAGGGTGAGCCGGAACCTACAATCGCAACTTGACCGTGCGGTCAACTTACCTGGTCGCACTCATGTCGTTAGGAGGCATCAGAAATGCGCGAAGCCGTGATCGTTGAGGCTGTGCGGACGCCAGTGGGTCGCCGCAACGGAAAGCTGAAGGACTGGCACCCGGCAGACCTTCTCGGACACACGCTCAAGGCGCTTGTTGACCGCTCCGGAATCGACCCTGAGCTAATCGACGACGTCGTAACCGGATGCGTGAGCCAGACAGGCGAGCAGGGACTCAACATCTCTCGCAACGGTGCGCTTGCTGCTGGACTACCCGAATCGGTACCAGCCACAACCGTTGACCGGCAGTGTGGCTCGTCGCAGCAGGCAGCTCATTTCGTCGCGCAAGGTGTGATCGCCGGCGCCTATGACGTCGCAATCGCTGCAGGTGTGGAGTGCATGACTCGGGTACCGATGGGAATCACCGCGACAGCGCCTCGGCCCGACGGAGCGACCGGCACCGGCTTTGGGCCGATGATGAGCAGTCGCTATCCAGGACTCGTTCCCCAGGGGCTTTCCGCAGAGATGATTGCTGAGAAGTGGGGCCTCTCCCGCGAGGAGATCGACGAGTTCTCGCTCAATTCTCACAAGAACGCGGCGCGCGCAATCGAAGAGGGCAGATTCGAGAAGGAAATCGTTCCTGTGCCGGTGAAGATCGACGGCAACGAAGAGGAATTCACTCAGGACGAAGGCGTTCGGTTCGACACGACGCTTGAGAAGCTTGGATCCCTCAAGCCGAGTTTCCGGCCCGACGGCGTTGTAACTGCAGGGAATTCCAGCCAGATAAGTGACGGCTCGGCAGCCGTGCTGATCATGGAGAAGGAGAAGGCACTCTCGCTTGGCCTCACGCCGCGAGCCCGGTTCCACACCTTCGCACTTGCCGGAGTAGATCCGGTGATCATGTTGACGGGCCCGATTCCGGCAACAGAGAAGGCATTGGCAAAGGCCGGACTCACCCTCGATGAGATTGACCTAGTCGAGATCAACGAGGCATTTGCCACCGTTGTATTGGCGTGGGCGCGTGAATACAACCCAGACATGGAAAAGGTCAATGTGAACGGTGGCGCGGTTGCCTTGGGTCACCCACTTGGGTGCTCGGGCGCCAAGCTGATGACCACGCTTCTCCACGAACTCGAGAGGACAGGCGGGCGCTACGGTCTCCAGACGATGTGCGAAGGCGGCGGACTTGCGAACGCCACCATCATCGAGCGGCTTGGCTGAGACTGTTCAACCCGGCAACTTCAGATGCCCCTTTGGCTAAAACTAATCGCCGGATCGGCCTTCTTCGTGCTTGCGATTTGGGCCGGTCTGGCGATTTTGCGCGGGCTCGCGAATCCCGGTCCGGATCGAGATGGATCGGAGACTGTCGATGTCGAAGCCGAGGACGTCCGCTACAGGTGCGGCGTGTGTGGCCTCGAGATTCGAATGACCCGCGCCCCGGCCGACGACGCGAAACCTCCGCGCCACTGCATGGAGGAGATGGAACCAGTTGACGCCGCAGCGAATCAGTGACAGTTATCCACATGCTGTGAATAACTCTGGGGAGAATTACGACTTTGTAATTAGCCTGGTAAAGCTTGGTTCACCTGGGCCTTAGGCGGCCAGCCCCGGTTCTCCACAGAATTTGGGGAAACCCATGTGGAAAACTGCGAGAAGCTTGCTTATCGCCAGCGTGTGGCTAGCGCGAATCCCACAGCAATCAGGGCAATCCCCACCCACAGAGCCACATTGTTGACTTCCCAGATGATTCCCGTGTAGTTGAGGATGATCGTGACAATCCCAGCACCAATGGGAGTCATGACGACCGCGCCATACCAACCCGGGCTCGGCTTGGGGCGTGGCCTTGGAGGTGGTTGGTATCTACGCCGTTTCGATCTTGACTTGGGCAATTCCGCCGTCTCCCCGGAGCACTTCCGACTAAGTCGCCGTTTCGGCAACAGTGCAGAACTCTACAAGTAGAGTGTTCAGATGGGAACTTCACGGGTGAAAGAGCGCCTTCTGGCGGCCGAGCCTGAAGCCGGTGCCGCGGCCGGTTTCGCGCATCCCGAAGTTACGAGCGAGAGCACGGGCAGTTTCACAAGAGGCCGTCACAGCCGTGAAGACGTGGAGGATCAACCCGCTGGCCGCCCCTCAGTCATCAGTCAGATCTTCAGGCCTATCGGGTGGATTTCGATAGTTGGCGGATTGGTCCTGCTCGAGCTGGCCGCATTTCTGTTCTGGGGGACGGGCATGAAGACGGCCGCGGCCCAGACCGAACTGCGCAATGAGTTTGCCCAAATTCAGCAGAGCGCTGCTCGGGGAACGTTCAAGAGGCCGGTGAACGGCGAAAGCATCGCCCGATTGGTGATCCCCAGGTTGGGGCTGGACATGATCGTGGTTGAGGGCGTCGGGCATGAGGAGCTGACTCGAGGTCCAGGGCACATGCCGGAGACGGCATTCCCCGGATCCAACGGGAGTTCGGTAATTTCGGGGCATCGCACGACCTATGCGTCACCGTTTTCCAACATTGACCAGCTTGAACCCGGAGACGAAATCCGGGTGATCACTGCCGAAGGCGAAAGTGTCTACTCGGTGACCAAGTCGTACGTCATCTTGCCCGTCGACACGAGCGTGACTCTGCCGCTTGCGCCTGGAGAGAAGCCGCGTCTGCGCCTTACAACGTGTCACCCGCGTTTCTCCGCTGCTCAGCGTCTCATTGTCGAGGCTGACCGAATACAGGAGCCGCGCCTATGACAATTGGCGCGAGGCGCGCATTCAAATGGACTCTCTTGGTGGCGATAGCAGTGGCCGTGGGGCTGCTGCTCTGGTTCGTTGCCTTTCCCTACCTGACGACCTTGCTGCCGGAGAACTTCTGATTGCCGCTAGATCGTCACTACCCGCCACGAGGCCGACTTGCCGAGAGTGAAAACCTAGTGCGTTCGAAGCTTCAGTGCCGATAGCATCAGGGCATGTCCCAGCGGATTCTCGTAATCGACAACTACGACAGCTTCGTCTACAACCTGGTTCAGTATCTTGGCGAGCTGGGTGCAGAGCCCCTTGTCTACCGGAACGACGAGATTTCCGTTGGCGACGCCGGTGAGCTGCGCCCCGACGGAATACTCATCTCGCCGGGCCCTGGCCGCCCCGAAGATGCGGGCGTCTCGTGCGACGTGATTCGTGCTTACTCGAGTACGACCCCAATTCTTGGCGTCTGTCTTGGTCATCAATGCATCGGCGCTGTTTTCGGAGGTTCGATAGTCAGGGCGCCTGAAGTCATGCACGGGAAGACGAGCATGATCTACCACCGCAACGAGGGGATCTTCGCCGGTTTGGAGATCCCGTTCGAAGCAACTCGCTACCACTCCTTGGTCGTTGACCGGACAACATTGCCCGCGACTCTGAAGGTAACGGCAGAGACCGATGACGAGCTGATCATGGGGCTGCACCACAGAGAGCTCGACACATGGGGAGTTCAGTTTCACCCCGAGTCGATCTTGACCGGCGGCGGTAAGCAGTTGATGCAGAACTTCCTCGCGCGCCTTTCAGGCCATAGCGCCGAGTTGTCTCTGGTTTGAGGCGACCTTAGTCCTCGCCGAGCTCTCTGGCCCGGGCATCTGACTCCCTGGAGGCCGCGCCAAACACCCCTTTTGACATGAGAGCCGTCTCATGGGCCACTCGCTTGGCATTGACGGATGCGCGGGCAGCGTGGGCATCTCGGTTCTCGGGCTCTGCCAGTGTCGCCATCTCAGCAAGGTGGCCGGCGAGGCGAAGCTCGCCCTGGTCCGCAAGGGCGAGCGCTCTGTCAATCAGGGCAGCGACGCCCCCTGCAAGCAATGCCACCTCAGCCGCTACCGCCGCGTCTGGAGCGGGTTTGAGGTTCGCGGGATTGCCGTCGTACCAGCCTCCATAGAGGCGGTAGACATTGCGGACAATGAACTCGGGGTCGTCATAGACCGGCCTCAGATACGGCTTCTCGATTAGAGCTTCCGGAACCTTGACCGAGTGGATGATCTCATCGAGGCGCGCCCCCTCATTCATGAGCGAGACGGTTTCGTCATGGATGAACTCAAGCAGCTCGGCGGTGTCAAGAAGGATCACCTGGCAGTGCTCAGCCCCGAACACCGGCATGCCGTGGCCAGGGAGGAGCATCTCTGGTTCAAGAGCGGCCATCTCTCTAAGTCCGATCGCCCATTCGCGCGGATAGCGCTGAACTTTCTGGGGGTTGCCCGCATTGGGGGAGCACCAGATGATCAGGTCTCCCGTGCAGAGCGCCTTGCGCGAGGGCACCCAGGTCCAGGTGTGGTCATCGGTCTCGCCACGGCAATGGTGGAGCTCGAACTCGATCCCGCCCACCTCGACGGTGTGGGTGTCGCGATAGGTCTCGTCCGGGTAGCGGTACTCGGTGGGCCACTCAAGACCTGGCACGGAGAACTGGCGCCGGTTGATTGCGCCGTTCCACCCAGCAGTGAGCTTGTACCTGTCGAATCTGGCGGGCATTGCTTCATGCGCTACTACCTTGGGCGTCGCCCATCCCGACTTCTCGGCATCTTCCTCGAACGGGCCGACCCCGAAGACGTGATCGATGTGACCGTGGGAGAAGATTGCCGTGTCGAGCCGCACCGAGTCGCCGACCCAGGAGCGGACCTTGCCGTGGATCGCCCTGGCGCTGAAGGGACTGCCGGTGTCGACCATTACGAGCCCGTCATCTGTCTTGAAGACCGATGAATTTGCCATGGCGGCCACGAAGCCGATCCCGTCGGCAACCTCGGCGAAATCACCCGGGGGGAAGAACGGGTTTTGCTCCTCCACCGTGACCTCTCCGGTCATGAGCTTCTCGGCAAGTTCAGTTATTGGGATGGGCACTTTCAGCTCCTCTTGACGTGAGGCCGGCGAGCGTGCCGCCAAGCCTACGCGACAACACCGACCATTGGCTCTTCCCGGACGTCGTGATTCATTACGTCGTCAAGGGTCGCCAGCAAGTCGCTCTTGAGCGAAGCAGACGCGGGGTCGGACCAGCGATTGACGAACTCCCCCGGATCGTCTTCAAGGTCGAAGAGCTCACCGATGTCGTCGTTCATGAGTGTTCTCGTGAGTTTGTAGCGATGTGTCGTGATCGTGCGAAGTGGCAGTTCAAAGACCATTTTGTGATTGTTCTCAGTGAGAACATGCTCTCGGTCTCCGCTGAGCAGACGGGTGCCCTCCACATCGTCTGGGATCGCTTGGCCGACTGAGTCCAAGATGGTTGGCACGAGGTCGATCGTGCCTACGGGCTCGTCGTTGACCTCGTTGGCCCGGAATCCAGGGCCCCTTACGATCAGTGGTACCCGAAGCAGACCTTCGTAGTGCAACGGGCCCTTGAAGAGCATTTGGTGATCGCCGAGGAACTCGCCGTGATCTGAGGTCATTACGACGAGGGTACCTTCGGCGATGCCGAGCTCATCTAGCGTTGACATGATCCGGCCGATCGCACTGTCTAGCTGGCTGACCATGCCGTAGTAGCCGGCAATCATCTTCGCAAGCTGTGCGTCGCTCAGGTTTGCTCCGCCTGGATTTGCCCACTCGAAGCCGCTGCCTTCAAGGGCACCCTGCCCCCACATCCGATGAAATGCGTTCTTGGACTCGAATTCGTCTGGACGCTTCTCAGGGAGTGGCACGTCCATTGGGTCATACATGTCGCACCACGGGAGCGGAGCATCCATTGGGTGGTGAGGATCGGCGAAGCTGATCCAGCCGAAAAATGGCTTGCCAGACCGCATCGAATTCTTGATCCACTCGATTGCGCGGTCGGCAACCCAAGTCGTCGGATGCTCCTCCTCGGGCAGCTGATTCCGCCAAGTCTGAGTCTTGTCCCAGGTGGCCCCTGCGGCCTCCGGTTGCATCAGCCGCACCTTGTCGGCTCCCTTGCCGTCACGGAAGAGCCATCTCGCGTAGTGGAGTCCAAATGGTGGCGGGCCGTAACACCAATTCCACATGCCCATGAGGGGCGCGATTCGAAGCATGTGACCGAACAGAAGCAGCTCAGCATGGTCGAAGCCGAAGTAGGGTCCGTTCCAGTCCTCTGGCACAGAGGCTGACCCTTCGACCGATTCAATCTTCCCGGTCGGAAGCACCGGGTAGGTAGAGGCAAAGTGGGCCTTGCCGATGATGCCTGTTGTATAGCCGGCCTCACCTAGCAGCTTCGCGAGAGAATGCTCTGCGAGATCGTCTGGCGCATCAACTCCGTTGGACACGACGCCGTGAGTCGACGGGTACTGCCCCGTGAGAATCGTTGCCCTTGAAGGCTGGCAGTACGGGTTCTGCGTCCTGCAAGCGTCGAAACGCGTTCCCTCAGACGCGAGGCGATCGAGATTGGGGGTCTGGCATACCGAATTGCCGTATGCGCCAATGGAGTCAGCCCGTTGTTGGTCTGTTGTTATCAGCAGGACGTTCAATTCACCTCTCCAACGACGACGCGCGCGAGGCGCGCAAATGAGCAGTAGTAGAAATCCCTGTCCCACCCCGGTGCAGGGAACACGACTGACTGGATCGGACTTGTTGTCTCGGCTCGCATCAGTTCGGAGCCGCTCTCAATGTCAACTACAACCGCCGAATCACCCGAATCACTATGGTCGTTGACTACGAGCTCGCCCGATCCGGGGAAAAGAAGCATGTGGCTCGCGGTGGCGAGGGACATCTCCCACGAAGACTCGAGCTTCTTGCCGTCACGCGCCGCCGATTCGCCCTCAACGAGGCGCCACGCAGCGAGTGTTCCGTTTGCCGAGTCGAATCCAATCGCAATGCCGCGGTCCTCGTCGTAGAGGGGAGGGTTGGTGATCGATCCCGCAGGCAATCCCGAAACAGCAACTTGCTCGAAGGCGCCTTCATGCCCACCTTCAATTGGCGCGCGGTAGAGATGGACCGCGCCCTGAGCCACCCCGGCGCCGCGCATCGTTCCACTGAAGCGATGATCTCCGTTGTCCATGAACCATAGGCATCCTCCGGCGATGACCGGATCCCATCCGTACGATTGATCGGGGCGGGTAAGGTACTCGACGCGCCATAAATCGTCGAGCTCGAGACTGAGGGCATGGCGGTTCCATCGGTAGCGAAAGACCGAGTTAGTTCCAACGACGTAGACCGTTTCTCCGTCTGCTGAGAGGCGGGCCACAACTCCCTCCGGGCAGTCAACCTCGCCGCAGGTCATTTCGAGTCCATCAGGATCTAGAACGACAAGTCGTGATGGCCCGGAACCGTCGCGAACTTGGTCTTTCATGATCAGAGATCCATCAGGCAGCGCGAGAAGCGAGTTGTAGGGGCGCTCCCGCGGCAACTCGACCGAGGTGACGACATGGCACTCGGGGTCGAGTCTGTGGCACCACCGGCCACACGTCACGTAGATATCGCCGTTCTGATGGATGAGTACACCGCCCGGCCAGAACGGTCCCGCCTCCAAGTCTGGTGATCTGTGGGTCGGTGAGAGCGTTTGCGGATCAATCTTCTCGACCCACGATGTGACGGACGACCCGAGGGTTTGGCCGTGAAGGAAGACCTCGCCCTCGTCGCGAAGGAGAACCATCGTTGCTGCAACTGCCTCCCGGGAGTTCACCTCAACGACGGTTTGCTTCGAGACATCGAGAGAAGGCAGTCCCCTAACGGTGGCCTGGCGCTTCGGGCCGCCGTCCTCACATGGCCAAGGACTGTCGTAGTAGCCCGGAATCATTTCGTGAACTGCTCACGCAGTGCGGGGACGACCTCGTGCATGAGCTTTGCATTTGAGTTGAAGAAGTCACCTGGGTTGGCGTCGCGTGAGCCCGCGACTATGACCAGGCGCTCGATTCCTGCATCCAGTAGCTCCCCGAGGCGTCTGATGCAGTATTCGGAGTCACCTGCAACCCCAAACCTATCCACGAATGCGTCGTCGATGAACTTGGCGTGTTTGGCCGAGCGCATCCCGTGGTTCGCCATGTCATATTCAGCTCCGAGGGCCTCGAAGATCGCTCGATCATTGGGACTTACTCTTGAGGTCTCGGCTCCGGACATTCCTGAGAAATGAGCGAACGAGCCGAGTCCGCCTCTGATGAGGTCACGCGCAGTCGCCGCGTCATCATTGACCCCGACGTTGACAAATGCGCCTAGGCTTGGCTGATCATCGCTCCTGCCCGCTTCGCTGGAGGCGGACTTGGCGATCTCGACACTTGCGGAAATGCGCTCGGCGTCAGCCCCAACCGCGAAAGTAACTCGCTCCGCGAGACGGGCTCCCACTCCGATCACCTTCGGCCCCGTAGCGGCGATATCGACCGGGATCTTGGGGAGACCTGTCAGGGAGATCCACTGATTGCGGCTTTCGAATCCATCCAGGTCAACGGTCTCACCCGCAAGGTATGTCTGCACGCGTTGCACATAGCGCTCGAGTGCGGCCACCGTTGCAGGCTTCATGCCGATGTACGCCAGGGATGAGTCGCCTCTGCCGATCCCCAAGATTGCGCGCCCTGACGACTCAGCATGAACAGTTGCGATGGCAGATGCAGTGACCGCCGGGTGGCGCGTGACCGGGTTGGTGACGCCAGTGCCCAGTTTGAGTCTCGTCGTCGATCGAGCGACGAGACAAAGCTCGGAGTATGGATCACCCGCGAGGTTCTGGGTGTCCGCAAAGACGATTCCGTCGAGACCGCCCTCCTCGGCCAAGGTCCCGAGGCGTGGCGCGATTCCCGGAATCGGAAATGACAGGAGCCAGAATTCTGGGGACTGGGCGGACTTCGGCTTCACGAGCGCAGCTTGGCAATCTTGCAGGCCGAATGGGCAGCATGCATTGCTGCTGCTTGTGACGAATGTTGCTGCAAGACTCTGCGGAGCCGCCATGAGACGGGATCCGCTAAGACCTCAAGCTCGTCAAGTACCTCGCCGAACTCGGCGTGCGATAGGCGGGCGAGTTCGGGAGCGAAGGTTTGAGCGATAGCTTCCCGCAGGAGCGAACGAACGTTCTCGACACCGGCGTCCACTGCGTCCATCCGTACTGGGAATGAGTAGGCAGCGATTCGCACCGGCGCGATTGCGTCGAGCAGGCCGGCGATCTCACCGAAGAACTGTTCTGCCCGCGCAAGGATTGGGAGGCTAGATTCAGGAGGCTCTGGCAGATTGCGTCTGACAAACTCGACCTGCGCAGCCACTACCTCCCCCATAAGGGTGGGTACATCGGCGAAGTGGTTGAAGAGCGTTCGCTGAGTCACCCCGGCGCGGTCAGCGATCTGATTGGAGGATGGACGCGTCACGCCCTCACGGATCAGGTCGAGCATTGCGCCAACGATTGCCTCGCGGCTCCGCTCTCCCCGGCGAACCCGACCGTCGATCGAAGCCGAACTCCGCCCGCTCGCCATGTGGCTCGAAGCCGGATTCGCCAATGCTTCTGGTCTCGCAGTTTGGGTCTTGGTGGAGTTGGTCATCAGATCGCGATTTCCAACAGGTCGCTTCCGACAATCACTTCGCCTTCGAATCCCGACGATCTCACCTCAGCGACGATTCCAGTATCGGCGCTGTCATCGGGTGGCGGCACGATGTGGCTGAGTACGACCCTTGAAACGCCAGCCCGTGAAGCCGTAACCCCCGTCTCTTCCAAATTCGAGTGGTAATCGAGCACGTCGCGAAAGCGTTGGATCGGGCTGTGCTCAATCAGCGATCGCCTCACTACGTTTTGAACGTACACGTCTGCACCTGCGGCCAATTCGCTCAGCCCCGCGCACGGACGCGTATCGCCACTTATGGCCAGCACCTTCCCTTCGTACTCGAAGCGAAAGCCAAGCGCGGGATCAACCGGCGCATGGTCAACCAGGGCTGATCTCACAACCAAGCCGTCGCGTTCGAGAATTACTCCAGGGCCAACCTCTGTCACGTTGAAGGTGGGAGGCTCGATCAGGTCGTCGTGGTGGGCCATCCGGTATGCAATGTCGGTGGTCATAGTCTCGATCGTCTGCTCAAGGAGTTCGGCAGTCCCGGAGGGCCCCAAGATCTCAAGAGGTTGCGCATCTACCGGAAGTACCCAGCGCGTGGTAAGTAGATCACTGATGTCTTGAGTGTGGTCCGAGTGAAGGTGGGTGAGCATGAGTGCTGACACGGCTGGCGCTGGAATGCCTGCAGACGCGAGGCGCATCATTAGCCCTCGTCCCGCATCCACGACGATAGATAGATTGCCTGCCTTGACAAGCATTGCGGGCCCAGCCCGCTTCGGATCGGGAATTGGGCTTCCCGTTCCGAGAAGGATGAGGCTGAACACGATTGACCCTTTCGTCTGCCGTGACTACGACGTGAGTCCGCCGAGGCCGACCAGGGCCCGCGCGTGTTCCATCTCGCCGAGATGGCGAATTCCGTGTTGGAAGATCCAGCACTCGATTCCATCAAGAAGCGTGTATGGACCGTCGCCGACAACCCTGGCGGAGTAGGTCTTCGAAAACACATCGGGCTTCGCGCCGCCGAACAAGATCGTCTCGAGGTCGGCAGGGCTCAGTGAGTCAAGCCACGTCTCGGTCGCATCGAAGACCTCACTCATGTATCGAAGGAACGCTTGGTAGTCACCGAATCTAAGAATCTGCATTTCCTCGACTGTCTGCTCCTTGCCGGCTGCATCGACCGTGACGCCGACTTTTTCAGCCCACGACCCTGCGACCCACAAAGGGGGTGACGCGTTAAAGAGCTGTTGAACCGTCTGATCTTCGATTCGCACGCAGTGGTTCATGCTGAATGCAATTGGCAACACCCCGTCGCGCTCGAAGTGGTTTACATGGTCGAGGGATTGAGAATCACCAGCCTCGCGCCAGAGTGAGTGCATGGCCCCGATCCGTCTCTTGAGGGATGACAGAGCTGCGCCTGCGCCAGTCAACTTCCACCGACCTTTCGCCAATCTAGTTTCATAGTAACTGAAAATAGATTGGAAGTCCACGCCGTCCGCGGCGCGGCATGACTGGGTCTCCGTTGATTAGGCGAGCTTGAGTGCGGTCACCAGAAGAGAGAGAAACGCGATCATGATGCCGATGTTGGCGAGAGTATTCCGGTGCAGTGCGTGAGCCACGTCATTGTTGATTGAGCTCAGCAGGCCGTTGAATTTGCCGTCAAGATCGCTGACTTTCGCGTCCAGCGCATCAACCCGCTCTATGACCCCATCGACCTTGGAATCGAGCGCATCAACCCGCTCTATGACCCCGTCGACCTTGGAATCGAGCGCATCAACCCGCTCTATGACCCCATCGACCTTGGAATCGAGCGCATCAACCCGCTTGTCCAGCGCATCAGCTCGCCCGCCGAGTGTGCCAACCTTTGAGTCCAGCCTGGCAATATCGGTCTTGATCTCGGCCACATCGGATTCGAGGGACCCGATCCGCCCCATGAATTCGGCATGCTGTTGGTCGTTGGCGTCAAATCGTTGCTCCATCACTTTGAAGTGAAGAACCATGACGTCCTTGAACGTGGCCAGATCGGCCTTTGTGGCGATTTCATGCCATTCATAAGGCGGGAGCATTTGCATTAGTGCCCCGGCGCTCGCTTCACCAATTGACCCCTCTAGCGCAGTGTGCAGCTTGTGCCTAGCGGCTTCAGATGCCAAGAGAGCTCCCTTCGGACAAATCGTACATTTATCACGGGGAGGTATGTCTAGTACCGTATCATGCGTAAACCATGTAAAACAAGAGCAAAACCTGAGAGCGTGTGTTAAACAGAAAAAGGCGCCCAACCCAGGCGGGTAGGCGCCCTTTCTATTTGTAGATCAGGTAATCAGCCCTGGCTGAACCAGCCCTGGAAGACCTGGGCAAACATCATGTCGCCGCTGATCTTCAGCTGGCCGCTCATGAACGCCTGCATGCCGTCAAGGTTGCCAGTGATCAGGCGCAGGTAATTCGGGAGTGACATCTCCATGGTGACCCGTGGGTTGTCGCCCGGCTCCTTCTTGAGCTCACACTTCCCGTCTGCAACGACGAGGGTGTAGTTGAGGGTGTCATCGCCATTGGTGATGTCCCACTGGATGACCGCTTCCTGCCCCGCCGCCTTGTCGGCATCAAATGCGCCGACCATCGCGTCGAAGATCTGGCTGAGAACAGTGTCGGCTCCGCCGCCTGCCTCTATGCCAGCTGCGATCTCTTCGTCTGACTTGTCTTTGACCATCTCGGCAAGTTGTGCGCGAGGATCATCTGCCATTTTCTATCTCCTTGTGCCCGGGACCTTGCGGTCCACAGTGACGGATGTGCAACCCTAGTTGTTCTTGGCCGCGCGCGTAAAGCGGTCCGGGCTCAAGTTCCGTTCAGCCGCGCATCCAATCGGCTATCGCGGCAGCCAGTTCCTCACCCTTGTCCTCCTGAATGAAGTGGCCCGCGCCCTCAATCGTCGCGTGGGGTTGCCCTGAAGCGCCTGGGATCGCCTGCTGAAGCACGCGCTCCGCGCCTCGTGTAATCGGATCGCTGTCGCCAAAAACAGTCAAGACGGGCTTCGTCCACTTGGCTAGGACTTCCCAGGCGGCACGATTGGCCGGGGCAGCTGGATCGTCTGGATCAACTGGCACCAAGACTGGGAATTCCCGCGCCCCTTCCTTGTAGGAGTCATCGGGAAAGGGGGCGTCATATGCGGCAATTACTTCGTCGGATGGGCGGGTCGCACATCCGCCGGCAACGATGTTGCCAACCTTGAGATCTGGTGCGTTCTGCGAATACTCGCGCCACGCCTTGAACGCAGGGCCGGGGTCGGCATCGCCCGTGGGCAGAAAAGTATTTGCCGCCGCAATTCGAGCAAAGCGGGCTTCATTTTCGGCCGCGAGGCGCAACCCGATGAGGCCTCCCCAGTCTTGGCAGACCAACGTGATCTTCGTGAGGTCGAGTGCCTCAAGGAACGATCGCATCCATGCAACGTGGCGTTCGTAGGTGTAGTCGCGTCGCGAGGCTGGCTTGTCGGAACGTCCGAATCCGGGAAGGTCGGGCGCGATTGCACGGTGTCCGGCCTCGACGAAAATCGGAATCATCTTGCGATAGAGATAGGACCACGATGGCTCGCCATGGAGCATTAGAACCGGCTTGGCATCTGGCGGCCCTTCATCGAGGTAGTGGATGCGCAGGAGACCTCCATCGGTGTCGTCGACCTCTACGTAGTTTGGTTTGAAGTCATATCCGGGAAGACTGGCAAAGCGGCTGTCTGGGGTTCTCAGGCATTTCATTTCAGCACCTTGGATGTCGAGACGACTGAGGTAAGTTCAGTCATCTGAATGTGGCTATCATGGTCACTTACGTGGTGCAGGCGCCATCACGATGCGCGCCTAACGTCGTGCAAGGACTCTGCGCGGGGCAAAGCCGGGGATGTGTTGAGGAAGTATCTGCGAGGTCCAGCTAGGGGGGGCGTCGTGGCGATCGCGATGCTGCTACTTGGTATCCTCCAGCCGGCGAACGCCTCCCAGCCGTGGCCCGCTAAGCCTCCAGCTGTAAGCAACCCCTACGATTTCCAAGAGTATCTTTACAGTTCAACGAACCCATCTGACTACTCGAACAACATCGCGCAATCAGGCGCGCAGTCAGGGAACGCAGCACTCGACAGTTCGCCGCAGGAGCTACACGGCGTAATCGGGCCAGATGTGACGGGGGCATGGCGCATAACTACTGGTCGCCCCGACGTGACCGTCGCGATTGTTGATGACGGGATCAACTGGCGTTCAACGAGCGGCCAGTACACGAGCCTGATTCCCAAGGTGCGGCTGAATCCAGGTGAGCTCCCTGAGCCTCAGCCTCTTACGCCGGCGATTGACCCGGCGCATCCCTACGACAAGAACTACGACGGGGTCTTCAACATCAATGACTACTGCTCGAAGATCACTTCGCCATGGATCTGCGAAGACACGAGGGTCACCAATCGCAACGGCAACAGCAGGATCGATCCCGAGGACTTGATCCTTACCCCCGGGTGGTCTGACGGAGTTGACAGTGACGGCAATGGCTACGTTGACGACATTGCCGGGTGGGACGCCTTTGAGAACGACAACAATCCATACGATGACGTCGGATTTGGTCACGGCGAGGGTCGTGCCCATGAGGCTGCCGGCCAAGCGGGCGACGGAAGCGGGGTCGGTAACTGCCCATCGTGCATGTTTGTTCCCGTGCGCGTTGGAGACTCCTATGTAATCGAAGCCGGCGCATGGGGCCGAGGGATCGTTTACGCAGCCGACACAGGAGCCGATGTGGCCGCCAACGCACTGGGCCATTTCTCCGTGCAGGACTTCGCTCAGCAGGCCGCTGACTATGCTCATTCCAAAGGGATGACCGTCATAGCGGCCTCTGCTAACGAAGAGGCGGGTCACCAGAACTTCCCAGCTGGTCTCGAGCGCGTGATGGTTTCCAGGGCAGTGAGAGACTCGCCAGGAAATCCGGCTGGCTACCTGTATTCAAATTGGTGCTCAAATCGCGGGGGAAAGATTCATGTGAGCACCTCAACTACCAGCTGCTCGTCGGGTTCAACCGGAAACAACTCTGGTATTGCTGCTCTGACGCTATCGGTCGCGAAGAATCGGGTCGCACAGGGCCGGCTTTCCAACTACATCAGGGATGACGGCTCCACGGCGCCGTTCGCATTGTCACCAAATGAGCTGTGGCAGCTGTTCAGAGCTGGTGCAGACGATATTGACTTCTCGACGCCGCGAGGCGGCGATCCCGCAAACAATTTCGCGATGCCCCCCGCCATCGGGTTCTTTCCGACAGAGAAGTGGCACACAGTCGAAGGCTGGGATCAGCACACGGGATACGGACGCACCAACGCTAGGCGAATGGCCGAATTGGTCTCGGATTCGATGACAGCAGCACCGCTGATTCCGCCTGAGGTCGAAATCACGTCGCCTCTTTGGTTTGACGTCTTGCCGTCATCGGCGGATGTGGAGATCAGCGGACGAGTCGCTGCCAACAGGACCCCTGGCTTCTCGTGGGCATTGGAGTGGGCGCCGGGAGTTCAGCCGCCGGATTGGCCGGGTGCCGACACATGGACTCCGATCTCAAGTGGATCGTCGGCAACAGCTGTCAACGGCGTGCTTGGCACCCTTGACATGTCGGCCGTCGCCGCGGTGATCACACCCACAGGCTCGGCCGCGACCCCTGAGCACCACAGAGATCCAGAGAAGTTCGCAATCCGCCTTCGGTTGCGAGCCATTGACACCTTTGGCAACAAGGGCGAATTCCAGAAGCAGGTGTCAATACATGATGACACCGACTTGTTGCCTGGTTTTCCCAAGCGACTAGGAGTCAGCGGCGACAGCAGCCCGGGCTTTGCAGATCTTGATGGCGATGGCCGTGACGAAATGATCATTGGCGACAGTGGCGGGTTGCTGCACGCTTACCGGCCCGATGGCACCGAGATTGCCGGATGGCCAGCGGCAATCAATCCCGCGCCGCTGCAAACTGGATCTGCCGGTCATGTGAGTGGGGCCTTGCCAGGGGTTGTTCGCGCCTCACTTGCCCGCGGCGCCCCGGCGCTCTCGGATCTCGACAATGACGGCAAGCCCGAAGTGGTGGTCGCAGACTACGAAGGGCGTGTCTATGTCTTTCAAGCTGACGGCTCGCTGAGGCCAGGATTCCCCGTGAGAACCGAGCCCAACTACTCGGTCCCCGCTGCGCGAAACAGCGCAAATCGCGTCCATTGGGCGATCTCGGCCAATCCAGCCGTCGGCGACCTTGATGGCGACGGCGTCAAGGAGATCGTGGCCGGCGCCCAAGACAGGCATGTGTATGCGTGGCATGCCGACGGATCGAAGCTTGCTGGCTGGCCGGTACTGCTGAGGGATCCGGCAAAGGTGGCATCGGTGAACGCGACAAACCATCGATTGACATTTGTCGCGGGCTCCGGCGTGGCGAGAGGAACCAAGATCATGACCACGCCTACGCTCGTCGACCTCACCGGCGATGGCAAGCCAGAGGTTGTGATCGGCTCGAACGAGGTCTACGGCGAGGCGCTGAATATTCCGGCCGCATACGACTTCTCAGCGTTTGCTCCTTTGGGCGGAGGAAACGGTCGGCTCTTTGCAATTCACCCCGAGGGGCTTTCTTCGACGGGCGTGCCTTCTGGAAGCGCGCTGCACGCGAACGTATTCCTTCCTGGTTGGCCCGTCAGGGTTCCCCTCTTCAGCAAGGAGATTGCGCCGGTCATGGTCAACGGGATCAACTCCCAAGCAGTCGCTATCGACCTTGATTCCAACGGCACGCCGGAAGTTGCCGCACAGGGCATAGCCGGCCTTCCGGTGCTCTACAACGCTAGTGGCATTAGCTACTACGGACGCGACGGCGACGGCAAGGACATGCCCGTTTTTGGTGGTGGCAACGGTGTCGGGTCAGCATCGCCTGAACCAGGCTACGGAGGTGGAGGAGGAGGGCTCGCACTCTCGGACCTCAATGGCGACGGAGTTCCCGACATGCTCATCGCCGCCTCAGGGCCAGGCCAGCTTATTGACATGATTAATGACGGCGATTCGAGCCCGTCGAGCTTCCTGTATGCCGGCGTCGATCTCACGCAACCGGGTGCAGATGGCACGTCGGGGGGAGTGATGCTCGACGGCTTTCCTCACCCGACCAACGATTCGCAGAGCATGAGCCAGCCAATCGCTACTGACATTGACGGAGACGGCGACCTTGACGCGGTGATGCCCTCGGGCGAAAACGACGTGCGCGCAGTTGACGGCAGCGGAGCAGTTCCGGCGGGGTGGGGCAAGTACACAGGGTCGTGGAACATGGCTACACCGGCCGTCGGTGACTGGAGAGGAGACGGCAGTCAGGTGGCAATTGCCATGACCCGTCGGGGCTATCTCTACGCGTGGAATACCGCAGGCACTGTCTGTGGTGCGGGATGGCCGCGCTACGGGCACGATCCTGCGAACTCTGGTAATTCGGCCACAGATGCCACCCTGCCGCGAGCGCTGACTGAAGTTGCGGCGGCACCGACAGCTTCAGGCACGCGCGTGTCGTTCGTGGCCCCGGGAGATGACGGACGCTGCGGTTCGGCCCAGTCGTATGAAGTTCGTTATGCCGATTCTCCGGTAACAGACGCCACCTGGTCGTCGGCAAGTGTTTACGGGGGAGCATTGCCATCCCCGTCTGCAGCAGGCAGCACTGAGAGCCTCAACCTCCCACGCGCTCTCGAGGGCAAGTGGGTGGCGGTCAGAGCGGTTGACGACGCTGGAAATAGGACTCGGGTCTCCCCCTCAGTTCAGCTCACAGCGCTACCGCTAGTCACAGTCTCTGGAACCTTCACCGGCGGGATGTGGGGGTCGGTCTCTGTGTACTCCAAATCGACCGGGACACTTGTGGCGTATCAGTGCTGCATCACAGATCCAGCAGGCGCGTGGTCGATCGAGGTTCCTGAGACGTCGTGTGCCTCCGGCGATGGCTATGCAGTTCTCTTCCTTCCACCGAGCCAAGGAATCCAGCCCCGTTGGTACAACGGGAAGACCAACTTCTCCTCATCTGAGTGCGTTGACGCTCCGGCAACAGGCATAGACATGGTCATTCCGGGGGCAGGCGAGGTCACCGGCTATGTGAAGGATTCAGACTCAGCCGCAGATCTTGCGGGGGTCTATGCGTACGCCTATGACGCATCTTCCGGAGCCTTTGCAGGCTGGACCAAGACCGACGCGCTCGGGCGATACCGGTTCAATTTGGACCCGGCGAAGACCTACAAGATCTTGGTCAAGGGACCGCTGACGCACGAGAACATCTGGTCTGACGGTGCTCCCGGATACGCCGAAGCCACTCCGGTCACGGTCCCGTCGGTGGCGAATTTCTCGCTGCGCAGTGCCGGTCTGATTTCGGGTGAGGTAACCCGGTCGGGCTCGCCACTCCCCGGCGCGACTGTCTCGGCCTATACCAGCTGCGGTTGCGCGAGTCCGCAGAACACCGTGAGCGCCGGAGACGGAACTTACTCCGTAAAGGTAGCGGCGACTTCCGCGTCGGGATGGCAGTACCGAGTGCGTTTCATTCCGCCGTCCGGTCAGACGCGCTGGTACTCCGACTCAGCCGGATTTGGCGCTGCAACGTCAATTGACGCGCCTTCGTCCGGCATCAATCAGGAGACACCCGCTTAGCAGAACGGTCCGTCAGCTGAGTCGTCCGGCCTCCAGTGCGGCGGCCTCGGCGGCCTCCAGCTGCCCCGCGACTATCTCAAGTCCCGCATCCCAAAAAGAAGGATTGCCGAGATC
Source organism: Acidobacteriota bacterium (assembly GCA_003577105.1). Lineage (GTDB taxonomy): Bacteria > Actinomycetota > Acidimicrobiia > ATN3 > ATN3 > ATN3. The sequence goes on along the minus strand of QEUQ01000028.1, from coordinate 10,362 downwards.
GCATCCCACAATGGCGCCAAGTTCTTCCGGAGACTTCGACCCGCCGGCCGAGAGCATCTCGATGTAGGCCGGTACGAAGTCGTCGCCATTGACCTCGAAGCGTGAGTAGACGGAAAGCGCGAGGAGCTGGCCGTAGGAGTAGGCATAGACATACCCAGGCGTACCAATGAAGTGCGGTATGTAGCTCCACCACGTGCGGTATCCCTCCGTGATTTCAACTGAGTGCCCGAGCATGGCTTCTTGAGTTTGCGCCCACAGCTCACCGAAGCGATCAGGCGAGATCTCACCTTCTTCTCGTCGGGATGTGTGAACCGCGTCCTCGAAGCGGTTCATTGCGATCTGCCGGAAGACCGTTGCTATTGAACCTTCGAGTATCTCGGCTAGAAGTGAAAAGCGAGCGCCCGGATCATCGAGGCGCGAAAGCAAGGCGTTGGTTGTCACCGTCTCGCCGAAGACTGATGCGGTCTCAGCCAGGGTGAGCGGAGTACTTTGGTGAAATATCCCCTGATCTCGAGCAAGCCACGCATGTATTCCATGCCCCAGTTCGTGAGCCAGAGTCGATACATCGCGGGCCTTCGAGGTCCAGTTGAGCAAGACGTAGGGGTGATGGCTCGGGACCGTGTAAGCGCAAAAGGCGCCGGGGCGCTTTCCGGGGCGCACGGGCGCGTCGAGCCAGCCGTCATCCATGAAGCGTTTGGCGACTTCCGACATTTCAGGCGAAAAGGAGGCATACGAGTCGAGCACGATCTCCCTTGCCTCGCTCCACGTGAACTGTGCTTCGTCCCCTGCAACTGATGCCATGCGGTCGTAATCTGCAAGGCGGTCGAGCCCGAGCACCTTGGCTTTGAGCGAGTACCACCTCTGGGGAATGTCATAGCGAGCTACCACCGCATCGACGAGCGCCTGAACTGATTCGTCGGATGCCTCATTTGCCAGGTTGCGCGAGGAAATCCACGAGTCATAGGTCCGAAGCCGGTCATCGACAGACTTGTCAAGAAGAAGAGTGTTGAAGACATAGGCCCGAGTCTTGAGTCCAGGTGCCAGCCCCTCGGTGATCGCTTCGGCCGCCCGTCGGCGCAGTTCACGATCTGGGTGTTGTAGCAGTGAGAGGCCCTGCTCTAGGCCCGCCACCGTTGTCTCGCTGCTCTCGGGGTCAGACGGATTGGGTATTTCGACGGTTATCGCGGAGGTCAGCTCATCGAAAAGCCGCACCCACGCAGCCTTGCCCGAGACCGACTTCTCGGTCAGCAACTTCTCTTCCGGCTCGGTCAGTAGGTGCTCCCTATAGCGCCGAATGTTGCGCAAGTAATGGGTGCAGAATTCAAGGCGCTCATCCTCTAGAAGTCCTTCGACGTGAGCTTCGTCGAGCGCCGACCATTCGAGCTCAAAGAAGACGAGGTGGGTCTGTGCTCGCGTTGCCCGCTCCTCGACCTTCGCGAGGCGCGCGCCGTTTGCGGGATCTGTCGTGTTCTCGGAGAACTTCAGCCCGGCATACGAGCCCACGCGCCCCAGGATCTCTTCGTACTCGGCGAACTTCTCCATGAGGGTCGCGAGACCTCCGGCATCAAGTTCACTGATTCGGTTCTTGAAGTCGGCTTCGATCTCTTCAGCAAGCGCGTCTGCGCGGTCGAGAAACTCATCGATCTCTTTGCCGTTGAGGAGTGGCTCGAGATCCCAAGCAATCGCCGATGCGGTCAGGTCTTCTTCTGTGATTTCAGGTGCGTTCGTCATGGTCGGAGATGCTATCGGAGTGTTGGCGGACGGATTCGCAAAACATCCAGAAATAGTGCCGCACTAGTGAAGCTAGGGCAGTTTCGCGAGCGTGTGTTGTCGGCCGAGACGGATTACGTTGAAGTCGGACGGCCCTATTTGCTTGGGTAATGAAGCTCTGTCACGGCATCATCCCAGTTCTCCGATTCATCATGTGGGAGCGACTTGTATACCTCCCACGGGACATCTCGAGGCGATCGGTCGTTCTCCTCCATCCAAGCTTCCATGGCCTCGTATAGGTCCGGAGTCTGGTCCGGATGTCCTCGATATGTGAGAACCGCGATTTCGCCACCCGGTAGGGATGTGAGTTGTATCCCTCCGGTCTCCTCAACAGCTTGATCAATCGGAAACCCCACTTCGTAATCGAAGCACGTGTCTGACATTTCGTAGTAGCGCCAATACGATGGACCAACGGGTGCGACGCCTTGCGCTTCGAGCGCCGACATTACCCGCGCCTCTATGGAATCCATTGTCGCTTCGATCTCATCAGGATCACCGGCCACCCTGATTGCCGCAGCAAGCTGAGGCGCCCGCGTCTCTACGCGAAAGTCAATTACACCGTTTTGGCCCATTGCCATTCCTCCCCATGAACAGATTTGGCGATTCGCATTTCTCGCCGTCATGGGTATTCTGCGCGCAGCTGGGCACAGCGTGCCCGTTACGCGGGCTGGCTAGACTCGATTAGCTCTGTGGCTGCATCGGCGATCGGATCTAGCAGTTCGGTGGCGAGCCCCCAAGTGAGTTCGGTGCTCACTTCGCCAAACGGATCGTCGAGCATTTCCGCAACTTCAGCGAAGCGTTCGCCGCCGGGTAGCTTCGATCCCAGGCTGTCGTCGCCGCGGCCGATGTGCTTCACGGCGGTGCCGATGACTTGGAGCTGTCGTTCGACGGATGAGCGAATCATGTCGTCAGACTCATAGCTTGTGACGTCGCTTCCAGCCACGAATCCACGAATCAGGGCAGCGGCCACCTCGATATCACACAGGTGCTTGCGAGCCGTCTCATCCATGATCAGCATCCCCCGACCTTCTACCTGACTCCCATAAGAAGTTCATTGACGAGCTGGTCGAGGCGCTCATGCCCATAGCCCTGTGCCCCAAGGCTTTCGAGGTCGAACTGCTCATAGCGAATTGCTGCAATCGCCTCGCTCCCAAGACCGTTCGGCGAAGTCGGCTCGGCAATTGCCGAAACTTTGGCTGCCTCGAGAGCCTCCCCGATATCGGGGTCGTCGTGAAAGCGAGCTGCCTTTTCCTTGAGGATGAGATAGGTCTTCATGCAACCCCGGGCAAAGTCCCACACGCCTTCGTGGTCTTCGACTCTGTAGGCATGGGCATCGAAGTGGCGCATGCCGGGCCAGTTGGAATCCTCAAGAAGTTTCACCAGGTAGAAGGCATCGCGCAGCCCTTCAGAGCCAAAGCGGAAATCTTGGTCATACTTACCGGGCCTTTGCGAATTCAGGTCGATATGGAACAGCTTGTCGTGCCAAAGGGCCTGGGCAACGGCGTGAGTGAATGACAGGCCCGACATGGTCTCATGCGCGAATTCGGGGTTGAGCCCGACCATCTCGGGGAAGGCCAGCTCATTGATGAATGCGAGCGCGTGCCCGACCGTCGGAAGCAACATGTCGCCTCGCGGCTCATTCGGCTTGGGTTCAAGCGCGAAGCGAAGGTCGTAGCCTTGATCTCGAACGTACGCGCAGCAAAGGTTGACGCCCTCGGCATAACGGTCGAGGGCGGCCCGAAGATCCTTGGCGGCATCGCACTCGACGCCCTCGCGTCCGCCCCACATGACGTAGACGCTCGCTCCCAATTCGACCCCGAGATCGATCGAGTCGAGCGTCTTGGCCACCGCGTAACGCCGCACTTTGGGGTCGTTGGCCGTGAAAGCGCCCTCTTTAAAGACGGGATGCGAAAACAAGTTGGTCGTGGCCATGGGGACTCGCATCCCCGTCTGCTCCAGGGCATCGCGGAATCTCGCGACAATCGAATCTCTTTCGGCAGCAGTTGATCCCGGAGGAATCAGATCGTCGTCGTGGAGGTTGACGCCGTATGCCCCAAGCTCCGCGAGTTTGTGTACTGCTTCTACCGGGTCGAGTGAAGGCCTGGTTTCAAACCCAAACGGGTCGCGACCGCGGTTGCCCACGGTCCACAGGCCAAAGGTGAAGCGAACCTCGGCCTCAGGCATTCATAGAGCAGGGCATGCCGGCTTCTTGGCGCATGGCGCACATGTCCGGGCTGCACCCGCCAAATGGCTCTGAAGAAGGGCCCTTGACCCCAGTCACCGCGACGGTTGATATGAGCCTGCGAGCAGCGTCGCCACATTCGGGGCAGTTTGCGTCGTCGCGGTCATCAAATCCGTTGCGGGCATCGAAGTCGTGTCCGCAGCTGTTGCACTTGTAAGCGTAAAGAGGCATGGCCTGATTCTATGCCACCCCAAGGCGGGCAAATTGATCGGCGGGTGCTTCGACGTCTTCGAGGGCGGACCTGAGTAGATCGGCGGCCTCGGTTTCAGTCGTTGAGCCGGCGAGATTGCGCTCTTCTTCGGGGTCATCTCCAAGAGCAAAGAGATGGTTTCCGTTGAAGCGGCCGAATGCCCAATACGGAAGAACATCGCCAGGCTGAAACGGTTGACATATCACGGGAATCTCCGATCCCGGCATGCTCTTTAGGGATGCGCGGCCGTCGGGTCTTGGGAGCTCTAATCCTGGGACCTGCGGGACCGGCATGGTGGACCAGCGATTGGACCAGATGCTAAGTGGCGCGTTCTCCACCTCGGGCGCTCTCGCGTACTTTGTCGGCGCGGCTGTCGCTGCGCTTCCCTGCGATCCAATTACTCCCGGCCCCGCAATCACGTGTACTTCTCTGCTCCAGACCCCGGCTAGGGCGTAGTCCCGAATCCGCGCGGTCGGGTCTGAGATCACATCCTGAAGGGGCTTTCCATGTGTCCGGTGCTCAATCTTCCCCGTGACCTCGAAGATCTCAGCGACGGTCGCAAAGATGTCGACGTTGGTAGTAAGAGCGTCACGCACCCCGGGTTCAACTCCCGGCCAGGAGATCAGCATTGGCGTGTGGGCGAGTGGCTCATAGAGCGGACAGGCGGGCTTGCCCCAGGTGTCGTGTTCACCAAGGTAGTGACCGTGATCTGTACAAAGAATCACGGCGGTTGAGTCCATGAGGCCCTTCTTCTCGATCGCCTCGATCAGGCGCCCGAACCAGTGGTCGATCATGGTGAGCTTGGCACCGTAGGAGGCACGGATTTGCCTCGCCTCGTCCTCTCCGAGAAGGCCCTTCTCCTTGGCTCCAACCGCGTATGGAGGCCAGATCAGGTGTGGCCCTTCCCAGGAATTGTCATACATCGACGCGTATGGTTCCGGGGTGTCGAAGGGTTCGTGCGGGTCGAACTCGTCGACGAAAAGAAAATAGCGTTCTTGGTCTTCTGGACCCGGGGACTCTTCTTCGATCCAGCGGGCGGCTTCGGCCATGGTGCGTGGTCCCGGAAAGTCGGACTCGCTCGTGAACCATCCGCGCGAGTTGTCATATGGCATGTGACCGCGGCCGAAGCTTGGCGCGCCGATCCATGATGGGTCTGGGCGGGTGCGCCACGGATCTGACTCATGGCCGCGCTGGTAGTCCCAGGCGCTGAAATCGGTGTGGTAGTTCTCCCCTCCGGATTCGAAGAGGTGCGGGTGATCGGTCACTAGCTTGGAAGTGACGCCAATCCGGCTCAGGTACCAGGTGATCGAGTGTTCCCAGATTTCGATTGATCCCCATGGGCGCCAGAGGAAGTCAAGGGCACCGGTGAGCATGTCATGGCGCGCGGGCATGCACGGCAGTGACCCCGCGAAATGGTTGTTGAAGCGGATTGATTTCCTGGCAAACGCATCAATGTTGGGCGTCTCGAACTCGGTCCCGCCGTATGCGCCAAGCATGTGGCGATTGAGGGAGTCGAGCAAAATGACTATTGCATTCTTGGGTTGGGTGATCTCGGTCAGCTGAGTGGACTCCGGTTCATGGGATTGCCGTGCGGGTCTCGCCGGGAGCGAGGCTTCCTAGCGGATTCCGGCCGAATGAACAATTGCAGCCGCTGCATCGTCGGCAAAGACCTGAAGTGTTGTCAGATCCGCATCGTCGAAGCCGCGCCCTCCAACGGTGTCGTTGACGTTGAGGACGCCAATCAGCTTTCCAGCCGCTATCAGAGGCACACAGATCGAGGAGTCGATCTTGACCTTCTTGTCCACCAGGCCGGCGAACTTTTCCGGGTCGGCAGGGCCGGACAGTGCCACACCCTTTCGGGACTCGGCCACGCGCCCTGCTATTCCTTGCCCCATGGCGATCTTGGCGAAGGGTTCGTAGCGGTCTGGATCACCGCGGTAGCAGACAGTCTCAAGGTGGTTGTCTTCGGGGTCGAGGAGCATGATCGATCCCTCATTGCCCTCAAGAAGCTGAACGGCTGCCGAGAGAATGATCTGCAGCGTGTCCGACAAGGGGAGGCCGGCGGTGAGGGCGCCGCTCGCCTCCTGAAGGGCCTCGGCATCTGCTGGTGCAATTCGGGAGCGTCCGAGCGCAAGCATGCGAGCGGTAGCGCCTTGGTATAGAGCGCTGTACTGGCGCTCGGCAAGAAATACATATGCGGCGAGAGCGACTGCGAGCAGAACGATCGCCCACACTGCCCAGGGGGGCGTGGGGCGGCCTGTCGCCTCATTGCCTGCAGGAAGCGAGAACGCGACGATCGCGAGCAGCGCGATGGCCGTAATGGCCCCTGCTAGCCACAGCTTGCTACGGGGGTCACGCAGTGAAGCTAGTGGATCATCGGGATCTTCAGCGGGAGCTGTCGGATCTTGCTCCTGCCGTTTCAGCCCGAGGCCCTTCTTCTCTCCGCTCGTGCCCGCCTCGATCTGGCGCTCCTTGCGAGCAGCCGCCCGTACGGCCGCCGGATCCTCTCCGTGCTCATCAACTTCTGTGTCGGACGCACTTCGATCTTCGTCGATGCTCATCGCCAAACATCCCCATCCGCTGGAATTACCGGTCCATCCTGACGGATTGTGACGACCACGTCATCTGCCAGCGCCCATTCGCGACAATTGCGGCCGCTGAGGATCGGAACCTATGGAGGGCCGAATGGTTGAGGGCGGAAAGCCTGGGGCGCCAAGATTGCGAGCCCGCGCACGTTACTGGTTCGACTCGACACTGTTGCGCGGGAGTGGGGCAGCTCTTATCTGGCTCGCCATAGCGACTGCTGTGGTCGTCGGTGTCGCCGGAATCATTCTGGCGCTGGCGAAATTCGCAGCTAGCGGGGGTGAGCAGGTCGGGATCGTCGAGGGAATTTGGCTGATGCTGGTCCGGACGCTTGACCCCGGCACGATGGGGCAGGATGCCGGTTGGGGATTTCGCCTGATAGCGCTCTCGGCTACCGTCGGCGGGATCTTCATCGTCAGTTCGCTGATCGGTTTGATTTCAAACGGCATCGATCGACGCCTCACCGAACTGGGCAAGGGGCGCAGCCAGGTCGTCGAGACCGGGCACACTCTGATCCTAGGGTGGTCGCACAGGGTGCCTACGATTGTCTCCGAGATCGTCGAAGCCAACTTGAGCGAGAGTCACGCATGCGTCGTGATCATGTCTCCCCTCGATGTAGCCACCATGAAGGACACCGTGGCGGCGAGGGTGCCGCGCCCCAAGCCGACCCGCTTGGTCTATCGAACCGGAGAGGTGTCGGATTTGGAGGATCTCCGGCTGGTAAATCCGGCTGGCGCCAAGTCGATCGTCGTTGTCTTGCCCGAATCGGAATCGCCCGATGCAGTGGTCACCAAGACGGTGCTGGCTCTAGTCAACGACGACCTCAAGGTTGAGGCACCGATCGTGGCCGAGTTCGCGGGCGCCGGCGCGGCGCATTCAGTAGAGCTTGCGACTGGAGGCAGGGTGATTTCGGTGCTAACCGATCGCATAGTCGATGCAATCGCAGCGCAGGCCTTTCGCCAGCCCGGGCTCTCGGCCACCTATCAGGACCTACTTGATTTCGCGGGCGACGAGATTTACTTCCACGCCGACTCGCGACTTGCCGGGCGAACATTTCGCGAAGCTGCGTTCGCGTTTGCCGAGTCCTCGTTGATCGGAGTGCGCCATGGGAGCGGCGAGATCGAGATCAGTCCGGATCCGTCGCTGGTTGTGACGGAGGACGACACGGCGATCCTAATTGCCGAGGATGACTCGACCATCGTCTACACAGGAGTTCAGCTCCCGCCGACTAAGAATTCCGAGATGAGCTCTGGCGTCGTGGGCGAGGGAGCCGCAGCCTTGGAGCAACAAGAAGGGGCGCGCTTTGGCCCGAAGCGGCACTTGATCGTTGGGTGGAACAACCTCGGCCGCAGGCTAGTTGACGAGCTTGACCGTTCAGCTCCACGCGGATCGAGCCTCACCCTCGTCGTGGACATGAACCTGGTGGATCGGGGCGAGTTCGATTGGGCCAGCTCGCTTGCCAATCTGAGTGCAGACGTAGTGGAGACCGAAGGTGACGATCAGGTGATGCTCGAGAAGCTCGTCGGGCCCGATACGCACGATCACACCGTTGTTCTCTGCTATCGCGATGGAGTTTCAACTCTTGAAGCCGATGCCAGGGTCTTGATGACCCAGTTCCACCTCCATCAGCTGATGGCCGATCCGGACTCAGGAGTGCTTAACGAGCGGATCTCGGTTGAACTCGCCGATCCGAAGGATTTCAGTCTCGCCCAGGCCGTTGGGCGCCATGACGACTTCGTGATCAGCGCCCGGCTCGGGAGTCTGCTCCTCGCACACCTGTCGGAAAACTCCGAGTTGTGGACCGTTTTTCAGAGCCTCCTGGACCCCGAGGGGATATCAATTTGTGTCGAGAGTGCGACTGACTACGTGGCGGCTGGAAGTACCCGTCGCTTCGATGAGGTGATGGAAGCGGTGTTCGCCAAGGAGAAGATCGCGATTGGTTACCGCCTCGACCCATCGCAGGGATCGCGCAATAGATCAGGTCAGGTAGTGCTGAACCCTGCCAAGTCTGAGCAGATCGATTTCGAAGATGGCGATGAAGTGATCGTCATTTTTCGGACGGCATAGAAGCGCCAGTTCATACAGCGCGTTTCGCTGCGCTTGACCCCAGGCGGGTTGTGCCTAACGATTTACCCATGGCGATCATTGACGGACCAGGCAAGCAGGCTCTGATTGAGTATCTGAGGGGACAGCTCATTCCCGAAGATCAAATAGCTCAGGCTGAAACGGAAGGTCGCCTGCAGGAGCTCGCCCTCGTTTGCGCCTTCGTCGGAAGGGGTCCGAGGTACACCCAGGAGGAGCTCGCCGACAGGCTTGGGGTGTCGGTGGAATTCGCTCGCAAGTTCTGGCGAGCAATGGGCTTCCCGGCAATAGAGCCCGAAGCGCGCGTTCTGACAGATGACGATGCCGAGGCTCTCAGTATCGTGATGCGCCGAATATCTGAGGGGATCGACGAGGATGTTGCGCTCCAGCTTACTAGGGTGATTGGCTCGTCAATCGCGAGGATTGCCGAAGCAGAGGTCGGGGCGATTCAGTCCACCTTCTCCGATCTCCCGCTGCTGCAGGATCAGCCAGTAGACATCACGCCTGAAGTGGTTCAAGTGATCACAGAACTGGCCACGGCTCGCGTCGATGAGCAGTCGAAGCTGATTGACTATGGACATAGAAGACATCTTGCCCAGGCCGCGAGGCGGCAAGTCCTTTGGCAGGAAGGTACGCGGGCCGGGCTACAGGACCTCGCGGTGGGCTTTGCGGATCTTGTCGGTTTCACGGCCCTTAGCCAGCAGCTCACAGCTCACGAGCTTGCTGGCACCGTCGAGCACTTCGAGACGCTCGCCTACGAGACAATTGATGCGCTAGGCGGTCGAATCGTGAAGATGATCGGCGACGAAGTCATGTTCATCGACGAAGACATCGCCGACGCGGTAGAGATCGGATTGCAGCTCTCAGAGCGCTACGAGAGTGATGAGGCGCTGAGCGGCGTAAGAGTCGGGATCGCAAGAGGCGAGGTCATTGGAAAGGATGGGGACTACTACGGTCCTGTCGTCAATCTGGCTAGCCGCATTGTCGGCATCGCGTTCCCCGGCACCGTTGTTGTCGCCGACGAGGTTCACGAAGCACTTGAATCGAGCGAGGCATTCGAGTGGCGAGCGTTGCGGCCGAGGAGGCTCAAGGGAATTGGGCGAGCGGACCTTTGGACCGTGAGGAGGCCCGGAACCGCCGAGCGCAGACCTGCCGGGGCTGACTGGCTACAGGCCCGTCGCCAGCAGATGGCTGAGATAATCGCCGACGGCATTTAGAGATAGACGAGTAGAGGGAAGTCAGTTGCCTCCCAAGATTGGCATTGCATACGCGAACGCCGGCCCTTTGGCCACCCCTGCAAGCGCGGCAGCTTTGGCCGAGGCGGCAGAGGAATACGGCGTCGAGTCCCTCTGGACGGTCGAGCACGTGGTGGTTCCGGTCGGATATGAGTCCGAGTACCCCTATTCGAAGTCGGGGAAGATGCCAGGCGGCGAAGACGTCCCAATCCCGGATCCGCTCATCCAACTAGCCTGGTTGGCCGCAAGAACTGAGACAG
>QEUQ01000081.1 GCA_003577105.1 Acidobacteriota bacterium | reverse complement strand
GAACTCAGGTCGCGACAGGTAAGTCGGTGATCCCGATGCTTCAAGGCCGGGTGGTTGGCGGCACGACGGTGATCAACTCTGCGATTACTTGGCGGACTCCCGAAGATGTCAAGGACGACTGGGCGAAGAGATTTGGTCTTGGTGAGATCACCAAGCTTCTCGATCCTGCATTTGATCGAGTTGAGAAGGACCTGGGAGTGCGTCCAACTCCGGAGGAGTGTTTCAGCGGCTCCGACAAGATCATGCGTGCGGCATGCGAGAAGTCGGGCCTCCGTCCACATCCGATCGACAGAAATGTCGTTGACTGCGAGGGGTCGGGACTATGTCTGCACGGGTGCCAGGGCGGCCGGAAACAATCGATGGCGATCACATACATCCCGGCGGCGGAGAGAAATGGGGCGAGGGTCTTTCCCTCTCACCGGGTCGACACGCTGATCATTGAGAACGACCGAGTCGTGGGGGTTCGCGGCCGAAAGATGGGTGGACCTGCCGGGCACGTCGCGCAGGAACCATTTGAGATGCGCGCCCGCAAGGCTGTCGTCGTCTCGGCCTCAGCGATTCAGACCCCTCAGATTCTTCTGCGATCGGGGCTCCAGGGAAAGACCATTGGCCGCCACTTCCAGGCGCATCCAGGCGTCGGCATGCTCGGCTTCTTTCCGGAGGAGGTCAACATGTGGGACGGCGCCACACAGGGATTCGAGGCTGTCCCGCCGAGGAGCGAGCGATACAAGCTCGAGACACTCGCACTCTCCCCGGAGATGCTCGCGGTGCGTGTTCCCGGAATTGGCAAAGCGCTCATGAAAGAGATTGCCAATCTTCGCCACGCCGCTTGCTGGGCGGTCTTGTGCCGCGCCCGCGCTGAGGGGCGGGTGCGGGTTCCGAAGTCCTCTGTGGCGAGCGGCATCAGCTACTCGGTGCTCGACAGCGACCTCGATATCTTCGCCAAAGGTCTTCGCATGGCCGGCGAGATGATGTTCGAAATGGGTGCCGAGTATGTGACCCCCGGAGTTCATGGGCTGCCGGACCGACTGACAAGTCCCGATCAGCTCAGACTGATCACTGAGCGGCCGCTCGATCCGAAGCGCATGACGATTGTGGCGACCCACCTTATGGGTACTTGTCGAATTGGCCCCAAGCCCGATCGCTCCGTGGTGGGCCTCGACTATCAGTCGCATGAAGTCAAGAGCCTCTACATTGCCGACTCAAGTCTGTTTCCGACGAACATGGGTGTAAACCCGCAGCACACGATTCTGGGGCTCGCGACGATTGCGGGCGATCGGATCGCCAACTCGATCTAAAACGATTCTGGGGCTCGCGAAAATCGCGCGTGGTCTGATCGCTAATTAGAAAGGCATGGGGATGATCGAATCAGCTAAGTCAATGGCGGAGCGAGTCCGCGCGAAAGAGGTCTCTCCCGTCGAACTGGTCGAGACTGCACTGGCCGCGATCGAGCAGCACAACGGCGAGCTCAACGCCTTTGTCTCGCTTCGTGAGGAGGAAGCCCTTGTAGAAGCGCGGGAGATGGCAGACCAGATTGCTGGCGGGGTCGATCCGGGTCCGCTTGCAGGATTGCCCCTTGGAGTGAAGGACCTTTCCGATGTGGCGGGCATGGTGACCACATTCGGCAGCCGGATTCATTTCAACGATCCGCCCGCCGAGGCGGACTGCGATGAGGTGGCCGCTCTGCGTGGAGCCGGCGCAATTGTTCTAGGCAAGACCAACACGCCGGAATTTGCCTGGAGCGGCTACACGAACCCACCTCTCTTCGGCCCGTGCCGCAATCCATGGAACACGGAGCGGACACCCGGTGGCTCGTCGGGCGGCTCGGCGTCGGCAATTGCCTCGGGCATGGTCCCTCTGGCCACCGCGTCCGACGGGGGAGGTTCAATACGAATTCCGGCCAACTTCTCGGGCCTCTTCGGCCTCAAGCCAAATCTCGGGCGTCTCGGCAATCCGAAGTCGGGGGGATGGCAGTTTTTCTCGGTGAGCGGGCCATTGACCCGTACCGTAGAGGACGCAGCGCTGCTTCTTGATGTGACTGCAGGACCTGTTGCCGGTGATCCGTTTGTACTTCCCCCGGCTGGGCTGAGCTACTCCGAAGTGATCGAAGGCGAACCGTGGAAGGGGCGGGTTCTTAGCTGTCCGAACCTGGGTTGGGGAATCCTCGATCCAGAGACCGAGCGACAAGTGACCTCTGCCATTGACCGTCTTGGCGAAATCGGCGCGGATGTCGAGGAGATCGCGAGGGTCTTCGATGATCCATCCCAGTGGTGGATCACTCTGGCTGCGGCAGATGGCGCCTATTCCCAGGGCAGCGATATTGACGACTATGCGGATCTCTACGATCCGCAGCTGTTCATGCAACTCCAGCTGGGCAGGAGTGTTACGAGAGAGTCGTACCAGCAGGCGCTGGAGAAGCGCTACGAAGCCTGCGCGGCACTCGACATCTTGCTTGGCGACGACACCTTGCTTGTCGCCGCCGTTACGGCAGTTCCCGCGTACGGCGCGGAGGGTCCGCACCCGACAGAGGTCGCCGGACAACCGGTGCCTCCCACCGGATTCACCAGGACCTACCCCTTCAACTTCACGGGAAATCCAGCTGTCTCAATCCCCTGTGGAATGACCGGCGACGGACTTCCGGTGGGATTGCAGGTGATTGCACCGCGCTTTAGGGAGGACTTGCTGCTCCGCTTCAGCCGGGCATTTGAGCAGGCATGGCCGTGGGAGCTCTCGCCGATGGCTGCTCAGTGAAGATTGCGGTCGTAGGCGCTGGTCCCGCAGGGCTGACGGCGGCGCGGATCCTTGCAGCCAACGCCCATCGCCCCGTTGTCTTCGAAGCAAGCGACTGGATCGGGGGGCGGACCCGGACAATCAGGCGAGATGGTCACGCGGTCGACGTCGGCGCGGGTTGGCTGGCTTCGTTCTATACCGAGACCTTCAGGCTGCTAGCTGCAGTCGGGCTCGACGAGTCGCTCGATCAATTGGATCTTGCAGGGGCATCGTGCCTCTCTGATCACGGAGAGATCATCGATGTGCCGGCCACGGCTTCAGAAGCAATCTCCACGCAGATCATCCCACTCGCAGAAAAGCTCCGCTTGGTTGCATGGGCGGCGGCGCTGCTCATCCGACAGCCTCAAGCCAATCTCAAACCCGACCTTCGCTTTGACAAGATAGATGCTGACTCTCACATAACCAGGGCAGTTGGCCCGAAGGCCGCAGAGAGGGTCTTCACCCCGATGGTCTCAGCCGTCTTCTCTGATTTGAGCGAGCTTTCGGCGGCCCTGTTGCGCTCGTGGGTGCGGGCGGGCGTTGGTGCTCGTTTCTACGCGCTCGAGGGGGGCATGGACTCACTCTGGACTCGCATCGCCGAGGATCTCGATGTACGTACTGACACGCCGGTGCGCAACATCGCAATGGGTCGCGGATCAGGAATTGACATCTCTACTGACTCTGGGAGCAGCGAGCGATTCGACGCATGCGTTGTCGCGGCGCCTATTACCCGAGTGCGCTCGATCATCGAGGGCGCTGACCTGCCGCACTGGCTCGATGATATGCGGTATGCCCCGCACTTCCGCGTGTACGCGGCGATTGAGGGCACGCTGGAACGAGCTGATATTCACCCGCTCGAATCTGACGAGCATGTAGCTACTGTCTCGCGAGGCCCGGCCGGCCGGCTGTGGGGGGTGATACCGGAGGGGCACTCTGCTGCGCTGGTCGGGTCCTCAGGAAGCTGGAGTCACGATCTCATCGACGCCTCTGACGCGGCCGAGCAACTTTGGGGGAGGGCAAGAGAGATCGACCGCGGGCTTTTTGAACTTTCAGATGCAGTGCTGGTCGAGTCAATCCGATGGGATGAGGCAGTTCCGGTCATGGCGCCAGGTCACTTCGCCCGCGTCAAGACTCTAGAGCAACGGCCCCCGTTGGTCTTTGCCGGTGATTGGCTGGTACAACCATGCATAGAAGGCGCAGTCAGGTCAGGAATTGGCGCTGCCAAGCATTTTGGCCTGGCGTAGTTACTTAGGAGGACAAGACGAACTTCGAACTCACACCTGAGCAGGAAATGATTCGGGACTCGGTCGCCGGAATCTGTAGAAGTTATGGCCGCACTTGGTTTCAAGAGCTCTATAAGGCTGACAAGCGCTCAACCGAGCTCTGGGAAAACCTTGGTGAGAACGGCTTCATCGGACTCAACATCCCGGAGGAGTACGGCGGCGGTGGGCTTGGAATCTTTGAGATCTGCATAGTCTGCGAGGAGGCGGCCGCGGCCGGTACGCCGCTGCTCCTGTTGGTAGTCTCTGCTGCGATAAACGCAACTTTGATTTCGAAGTTCGGATCTCCCGAACAGAAGCAGGAGTTCCTGCCACCGCTAGCAGCCGGCAGGTCGATCATGGCCTTTGCCATCACCGAGCCAGATGCGGGCTCAAACTCACATCAAATCGCCACGACCGCCACTCGTGACGGCGACATCTATCGGCTAAATGGCCGGAAGACGTTCATCTCCGGGGTCGATGAGGCCGACTGGATTCTCGTCGTCGCGCGCACCGGCGTGGATGACAAGGGAAAGGCCATGCTCTCGATCTTTGTCGTCGATGCGGAGATGCCTGGTCTCGAGAAGACAGTCATCGAAACCGCGATTCCCTCGCCAGAGAAGCAGTGGATGCTCTTCTTCGACGACGCTGAAGTTCCGGCAACCCGCCTCATCGGCAATGAGCACGAAGGGCTTAGGGCGGTCTTTCTCGGCCTCAACCCCGAGAGGATCACCGGTGCGGCAATGGGGCTTGGGTTAGCCCGGTATGCCCTCGACAAGGCCGCGCAGTATTGCCGGGAGCGAGAGGTGTGGGGCGTTCCTATTGGCATGCACCAAGGGGTCTCACATCCCCTTGCTGAGCGAAAGATCGAGCTGGAACTGGCAAAGCTCATGACCCAGAAGGCAGCGACCCTCTACGACCAGGATCTGCCTTGTGGCGAAGAGGCGAACATGGCCAAGTTTGCGGCCGCCGAAGCTTCGATCAATTCAGTTGATCAGGCGATGCAGGCCCTGGGGGGTAATGGCATGACAATCGAGTATGGACTCGCCGATTTGTGGCCGATGGCGCGGCTGATGCGAACCGCTCCGGTAAGCCGGGAGATGATCCTGAATTTCGTCGCTCAGCATTCGCTCGGTCTGCCGAAGAGCTATTGACGCTACGCTAGCGCTAACGCGGCACTAGGAGGCTGCCAATGATCGGTGAGACAGTTGGGGGTCGATACCGGATCGAGCGAGAGCTTGGTCGTGGCGGCATGGGGGTTGTTTACCTGGCCCATGACACGTCCATTGACAGGCAGGTCGCTCTCAAGCAGCTTCACCTCGATGATGAGGAATCGCGCCAGCGTTTCATGCGCGAAGCTCGTCTCATGGGGGGACTGAGCCACCCCAACATCATCACGC
>QEUQ01000027.1 GCA_003577105.1 Acidobacteriota bacterium | reverse complement strand
ATTCTCGTCCTTTGTGACAGAGACTGGACGCACCCCGAAGCGGGAGGTGCAGGACTCAACCTCGGCAGCCAGGTTCAGCGCTGGCTGGCAGATGGTCACGGAGTGCGCGTCTTGACCGTCAAGTATCCGGGGGCACCGGAATTCGAGAACCACGGCGACCTCGAGATCTACCGCCGCGGCGGGATCTTCACTGTCTTCGCGTGGACGACGATACGACTCGCTATTGGAATCGCATCAGACGTCGACGTGGTCCTCGAAGTCATCAACGGAGTTCCGTGGTTTTCACGCTTCATGACTGGCAAGCCGACCGTTGCGATGATCCACCACGTGTGTAGCCGCCAATTTGACCAGGAGGTTCCCGAGCCCTTCCGCTCCGTCGGGAAATTCCTCGAGTCCACCGCAATGCCCCGCGTCTACTCGCGCACCCCGATGATCACCGTCTCTGAATCGAGCGCCGAGGAGATCGCAAACCTGGGTATGAGGCGTGAGGACATCACGGTCATCCACAATGGCCTTGATCCAAGCGCCTACGCGACAGATGCCGGGCTGTCTGAGGTACCGACCCTCCTCTACGTCGGTCGGCTCAGGAAATACAAGCGAGTAGACCTGCTCATAAAGCTATTCGCGCGCGTGGTGGAATTCGATCCGGCCGTGCGTCTCGAAATTGCGGGCGAAGGCAATTACCGGCCGCAGCTCGAAGAGCTTGCACGGCGCCTTGGGGTGCGAGACAAGGTCTCATTCTTGGGCTTCATCTCCGAAGACGAGAAGATTGCTGCCCTCGCAAGAGCGTGGGTTTCGGTCACGGCCTCAGACGTCGAGGGCTGGGGGCTTTCGGTCATGGAAGGCGCCGCCTGCTCGACGCCATCGGTTGCATTCAGGCTTTCCGGACTAGCTGAGTCCGTTCTGCACGGAAGAACCGGATTCCTCGCCGATAACGAGGACGAGTTCGTCTCGTACTGTCTCGAGTTGCTCGAAAACGAGGCGCTCCGCACCGAGATGGGTGAGCAGGCGCGCCTCTGGGCATCGGAGTTCGACTGGGGACGAACCGCAGACGAGACAATTCGAGTACTGGCGAGGTCAGCGGGCAGGTACGAACTCATTACTCCGGGAAGATTCGAAGTCCACTCTCCAGATCCGCGGGCCAATCCATCAGCGGTCGATGGGTATAGCTCGAGAACTATGCGGCGAGTGAGCCGGGGGTGACCAAGACAGACCCGGAAGTCGCACCGGATCAAGAGGCCGCTACAAGCGAGCGTGCGGTTGGGCCCCACGCACTCCTTGCGATCGCATTTGGGCTCGCAATGGTGGCGAACTTTGCCCTCACGCTCCTCATGGGGCGCATGCTCGACTCGTCGAACTTCGGCACGCTCGGCCTTCTTGTCGCGATCTTCCTGTTCTGCTCAATGCCTGCGAGCGCCATCTCGGTCATGGCCGTCACCCGAACGGCCGCTTGGGCTTCTGCAGGTGACACAGCGAAGATCGCAGCCTTCAAGTCGCGATTCACGCGGCGTACATCCATGGTTGGCGGGATCCTCGTAATCGCGGCCGCGCTGTCGGCGCCGGTTCTCAGCGATGTCTTCAAAGTGGGATCGCCCGCGCCAATCGTTCTGATCGCAGCGGCAATCGCCTTCTGGCTCATCCTTACGGTGAATCGGGGAGTCTTGCAGGGCATGAGGCTCTTCAACCCCCTGGCGGCGAGTTTCGTCACTGAGGCTGTCACGAGAGTCGGGTTTGCCGTGATATTCGTCTGGGTTTGGAGATCCGCAACTGCAGCGGCTGCCGGAATCCTCGTTTCAGCCGCCGTCAGCTGGCTGGCGACCGTGCCGACAATCAGGTCGCGAGTGGGGCCGCTACCCAAACCCGCCCCCGAGGTTCCGATACCCCGCTTTGGCGAGGCGGGCACTGTCATCGCCGCGCTCGCAGTCATCGCCTGGATGCAGAACGCTGACGTGTTCGCAATCAAGGCATCGGTCCCCGCATGGGAAGCAGGCCAGTACGTAGCCACCGCGACCCTCGGCAAAGCATTCTTTTTCTTCTCGCTCGCGGCAGTAACCGCGATGCTTCCTGATGCAAGTGAGGCTCGGGGTCGCGCCGGGCGGTTGCGCATTGCGGGACGGGCATCGGGGCTAGTGATGCTCATGGCGATACCCGCAATTGCAGTTGCCTTCGTGGTGCCCGAATGGATCGTCACCACGGTCTACGGTCCGGATCGGGCCGAAATGGCGACATGGCTAGGGCCGATTGTCATCAGCTCGGTCTTCCTGTCCCTCACCTATCTCGGCGCGAACTACCTTGCCGCGATGGGCCGCTCCCTGTATATGCCGATCCTGGCACTAACAGGAAGTGCCGAGCTGCTCGCGCTTCTGACGGTCGGAGAGCGGTCGATCGGGCACGTTGTCGCCGTGGTGATCGCAGCAAACGTAATCGCAACCTCGGCAATGGCAATTGACGCCATGGCTGAGTCACGCGTCGAACTCAAGGCGCAAGGTTTGGGAGGATTTGGAGAGAGTGGAGCATGACTTCATCTGAGCCAGACGCCCCGGCCGGCTCGGCAGTCCCGCCCGGATGGCCTCAACCCGTCCGCGGCTACCAACGAGTCCGTCACCTTTATGGCCTCTTCAAACGCGAGAGAGACGAGCCGGAGCCGTTTTACAGATACCTCGCATCTGAGACGCTCCAGTGGCTCAATCGCGAAGGCATAGAAATCGCAGGAAACGACCTCCTCGACATTGGATCAGGTCCCGGGTATTACTCGGCAGCGTTCTCCGCGGCCGGCGCCACCGTCTATGAACTTGAATTCGATCACGAGGAGCTGTCTGAAAGAGCCCGTCAGTCCACCCGCACGGAGCTCCTGACCATCGGCGATGCGGGCCGGCTTCCCTTTGCTGACGAGTCATTTGATGCTGTGTTCAGCTCAAACATGCTCGAACACGTCCCGGCTGGCCCGGCGCAGGTAATCCAAGAGGCAGAGCGAGTCATGCGACCAGGCGGCTGGTTCTACCTGTCATGGACCAACTGGTACTCCCCCTGGGGCGGCCACGCAATCTCTCCTTATCACTACCTAGGCCCTAAACTTGGGGTGAACGTCTACAGGAGGATTCACGGGGAGCCTCCGAAAAACGTCCCCGGCCGGAGTCTGTTTCCAGTCCACATCGGCCAGGTCGTTCGGATCGTTCAGAGGAGAACGCACTTGGTCATGCGCGCGATGGTCCCGCGGTATTACCCTAACGTCTCCGTTATCTGCCGGATCCCTGGATTGAGAGAGCTACTGGCGTGGAACTGTCTGATCCTTCTAGAGAAGCCCGACCGGCCCGCGTAGCCGCGCCGGAGAGAGCACCTGAGCAACCGCAACGAGGACCTCGGCCGGGCCCAAGGCCTGGCCCGGGAGAGCGACGCGGTCCGAGGCCAGGTCCTCCGCCAGGAAGGGCCGGTGGTCCCCCTGGGCGTCGGCCGGCTCCACCGCCTAGGCGCAGGCAAAAAGAGCCGTTCTCTTTCAAGAAGGTTCCGATCCAAGGCTGGCTCTTACTTCTCGCCGCGTTTGCGATGTTCACCCAGCTGCCGGGTTCAATTGTCCCCGATACCAAGTTCGACCTTTACATCGATCCGCTCTTCTTCATGGACCGTGTCCGTCACGGCTGGGATCCGGGGACTTACCTGGGCTTCATCCCCCACCAGGCGATGTCCTATCTCTTCCCAATGGGAACGTTCTTCTACCTGACCAAGCTGATCGGCCTGCCGGTCTGGATCTCGCAACGGCTGTGGCAGACGGGCCTCCTCTTCGTCGCGGGCTCAGGAATAGTTGCTCTCATGGACACTCTGCGGGGCAAGCCCCGCGGGGTGACCCATTGGATTGCCGCCCTCTTCTACATGTTCAACCCGTACGTCATCATGTGGCTCCCCCGCACGAGCGGCATGCTGCTCCCGTACGTGTTCCTTCCTTGGCTGCTCAACTACTTCGTCAAGGGAATGTGGCGTCCGCGAGGCTGGAAGTACCCGCTTCTCACCGCGCTGATGTTCTTCTTCATGACCGGCCTGAATGCCGCATCAACGGTTTTCATACTCGCCGCGCCATTCATTTACTTCTGCTACCACGTATATGTCCTGAGGACTTCCAAGTTCAGAACAGCCGTCAAGTTCGCCGCGAAGACGGCGCTAGTTGCGGCACTCCTCTCGGTCTGGTGGATTGTGCCGCTGCTGCTTCAAGGCAAACTCGCCCTGAACATTCTCAGCTTCACCGAGCCGTCGTACATAACCAACTTGACGTCGAGCTTCTCCGAAAGCGTGCGCCTCTTCGGCTTCTGGTTCTTCTACGGTGGCGACCGATTCGGGGCATGGTTCCGCGGATCGCTCTCCTACCTCTCCAACCCGGTGCTCGTTGTGACGACCTTCGTCATACCGGTGCTCGCGATCGGCGCTCAGTGGGTCGTGCGGTGGCGCTACCGCATCTACTTCGGAATGCTCATGGTCGCGTCGGTCCTCCTCATGGTCGGGATCTTCCCTCCACAAGCCCCAAGCCCCTACGGCCACCTGCTCAACTGGTTCTACGACAAGTGGGAACCGGCAATGGCCTTCCGCAACACATACAAAGCTGCGCCTATGCTCGCGTTGAGCTTTGCCGTGCTGCTCGCGGTTGGCACCGAAGCCCTATACAAGCGCTGGCGAGAGAACCGCGAACTCGCGGGCCACAAAGCAGGTTGGACACCCTGGGTTCCCGTTGCACTCATCCTCGCTCTCATGGCTGTCAATACCTACGGGTTCTGGACCGCGTCAGCATGGGATCCCAGCCTCGCGGTGAAGGGGGATATCCCCAAGTACTGGAGAGACGCAGCCAAGCAGATCGACGCGTTCGGTCTCACCGAGGAGCAGAAGCGCCGCCAAGCCGGGCAAGGAGTTGGGCCGGCCCAGCAGAGCTATCGCGCCTTGATGCTCCCCGGTCAGAGCTTCGCCTACTACCAGTGGGGCGTCACCCTCGATGACATCAACCAGTCGCTCATCAAGCGCCCCACACTCCTGCGAACGCTGGTCCCCTACGGCTCACCATATGGGGCCAACTACACGGCGGCCCTTGACGGAGCGATCCAACAAGGGGTCCTCGCGCCCAACACGCTCATTCCAATGGCGAAATACCTCGGCGTCGGCGACGTCGTGCTCCGACACGATCTTGAGTGGCAGCGCTGGGACAACCCACGACCGGCTGCCGTGACGGGCATGCTGAGCAAGCAGGGGCTCGTTCCCGGGCCGGGCGGGGGCAAGTTCGGCGAACCCGGCATGTACTTCAAGGATGAGACCAAAGAGGAGCTCCTCCAGACCGACTTCGGATTCCCCTCGGTCGAGGCCAAGCTCGCACCGGTTGAGTACATGGTGATTCAGGACCCGCTCCCGATCGTGCGGGCCGACAAGGTGGATCGGCCGATCCTGCTGTCAGGTGACAACTACGCGCTGATGCAGATGGCCGCCTTTGGCTATCTCGACAACAACACTCCGTTCTTCCTGTCTGGGTCACAGAGTCAGCAGCAGCTCGAGGAGACAGTTCGCGACAAGGCCGTCATCTTTGTAAGCGACCAGAACAGGCGCCGCGCTTGGCAGTTCGGGATTATCCGAAACAACTACTCCTACACGCTTGCTGCGGGCCAGGAGTTGAACAGAGGTGGCGTGGCAGATCGTGACTGGCAGGTCTTCGATGAGGTAGGCGCCAAGGGAGTTGAAACGACTTCGGTGCTCCTCGGAGACGTCGAGCGAATCACTGCATCGAGCTACGGATCCTTCTGGTATGAACTGCCCGAGTACCGCCCTCAAAACGTCATGGACAAGAACCTGAACACTTCTTGGTCCGTCGGTGGCCTCGGTAACCCCGTAGGCGCTCAGCTTGAAGTGGCCCTGAAGAAGAAGACCGAGGTCAACGAAGTCACGGTGGTTCTCAAGCACGTTCCAGGGTCGAGAAACGTCGGCAAGCTGATGCTGATTACCGATTCCGGCAAAGAAATCCCGCTCGACCTGAAGCAGACCGGTGATCCGCAGACCTTCAAGCTCCCCGAGAAGGCAAACACGCAGAGCCTGCGCTTCAGGATTGACGGCCTCAGCGGCACCGACCCGTTCTTGCCGCCGGTTGGGATCGCTGAGATCGAGATCCCAGGCGTCAGCTCGCAGGAAATGCTGCGCACTCCAGATGACCTCTTCACCAGGGCTCCCGGCGGAAACGAAGCGGCCTTCGCCTCAAACAACTTGGTCTATGTATTCCAGCGCGAGCGCAGTCAAGCAGGCGACTTCCTCAGGGCTGACGAGGAGGCCAACATGCAGCGCCTCTTCAGAACGCCTGGATCACGCGAGTACGCCCCCCGGGCAATGATGAGCCTCTCCCCTGCAGCCCCAGATCCTGAGGTTGACCGCATACTCGGGATCTCCGGACCGGTCGCAAGTGCTGCATCCTCCTCGAGGTGGCTGGGCTTCCCAACCTACAGGGGGATGAGCGCCACAGACGGCGACCCTGACAGCTTCTGGGCGCCGGCGATCTACTCCAAGATGGTCGGCGAAACCCTCGACGTTAAGTTCGATGCACCCAGGAGCATCGGCGAATTCAATTTCGACTTCATTGAGAATGAAGTTCACTCCGGCATTGCAAAGGCCAAGGTGACCTTCTCCAATGGCACAACTCGTGAGTTCGAGTTTGAACCGATTTCTGGCACGGAGCACAAGGTCTATAACCGCAAGATCGATCCGCCTGTCACGGCCTCATCAGTGAAGTTCGAGATCACCGAGATTCGCCCGGTAATCACCAAAGACGCCATGCCGGTGCCGGTCAGTGTTGACAATCCGGAGGCGAGGCCAATTCTCATGCCGACTGCAGTGGCGGAACTTGGCATCGAGGGAGCAATCAATACGGCACCAAGCGACCTTGACGAGTTTGTCGGCCCGTGCCCTTCGACACCAGCGAAGGTGACGCGCGAACAGATCGATTCACAAGGTGCTGGCGTGATCCCGAGCCAGTCGATCTGGGTGAACGGCGAGCAAGTGGCATTCCGGCCTCAAGGCAAGGTCGAGGACTTCCTGCAGATGCTTCCGATTGCGGCCGAGCCGTGCTCATCGGAACCGATCCAGGTCGAGAAGGGAACGGACAACGCCCTGTTCACATCTACCCAGGGAGCCATGCTCGTCGACCGGGTCTCTCTCGAGTCCGTGGTCGTAGGTGGAGACGGCAAGCGGTTTATCCCACCGCAGGTGAAGGTGACCGACGTTTCACGAACATCGTGGGATCTCGAAGTGACCGGTGCCGACCAGGATCCGTACTACTTGATCCTCGGGGAGAACATCAACCCCGGCTGGCGAGCCAAGATCACCAAGAGTGACGGAAGCACGATTGACCTTGGTGAGCCAAAGCTGATCAACGGCTACGCAAATGCATGGAAAGTCCAGCCGACGGGTGGCAAGTACTCGGTCAAGTTGGACTACAAGCCCCAGCAGCTTGTCTATGTTGGCCTGTTCATATCGCTCTTCACGCTAGTGGTCGTGATCTTCTTCCTGATCCAAATTCGGCAGGCGGAGATTTCCAGGCGGAGAGTGAGATCGCCGCGCGGACCCGGTGGACCGGGGAGTGGGCGACCTGCACCCCCACGCGGAGGGCCACCACCAGGTGCCCGCGGAGGCCCACCACCAGGTGCCCGCGGAGGCCCACCACCAGGTGCCCGCGGAGGGCCACCACCAGGTGCCCGCGGAGGCCCACCACCGCGGCGCGGTCCCTCCCCCGCATGACAACCCAGACTCCAGCTCACGACATGTAGCTCCCGGGTTACATAGAGAAGGACAAGGCAATGGCCGACAAAGACGACAAGAAGAAGCGCCGAGGCAGAAGAGGCAAGATCGGCGAGCACGGCGAACCGCAGTCGCCGGCAGACCAGAGGGCCGAGGCGCGCCGGAAGCGGAGCGAAGAGCGCTCGGACATCTTGCCTGCGGAGCGCAGACTCATGACGCGCGGAGGTCCGACCGACTCGGGCGGACCCAAGACGGAAACGCCGCCGCCGCCTGCTGCCCAGACCTTGCCGACACCGGCTCCGCCCGTCGCGCCGCCCGCCCCGCCGCCACCAGAGGCGCGAACAGCGCCGCCCGCCCCGCCGGCCCGCCCCGCGCGACCACCCCAAGGTCCTCCTCCGCCTCGCCCAGAGGCTCGCCCTCCTCGCCGCCCCGGGCCACCGCCGGGCCAAGCCCCGGGACCTCGTCCGGCGCCACGCAAGGCCCCCGCTCCACCAGCACAACGAATCACCAACCTGCCGACTCGCGCGCAAGAGCCGACCAAGATCCAGCCAGTCGGAGTCGTGCTACTTCTGATCGCCGCGTTGGCAGTCGCGTGGTTCTTCGGCGGTATATGGGGAATACCGTTCGTGTTCCTGCTCGTCTTCTTCCTTTGGAAGAAGGTTGACTCCAGAGATCTACTCGCCCTGTGCGCAGTGCTAATTGCGGCGGTGCCGCTGATAATGGTGGTCCAGGGATTCAATCTCCAAGGAAACCCAGACTCCTCCTACGCGCTTAAGCAGATCCTGGCGCACGGCGTTGCTGGAACTGCAATCGGACTCCTAGCGGTTGCTTCGATCGTCGCGGCAGTGGACTGGCGCTATCGCGTCCTGCCTCTTGACCCCGCCACCGACCCACAAGACGAGCCGGTAATGGTCACCCTCCTTCCGGGAGGAAAAGCTCCGTCAGCCGGCGGTCGGTCTTCGGGCAGCGAAGCAAGGCGCCCCAAGGGACAGCCCTAGTACCTGCACTGGAGTGCCAACCTGAACAGCTCGACCGCGATTAGCGCGGTGATCCCTGCATATCGCGAGGAATCGACCATTGAACGCGCCATTACGACAGTCGCGAAAGCGCTCGACGAGATCGGGGAACCATATGAAATCCTTGTCGTGGATAACGCAAGTCCAGACAGCACGGCCGAGATAGCCCGGGCAGCCAGGGAGTCTCTGCCGGTCCGCGTTCTTGAGAATGACCGCAACCGCGGCAAAGGGTTCTCCGTAAGACGGGGAATCCTCGCCTCTCGGGGTACATGGCGCTTCTTCTACGATGCCGACCTCTCCACACATCCCTCTGAAATTGCCCGATTTTGGGAGATAGCCAACTCCGGCCCACACGACGTGCTGGTCGGGTCGCGCCTGGCACATGGCGCCAACGTCGCGCGGATGCAGCCGCTGGGAAGACGGCTTGCAGGGCGACTAATGCTCACTGTGTCTCATTCGCTATTCGGCCGGCTAACAGATGACATCTTCTGCGGATACAAGTGGTTTCGCGGTGACGCCGCCGACCAAGTCTTTGCTGACACCAAAGCAACCGGTTGGGTCTTTGATCTCGAAGTGCTCGCATTGGCGGCGGCTGACGGCTATCACGTGCTTGAGGTGCCAATTGAATGGGAGAATCACGAAGACACCAGGCTCAACATGTCCCGAGACTGGATAGCGATCGGGCTCGAAATGCTGAAAATCAAATGGAACCTACGGCGCAGCGCAGCACGCGTGGTGTTGGCTCCGCCGCTGACGGACCGGCCCCCGGTTAGTCCGACGAGCACGGGGTAGCCTGAGATGGCAGGCGATGCACGCAATCCCGTGAGAGGCAAGAAGTGCCTCGTAACTGGGGCGGGAGGCTTCATCGGATCACATCTCACCAGGCAACTGGTCGAGGCCGGTGCAGAGACCTTTGCACTTGTCAGTGAGGTTTCCTCGGTGGTGCCAATTCGCCTTGCGGACCTGAAGCACGACGTGACAATCGTCGCCGGAAATGTCTCGGACTCGAGCGCCATGCGACGCGTTGCGCAGTCCGTCAAACCCGAGATTGTGTTTCATCTTGCCGCATTCACCCATGTCGGGAAGTCCTTCGGCCGGGTCGACGAGTGCATCGATACAAATGTCCACGGCACAGTCAACGTCCTCACATCGCTTAAGCCAGGAAGCTACGAAACCTTCGTCTACGCGGGGACTAGCGAGATCTACGGCGACATCGAGGTGCCGTTTGAGGAGACCAAGGCTGTCAACCCGATCTCCCCGTACTCGATGACCAAGTACGCAGGTGAGAGGTTCTGCCTGATGTACAACCAGGCATACGGATGGCCGATTGTCTGCCTCAGGCCGTTCAATGCATTCGGGCCTTGGCAAAGCCCCGACCGGGTCATTCCCGAGATCATCACATCCGCAATTCGCGGCAACGATGTCGCAATGACCGAAGGCGTTCAGACAAGAGAGTTCAACTTCGTCTCCGACATTGCGAGAGGCTTCATTCGCGCCGCCGAAGCCGGTGAGGAGGCACACGGCGAGATCATCAATATTGGATGTGGCACCGAGCGCTCAATGGCTGAGGTAGCGACCACGGTGCTCAGGCTCATGGGCGACCCCGTCAAGGCTCTTCTCGGTGCAATGCCCTACAGGCCCACCGAGATCTGGCATATGTACGCCGACAACCGCAAGGCTGCCGAACTGCTGGGGTGGCGGCCCGAAGTCGATTTCGAGGAAGCTCTCGAGACAACGATTGACTGGTACCGGGCTCAGGCGACCGACCCGATCTCGGTGTTCATTCCGTAGCGATTTTCTTGTTGCCCAACGCGCGGCCCGCAATTCGCGCGGCCGCGACGCCGCGGACCTGCCTCCACTAGCTCACGCGCCCCGCTTGACCCGCAGATCGCAGCACGCCAAGTGTGCAATATCCGTAAGGATGCTACGATTTGCGACAAATTGGACCGTTGAGCTTCGGCGCGCTTGGCCTCCTTCCGGATTGTGCGAGCGTAGAGCGACGGAGGGCCGGAATATGACTTCGATCGGTCACAAATCAAGCGCTGGGTCAACTGGGTCGGCTATCGCCGGAACCTCCGATTCCGCCGCAAGAGGCGAATCGAGACGCCCTCGCCGCAATTGCACGCAACCTCACGGTCGTCCGTTCATCTCCGACTGCTCCTCGTCTCGACGTAGTTCACCAAGACGCGAGTCTGGGCACCGCAGCCTTCTCCGAACTAGCTTGCTTGCCCTAGTTGCATCAGCGCTCCTGCTTGAAACAGGTGCACATACCGTGATTCCCGAGCCACCCGTGTCAACGAACTGGCAGCCGGGCCTAGATTCCGCGAAGGTTTCAGAACCGGCTTCAGTCCGGCGGGCGCCGGTTGTCTTCGAGTCCAACGTCGGGCAATTTGCTTCCGACGTCGCATTTGTTGCCCGTGCTTCATCCTTCTCGGCATCCTTCTCGGCTTCGGGCGTTCGGATGAGCGGTTCCGGCCCTGGCGACGGCGTTATCGAAATGACGTTTGCCGGGGTACGCTCCGAACCAACCGTTTCGGGTGAAGAGATCCTTTCTTCGGTCACAAACTACCTGCTGGGAAATGATCCGACCGCTTGGCGGCGAGGAGTGCCGAATTTCGCCCGAATTCGCTATGGCCAGATCTATCCGGGGATCGATGCTCTCTTCTATGCAACGCCAGACGGCGCGCTGGAATACGATTTCGTACTCTCGCCGGGCGCAGATCCGTCGAATATCAAGATCCAGTTCTCGAGCGATCACAAACTCCAACTCGACTCAAACGGGGAACTGGTAATTGCAGCGGGCTCAGGCGAGATTCGCCACTCGGCACCGATTGCGTATCAACGCGACGCCGGAATGGACACTCCCGTGCCAAGCAGGTTCGAGATAGCGGCCTCCACCGTCAGCTATGCGATCGGGCCCTATGACTTGAGCCGTGAACTAGTGATAGATCCCGTTCTTACATACTCAAGTCTCGTTGGCGGTAGCGGTGTGGATCGAGCGCAGAGCGTTGCCGTTGACATAACGGGTAGCGCCTATGTCGCCGGACACACAACTTCCGCTGACTTTCCCGTAGTCACCCCGATACAAGGAAGCAATGCCGGAGATACTGACATCTTCGTCACAAAGGTTAATCCCGGTGGTACCGGCGTTGATTTCTCAACCTACATCGGTGGGACGTCAGATGATGCCGCTTACGCCCTCCGATTGGATTCCTCAGGAGCCCCCTATATTGCGGGGTTCACCAGATCTTCTGACTTCCCGACGGTCGGTGCATTTCAGACATCCAAGGCCGGTGCGGCAGGAGTCGCTGATGGATTCGTAGCGAAGCTCGACCCGTCGGGATCAACGCTGTCCTACTCGAGCTATCACGGTGGCAGCTCCGAAGACATAGCAATTGCCCTTGCTGTTGATTCCTCGGGAAGCGCCTACCTCACCGGATTCTCATACTCGACCGACTTCCCTATGTCTTCACCGATGGACTCGACCTTTGGAGGCGTTTACGACGCTTTCGCAACAAAGGTCGCTGCGTCGGGCGCTTCGCTGGTCTATTCCACCTATCTTGGAGGCGCTAGCGACGACAACGGCATTGGCATTGACGTGGACTCTTCTGGAAACGCTTACATGACCGGGTACACGTTTTCGACCGACTTCCCGACCGTCAGCGCAATTCAACCAACCAGGTCACCGGCGGGTAACGACTTCTTTGTGTCCAAGCTGAACTCGGCTGGGAGCGCGCTCGTCTATTCCACATACCTTGGAGGCACCGGCCACGACAACGGTTATGCAATTGATGTCGATGATTCGGGAAACGCGTATGTCGCCGGCATGGCTCAGTCGCCCGATTTCCCGACAGCCTCCCCAATTCAGGCGTCAAACGCTGGAGGAGTGAGCGACGGCGTGGCCTTCAAGATCAACTCAAGCGGAACCTCCCTCGACTACTCCACATATTTCGGCGGAAGCGCAGACGATGAGTTCCACGGAATTGCTGTGGACTCGTCTGGATCCGCGGTAATCACCGGGTGGACAACGTCAACGAACTTCCCCGTCTCGAACGCAATCCAGAAATCAAATGCCGGTGGATCCGACGCAACAATTGTGAAGCTCGATGTATCGGGCACCTCCTCGACCTACTCCACCTATCACGGTGGCACCTCTTCCGATCGCGGCCAAGAAGTCGCCTTGGATTCGGGAAGTGCCGCCTACGTTGTCGGCGAGACTTCCTCTGGCGCATCCTTCCCGACGAAGAACCCGTTCCAGCCCGAACCAGGAGGCAGTACCGATGGGTTCATCACCAAGGTGCCGCATCTTGTGGCTGTGAAAGGTTCGACCGTTCCCGGATCGCTAGCGTCGGTCAGCGCCTTTGACAAGTCGACTGGGGCACTCATCGACTATCAATGCTGCAACTGGAGCGGCAGCTGGTCAATGGCGCTCCCTCCGGCATCGTGCCCCGGCACTGGGTACAAGATCCTGCTCAATGCCCGCTCTGGCTATCAGAGCCGTTGGTACAACCTGAAGCCGAACTGGAGTACTGCTGACTGCGTTTCCGCCCCCTCATCTGGCAACGACATGACGCTGCCAGCGTCAGCGGGCATATCAGGCTATGTGAAGGATGCGACGACGGCAGCTGACATAGACGGCGCTGTCGTCTATGCATATCGCTCGTCAGACGGAGCATTCGTCGGCTGGTCAAAGTCGGGCGGGGGTGGCGCTGGTCGCTACAGCCTCAATCTCGAAGGCGGGGTTGCATACAAACTCCTGGCAAATGCGGCATCGTCGAATGAAAACCGCTGGCACGACAGCGCGTGGGGGTACTCGGACGCAACTCCGACGACTGCGCCAGGCGCTGCCAACTTCTCGTTGCGGGAGGCCGCGATCATCACCGGCACGGCGACTCAATCAGGGTTACCTCTAGGTGGAGTGCTCGTGTCCGCGTACACCAGTTGCGGATGCACTACCCCATCAAATGCCTTGTCCGACGGATCTGGCCTCTACTCGGTGAAGGTCCCTTCAACATCTGCTTCAGGATGGACCTATCGCCTTAGATTCATACCGCCTGCGGGCCAGACCAGGTGGTACATGGATTCGACCGGGTTCGGCGGGGCGGCAGAACTACCCGCTCCCTCATCGGGAATCAATCAAGAAACGCCCGCATAACGAGGATCGACGGCTACTGGCTTACTCACAGCTCCTTGGCCAGGCAACCCTCGGGATCTTCGCTTCTCGCTCATTAGGGAATCCCCTCGGCGTAGGCTGCTTCAACTTCTTCGGGGGTATACATCGCCCACCTCAAGCCGTCGCGAAGCGCCGCGACCACCGGCACCGCTAGGAGTACCCCAGCTATGCCGAAGAGCGCGCCTCCGATTACCAGCGCGACGATCACCGTAATGGGACTCAGCTCGACAACTTTTCCCAAGATGCGCGGGGCAACCAAATAGGCAACTGCCTGCAGGATCACAACCGTAACGATCGTCACGATGATCGCCTTGCCGATACCTCCCGAAATCAATGCGATCAGCACTGCCGGAACTCCGGCAATCAGCGGACCAAGCCCAGGAATGAAATGTAACAAACCGGCAATAGCACCCAGAGGTAGATAAAACGGAATATCTAATACCCAAAGGGAAAACGTGACAAGAATTCCCGTGACGATCCCCGTGATGATCTGGCCTCTCACATACCAGACCACCGACCTGTGCATTGCCCGCAACGCCCCTGCTACGCGGCGGTTTCGCGGCCTGTCCATCCACTCCGAAGTCGCTGAGGTGATTCGGGGAGAGTCGATCAGAACCATGAATGAGACAATTGCAGCTATCAGCAGCGCAGCTAGAAGCTCAATCGTCGCCTGTACGGTTCCGATGACGGCCTCCACTGCGGTGCCCGACATCGACGCGACCCGTCCCTCGATTGACTGACGCGCCTCTCTGAGCGCGTCACCGGCGTGGGGCGATGACTCGTCGAGGCGATCCTGTAGACCTTCAAGATTTGTGAGGCCGGTCTCGAAATAGGCAGGGGCCTCTTCGGCGAGCAAACGGATCTGTCCGGCCATCGCCGGTATCACGAGCACCATAAAGCCGGCGAGAAGAGCGCCGAGAATCGCATAGCAGATCAAGGTGCCCGCCAATCGGGGAATCCCACGAGCCGCAAGGCGCCTGACAATCGGAGAGCAGAGAATCACGATTACCGCGGTAATCAGGGCGGGAATCAGCACGACGCCCAGCTTTGAGAGGATTCGCAGCAACGCCCATCCGACTATGCCAATTCCTACCAGCGCCCAGGCGCGCCTGCCTGCGTATTCGAGGCGGCTCTGACCTTCGAGGCGCCCCGACAGGAACCTCTCGGTGCCAGCCGAGTCGTCTCCCGATGGATCCTCGCCCGCCTCTTCGGCGCGAGCCGAGGAGTGATCGGTGCCTGTGCCACTTCCGCCTGCCATGATGCCGAATCCTATTGGGAATCAGGGCTCGTTGCGGGGAAGCTAATCAGCACAGGCACGTCGTCGCAGATCGCGTAGGTCTTGCCACATGTCTGGCAGGTGAGTTCCGCGTCGGCCTCGTCAAGGTCGCCATGATCAGCCGGGCATACAACAACCGACCGCCAGTCGATCTCCGGCGAGGTGCCACGAGCCAGGCGTCGCAAGAGCTTCCAGAAAGCCTCGGCCAACGCACTCCCCCTCTTTGGCACAGTTGCACCTGCCAAGGAATCTTCCGGTACTGCGAAGCCATGCTCGGCAACCCACGAGGAATCATCAAAGCACGATCTTTGCGCCGAGCCGGGAGTTCCATCTGGAAGATCCAGGTACTCAACGCGGTAGTTGATCTGCCCCTCCCAGCTGAGCATTACGAAGAATCGATCAAGGTGTCTCCAGAACGCCGACCAGAATCCGGTATCTGCATAGAGAGTCTTGTGCACAAGATCCTTCACGCCCTCATCGAAGGTCGCTTCTGACTTCTGCCTTAGCACAAGAGTGTCATCCTCGAGTGAGGCGAACCAGCGGTGGTAGCCAGGGGTGTCGAGCTTGTCGTAGTCCTCGTTTGGGCACTCGATGTATCCGGCTTTGGCGACCCGGCTCAGCTCAGAGAGGACCAGGTCCGGGTGATCAACATGCTCAATCAGGTGGCTGCAGACGGCGAAGTCAAATGAGCCACTCCGAAAGGGAAGAGCTTCGGCATCGCAGGCAACAACTGGCCCGGCGAACAGCATCGGCTGCCCGCCGATTCGGTTCGAATCATCGACTAGGAACTTCTCCGCCAAAATGTCTGCTCTGGGGAATGGAGCATTTCCGGAGCCGACATCTAGGACACGCCCTTTGATCCGACGTGCTCCTCGCAGCTTCCTCCGATAGAACCAGACTGCCTGCCAAAAAACGCGCCTGATCAACGAAACACTTCAGATCTGTACTCAGCGGGCCTTCCACTCCGGAGGGCGCTTTTCGATGAAGGCTCGCGGGCCTTCCATGAAATCTTCCGACGATGAGACTCTCGCCATCGCACGACTCGAGTGATCCCAACCCGCCTCTTCCATGTGACGGAGCGAGTCGATCACCACCTGACGGGATTCCCTGACTGCAAGCGGGGCTGCCTCAGCGATCGCTCCGGCAAGCTCAAAAGCGGCATCCATCACGTTCTCGGTGGGTACTACGCGATTGACAAGCCCAAGCTCATAGGCGCGCTTGGCGGAGATTGGAAGCCCGGTGAGGATCATCTCCATTGCGACGTTTTCTGGCACCCGGGCTGGCAAGCGGAAGAGGCCGCCAGCGGCAGCTACCAGGCTTCTGCGTACCTCGGGAAGACCGAATCGAGCGTGCTCAGCAGCAACAATGAGATCGCAAGAGAGGGCGATCTCAAATCCTCCCGCAAGCGCGTCGCCGTTTACTGCGGCTATCAGCGGCTTTGAGCGCTCCCGCTTGACGATGCCGGCGAAGCCACCATCGGCGGTAAACATGTCCTGGAAGCGCCCCTGCGAGACAACCTTGAGATCGGCACCGGCCGAGAAAGCGCGCTCATCGGAGCTTGTGAGAATCCCCACCCACAGATCGTCACTTGACTCGAGCTCGTTCACCGCCCCCTCGAGGCCCTGAGCGACTTCCGGGCTGACAGCGTTGCGCGCCTCAGGGCGATTGATCGTGATCACAAGTACGCGTCCGTCTGGACGAGTCTCAACTTCAGGCATTCTTCCTCCACGTTTTCAAGACCCCAGAAGAGAAGCAGGCTATACGCGCCAGCCACCCGTCTGCTGCCATCAGAGGATAGGCTCGATTCCGAGATGCCCACCAAGTCCGACGAGATCGCAGCCGAGCAGTATTGGCGTGACGACGACTACTACATCGCGGACGATTCCGGCACACCGCGCAAGATCTCGCGCGAGGACATAGAGGAGTTCGCCCGACGTCGCGCCCTTCTGATTGCGGGCCTAATTGTGTTCGTGACTGCACTTCTGGTGCGGGTCGGATTCAACTTGTGGTTAGGCGACTACCCGATCGCACCTGAAATGCGAGACATGTACGAATACGACCAGGTCTCTCGTGCAGTACTCGACGGAAAGGGATACACCAGGCCGTGGGCCTTCACCGACGACCGCGGCGAAACCGTCGTCGAGTTGCGCCCCACCATGTTCAGGCCACCCGGGTACACCTTGTCGCTTACATTCGCCTATGCCATGACGAACGGAAATCCGCTCGGCGCGCGCATCCTGTTGTCGACAATTGGCGCGACAACGTGCCTCCTTGTATTCCTAGTCGGAAGGCGCGTCTTTTCGCACAAGGTTGGGTTCCTTGCCGGGCTGCTAGCCGCGATCTATCCATTTATGTGGATTCCCGACGGCATGCTCCTCCCAGAGAGCCTCTACGCGATGCTCGTCATGTACTTGATCTTCAGGCTCTTTTTGCTGCGCGAATCGGTGAGCGCCAAGAACCTGATACTGACCGGTCTCAGCGCGGGGCTGATCGCGCTGACCAGGACCGAGGGCTTGGTCTTTCTAGTTCTGACCGTCGGCTTCATCTGGCTCTCGTGCACAGACTGGACGCTGAGCAGACGCTCGTGGACTGCCGGCGTGGTTGTGGCAATCACCCTCGCCGTCTATTCGCCGTGGGCCTGGCATACGTGGAGCACATTTGGGACTCTCGCTCCGAGCTCGACAGTCGGGACGATGCTTGCCGGGACCACGAATCGCGTCACCTTCTACGACCAGGTCTACATCGGGTCGTGGTATTACGGCGGACTCCAGAGCGATCGCGACACCCTCTACAAGATTCGGGATCCTCGTGAGAACGAGAAGACGGTCGATGACATCTATACGCGTGTTGCTACCGACTATCTCTCCGACCACCTAGGGCAGCTGCCTGCCGTGATCGGTGCCCGCGAATTGCGGGCATGGGACTTCTGGGATCCGTATGTCACAGCCCGCATCGAGCAGGAGTGGGGCAGGCCCATGTGGAGCACATATGCGGGGCTGATCTTCTACTACCCCGCTCTTGCTCTCGCCATCTACGGTGCTTGGCGCTTCCGGCGCAATTGGCGAGACCTCTTCCCCTTCTACTTCGTCGCCGGATTCTTTGTCGTCTTCTCAGCCTTCACCTTTGGTACTGTCCGTTACCGGACATGGCTCGAACCGACGATCGTGCTCTTTTCCACCGCCACCCTCTACGGGCTGGCGCGAGGGGGCCTTCTTGAACGATCTGCCCCGCTGCGTGAATTCCTTCAGCGAATCCAGACCTCAGACGAAGCTCCCGAACCTGAGGCTGAAATTCCGGATCGCATGGAACGTGCGCTTCGGATGCGCGAGGCTCGGGCTCGCCTCAGTGGCGAACGCGGAACGGTCGAGCGAGCGCTGCTCCCCGAGGGCGAGGAATTCGAGCTTGAAATCGATGAGGACGAGGCATACCTCGACGAACCTGATTATGAAACCGAAGAGCGATCAGTGATCGACGAGGACGGGACCATCCGGATAAACATCAAGAAGGATGAGCACGGTCAAGACTCGATTTGAGCCGGATCAAGGTTCGAAGCGCCTCGGGCGCAAAGCCGATCACGTCAAGGTGCGAACCGCGCTCCTCTCGCCAGATGATCGGCACTTCCTCGATCTTCAATCCGTGCTCGCGTGCCCGCAGAAGCAGGTCGAGATCGAAGAGCCAGTTCGTAGTCTCGATTTCATCCAACACTGGCTCGATACGTTCGCGCCTGAACACTTTCGCTCCACATTGAGTATCCCGGTACGGGAGTCTGAACAGGCTCCTCACCGAGACGTTGAGCGCCCGGCTCGCCCCCGTCCTCAGCAAGTCACGCGGACTGGCAATTAGAGACAGCGGAAGATAGCGGCTCCCGATCGCGCCATCGGCGCCGTCGAGCCTCTCGACGAGCCGGGCCATCTCTGCCGGAGGGGTAGGGCAATCCGCATCCATGAATCCGACGATTGACTCTCGCGATCGCTTGAGCCCTTCAAGAACCGCGCTTCCTTTCCCCTGGGGACCCTCGACCTCATAACTCGACACATGCGGATACCTGCTGTGCAGCTCCTCAACCACTGCCGCAGTGTCGTCAGTGCAGTGGTCCATGGCGACGCTGAAGATAGCAACGCCGTCGAAGTACTCGAGATGAGGAATGATCGAGGTCGCAAGGCGCTCAGCCTCATTGTGAGCGGGGACGACGAACTCGACTCCCCCATTCACACTAAGGGATGAATCGCCGGTACTCGTCAGCCGGCCAATTGATCTACGTCGGCCTGCTTGGACCTGACGGCCTCAGCAGCCTCACGAAGAGCGCTCAACTCGCCGTCTGTGAGCGGCAACTCGACGACCTCTTCGACGCCGCCGGCCCCAAGCTTGGCCGGGACTCCAAGATAGACGTCGGAAATTCCGTACTCGCCGGTGACCCAGGCGCAGACGGGCATGACCTCCTTGGTGTCCTTCAGAACCGCGAAGACCATCTGAGCCGCTGCAGAACTAGGCGCGTAGTAGGCAGATCCGGTTTTGAGGAGAGCGACAATCTCGGCCCCCCCGTCGCGAGTCTTCTCCACAAGCTCATCGACCTTCTCACCGGATAGGAGCTCGCCGATCGCCTTGCCATTGACGGTCACCTGGCTTGGCACCGGAACCATCGTGTCACCGTGCGAACCAAGGGTGATCGCGTCCACGTCGCCGGGATCCACCGACAGTTCCTCGGCTACGAAATGCTTGAAGCGGGCAGTGTCGAGCATGCCGGCCTGCCCCATCACCCTCTCTTTGGGAAATCCGCTCACCTTCGCGGCGAGAGCCGTCATTTCATCAAGCGGGTTGGAGACCACGATGAGGACAGAGTTCGGGCTGCGAGTTGCGAGCTCCTTGGTGACACCTCCGACGATCTTCGCATTTGTCTCGAGGAGGTCCATGCGGCTCATGCCCGGCTTTCTCGGAAGCCCCGCCGTTATCACACAGACATCTGAGTCTGCCGTTTCGTCGTAGGAATTGGTGCCGACTATTCGAGTCGAAAACCCCTCGATTGAACGACTCTGCATCATGTCGAGCGCGAGACCCTGGGGCAGCCCCTCGACAATGTCGACCATGACTACTTCGTCACACGCGCCCGACTCGGCGATGCGTTGAACAGTCGTGGATCCATACTTACCCGCACCAACTACGGTGACTTTCATCTAATCCTCCAATTTCTACGGATAGGGCCTGCTCAATAGGCCTTCGCAATGACAGCTTGATGCGAAGCGAGATTGTCGCATGCTAGGCAGCGCGGCTCAGAACCGGGTAGCTCCTCGAAGGGGTCGATGCACCTGATCGATGCACCGGTGCCATCGCCGAATGCCTCCTCGCAACTCGCCGAACCGCACCAACCCGCAACGTAGAGGCCCGGTTCAGCCGCGATCGTGCTCTTGAATTCGTCCAAATCCGAAATCAGCGAAGTCCGTGTGAGCCTCTGCGCCTCGGTCTCATCCAATAGCGCCTGCTGTATCTCGACGAGACGCTCGCCAATGGTCTGGATTAGCCTCTCGAGCTCTACAGAAGCCTTCTCTCTCGTGTCTCTGCGTACGACAACCGCAGTTCCCGATTCGAGGTCACGAGGTCCGATCTCAACCCTCACGGGTACTCCCTTGAGTTCCCAATCGACCGCCCGGCGTCCGAATCCTACGTGTAGCCGGTCATCGAGCTTCACCCTGTGCCCTGCCGCTTCAAGGTCCCGCACCAACTGCATAGCAGCCTCGACCGTGCTCTGGGCGTCGTCACCGCCGAGGGGCATGACGACAACTTGATATGGAGCTATGGCCGGCGGCAGGCGAAGGCCGAAGTCGTCGCCGTGAGCCATGATCACGGCTCCTACGAGACGAGTCGAAACACCCCAACTCGTCTGCCAGACATGGTGCTCGCTCCCATCTTCGGCCGCGAAGACAATGTCGAATGCCTTCGCGAAGTTCTGCCCGAGGTCGTGACTCGTGCCCATCTGAAGGGCCTTGCCGTCTCGCATCATGCCCTCAACTGTGAATGTTCGATCTGCGCCGGCAAAGCGCTCTGCCGGGCTCTTCTCCCCGGTCAACGCGGCGATAGCCAAGGACTCACGGACCACATCTCGGTAGACGCCAAGCATCTTCAGAGTTTCTTCTTGAGCCTCCTCCGACGTGGCGTGGGCTGTGTGCCCTTCCTGCCAAAGGAATTCCGTCGTCCGTAAGAAGAGCCGAGGGCGAAGCTCCCACCTCACAACGTTCGCCCACTGATTGATCAACACGGGCAGATCCCTGTGACTCTGGATCCATCGGGAGAATGTGTGGTTGATCACGGTCTCTGAGGTCGGCCGCACCACGAGGGGCTCACCTAGCTCCTTGCCACCCCCATGGGTCACAACTGCGAGCTCGGGGCTGAACCCCTCGACGTGGTCCGCCTCGCGCTCGAGAAAGCTCATCGGTATGAACAGAGGGAAGTAGGCGTTCTCATGCCCGGTCGCCTTGATCCGCTCATCCAAGATCTGCTGAAGAAGCTCCCAAATCCGGTAGCCGTAGGGGCGAATTACGATCGTGCCCCTCGCTGGGCCATTCTCAGCTAGCTCGGCCTTGGCCACTACGTCCTGGTACCACTGGGGAAAGTCGGTGTCTTGAGATGTCAAGATCGGCTTGGCCACCTGTTCTCCTTAGCCTGGTGATGCTGCCTTTGGCGAAAGAGACTAACCGAGTCTGATTGCGGGACCTGCAGTTGAATCCTGCGAGGCGCCTGGCGGGGTATAGACCGCCCGCTCGACAAGTACAGGCTGAGCCGTCGGAGCCGTCACTCCGTTGGTCGGATCGGTCCCCGTTGTCGAGGTCACCCGTGTCGAGACGTCAAATGTCGTGACCTGATCGTTGACCTTGATCGACCGCCGACTCCGTGGCGGCAGACAAACTGGATTTGGGATGTGCGCGAGGGGCCCAGTGTCGCGGAGGTAGGTGACATTGACGCAGGCGGGAACGTAATTCGGATTGGCGATCAGTACCCAGGTGGTGAATCCGCCAGCCGTTGCGCCTTCAACTGCTATCCAGTCATTGCCGGCAACTGGTACTCCTTCGCCTGTTGAAGCACCTCGGCCAAGCTGCGGATCGCTTACGTACATAGCCCTCTCGGCAACGACACCGGCGGTTGCGCTCACATCGGTTGAAACATTGAAGGTGATGAATCCTGAGTCCGCGATGTTGTAGGAGCGTCGCGACCTAGCCGGAATCGTCTCTCTCGGCCCCTGAATCTCGCCGATGGGCGTCAGGTACTTGATGTCAACGGTTGTATCAGTGGGCTGGGGGTTCGAAACCAGTATCCATGTTTCGAATGTTCCGGCGGCCGCGCCTTCCGCGAGGTACCAGCGCCTGCGAAGCTCGTTCACAGCCGGGGAATCCGTCGCCCCTTTCTTCTGAGCGGTATTCACGTATGAGGCCCGTTCAACCAGTACCGGCGCTCCAGTCGAAATCACCTCTGAGGCGACGTTGAACTGGCCTGGCGCGTAGGTTGACGCTCTGTAGGACTGCCTGACGCCGGGGCCCAAGGTGACTCCCTGTGGACCAGGTATCACACCTGAAGAAGTCAGGAAATTCACCGATACTGTCGCCGGATCCATCCCCGCGTTGGCAACCAGAACCCAAGTCTCGAAACCGCCGGCCGTCGCACCTTCGGCGGCATACCACTGATACGCCGGAGATGACGCAGCCCTTCCGACGTGTGCGCCTGAAGTGTCCGGTCTCGTCGAATAGAGAGCTCGCTCAGCGAGAACTGTGCCATCAATGCCCTCGGCAACGGTTGACACATCAAAGGACTGAACTGTCGCGCCTACCCTCACCGAACGCCTCGATAACGGCGGAATGCTCACAACAGGGCCTTGCACGACACCATCTGACGTGAGGTATGTGATGCATGACGTAACCGTCTTGGCCGGGTCTGGATTCGACAGCAAAACCCAAGTCTCGAAACCGCCGGCCGAGGCCCCCTCTGCGAGGAAATTGCTTGACGGAGCGACAGCCCATGGACTTGCCATCGAAGCTGAAGGATCGATGTCGGTTGCGGGATCGGAGGCAATCGATGCCGGTGGGCCGGTGCCATAGCTGAAAATGTCTGAGTTTCCAGGCGCAAACGATGCGGCGAAGACGCGTGCACCGTCGGGAGAGAACCAAGGACGACTCTCGAAGTCCGCATCGTTGGTCAGACGCGTGCGAGTTCCACCGGCGAGTGAGTACACGTTCAGATCGAACTGCGAGTCTTCGACGTCTGAGATAAAGGCGATCCGCGCACCGTCAGGCGAGAATGCCGGCTGGCCCTGCATCGACGTGTCGGCCGGACTCATGCGGGTTGGCGTGCTTCCGGTGAAGGGGCTGACCGTATAGGTCATGGTGAAGATCTGTAGGTTCGACACCGATGGCTCGAAGCCATGGAAAGCCAACTTGTTGCCCGCTGCAATTGGGGCAAGAGTCGGATCGCTAGCGCCTTCGGTTCGCGACGTGATCTGAGTCTGTGCCGAGCCGTCGAGATTCATCATCCAAATCTGCTTGGTTCCCGTGCGGTCGGAATCGAAGGCAATCACACCTTCAGCTGCAACCGGACTCGCATCGTCGCCAGGATCGGTCGTGAGGCGGGTACGGTTGGATCCATCGAGATTCATTGTGAAGATGTCCGTACCAGCGCCGCTCTCATCTGAGACAAAGACGATCTTGTCGGATCCAGGGACGAAGACCGGCCTCGACTCGTTGTAGGGAGTGTCGGTCACACGACGCAGCCCTGAGCCATCTTCATTGGCCACGTAGATCTCGAAGTTGCCCGCTCTGTTCGAGGCAAATGCGACCTGTGATCGCTTACAGACGGGTGCTGGCTTGGTGGTGCCGGTGGCCGTATTGGTAAATACCGACGGCCCGCCGGTGTTCGTCGCTCGCACTCGATATCGATAGGGCGTGGCCGCCAAGAGCCCAGTATCTACGTACGTCTCAGCATCGGGGCCCGTCGTCGCAACCAGAGCAAATGCGCCTCCCGGTCCGGCCCGCTCGATCTCAAAACCCGTTTCGTTCGTCGCAGTATCGCTCCACTTCAGGTGCGCTTGATCCGCCGTGGTGGTTAGCACCTGAAGGGCACTCGGTGACGCCGGCGGGACATCGGCAAGGGTGGTGGCCGATGCCTCATTGCTGTACCCGGAATCCCCGACGAAACCGGTTGCTTTGGTGCGGTACCAATACGTAGTCAGGGGAGCCAGCTCCGTGTCCGCATATGCGGTCACGTCGGGCGTCAATGCGGCAACTTCCGAAAACGGATCCACGCCTGACCTGCGCTCGACTTTGAATCCGGTCTCGCCAATTGAGTTGTCACTCCAGGACAAGTCGATTTGAATCCCCGTGACCGCCAACGCCGTGAGATCCGACGGAGCGGCTGGCGGAACCGATGGAAATGTGGTTGCCGTGGCCTCGTTTGAGTAGCCGGACCGCGCATCCGGATTTGCTGCGCGGACCCGGTAGGTATAGCCGGTCGCTCCCGTCAGCCCGGAATCGGAGTACGAAGTAGCGTTCGCCGCTACATCTGCCACGAACGCATAGGCCCCGAGACCCTGCCGCCTTTCGATCTTGAAGATTGTCTCGTCGCTCGAGTTGTCACTCCAGGCGAGATCCACCTGCGAATCGCTAGCTGGCGTTGCCACCAAGCCGGTCGGTGCCACGGGAGGCGGCCCAGGCGTCAGTTCAGGCAACGCCACGGGGCTAGGGGTTGATGTGAGAGGCGCATCGCCTGAATCCGCCACATAGACGTCATCGACACCGTTGGAGTCCGAGACAACCGTCGGGAAGTCCCCGGCCGTGACGAACCCTGCCGAGCGGCCATCACCGGCGATCACGGAGTCAAATGCCTCCGCACTGACCTGTACTGCCCCCGAGACGGACAGCCTCGAGGTGGTGGAGGCTAGCCGGTCGCGAAGAAAGGCGTCGCCGACAAGATTTGTGTCCCCGGGGACCACCAGCGATCCCGTAGATGCAAATGAGACCCTGCTGCCATCCCAGGAAATTGCACGCCCGCGCGAGTTCCCCTGAGCTTGCGAACCGTCGGTGGCAACCGAAACTCGTTCGTTGCCCGCGGCGTCACGGTTCCTTACGAATACGTCCCACGTGCCATTTGTATCGGACGCCACGACGTTTGTCGCCAGCGACTCGTAGGCAACGAACTTTCCGTCGTAGCTGATCGACGACCTATATGACCCGGAATCGGTATTAGAGCCGTCGGACGCGACCGAGATCCGCTCCGTCGTGCCCGCGACTCGATCCCGCAGGTAGATGTCGTCCGTCGAGTTCGTGTCGCCGGCTACGAGGCTTGTGGCCGCCGAGGTGAACGCAACGAAACGGCCGTCAAATGAAATTGCTGGCTCATACGACATGCCATCGGACTGCGCGCCGCCCGAGGAGACTGACACTCGCTGGGTGTACCCGTTGTTGCGGTCCTTGATGAACACGTCCCACCAGCTGTTGGTATCACCCGCAACCAGGTTGTTCGCCAGAGAGTAGAAGGCCACGAAGCGCCCATTCCAAGATACCGAGGGAGCACCGGAGGGTAGATTGCCGTGGTCCCCCGCGGTCGAGGTCGAAACCCTCTCGGTTACTCCGGTCAATGTGTCGCGAATGAAGACGTCCGAATATGTATTGGTGTCATCGGCCACGAGATTGTCGGCATCTGAGGTGAACCCGACGTAGCGCCCATCGCCCGAAATCGAGGGCGCCGAAGACGCTCCGTTGGCCTCGCCGCCCCCCGTAGCTATTGAAATCCTAGATGTCGTTCCGGCGGTGCGATCATGTAGAAAGATGTCCGATACGCCGTTGGTATCACCGCCAATGAGATTGGTGGATGTCGAGGAAAAGGCCACGTATCGGCCGTCCCACGAGATCGACGGGGAACCCGAAGCGGCGTCACCTTCAATGCCGCCGGTTCCCTCACTGACTCTCTCCACAGCGGCCCAAGCTGCGCCCGCCGGCGGCGCGCTGACGGCAGCAA
The DNA here is from genome assembly GCA_003577105.1 of Acidobacteriota bacterium. Classification (GTDB taxonomy): domain Bacteria; phylum Actinomycetota; class Acidimicrobiia; order ATN3; family ATN3; genus ATN3. The sequence continues at coordinate 6,513 of QEUQ01000027.1, read as the reverse complement.
TCAATGCGGCTGCCACAAGGACTGACGCGGCAACACCGGCTCTTGCGAGCCTTGAAACCACTGACGTGCCGCGACCTGTCAACCCTCTGACGCTCCCCGGATTCCTAATTGATGAAAGCCTACGTCACATCTGAATACGCAGGCCGCAACAGAGGGGTTCGCCGCGAGTCTGGAGATCAGAGCGGCTCTGCGCAGAGCCCTCCCGATGACTCCCAGAAGACCTGATCAGATAGGGAATCGTCACCGGTTGCCCACTCTCTCATCGCCGAACGAGGGCCGGATTCCAGGCCACGTTCTCCGAAGACCAAGACACTCCCGGTGCGTGGAATCGCGTAGTAGGCAGGGCCTCCAACTTGCTTGCGGGCCCATGCCCGAAACTCCCGCAGCAGCATCAGACTCGATTCCCACCCGTCCCCAGCTCCAATCTGAAGCAGCAAGGACTCGCCGCTGCCGGCAGCCTCGGCCTCGGTCTTGGGGAATCGGGCACGCAGCTCCGTCATGCCCATTTGAAAATTCACGTCAAACGCAGCCGTCGTCAGGTCGTGACCACGCAGCTGATATGCCTTGGGGCCTTCAATAGCTTCTTCGCGCTCCTCGCCAAGACATACAGCGAGGCCACCCGCCAACGGCCTGAAAGTGACCTTTGAATCGAGGGCCGTCTCCAAGGTGCGTATCAACGGGATCAGAATAGGCCCGGAGTCCGCTTCAACGAGCGAACCGGATACGGTCTCGATCCACTCATCAACTGTTTCCTGCAAGGCTCCAATGTCACAGCGGTACTGCTCATAGAGAGCATCAAGCCCAAAGACCAAGTCACCGCTTGCAATCGTCAGATCTTCTACTTGATCGAACGGCCTGCCATCCATGCGGGCGCTCAGCAGTTCACCGACCAGACGACTGAATGCAATCGGGGGCATCGGCTGAGGAGGGGACTCTCCTCGCTTGAACCACCTACCCATGGAACTTCACCTCACCTCTCCCAAAACTCAACGCGCCATGCGCGCTGACAGGCACCGGGGTCGTGCCTGATTGGGTTGCCATCCAGGTTTGCCTCGCGCACTCCGAGGCACTAACTACTTCGGCAATTTCGCGAAATTACGTTAATGCCCAGCTTGAGAGGTGCTATCGGAGCCCGGCCGTCTCGACGATCTCCGGAATAGCCTCTTCCCACGCAACCGCCATGAGGTGCACCCCGGCTACCCCGTCAATTTGTCTAACCGCCTCAATGACATCGACCGCTATCGCCATGCCTGCTTCCTCTGCGGCCTTGCCTTCCTTGCCCGCCATGCGTTGAAAAGTCTCGTCAGGAACTGTCACACCCGGGATCTTGTCGTGCATATGCCTGAGAATCTGCTCGGATTTCGGCGGCGTCACGCCCGCAAGAAAGGGGGCCGTGCCGAAAGCGCCCGAGTCGCGCAGGGGCTCAAACCAGGCCCTGAACGCTGCGATGTCATAGATGATGTTGGACTGAAAGAAATCGGTACCGGCCGAAATCTTGGACTCGATCTTTTCGGCCGTGTCCATGGTCGGGTTCGCCGCTGACGCAACAAAGAAGCTTGGCGGAGTCGGTATCTTCTCTCCGTTTGCGAAGATCCCTTCGCCCTTCATTGCTGAAATCATGGCGGTCAGGGCGGTGGAGTCGATCTCACTCACCGCCTGGGCATCGGGGTGATTTCCAATCTTGATCGGATCTCCTGAGAGAGCAAGGATGTTTCGGATTCCGAGCGCCGAAGCCCCGATCAAGTCACTCTGAAGGGCCATGACATTTCGGTCTCGAGTAGTCATTTGCATGATCGGCTCGACCCCTTCCTCAATTGCAATCAGAGCGCCGGCCCACGAAGCCATGCGAACCACTGCCGCCTGGTTGTCGGTGATGTTTGCGGCATCGCAGTAGCCCTTGAGAATTCGGGACTTCCGCCTTACAGGTTCGGCGTCTGCTCCCTTGGGTGGGCCAAGCTCTGCTGTCACAGCGAATGCGCCGGACTCGAGTACAAGTTGGAGGTTGCTCTTCTCTGTCATTACCCGGAATTCACTCCTGACCGTTTCCCAGACGACTGCGGGCCGCCTCAACCGTATTGGCCAACAACATCGCTCGCGTCATCGGCCCGACACCTCCTGGCATCGGCGCCAGCCACCCGGCGACCTCCTCGACTGAATCGCGCTCGACATCTCCCACAAGCCCATCGTCAGTGCGAGTTATTCCCACATCGAAGACGGCAGCGCCAGGCTTGACCCAGTCACCGGTAACCATCTTGGGGACACCGCTGGCCGTTATGAGAATGTCGGCGCGCCTAGCATGGCCTGCCAAGTCACCAGTCCCAGTGTGACAAGTTGTGACAGTCGCATTGCCTACGTCGCGCTTCATCGAGAGCAGCAGCCCAAGCGGCCGACCCACCGTCTTGCCACGGCCGATGATCACCACTTCAGCGCCGTCCACCGGTACGTCGTAGTGCCTCAGCAGTTCGCAAATGCCCCGCGGAGTGCAGGGCAGGACCCCCGGGGACTGAAGCACCAATTGCCCGAGATTAAAAGGGTGAAGACCGTCTGCGTCTTTAGATGGGTCAATCCTGGCCAGCGCCCTGTCCTCGTCAAGTCCCCGCGGAAGCGGTAGCTGAACAATAAATGCCGACACCGACGGGTCTTCGTTGAGCTCGTCAACGGCTCTCTCGACATCCGCCTGAGTCGCGTCGGCTGGAAGCTCGCGTGCAACCGATTTCATGCCGACTTCTTCGCAATCGCGATGCTTGCCACGCACATAGCTAGCCGACCCCGGATCGTCACCTACAAGCAGCGTGCCAAGGCCCGGGCGGATTCCCTCTGACTCCAGCACCTTGATTTCCTCGGCAATGCGCGCCCGGAACTCGGCAGCCAAGGCTTTGCCATCCATGATCACCGCCACAGGCGCTAACCGTGCCTGAAATGGCGTCGACCAGTGAAGACGAGTGCAACACCGTGCTCATCTGCTGCTGCTATGACCTCGTCGTCCCTCACCGAGCCGCCCGGCTCAACGACGGCCGATGCTCCGGCCGCTACTGCCGCGTCAATGCCATCTCGAAACGGAAAGAACGCTTCACTTGCGCACGCTCCGCCCTTCGCGCGCCCTTCAGCTTGGGACGCTGCGCGCTCAACTGATCCGACTCGGCTCTGATCGCCCGCACCGATTCCAAACGCCTGTCCATCGAGCGCGAGGACAATTGCATTGGACTTCGTGTGGGCGCAGACAGTCCAGGCAAAACTGAGGTCCTCCCACTGCTGCTCCGTCGGCTCTGCCTTCGAGACGACCGTCCAACCGGAGCGGTCATCAACTAGGTCCGGCGTCTGCGCGAGAAGCCCGCCGAGAACCGATCTGTACTCGATGCTCGCCTGCTCGCCTACAGCGGGCGCCTGCATGACCCTCAGATTCTTCTTTGCTCTAAGGATTTCGAGGGCCTCTGAATCGAAGTCCGGGGCAACTACCACCTCCGTGAAGACAGGGGCGAGGTCGCCGGCAAGTTCAGCCGTAACCTTGCGGTTCAGCGCGACAACACCGCCGAACGCCGACTGCGGATCGCACAGGTGGGCCCGACGGTAGGCCTCTTCGATGCGGTCCGCGATCGCCACACCGCATGGGTTCGCGTGCTTGATAACAACCGCGGCTGGGCCATTGAATTCCTGAGCCAACCTCCACGCAGCATCAAGGTCTCCAATGTTGTTATACGAAAGCTCCTTGCCCCCGAGCTGATTCATCTGCGCGAGCAAGGAGGACGCCCCCGCGGGCCCGTAGTAGGCAGCCGACTGATGCGGGTTCTCGCCATATCTAAGATCGAGCTGCCTCGTGAATGAGAGATTCAAGTGCTCTGGAAGCGCCTCGCTACGCTCTAGCCACCTCACAATCGCCGCGTCGTACGCAGCCGTACGCGCAAAGGCAGCACTTGCCAAGGCGGATCGCAATTCACCCGTAGTTCCGCCATGCGTCGATAGCTCTTCGAGCACTTCTGCGTACTGCGACGGAGAGGTGACGACGCCAACCCAGGCGTGGTTCTTAGCCGCTGCTCTGATCATTGCAGGACCACCTATGTCGATCTGCTCGATTGCAGCCTCAAGACTCACGTCTGGCTGAGCAACGGTTGACTCAAACGGGTAAAGGTTCACGACAACTAGATCAATGAGCGGTACCGAGCGGGACTCGACGTCGTTGAGATGGCCGGGGTCGCCACGGTTGGCAAGAATTCCCCCGTGGATGAGCGGATGAAGCGTCTTGACCCGCCCGCCAAGCATTTCAGCGGCGCCGGTTATCTCCTCGACCCGAATCACCGCTATCCCCGCGCTCTCCAATGCGGAAGCGGTCCCCCCACTCGAGACAAGTTCTACCCCGAGGTCAGTCAGTCCGCGGGCAAAATCCTCAATTCCGGTCTTGTCGTGGACCGAGACCAACGCCCGGCGAACTTCGACAAGATTGCCCTGCAAGGATGCCTCCGTCCCATGTGAAATGCCGCTTCGCATCCTACACAAAGGCCTGCCGGTAGCCCTCAAGAGATCCGCCCATGCCGGGCTGGCGGTGCCAAAACTGGAGCGATCGTGCGCGGTAAGGCAGTTTGCGAGGATACTTGTGCAATTACTGCGGTCAGTAGCGACGGAGGTATGACGCGTGACGCAGCCACCCAATCCCAATCAGCCATATCAGCAGCCCGCACCGGGCACACCGCCGCCGCCGCCGGCTCAGGGACAATATGTGCCCCCTCCTCCGGCTGCACCACAGCAACCATATGCGCAGCCTCAGCAGGCATATGCGCAGCCTCAGCAACCCTACGGCCAGCCTCAGTACGGCTACGCGGTTCCCGAATCGCAGGCCGCCAAGAACGCGATGATTTGGGGGATCGTCGGTCTGGTCGGCATCTTCTTCGGATGCGGGGTCCTGGGTCTCCTCGGGATTCCGGGAATCACCATGGGCAACAAGGCCAAGAAGGAGATTGCTGCGTCAGGCGGGCGACTCGGAGGCGAGAGCAATGCCAACCTTGGAGTGATCTTTGGCTGGATAGGTACCGCGATTGGCGGGCTATCACTGCTCTTCTGGATCGCGTACTTGCTCTTCTTCGCGGCCCTCTTCAGCTCGGTTCCGGTAACCACCTACTAGAAATCGGTGACTTCACCTCTTTCCACCCGCGAGGCCATGGGGCGGGAGCTCGTCAAGCTCGAGCTGCCGCTCCTAGGCGCGGGCGTAGGAACACTAGGGCTCGCCAGGTATCTCTCCAGATACGACGTTGCGTCAGGGCCCGTTCTATGTCCGCTGCGCAGGTTCACCGGAGTCCCGTGCCCCTTCTGTGGCATGACGACCAGCTTTGCCCACCTCGCCGGTGGGAGAGTCTGGGAATCCTTCGTGGCATCACCTGCGGGCCCTCTCATCTTCGTGGCGACCGTGGCCGGCATCATTGCGTTGATCTGGGCGCTGGTTCGGCGAAAGCGAATATCGGTTGAGCTAAGTCCCACAACGAAGAAATGGGCCTACAGGATCTCAGGCGTGATCCTCGCGATCCTGATGCTCTATCAGAGCTTCAGGATCGGGCCCCTTCACCCCCTCATCGCGTGACTGAAGGGCGCCCCAACGACTGGGCCAACGCGCAGTCCGGTCCCTACACCGTCCAAGGCGGAGCGCGTAAGCAAACTCCAGACGGCCTCACGAGCCCAAACCCCTCTCAGCACACACCTCCCCAGCCGACGCCATACCCCACTCCGTACGCACCACCGCAGCCGACTCAGTACGCACCGCCGCAGCCGACGCCATACCCCATGCCCTACGGCGCTTCCGGCCCCTCCTATGCCTCGCCCTATTCACCCGCGCAGCCCTCGCCGTACGGGTCGCCCTACTCACCCGCGCAGTCCTCGCCGTACGGGTCGCCCTACTCACCCGCGCAGCCCTCGCCGTATGGGTCGCAATATCAACACCCGTACTCCCCGGGCCTTCCATATCAGCAACCCCAGGCCTACGGATATATGCCATTGATGAAACGTCCGGAGGCACCGAGTGCCAACACAGCGATGGTTCTCGGAATCATCTCGCTGGCCGTCGGATTGCTTCTGTGTACTCCCGTCGGCCTACTCGGGATCGCAGCAGTCGTCACAGGCAATAGGGCAAAGCGGGAAATCCGCGAGTCACGCAACTACCTCGACGGTCAGGGCAAAGTGACCACGGCTCTGGTCACCGGCTGGATCGCAATCGTGATTGGAGCCCTTGGGGTACTGCTTGTAATTGCCGTCGTCTCAAACCCAGAGTTCACCTCGACCCTGTAACTTCTCTCCGCGACTCGATCGACCGCCATCACCCCAACAAGATGCCGACGCTGCCTGCGCCAACCCGCGCGGCGCTAGGCCACACGAGGTCGTGCGCCTCACGCCCCAGAGCTCAAAGACCTGACGCGTCCCCAGCTATACACCTACGCCACCCGCGTCGGGCCGCGCTCGCGTCTTGGTTGACGCTTCCTCTTAGGTCGTCGCTCTGCCCATGGGGCGATCTCGATCCTTGTACCTTGCTCGCTT
>QEUQ01000080.1 GCA_003577105.1 Acidobacteriota bacterium | reverse complement strand
CGGGTCCTACTCCAACTACTTTTTCGTCACCAACACCCACGGCGACGTCGTCGCGCTTACTGACCGCGACGGGAACGTCGTCAACCGCTACGCCTATGGCCCGTGGGGCGAGGCGACACGCGTGAGCGAGCAGGTCCACCAGCCGTTCAGGTATGGGGGGTATCGCTACGAGGACAGCTTCGACCTCTACTACCTGAGGGCCCGGTGGTATGACGCGGGGACCGGGAGGTTCTTGAGCCGCGACGAGTGGCGAGGTGCTGCCGGAAGACTCGCTTCATTGGGGCGCTACTTGTATGCCTACGAGAACCCAGCGACGTTGGCAGATTATCTGGGGAGTAGCCCTCGTGAACCCAGAACCGGCCTCCCCGGTCGCGGATTTGAGCGTTTGCAGTCGGGACATGGTAACGAAGCGCGCTGGCGGACCTGTCCGAGTTCGTCTAACCCATCTCCCAGTATGGGGTGGCCAAGTCGAAAGACGAGGGCGAAGCTGTCCGATTCGGACATTGGCGCGTTCGCAAACACCTACACAAGTGTTTGCAATCTATTTATTGACACGTTTATCGACTTGCCATCTTTCTTGCCAGTGAAGAAGGAGCAGTACTGGATCCCAGCACTAATAAGCTTGTTGCGCCAGATATACGTCGAATTAGCACGAGATCCGACAGACTGCGCCACTTTGGGTTTGGATGAAATTCCAGTCGGATATCGGGTCGCTTGGGAAATGGGCGTCATTCAGAGTACTCCGTCGTTCGACGCCGTAACGCTAGCGGTTGCGCGAATTGTTGGGGTTCAATGGGGTGACGTTATCAACAAACTGAATCGAGGTAGTCCTGGTCGACTCTAGTTCGCCAGCTACTTCCTCTGGCACTCGACGGAGCTTGGATATTGACGTGCTGGGATCCATGATTCTGTTACCGCTGCTCAATGTCTCACTATTGTTGCCGTGGTATTCACCATTTGGGTTCTGGAGCGGGTTCGATCAGTCTGCGACCGCGACAGCGGCACTCGGACTGCCAACATTGGTGTTAGTGCTGTGCGCGCTAAGCGAGCTCGCTGTGGTTGGCGAACTCGGCGGAAGCCGACGAGCTCACGCGGCCCTCAAGCTGCTGTCGTGCTTGCTTCTTGGAGCTGTGGCGGGTGCCTTGCTTATCCGCAGCGACCATGGGTATAGAAGCTTCCTTCGCCCAGGTGGGACGCGAGCCTTCACTTGGATGGCCCCGGGAGTCGCTTGGGGATCCATTGTCACAACCGCAATCGCGACGTTACTAGTCATGTCACTCTTTCTGGCCATCCAGCGGCCGAGCCTTGTTGTGCGAAATACCGTGATAGTGGTAGCGCGATATGTGTTGGTAGTCCTAGCCATCATGAGCCTGCTCCAGGCGAGTTTCGCCTTGCTATGGCCAATTCTTGAAGTGGAGGTGTGAATAGGTCTCGGGTACCAGAGCCGAACGCCAGGGAATCTTCGATGTCTGTCACTCGTCGCGCTTTTTTGACGCCGCGCCGGCGTCGATCGTCGCCAGGTTGTTAGACGAGGGGACCTACCTCGCCTCCGAGCGCACCTTCTAGCGGGTGCTCGACCAGGCCGGGGAGGTGAGAGAACGCCGGAACCAGCTCACCCACCCGGCCTATGTAAAGCCGGAGCTGCTTGCGACGGCACCGAACGAGTTGTGGTCATGGGACATCTCCAAGTTGAGGGGGCCGGCCAAATGGACCTATTACCAGATCTACTGGATCTTGGACGTCTTCTCCCGCTACGCGGCGGGTTGGATGGTGGCCCATCGTGAGTCGGCGGCCCTGGCCGAACGCCTGATCGCAGAGACAATCGCCAAGCAACAAATCGAGCCCGGTCAACTCACGATCCACGCGGACCGGGGTCCGTCTATGCGCTCTCGTTCGGTCGCGTTCTTGCTCGCGGAGCTCGGCGTAACCAAGTCCCACTCACGCCCGCACACCTCCGACGACAACCCGTTCTCCGAAGCGGGGTTCAAGACGATGAAGTACCGGCCGAACTTCCCTGAACGATTCGGTTCGATACAAGACGCGCGGGTTTTCTGCAAGAACTTCTTCGACTGTACAACACGGTCCACCGCCACTCGGGCATCGCGATGATGACCCCAGAACAAGTCCACTACGGCCGGGCCGGGATCGTCTACGAGCGCAGTGCCAAGGTCTTGGCCGAGGCCTACGCCGCCCATCCTGAGCGATTCGTGAAGGGCCAACCGGAACCGGCTGCTCTCCCCGATGCGGTCTGGATCAACCGGCCGCAGGAGCCGCTCTCAACGGAAGGAGGTCACTAAACTTTTGACTGATGTGTCTCGGAAAGATTGGCAGGTTCCGCCCCGCGTGGGCATATCGGAGGAGACTGAGGAAGAAGAAAGGAAGGAGATGACGAACAAGACAGAAGAACCCAGGCTCCCACCGGGCTGGGATGAAGCGCGGATCCAAGAGGTCTTGGAGCACTACGAGTCCCAGACAGACGAAGAGATGCTGGCCGAAGATGAGGCCGCATTCGAGGCGCCCGACACAGTCGTGATGCCGATCCCCAACGAGCTAGCCGACGAAGTCGAGGCACTGATCGAGCGCTGGGAACAACAAGGCTAAGTCCCAGAGGCCCTGATTTGGGCGGGGCGGGCCAACCGTCCGACGCGCGCATCCCGCTTCCCGCGAGAATTCATCTATGTCTACAACCCCCGTCGCGCATCCGCCTGTTCAGGCTCTGCGAAATAGATACGCATCTTGACTAGCATCCTTGGCCCCGACCGGCACGAAGTCAACCAGATCGAGAATTGACCCGAAAGTGCGCCGCACATACCCCTCAGGATGAAACACCGCGCATGCGTTTGTCCCCGAGTGCTCCTCATTAATGACCACCAGGTCTCCAGCAGAGAACCGTCGCTTGTCATCATCGGTCAACTTGTCAAGGTGCGAGGACCCGTGGAAGGTCACATATAGGTAACCGCCGGGCTTGAGAACGCGAGCAAGTTCCGAAAACCAAGGTACTTGGAGCTCGGGCTTCAAGTGGGTGAAGACCGAAATCACATAAGTGAAATCGAACTCGGAATCGCCGTATTGAAGGGGCGGCTCTGTTCCGTTGACCGAGACCGTCGCAAACGGCAATGACTCGTCACACCAAGACACCAATTCCGGGTTGTAGTCGCATCCGAGAACGTTGCAGGTCGACCAATGCCTCATCACTCGGCCACAGCCACAGCCGAAGTCGAGAACCGTCGCCAGGGCCCGCTGATCAATTTTGTTGCGCGCCAACATTGAGACGATGCTGTCGTAACCGATCACACCGTTGTCGTAGAACGCCTCGATGCTGTACTGACCGGTTACGAGATAGACAAGGTCTGGCGATGGCACAGGAAGTCCGTCGGGTGCTTCGAAGGTTTCGACTTCATGCTCAGACAAGCTGATCCTCCTCGGACCTGCGCCTCTTCAAACTTCCCGACACCAGCAGCACCGCCAGAACGACAATTGAGACAAGGCTTACAGCATGCCCGCCGAGGGCGTAGGTTGCGGGCCAATAGGTCATCTTGACAGGTGATCCGGTCCTCACCGCAGTGGAGACCGCCGAATCTGCGGAGCCGACGAGGTGGGCAGGACTCCAGCCTGAAGATCTCTGCTCAGGCAAGAGCCAGCACCCCGCTCCAGGGATCTCATACGAATAGATCTCCTGATGGATCACCGCTCCGTAGGCCTCGGGACACTCACCAGCACCAGGCGATTCACCTGTGAGATAGGCAGTTCCAAGGGGATCGGGTGGAATCACCGAGGTCAGCTCACCGGCCGGCGCCAAGCGGTGAAGCGACTCACGAATACCGGGTGCTTCATAGATGATCACGTTTTCGTTCTCAAGGACCTTCTTGAGATCTCGTTGACTGTCAAGAAAGGCGTACTCCTGCCAGTCTGCCTCCTTGAGCAGCAAAATCGAGTCAACACCCAGGGGATTGACTACAGCCCCGAAGTCACTGCGCGACGTTCCCTGAGTGATCGCGGCTCGCACATAGGTCTCGACCGGATCATCGGGAGGGAGCATGAAGCCCGGAAACTCAATCGCGCTCGCTTGAACTAGGTCCTTGGTAAAAAAGTCTCCCGCTGGATTCAGATTGGTCCTGCCGTTCGTGAAGCTGAGTGGCATATGGACGTGCCATGGCAATACCAGTGTCCGCCCGTCTCCGGCGGCACCAAGGGCAACCTCGGCCTCGTGCCAACCAGCCGGATACTCCGAGACAACCACCCGCCCACCAGCGCCGGCAAAGACGCCGGGAGTCCAAGCGAGAGGAATCAGCACAACGACTGCGGCCATGACGATCGTGGCGGCCAAGGCGCGCATCCCAACGGGTTGCGATTCCGGCTCGCGGTCTTTTTCTGGAGATGTAAGAACTACGTCAGCACCTAGCGAACCGAAGATTGCGTAAACGAGTACGACAAGGCCTGCGATCTTCTGGCTCTCCCTGAAGATCTGCATGCCGGGGATGCGCGGATAGAGCCAGCCGAGAGCCGGACCAAGAATCGGCGCGCGTTCCCCAAGGGCCGCCATGACGGCAATAGCGCCGACGCCGACAAGAAACGGCGCCATGCGAGTACCGAGGCATTTGCTTCTCCACGCTGCCACGATTCCCAGCGCCACCAAGACAGCAACCACGCCAAAGAGGATCAGACCGGCAGTAGTCGACAAGGCCGGCGAGCGGAAATCTTCTCGAAAGAAGCCAGTCAAACGCAGGACGTTTCCCGCGGCAGCCCATGACGATTCACCTCGGACCAAGAACGCCCGGAAATCGAGCTGCGTGAACTTGTCGATGTCTCCGAGTCGGACTAGCGCCGCGACAAGCCAAGTGGCGTTGGTTGCAAGAAACAGCAGCAAGATCCCGGCGGTTGCCCTGAGGCGGATCACGATGGAGGACGAACGCAGAATCAGTACTGCCAAGAGGACTACAAAGAAGGCGATGCTGGCCACTGCAAAACTGACCGATCCGAGAATCCCCAGCCAGAGACCGGCTCTGATCAACGACCCTCGCTCGGCTCCGCGGGCCCAGGTGAGCAGTGCCGGCAATGCCCAGGGCAAGAGCGCGTAGCCCAGCAAGATGTGCCAGTGGCCGGCCACAAGCCGCTCAAACACGAATGGATTGACTGCATAGAGGAGACCGGCGAAATACCTTGATGGCTCTCTTGTGGCGGGTGAGAGCCTGTGCATGCCGAGTCCACCTAGGTAGGGAATCGCGACGAGAATCAGGCGGGCGAGCATCGCGGGACTCACCACTGATGACGCCCCGGCGAGCACAAGGAAGACCGGAAGGCGTCTGCCGAAGTCACCTCCTAGGCCATATGCCTCGGGAGGCACCCGCATGACCGGCCCAAACGACATATCAAACGCAAAGGGGTAGCCAGGGCGGAGCAGTGGATAGGTGATCGCGATTGCAGCAAGTGCGTAGACGCCTGTCGCCGCGAGCGCTCTCAGTCGTCCTCGGCGGTCCTCGCTGCCGGACTCGGCCACGCGTCCAAGATGCCGGCCGATCCTGACTCCGGCAGGCCAGGTACCTCTGTCCTCGGCCTCATCAGCGATCGCGCGCGACAATTCACGCCTACCCGGGGGACTGGAACTTCCGCTCTGTGATGCCATGCCTGATTTGAACACGTTGGACCCTAAGCCGCGCATCCTCGACGAGGAGAATGTGCTGTGAAGATTCTCGTC
>QEUQ01000026.1 GCA_003577105.1 Acidobacteriota bacterium | reverse complement strand
GCGAATCCTCTTTGAATCTGGTACAGCGAACGAGACGCCAGGTGCGCCAGGGCATCGCTATGAGGCGACAGCGGTCTCATTCCCGCCCCCCGAGGTCGAAGCTCGTCGCTGGTGGTTCGGGGCAGAAGGCTCGTTGAATTCAGAGTGTCCGACAGAGGAGGGCTCCGACCGCTACGAAGACGACGTCGATGCTGGCGACGTCCGCTACGCGCAGACCGAGGTCTTCGACGCATTCATCGAGCCCACGGTCCCGGTTGAGTGGTCCTATTTCGCGGACGAGAACACAGCCGCCTACGAGACCACTCTGTCTGAGGCGCTAGTCGTTGCTGGTCAGGGCCATGTGGACTTGTGGTTGCGAGCAGGAACGACAGACGTCGCGGTTCAGGCAACCCTCACTGAGGTGAGGCCCGACGGCAACGAGGTGCGCGTTCAGTGCGGATGGCACCGGATCGTCCATGGGGCCGAAGATCCCGAGCGCTCCGATGAGCTGCGAGTCGACTACACATTTGCCCCCGAGGATCGGCGCGAGCTCGTGCCTGGCGAGTGGTACAGGGCGCGAATTCCGTTCATGCCTGTTGCTCACGTCTTCCGGAAGGGGTCACGCCTTCGAGTGACCATCTCGACTCCGGGGCGGGATATGCCCTTGTGGAATTTCGAGAATCCAGTAACTGCTGGAGCTACCCACGAAGTCGGCAGAGGCGGCACTCGAGGATCTGCGCTCGTCCTGCCGGTCTGGCCCGAAGGCGCCGACCACCCCGAGGATCATCCGGCGGAAGACGCGTTGCGAGGCCAGCCGGCGCGCCCTGCCCGGCCGATTAGAAACTTCTAGGCGCGCCCGACGGCGGTCTCTTGCTTTTGGCCTGGGGTTCGCATCCTCTATATGTTCACAGGCATTCCCACTCAAGGGGGTCGGTATGAAAGTCATTGATTCGGGCGAATCTTCCGAATCGCTTGAGGACCCGAAAGGCCAGGCCTGGCAAGGCCTATCAGGCGAAACGTTGGCGCTCGAGCCGGCACCGGTTGATGGCCAGCCCTCTCGATATGTTGCGGCGGCGTACCAAAGCGGCGCCCCGACGGGCGCGTCGGAGGTCGACGTAATCGCCGTTCGGTCATCTGGCGGAGATTTCATGCTCCGCCTCTCGTGGCCTGACGGTGATCCAGATATCGCGTACGGTGAGCGGAAGTTTCCCGACGCAGCGGCCGTCATGTTCCCGGCGTCAGGCGACGCTCCGCTGCAGGAGATGGGCAGTCCCGATCAGCCAGTCAATCTCTGGTATTGGCGCCCAGATCTAGATGGGGAGTGCCAGGCGCTCACAGCGACCGGCCTCGGCAGCGTCGAGCGAGCCGATGGCGGTGGCCTGTCGGCGAAGTCGGCGTATGACGATGGCAAGTGGATGGTGGTCTTTCGCAACCAAGGCGGCGATGTGCCCGGAAAGGCTGCCGTTGCCGTCTGGGAGGGAGGCGCGGGCCAGAGGGGCGGACTGAAATCCGTTACCGGCTCTTGGCAGAACTTGGAGGATGCGCAGTGAGCGCTTCGACCACTGGCACACGCCAGATCGCAATGGTTCTCGATCTCAACAAGTGCATCGGGTGCCAGACGTGCGCCGTCGCGTGTAAGTCGCTCTGGTGCAAAGACGAGGGGACCGACTACCAGTGGTGGTGCACTGTCAACACCATGCCCGGTCGTGGAACCCCAAAGGACTACGAAGAAATGGGCGGCGGGTACAAGGACTCAATACCGGTCCGCGGCATCGCCCCGTCAAGAGAAGATTTCGGCGGCGGATGGAAGTTCAACCACTCGGAGGTCTTCTTCGATGGCAATCCGGAGCACAAACCGCTGCGAGTAGCCGGGGAGCAGCCGCAATGGGGACCAAATTGGGATGAAGACCAGGGTGCGGGGGAGTACCCCAACTCCTACTTCTACTACATGCCGAGGCTCTGCAACTTCTGCACTCACGCGGCCTGTGTTGACGCGTGCCCAAGGGGGGCAATGGCCAAGCGCTCATCTGACGGGATTGTCGTCAGAGACGAAGACCGTTGCCGCGGCTATCAGTTCTGTGCAGAGGCTTGTCCGTACAAGAAGATCTACTTCAACTATGAGTTGAAAATCAGTCAGCACTGCATAGGCTGCATTCCCCGCTTGGAGCAGGGGGTGGCGCCTGCATGTGCCAGGCAGTGTCCGGGGCGCCTGGTGTTTGTGGGTTACCTAGATGACGAAGATGGCCCGATTCACAAACTCGTCAACGAGTGGAAGGTGGCGCTCCCGCTTCATCCCGAGTACGAGACTCTTCCAAACGTCTATTACATTCCGCCCCTCGCTCCCGCTCCGTTCAATGAAGACGGGAGCGTCAACGAGGCCGGATCGCGCATCCCTCCTGAGCATCTTGAATCGCAGTTCGGGCCAGGAGTCCACGACGCGATCGACACGTTGAAGACCGAGGTTGAGAAGGCCAGAAGCGGTGAGGCCTCGGGCCTGATGGACCTGCTCATCGCTTATAACTGGCAAGACCTGTTCCCTGATTTCACGAGAGATCCAATCGACATCACCTGGGACTGAACTCGATTCGCCAAGACAGGAGAGAACCCGTGGCCGCTGACGTGACGAAGACCGAGACAACCTCCAACCCCGGAGTGAGCAAGCGCTACCACGACATGTGGAAGTGGGATGAGGTCTATTGGGCCTCGCATTGCATCGACTGCTACCCGGGCAATTGCCCTCTGCGGGTCTATGTGAAAGACGGCCAAGTTGTGCGGGAAGAGCCTGCCGGCGCATTCAAGACCGTGCAAGAAGGCGTCCCCGACATGAACCCCATGGGCTGTCAGAAGGGCGCCGGATGGACCCGCTTGCTCTCGGCCGATGAGCGGGTGCTCCACCCGCTTCGCCGTGTGGGCGAGAGGGGCGACGGCAAGTGGGAAGAGATTTCTTGGGATGAAGCGACGACTGAGGTCGCCGATTCGATTCTCGACGCAATTGAAGAGGTCGGCCCCGAGTCGATCGTTGCGCCATCTGGCTGCAATATCGGCCCCCTCGCGCTGGTGGGGCGTGGCAAGTTCATGGGCAATCTAGGGGGCATAACCCTTGACCTGAACGCCGAAATGAACGACTTCTCAGCCGGCCTCTACATGACCTGGGGGACTTTTGACCCCGTCAGCTCAATTGATGACTGGTTCCATTCAGAGATCTTCCTCATCTGGTTCGGAAACCCCGTCTACAACAGGATCCCTCATTACCACTTCATATCGGAGGCTCGATATCACGGGTGCGAGGTCATCAACATTGCACCCGACGTAGGGCCGTCGGCGTCACATGCCGATTACCACATGCCCGTGCGCCCTGGGTCAGACGCTGCTTTCGCGCTTTCGATGTGCAAGGTCGTGATTGACGAAGGACTAATCGACGAGAAGTTCGCCACAGAACAGACCGATCTGGCTTTGCTGGTCAATACCAAGACCAACAAGTACCTGCGCGAGAGCGACGTCACCGAAGAGGGTTCATCGCGCCAGTTCTATGCGTGGGATGCGCGCAGCGGTCAAGCAGTTCTCGCACCTCGCGGCACGCTGTTCTGGGGTGACGTCGAGCCGGCCCTCGAAGGCCCGTTCACTGTCGATACGAAAGACGGCCCTGTTGAGGTGACGACTGTCTTCTCGCTTATGCGGGAGCGGCTAGAGGACTACGAACCCGAGAAGGCAGCGGAGATTTGCGGGATCGATGCAGATGCGATTCGCTCGCTCGCCCGCAAGATTGCGACCAAGCGGACAAATATTCTCGGATCGCTCAACAACGCTTCAAAGCACTATCACGGTGACTTGATCGAGCGTTCGCAAATCCTGCTTCTGGCTCTCACGGGAAACTGGGGTAAGCACGGCACGGGTATGCGCTCGTGGGGGAGCGGATTCTTGGACGGAATGCTCGCTTTCTTCCTCAAGAGCAAGCGTGGTCCGGAGCTCACTGGAAACATGCTCGATATGGCCGAGGCCATGATGCAGATGACTCTGCAAAACGATCCGACCCTTACCCGCAAGATTGTCTCGGTCGAGCAGTCGCGAAATTCAGAGCCGATGGGCTTCGTGCCGCCTGTCTTCTTCTGGTATCGCTTCGCCGGCTACAAGGAAGCCTGGGACAACGCTGACTGGCACGATCCCTCCATGAAGCGCCCCTTCGAGGAGTACTTCAACGAGGCCGTCGAGAAGGGTTGGTGGCGAGGCGCCGATGTTCCTCACGAGGACTCGCCACCCAGGGTTTTGATCGAGTGTGGTGGCAACGTGTTGCGCCGGACTCGAGGCGGCTCGAAGCGCCTGCTCGAGCACCTGTGGCCGCAGCTCAAGAAGATCGTGACGATCGATGTGAGGATGAGCGCCACGGCACTTCACTCAGACATCGTCCTTCCGGCAGCTCAGCAGTACGAGAAGCTCGGATTTGGGATTCCCTCGAGCCACGTCATGAACTTGACCTTCTGTGACAAGGCGGTAGATCCGCCTGGCGAGGCGCTTCAGGAGTGGGAGATCTTTCGGCGGATCGCCGAGAAGGTTGAGGAGCGGGCCAAGGAACGCGGAGTTGAGCCCTATAAGGATTCGCGCAACCGCACTTACGACCCCAAGACTTTGCACGAGACATTCACCTCTTCGGGTGAGTGGCTCGATCAGGAGGTCATCTTTGACGAGATGCTCCGCGACACTGCAATGGTCGGGACGATCCCGGAGAACGCGAGCCTCGAAGACCTAAGGGAGAAGGGCTTCTATCGTTGGCAAGGTCTTGGACTCTCGGCTCGGGCGGTCGCACAGGCAACAGATCCTCAGCCAGATGAGACCTTTGTGCCATTCCGCAAGCACGTCGAAGAGGGTGAGCCATACCCGACGCTGTGCCGCAGATCTCAGTTCCTCATTGACCACGACTGGTTCATCGAGGCCGACGAGCACTTGCCGATCCATAAGGAGCCACCTGGCATCGGTGGCGACTACCCGTTTCAGGTGTCAAGCGGTCACAACCGCTGGAGCATTCACTCGCTCAACACAGCGAACGACCTGATGCTCGAGACGCACCGTGGTGAGCCTCACGTTGTGGTCAACGATCACGACGCCGAGAAGCTCGGCATCGAAGACCACGACCTCGTCAGGGTCTTCAACGACGCCGGCGAGTTCAAGGTGCGGGTCAAGATCTCCTCAGGGGCGTGCCCGGGCCAGGTTGTCATGTACAACGGTTTCGACAACTACCAGTTCCCCGACTGGGCGGGTCCCAACGACGCAGAACCCGGCATGATCAAGTGGCTTCATCTGGCAGGCGGCTACGGACACTTCAAGTATTGGGCGACCGAATGGCAGCCATGCCCGGTAATGCGCAATACCCGCGTAGGCATCGAGAAGGCGTAGTCGCCGTGTCAAGCGAGACGAGAACCTACGACATCGCTGAACCGGAGTCGGTCGGAGTCAGCTCTGACCGACTCAGGGAACTCATCGAGCGGGCACACAGGGAAATTGAGAGCGGGCTCTTGCCGTCGTGCCAGCTGGCGTTGGCACGCGAGGGCAAGCTCGTCGCTTTCGAGACTTTGGGCGACGCGGAGCCGGGGAGCCGCTACATCATCTTCTCGATGACCAAGGGCGTCGTTGCGGGCGCCATATGGATCCTTGTCGGTGAGAACAAGATCGCGTGGGGCGACAAGGTCGCGGACTTCATCCCGGAATTTGCAACCAACGGCAAAGAGAACATCACGGTCGAGCAGCTGCTCACCCATACGAGCGGATTTCCTCAGGCTCCAATGAATCTCGATGTCGCGAGTACGCGCGAGGGGCGGATCGAGTGCTTCGGCAAGTGGCGCCTGAACTGGGAGCCTGGCACGCGCTTTGAGTATCACCCACTCTCGGCGCACTGGGTTCTCGGGGAGATCGTGACTCGCGTCTCGGGGTCCGACCTCAGCGATTTCATCACCGAGCGGATCTTTGATCCCCTTGGCCTGAGCGCCTTTCGGCTTGGTGAGCCAGAAGACCGGCAAGGCGACATTAACGACCTCGCGATTGTGGGTGAGCTGCCCACCCCCGAGGAGGTCAAAGAGGTATTTGGAGTTGCGATCGATCTCGAAGAGGTTCGCGGCGAGGTAACCGACGAGGCATTGATGGCCTTCAATGAACCAGCTGCGAGAGCAATTGGCGCACCGGGAGGTGGCGGGATTTCAACCGCTGCAGACATTGCCCTTTACTACCAGGAGATGCTGCGCAACGCGTCTGAGATCTGGGATCCGCGCGTGCTCGACGAGGGGAAAGAGCCGATCAACGAATTGCCGGATCCTATACGTGGAATACCTGCTCATCGCAGCCGCGGGCTCATGGTCGCCGGGGAGCCGCCCGAGGCTCAGTTCCGGGGGTTCGGTCACAACCTGTCACCGCGGACCTTTGGTCATGATGGTGCCGGTGGTCAGATTGCATGGGCTGATCCGGACTCCGGGATCTCGTTTTGCTACCTCACAAACGGCCTCGACGCGCACATCATTAGGCAGGGGCGCCGGACTATCGGCCTATCGAGCCGGGCCGCCGTCTGCGCCTGACGTCCAAGTCACTCCGTCAAACCAGCCGAGGGAGTCGAACTGAGCGCCGGGGAGTGCACCACCGTAGGTGTCGCGAAATTCCGACGGCGAGAGGAAGCGGTCGAGTACCAAATGCTCTATCCAATCAGGATTCGAGCGGGCTCGGTAGTTCCTCTCGGCAACTTCACGGCCCAACGAGCGTGATTCTTTGATGCGCATGAAGACCGCTTCAGCGCGCAGAAACTGCCGGAAGATGAAGTCGGGCAAGCGCGGCCTGCGCTGAACGCAGTCAACAATTGCGATCACGCCTTCCGGTTCGAGTTTCTGAGCGAGACGCTGCGCGGTACCGCCGGGATCAGGGAGGTGATGGAAGGTCGTCGAGGAGCAAATCATGTCGAAAGTGCCCTCAGGTTCCAGTGAGTCGATATCGCCCTGCAGATAGGTGATGTTGGCGGCGGCTCGCTCCCTCTTCGCAATCTCGAGCATCGGGCCCGATAGGTCAATGCCCACGACTTCATCAAAGTGCTCGGCGAGCGTGATTGCCAGGTGTCCCGTTCCGCAGCCGACGTCAAGCACCCGCCCGGCTCGCGACGGAATTCGCTCGACAAAGAAGCTCAACTCGGAATTGATCCCTGTGATCACGTCGTATTCGGGCGCGAACGAGTCGAAGTGGCGAGGGTTGCTGCCTTGTCATGTTCGAGAGTCTAGACGGGTAAATGAAGTGTGAATGTGGCGCCCTCGCCGGGCGCGCTTTCCAGGGAGACACTTCCCCCGTGGGCCTCGGCCACTTGCGAGGCGATGAACAGACCTAGGCCCGTACCCGGTAGCCGCTGCACGTCTTCGTTGGATGCCCTGTTGAAGCGCTCGAAGATGTGGTCGGCATCGCTCGGTGCAATGCCTATACCTTCATCCGAAACCGAAATAGTTGTCTCAAATGCGCCGCCGGTGGCCGTGATCGTCACCGGCGCGTGATTGGGTGAGTACTTCAGAGCGTTGCTAATCAAGTTGGTCAATACGTGCTCGATGCCATCGGGATCACCGTTCAGCGTCAGCTCTTCCGGCACATTCAACTTGATGCGATCAGAAGAGTCCGGGAATCGCGATGCTACTGACTCGATTAGAGCGCGGGCATCGCAGCTCTCCGCAACTAGCTTGAGTTCACCGGCCTCAATCACTGCCGTCGTCAGTAGGTCTTCGATCATCGACGAAAGCCGCGAGGTTGCGTCGCGGATTTGAACGGCGCACTGGCGCGCGTCCTCGCCCTCGACGGCTCCGTCCGCAAGCAGATCCGCGAAGCCGACTGTCATCGTGAGCGGCGTGCGAAGTTCATGGCTTACCAGTGAAATGAGTGAGTCGCGCATCTCGCTGACGTTTCGCTCGCGGCTGACATCGGTCACGACGGCGACGACGCCGTGCTCGCCATGATCAATAGGGAACGGAGCTGCCGAAATTGTCACCGGTATTTCGGACTTGTCCTCAGCGACAAGGAACAGGTCTCGCTCCGGCTCGCCGAGGGGGCTGCCTGTCGTGACACCACCCTCCCTGGCGATGACGCAAGGGTGCCGGGAGCCCTTGAGAGTAGTGCTGCCGTCGGAAAGCTCCAGAGCCTCGTCAACTGGGGCGCCGACCACCTCAGCAGCGCTTCTGCCGGTCATGGCGAAGAGGGCCGGGTTCCATCGCTCCACCCGACCCTCGTTGCTGGTCGTGACAAGCCCCTCCTGAAGCGAGTTTATGAGAGCTTCGACTTGGCGATTGTGAGTTTCAAGAAGAGAAATTCGCTCGCGGTTCGCCGTGTCGGAGAGCTCGACCGCAGCGGCGCGTTGGGTGCTGGCGAGACCGGCCATGGTGACCACGTAGATCGATCCAGCGAAGATCGCCGGAGACCTCGCCAGGTCGAACTGGTCTGTCACGACCGCGACGACGAGCACGAGCAAACCGCCGACGACACCGACGCTCAGCGCCCAATTCCTGTCGAGTGATTGCCCGGCGACGGCTGACATCATCGTCAAAGCGAACCACATCCCCCCGTCAATTCCGTGGTAAGTGATGGCGAAGCCCGTCGCGACCAACTGCGCGGCAACTATCGGGATTGCGAGAAGCCAGGGTGGGAATACATCACCCTTGCGTGTAATTCGCTTGCGCAGCCAGTAGATACCGGTGAGCACGGCAGCGACGCCCGCCACAAGCAGCACGAGAACCCGAAAGTCGGCGCCGGCGAGCCATGCCAGAATTCCAGCTCCGAAAACGCCGATGAAGGTCGGAATTGCCCAGGGCTTCAGAGCCGCGCCGAAGAGCCTTTCGGTTTCGAGACCTTCCGGGCTTGGGAGATTCTTCTCCCGCAAGGGCATCACCCCTCCGCTTGCCGCCAATGCCAAGAGTCTAGATTGGGAAGAGAGATACGGGTCGGGGCGTTAGAGCAATTCCGCCGAATGGTCCGGAACGTAGTTGTAGAGATCCTTTGGGGGTCTCACATATCCCTCATCTGGCTGGCGTGGTGGGAGCGTCAGTGGTTCACGTTCGACAGGTTCATACGGGATGAGTGAGAGGAGGTGAGCGATGCAGTTGATCCGTGCACGCCGCTTGTCGTCGGCCTCGACCACATACCAGGGTGAGTCGGGAGTATCGGTCTGGACGAACATCTCGTCTTTGGCCCGGGAGTAGTCCACCCACCTTGCCCTCGATTCGATATCGATTTCGCTGAGCTTCCAGCGCTTGAGCGGGTCGGCGATCCTGCGCTGGAAACGCCTCTCCTGCTCTTCGTCGCTTATCGAAAACCAGTACTTGACGAGGATCACACCAGATTCGGTGATGAGGCGCTCGAATTCAGGGCATTGCCGCAAGAAGAGCTTGTGCTCCTCGGGTGTGCAGTAGCCCATGACCTTCTCAACTCCGGCCCGGTTGTACCAGCTTCTGTCAAACAAGACGATCTCTCCGGCGGCCGGCAGATGTGAGACATATCGCTGGAAATACCACTCGGTTGCCTCGCGCTCGGTTGGGACCGGTAGCGCCGCGATCCGACAGGTCCGGGGGCTGAGGAATTCGCTGATTCGCTTGATCACTCCGCCTTTTCCGGCGGCATCACGCCCCTCAAAGACGACGACAATGCGCGCGCCAGAGGAGCGAACCCACTCCTGGACTTGAACCAGTTCGCTTTGGAGGCGAAGGAGCTCCTGTTCGTAGATTGCTCGCGGGAGCTTCTGCTTCTTGGTCATGGCATCGGAGTCTAGCGACTATCATCAGCCCGCCATGTCTATCGTGGGAATCCTTCTCGGCCTGCTAATCGGGGCAGCAGTCGCGCTCTCAGTCGTTCAGCTTCTCGCCCGCTCGGGCCATCGCGAGCTTGTTGTGCCCCAAGAGCTGTCGCTTGAAGGATCAAGATTTCGGGCACTCGTCGAGGGTTCGAGTGACTTGATTGCTTTGGTAGCCGGTGACGGTACGCTGCTCTATTCGAGTCCGTCGATTACGACGGTCCTCGGGTACCCGCCCTCGTACAACATTGGGCAGGAAATTTGGCACCTCTTGCACCCCGATGACTTGAGCGACGCGTGGACCGCTCTCACTCGCACCGTTGAGGGCCACGACGAGCAAGAGGGCACGGAGTTCAGGCTGCGTCACGCCGATGGTACCTGGCGTTGGATGGAAGCGCGCGGTACAAACCGCACCAGTGACCCGGCCGTACGAGGGGTGGTTGTGGTTTGTCGCGACATTACCGAGCGCAAGCTATTCGAGCATCGACTCGAGGAAGGGGCGGCAAGGGCCTCACAGATTCTCGACGCGACCAGCGACGCCATCGTCGTACTCAATGAATCCGGGCAGGTCGTGCTCTTCAACAAGGCAGCTCAGACGACTTTTGGCTATGGCGCTGATGAGATTCGCGGCAAGGCCTTCGCCGACCTCTTCGCCCCGCGCGCGCTTGGCTCTGGGGGGCCGGCGGCAAAACTCGAGGCCGCGCTCAGGCCCGACGCTTCGGGTGCGGAGATTCACGTTGTACAAATGCGCCGGGGAAATGGCGAGGAGTTTACGGCGGAGTTGACCCGGTCAATGGGGCAGCTCGGGAAGCGCTGGGTCAATGTGCTCGTCGTCAGAGACGTATCTCCGCGAATGGCAATTCAGCAAGCCTTGGTTGAGGCTGAGCAGAAGTTGCGGCAGGCATTTGAATCTTCTCCGATCGCAACCCTGATCATTGGTGAAGATGGGCAGGTCAACGAGTCAAACCAAGCTGCCAAGGATCTATTTGACCTATCGGAAGACCAACTTGATTCCATGAGTGTGCACGATCTAACTGAACGCGACTCGTTGCCCGAGGTCGAGAGGGCAATTCGCGATCTTCTCTTGAAGAAGACCGAAATTTCCCGATTCGACGCATTTGTCCGTGCCGGTGGCCGGGAACCTATTCCGAGCAGATGGCAGCTGGCGAGACTTGGCGGGGTAATCGGAGCTCGTAGAGGAAAACGCCAGCTCGTCTGCCAAATCGAGGATCTGAGGCGCGAGGCGTCGCGCACGAGGGCACTCGCCGATGCCGAGCGTCGCTTTGAGTCTGCTTTCGAGGCGGCCCCTGTGGGCATGACTCTCGTGGATTTTGCCGAAAGAAGGGTTTTCGTCAACGCCGCGCTGAAAGGGCTTCTTGGTGAAGCCGACTCCGGGGATCGTGATGATCTAGTCGAGGCGCTCTGTGGCCCGACACAAATTGACCGGCGCGCCTTCGCATCGTTGATTGGCGCTGCGAGCGTCGAGACGTTTGAATCAGATCTTGGCCGCCTCTGCGACGGGCAAATAGCCGAGTTCAAGTTCGAGGAGGCGCTCGTCCACTCAAGCGGTCGCGAGATCCCCGCAATGATCGGCGTCTCCCTAGTCAGAGATGATTCCGGTGAGCCTTACTATCTGATCGCCCAGGTCGAAGATATGACCGAGCAGAAGCGGCGGGAGTCAGATTTGGCCAAAGCAGCAACTCACGACGCGCTTACAGGTCTGGC
Source organism: Acidobacteriota bacterium (assembly GCA_003577105.1). Lineage (GTDB taxonomy): Bacteria > Actinomycetota > Acidimicrobiia > ATN3 > ATN3 > ATN3. Next base: position 22,673 of record QEUQ01000026.1, on the reverse strand, counting down.
CAACCGGGCGCTCTTTGTCGAGCGGCTCGGCCAGGCAATTGCACGAAGCGCTCGTCACGGATCAGGTGTGGCGGTGCTCTTTTGTGATCTCGACAACCTCAAGTCGGTCAATGACCGGTTTGGACACTCGGTCGGTGATGAGGTCCTTGCAACTCTCGCGTTCTCGATCTCTCAAGCCGTAAGAACTGAAGACCTCGTTGCTCGCTTCGGAGGTGACGAGTTCGTCGTCTTGTGCGAGGACCTGGCTGGAGAGTCGGAGGCCTGCGTCGTCGCGCAGCGAATTGTGACCGCGGTTGCGAGGGGCGCGGATGTCTCGGTTGGGCATCTAGATACCGCAATTACCGTCGGAATCGCGGTTGTGGGCGAGCACGAAAGGCCCGGCCAGGCAATTCGACGTTCGGACATGGCTATGTATCGCGGCAAACGAGCAGGTGGAAACAGATACGAGATCGCACAAGCGCACGGATCCCTTGCCGATCAGTCCATAGATGAAGCCCGGTTCGGCTCACATCCGGGAATTGGGCGCAACGTCGATTTGGGGGATGTCACGAGAGATCTCGGAACCTCTTCCGAGAATCCATAAACTTTTGCTTGCTCTGCTTCGGATTTTGGGGGTATTTCGGGTATCTTGAACCCGCAAAATGCGCCGACAAAGGCAATCGGGGACCTCTCGGCGCATCGTTCGGGGACGGGTAATGGAGCAAGCAGAAGGCGTTGGCGAGCCGGCAGAGGCCGGTAGCGCTGACAGTGCGAGAAGTGATCCGAGGTATTCGGTCGCTTTCGAACGCGCTCTCGACGCGATCGTCTTCTTGGATTCATCAGGTCGTTTCATCGAGGCAAATGCCTCCGCATGCGCGCTTTTCAATGCAGACCCGGCGAAGGTCACCGACTACGCCTTGATCGACTTCGCGGACTCCAAGGAAGCCGCAATGCGCGCTTGGGACGTCTTTATTAGGAAGGGCGAATTCGTAGGGGAGTTCGTCATGCGGCGACTTGATGGCTCGCCGCTTGACGTAGAAATTGCTGCCAAGGCCGAAGTCATGCCAGGCGTCCATATGGCCGTCGTGCGAGACGTGACAAAGCGGGTCGCTGCGGAAAACGCCCTGCGGGAGAGTGAAGAGCAATTCCGGCGTCTCGCGGAGAACTCACCGGCGATCATCTATCGATATCGGATTCAACCCGATCGCAAGATGGAATACATGAGTCCAGCATTTGAGCAGGTGACCGGCTACACAGTCGAGGAGATCTACAGCCAGCCCGATTTGGCCCGCAGTGTTGTTCATCCCGACGACGCTCACCTGGTCAGACAGGTGATGACAAGCCCCGAAACCCTGCCGCAGCGCTTTGAGGTCCGGTGGTTCCATCGCGATGGTCATCTGATTTGGACTGCCCAGCGGATTAGCTTGATCCGAGATGCCGAAGGCAAGGTCGTCGCGGTTGAGGGTGTCGCCATAGACGTCACCGGCATCAAGCGCAACGAGAAGATTGACACTCTGCTGCACGAGATCGACCGCAAGGTCCTCGAGGGCGTCAACATCGACGAAATCCTGGGCAGAACTTGTGAAACCGTCGCGTCGGTGTTTGGACTTCCGCTCGTCTGGATTGGCTCGAAGGAATCAGACGGTTCGGTAGTTCCTCGGGCGTTCGCCGGAGCCGGAGCAGACATCTTGGATGACATAGATGTCAGGTGGGATTCCGGCCCGCAATCCGAGGGGCCGGCCGGACGGGCCATTGCTACTGGTGAGACACAGGTGATTGAGATTTCCGAGGCGGCATTCACACCGTGGCGCGAGCGCCTCGCCCAGCACGGCTACAACGCCGTTGCCGCGGTTCCGCTATCGACGGATGCCGGGACCGTCGGCTGTTTTGTATTGGATGCGCGCTCACGAAAGACCTTCACTCCCGATCTGCTAAATCAGGTCGAAGGTCTGGCGACACGCGTCATGGTCTCGATCCACATTGCCGAGGCTCAAGAGCGTCTCCGCCTTCAAGTCGCGGCGATGAATGCTGCGGCTAACGCGATGCTCATTGCCGACGCTACCGGCACCATCGAGTGGGTCAATGAGGCATATCTCGAGATGAGCGGCTACAGCATGGAAGAGACGATCGGCCAGCCTATTCGCCTCATGTCATCAAAGGCCCGGGGCGGAGCCGATTCCATGATCAAGTCAGTCATCGCGGGAAATGCCTGGCGAGGGGAGCTCGTCGAGAGACGCAAAGACGGGTCGCTCTACACAGTGATCGAGACCGTTACGCCCATCCTCAATCCCGAGACCGGCGAACCGCAGCACTACGTCGGTGTCTTTGAAGACGTAACCGCACTTCGCGAGGCAGAAGGCCAGCTCCTGTATCACACGATGTATGACCCACTTACGGGTCTGGCCAATCGCGGCCTTCTCCTTGACCGGCTGACGCGGGCACTCACCCGTGCAGACGTTGAAGATCGGTCCATCGCAGTCGTCGTCGTTGACATTGATGACTTCAAGCTAATCAACGACAGCCTTGGTTACGAGGCGGGCGACTTGATGCTTGCTGAGGTGGCAGAGCGGCTCAAGTCGGCCGCGGGCCCACTCGATACTGTCGCCAGAGTCGCGGGTGACGAGTTTGCCGTGCTTATTGAAGGTGTCGAGCAGGAGCAAAGCCTCGTTGAGCTGGCAAAGAAGATCACCGACGCGTTTATTCATCCGTTTGAGCTGGGTCACCTGCCCTCGGTGAACATCTCGGTCTCGGTCGGCATATCGCTGGCCTCTGCGACTGTGGATCCTGGTGCTCTTGTGCGCGATGCCGAAGTGGCGCTCCACCGCGCCAAGGAGAGCGGGCGTGGAGGTGTCGAGTATTTCGATGAGGGCTACCGGGACAGGTCAGCGAAGCGCTTCGAGATCACCAACGACCTTCACCACGCCATCGAGAAGGACGAATTGGTCGTCCACTATCAGCCGGTGGTCAACCTCAGAGAGCAGAAGATCATGGGGGCGGAGGCTCTTGTTCGCTGGGTGCACCCAGACAAGGGTGTGATTCCGCCTCTCGATTTCATACCAATTGCGGAAGAGACGGGCCTGATAGTTCAGATCGGCCGCTACGTGCTCGAAGAGTCTCTCCGCCAGCTATATGAGTGGCGGGGGCAAGGCGTGGTCACCAAGGGCTTTGAAATAGCCGTGAATCTTTCAGCGGTTCAGCTCGACGCGCCCGAGTTCCCCTCCTACGTCGCAATGCTTCTGGACTCGGGGGGCTTCGAGGCCGGGGATCTGTCCTTTGAAATCACCGAGTCGATCCTTCTGCGCGATATGGAGAGCGCGATTCGCTTCCTGAATCGAATCAGGGCAATTGGCATCAATTGTGCGATCGATGACTTCGGCACCGGTTATTCATCATTTGGATATCTCCAGAACCTCCCGGTCGGTGCGCTCAAGATCGACCGCATGTTCGTCGACAAGCTCGATCCGGCAGGAGGCAGCTCGGCGATCGTTAGAGGAATAGTCGAGATGGCGCACGCACTCGACATCGAGACCGTCGCCGAGGGAGTGGAGACCCAAGATCAAATGGCGATGCTCGCCTCGTTGGGGTGTGACTACATTCAGGGATTCCACATTTCGCGCCCGGTGCCGCCTGACGAGTTCGCGCAGCTGATGCTCACCGAGCCCGGGTGGCTCATGGAGTCAACTGCCTAGCGGCCGAGCTGTAGCCCGAACACTTCGGCGAAGAACTCGAGCTCTGTCGCAAGGGATTTCTCGATATTGGATGCGCGCCGGAAACCGTGTTGCTCATCGGGAAAAGTGACATATGAGTATCGGATCCCTCTCGCCTTCATCGCTTCGATCATCATCTCAGCCTGATCTGGGGGAACCACCTTGTCTTCGAGGCCTTGAAAGAAGATCACCGGGCAAGACAAGTCAGTTGCGGAATAGATCGGTGAGCGCTGCCGGTATATCTCAGTCGCCTCGGGGTATGGGCCGATCAGCCCGTCGAGATAGCGGGCTTCGAACTTGTGAGTCTCCTTCGCGAGTACCTCGGCGTCGGCAATTCCGTAGTAGCTGGCACCGACTACGAACACATCTCTAAATGTGAGTGCACACAGTGTTGTGAATCCGCCCGCACTCCGCCCCCTGATAGCCAGGCGGCCAGGATCGGCTAGGCGCTCCGTTGCCAGGTACTGCGCTGCAGCAGCGCAGTCATCGACGTCGTAGACCCCCCACATGCCGTTGAGGCGTTCGCGGTAGGTTCGCCCATACCCGGTACTGCCGCGGTAGTCAACGTCGACGACCGCAAACCCTCGAGTTGTCCAGAACTGAATGTCAGCTCTGAAGTCGGTTGACGTCGCTGCGGTCGGACCACCATGGCTCATCGTTATTAGGGGTGGAAGCTCGTCTTCGGGTGCCTCGAAGTCTGGGCTCTTAGGTGCGTAGTACCAGGCAAACGCCTTGTCTCCACCTGTCGTCGGAAACTCAATCTGTACCGGGAGTGAGATGGCCTCCTCGCCAAGGTCTAGACCGCCTGATCCAAACGAGGCGATCTGCTCATCCCCTTGAAGAACTGCCACTTCTGCGTGTGAGTCGGGTCGACCGCCGACAAACGCGACGCGCCCGCATCCATCAGAGGCAATCGAGTTGAAGGAGCTATATCGGGTGCGGACTTCCCTCGCGCTGCCCGTCGAAAGATCCAGTTCGAGGAGTGTTTGAGTGCCAGAAACCCTGCACACAGCGATGATTCGATCGGGTGCCAAGAAGGCATAGGTCGACGTGCCAAATTGCCACAGAGGCTCGCCGAATTCAGCCTCGGTTTCAAACAACGCTTCGACCGCGTCGAAGTCCGGCCCCGATGCTCTGTAGAGATTCCACCACCCGGTGGCGTCGCTTACGAAGACTAGGTCGCCTGCGGGGCTCCACGAAGGTTGGAAGATCGACTCGTGCCTCGAACCTGCGACCTTGACCGGATTCGCCAGATTGCCGGACTCTTCGATTTGGGCGACCCAAAGCTCGGTTCCGTCCCAGGGCATGTTGGGCTGATTCCACGAAGTCCAGGCCAAGTGCCTGCCGTCGGGGCTGGGTCGCGGATAAGCGTAGAAATCCGCCCCGCTCGTCGCAGTCGTAAGCGTCGGGACTTGATCGAGAGTGATTGCGGCGATCAGGTTGCGAACTGAGCCGTCGTCATCGTGAATCTCGTGGACGCACCAAATGCGATCGCCAGTGGCATCGAAGGTCAGGTCGGCAAAGCGCAGCGCGTGAGGGCGCGCTGTAGAAGGAGTCAGGGAAATGGGCGGGCAGGATTGATCGTCAAGATCTCTTAGATAGACGCGGGAGTCCGCGCAATTCACATACGCGAGCCGGGATCCGGCTATGTCGTAGCTGCCCCCGCCGTACTCGTGAACCAGGTTGCGAGCATTTTCGGATTCGCCGATGAGCTCTCTTGGACGCTGGCGTTCGACCGTCGACAGAACAGTTGCTCCCGAGATCACGTTCCGCCCGCCCTCGTTAGGCCGGCTCTCGACCCACGTCAGTAGGGCATCTCCAAAGCGCACCTCGCCAAGGCGAGCACTTGAGCTAGCCGCGAGCGCGGGGGTCACCGGCGACTCCCAGGTGCCATATGAGCGGATCGATTTTGTCAGTGCGGCCTCCGGCGAGGGCATCACAAGTAAACTTCGGCCCTGCATATTCTCTGAGATCGTGGTGAAGATGATCGAGTTTCCAGACGGATTCCTGTGGGGAACCGCGACTGCGGCCTATCAAATCGAGGGTGCTTGGGACGAAGACGGCAAGGGTCCTTCGATCTGGGATACATTCGCCCACACCCCGGGCAGGATTGAGCGGGCCGAGACGGGTGACGTGGCCTGCGACCACTACCACCGCTACGACGAAGATGTCGCGATCATGAGCGGTCTCAATCTCAATGCCTACCGCTTCTCCTTCTCGTGGTCTCGCTTGCTACCCGAGGGGCGCGGGCGCATCAATCAGGCCGGCGTTGATTTCTACAACAAGCTCATCGATTCGCTGCTAGACGCCGGGATTCGACCATTCGCGACCCTTTTTCACTGGGACTTGCCGGAGGCACTGGAGAAGGAAGACGGCTTTCGACGCCGCGGAATAGTTGACGACTTCGCCGAGTACGCCGGCGTTCTCGCGGATAACTTCGGAGACCGGGTCAAGGATTGGATCACGCTCAATGAGCCGAGCGTGTACACATTTATGGGGCATGTTTTCGGAGTTCATGCCCCGGGCATGCAAGATCCCGTGGCTGCGGCTCGGGTTGCGCACCACCTTCTACTGGCTCACGGTGCCGCTGTGCCGGTCCTGAGGAGCTCCGAGGGCGCGCGGGTCGGTACGACCCTTGCCCTCACAGCGATAGAGCCGGAGACAGACTCCGACGGCGACGCCGAGGCTGCCCGCTACGCGCATGCACTTCAGAATCGGATCTTCTCTGATCCGGTGTTCGGGCTTGGATATCCCAAAGAGGCGCTCGAGCTGATTCCGGAGCCACCTGTCGAGCCCGGTGACCTCGAGGCGATGGCGCCTGAGATCGACTTCCTAGGCGTCAACTACTACACGCGAACGGTCGTAAAGCACGGGCCAAATGCGCCATTCAAGTTCATACCGGTGGCTCAGCCAGGACCTAGGACAACTATGGAATGGGAAATCTACCCAGACGGGCTGCGCAATGTTCTCGTTGACGTGGCCAAGACTTACAAGCCGGACAAAATCTTTGTGACTGAGAACGGCGCGGCATTCATTGATCCGGAGCCGGTGGACGGTCGTCTCGAGGACCCAGACCGTGTTGCTTACCTCAAGTCGCACCTGACGGCGGTCTCTCAAGCCCGGGATCTCGGTGCTCCAGTGGAGGGTTACTTCTACTGGACCCTCATGGACAATTTCGAATGGAGCTTCGGATACAGGCAGAGATTCGGTATTGTGCGGTGTGACTTCGCCACTCAGAAGCGGACTGTGAAAGACTCCGGTCACTTCTATGCGCAGGTAGCGAAGGCAAATGCTCTGCCCTGAGTGCGGCGCGGACAACGTCACAGGATCTGAGTGGTGCACTCGTTGCCAGTTTCGCTTCGGGACTCGCGAGAACACCGAACGAGTGGGGGAGGCAACCGTCACCGACATCGAAGAAGCCGAAACGAGGAGAGCCCAATTGGCTGATGCTTCACCCGCCCCTCAGGGCGAGTGGTCTCAGGACGCGAGCAGCCCCCCACAAGTGCGCTCGCGAGCGCTCTTCCCTGATTCCGGTTCGGCACAGCAAATAGACCCGAGCTGGGTGGCAACTCCCCAGGAAATGGGGACCATGGATGTCGAATACACACGCATCGGGACTACCGGCCTGAGGTTCATGATCCTTGGTGCCCTTGTGCTTCTAGTGTCGGCCGGCCTTCCGACAGTCGTTTTCACCATCGTCGATAACACCGGCGGAGTCATGACAGTCATGCGCTATCTTCCTCTCGACATGGGAGTAGCAGTGGGATGCGCGGTGCTTGCGGTACTTGGTCGCAACAGGACGTGGACGATTATTCGCCTCTCGATTGTCGGAGTGATCCTTGTATCGATGGTCTCCTTCCGCTACTTGACGTTTCAGTCCATCGTCATTGACGTCGGAAGCGAGATGGTTCAGTCGGTTCGTCTCGGGCCCTCTTGGTATGTCATGGCGCTCGGCGGGGCGTGCCTCGGCGTCGCCTGGATTTCCGCACTTCGCGGCCGTCTCGGATAGGTGGGGATACCTCCTCGAGGCATCTGCCTTTCGCATCCGATGTTCGAGGAGATCTGCGCTCACGCCCGCGCATGCGAACCCGAAGAGTCGTGCGGCTTGATTGCAGGCCTCGTCGATGGCGATGTCGTCAGAGCCGAGCGAGTGATCTGCATGACCAATGCCGAGCCCGGCGACAGATCAGTCCGGTACTTGCTCGACGCGGGGGAGCAGTTCAAGGCGATGCGATCGGCCGAGGCCGATGGGCTTGAAATCATTGGAGCGTTCCACAGTCACGTGCGGTCGCCCGCGCGGCCAAGTGAGACTGATCTCGCACTTGCGGCATATCCCGAATGGGCCTGGTTAATCGTCTCTCTTGGCGGGTCCGAACCTGAATTGAAGGCCTATTCAATTGAAGACGGTACTTATGAAGAGATACCTGTTCATTGGCCATGAACTGGATGAGCGGAATCACGACTAATTTGGTCGGGATTATGATGCCTGAGCGTTTGGGCGGTAGAATCTGCCGTTCTCAAACAGGTGACGATTTGGCAGGCAAGGGAGAATTCTGAGCGGTGGCAATTGAGATTCACCTACCAACGGTGCTTCGCCAGTATGCAGCCGGATCAGCTGTGGTTGAGGCTGACGGCGAGACCTTGCGCGACCTGATCAGTGATCTCGAGAGCCGGTTCCCCGGAATCGGCGGACAGCTAATGATCGACGACGACCTGCACCGCTTTGTCAATGTCTACCTAAATGATGAGGATGTCCGCTATCTGGGAAAGCTGGATGCCAAGGTGAGTGACGAAGACGTGATTTCGATTCTGCCTGCAGTTGCGGGTGGCTAGGGCGCCAAGAAGTCGGTGGCCGCGTGCGCTTTGAAGATGTTGTTGAGTCAATTGGCAATACGCCGCTCGTAGGGATCCACAAGCTCAGCCCAAATCCAAGAGTCCGTATCTATGCCAAGCTCGAGGGGCAGAACCCGACTGGCAGCGTCAAAGATCGGATAGCTCGCCAAATGGTGGAGCAGGCCGAGGCTGAAGGAATCCTCAAGCCCGGAGCACGGCTGCTAGAGCCTTCCTCGGGGAACACGGGAATCGCGCTTGCGATGGTCGCGAGGCGACGCGGCTACTCCCTGACTGTTGTGATGCCCGAGAACGTCAGCGAAGAACGCCGGAGACTGCTCGAGATCTTCGGCGCCGAGGTAGTTCTGTCGCCTGCCGAGGGTGGTTCGAACGGGGGAATCAAGGTCGCTGAGGAGATGGCCGAATCAGGCGAGTTCGTCATGCTCTTTCAGTACGCAAATCCCAACAACCCCGGAGCACACTACGAGACGACCGGACCCGAGATCTTTCGGGACTGCCCTGAGGTCGGATACTTCGTCGCCGGGCTCGGCACGGGGGGCACACTCGTGGGCGTCGGCCGATATCTCAAGGAGCAGAACCCAGAAGTCCAAGTTGTTGCCGTTGAGCCTCCTAGTGGTGAGCTGGTTCAGGGATTGCGAAGCCTCGATGACGGCTACATACCTCCGGTGTTCGACCCTGCGATCCTCGATCGCAAGTTCTTGATCAAAGCCGAAGAGTCGGTGGTATTCACCCGGCTGCTGACCGAGAAAGAGGGTGTCTTCGCCGGCATTTCGTGTGGGGCAGCCATCGCAGGTGCAGTGAAACTCGCAGATCAGATCGATTCCGGCACTATCGTTGTCTTGCTGCCCGAGGGGGGCTGGAAGTACCTCTCAACACGGGCGTGGACAGATCCGCTTGATGAAGTCGTGAAGCGGATGGAGACCATGCTCTATTTCTGACGGCGATCAAGGCGCATCCAATTGGATAACAGGCCGATCGGCATATTTGACTCAGGGGTTGGCGGCCTGACAGTTGCGCGCTCGATCATCGACCTTATGCCAAATGAAAATGTGATCTATCTCGGCGATTCGGCGAGAGGACCATTTGGTCCGAAACCGCTCGATGATGTGCGGGATTACACATTCGAGATCATTTCTTTCCTCAAAGATGAAGGGGTCAAGCTCGTTGTGATTGCCTGCAACACAGCTGCTTCGGCCGCTCTTGAGCAAGCCCGTGCGCACTTCGCGGGCCTTCCTTTGATGGGTGTGGTCGAGCCGGGGATTCATGCCGGGCTCGCCGCGACCCGGACGGGAAGAATTGGCTTGATAGGGACGGTCGGCACCGTTGAGGCGGGCGCCTACGACGCGGCGCTTGCTGCTACTAGGAAGTCTGCATTTCTCTTCAAAGCGGCATGCCCGGACTTCGTGGACTATGTCGAACGGGGCGAGACGGAAGGGGATGAGGTCGAAGCTCTGGCTCGCTCTTATCTCAAACCATTGACAGATGAGGACATTGACACGTTGATCCTTGGGTGCACGCACTATCCGCTCCTGGCCAAGACGATCAAGAAGGTCGTTGGTGAGTCAGTGACGCTAGTCGATTCCGCCGATTCGACCGCCTTTGAGGTAGCGGATCTGCTCTCGTCCGTAGGGCAGCGCCGCATCGATTCTCAACCGGCCTGGCACAGGTTCATCTCGAGCGGCGACCCCGTAGCCTTTGCGTCGCTAGGCGAGCGATTTCTCGGTCCAGAGGTCAAGGGGGCCGAGAAAATCTCGTGGCCCTCGATGCAAGCGGGCGCGGACGCGCACGAGGCAGGGGTGGTGAGCCGGGGGTGAAGCTGACAGTTATCGGCAGCTCAGGGACTTATCCCACACCCACGAACGCGTGCTCGGGTTACCTCTTCAGCTCCGAAGGTTTCAATTTGCAGGTTGATTGCGGTCCCGGGACATTCGTAGAGGGCCAGGAGTACTGCTCGGTCGAGGAGCTTGATGCCGTCATTCTCACGCACTGGCATCCGGACCACTGCACTGACATCTATCCGCTGTTCTATGCGCTTAGGTTCCACCCCGACTCGCCGGCGCGCCTACCTGTCTACGCACCTGCTGGGGCAGAGAGGCACTTATTTGCTTTCTTGTCGGGAGACTCTCGTGAGGAGTTCCAGCGGGTCTTTGATTTCCGGGTGATTGACGAAGCGAGTGAGCTTGAGGCCGGACCCTTCAAGCTGCGATTCGCGCGCACCCACCACCCGGTTGAGACACTAGCCGTCTCGGTGCAGGAAGGCGCCCATCGCATTGTGTACTCAAGCGACACTGGTCCTGACGGGGGTTATCCAGGGCTAGCCGCCGGTGCAGACATTTGCATTTGCGAGTCAACTTACGAGTACGCGGGTCAGGGTCCTCCAATTCACCTAAGCGCCGGAGAAGCGGGTTCGATAGCGGCCAATGCAGGTGTTGGGAGACTATGCCTGGCACACATCTTCCCGACGGTAGATGCCAGAAGGTGTGTTGGTGAGGCAAGTGAGGCTTTCGGAGAAGAAGTTGGGTGCGTTGTACAAGGTGATCGGATTGAGTTGTGACTGAGGGTGGACTTCGAAGTGACGGGCGTCAGCCCGAGCAGATGCGGCCGATCCGCTTGACGCGGGGTTTCACCGACTACGCCGAGGGATCGGTGCTTGTCGAGTTTGGATCAACGAGGGTCCTCTGCAATGCGAGCGTCGAGGATCGAATTCCTCCGTGGATGCGCGGTACAGGCTTGGGGTGGGTGACCGCCGAGTACTCGATGTTGCCGAGGGCGACTCATGAGCGCACCCAGCGCGAGGCCAGCCGGGGTCGCATAGGCGGGCGAACCCATGAGATCCAGCGTCTCATCGGACGAAGCCTGCGAGCCGTGACTCGGCGCGACCTCATGGGCGAGGTCCAAATCACCGTCGACTGCGACGTAATTCAGGCCGACGGTGGGACTCGCACAGCCTCAATCGCCGGGGGCTTTGTTGCCCTCTATGACGCGTTTGAACGGCTGAGGGCCGACGGCAGGATGAGTGAGATTCCTCTCTCCGACTATTGCGCAGCTGTCAGTGTGGGCGTAGTCGGCGGCATGTCGATGCTCGATCTCTGCTACAGCGAGGACTCGACTGCGGACGTAGACATGAACGTGGTCATGACAGGGGGCGGGCGCTACATAGAAGTCCAGGGCACAGCGGAAGGACTCAGCTTCACCAAGCGCGAGATGGATGACCTCATGGGGCTCGCGGAGTGGGGCATCACCGAAATAGTTGGCGCGCAGCGATCGGTGCTCGGCCTGCCTGACGCACCTCCGCGTGACATGGACAGTCCTTTCGCGGTCTACAGCGCGCTCCCGGCCCCTGCCCCTGCGCCCGTTGCCGTCTCCGCCGGTTAGTGAGCGATCACAACGGCAGAACTCCAGCCGAAGGGGCTTTTCTAGTCGTGCTGGCTACTCGCAATCCCGACAAGATTCGCGAAATCACCGCGATCTTGAGGGATGCGCGCGTCGAGGTGGCCGATCCGGCAGACCTGCCCCGGTGGGATGAACCACTCGAAGATGGCGAAACCCTGGAAGACAACGCGTACATCAAGGCGAAAGCGGTATACGACGCTACCGGCGTGCCGTCCGTTGCCGACGACACCGGCCTCGAGGTCGATGCAATTGGCGGAGCACCCGGGGTGCGCTCGTCACGGTATTCAGGTGAGGGGGCGACCTACGAATCGAATTGCGCCAAGCTGCTCTCTGATCTCGGCGAGACCTCGGCAAGGTCAGCTCGCTTTCGGACAGTTGTTGCTACCGCCGGTCTCGACGATGCGGGTATCGCAGGAGGTGACTTCGACGTTGACGGCGTGCTCGAGGGCGAGATCTCGTCAGAGAGACGTGGCAGTGGCGGATTCGGGTACGACCCGGTCTTCGTGCCAAACGGCTCAGACCGTACCCTGGCCGAAATGACCTCTGATGAGAAGAACGCAATCAGTCATCGCGGGCGTGCGTTTCGGAAGTTTGCCGCTGAGTTCTCACGCCGTCTTGACGCTAGCTAAGTGCGAGAGGGGGGATTCGAACCCCCACGCCCGAAGGCACCGGCTCCTAAGGCCGGCGCGTCTGCCAATTCCGCCACTCTCGCGCCGTCGGATGGGAGCCCAAGTGTTACACCAATCAGACTCATAGCTGCGCGAATTCCTATTCAGGTTTGAGTGCCTCACCGAAGATATGGGGGCGCACAAGCTTTGGAGCACCGGGCATCGGGAACTGACGGAGCTCAGAGATCTCGAAGCCGGCCTCCTCAATAGCCTGGGCAGTGGTGCGGTCGGGTCTGCACCCGGCACCCACCCTGCTCCAGATTCCCGCCCAGCGGCGCTGCCTCCTAGCAATCCGCTCGGAGTCCTCGTCGAGTACATGCTCGAAGAAGTGAAGTGTTCCGCCAGGTCGCAGGACTCGCTTGATTTCACCTAGTACGACGGCCTGATCGGTTACCGAGCACAGAACGAGGGTCGCCACCGCCGCGTCGAAAGTCTCATCGCCGAACGGCAGGTTTTCGCCGGGTGCCCGAACGAACTCCAGGTGAGATGCGTGGCGCACATCCCGATGCTGTGCGCGCTTGAGCATGAAGCGGTCTGGCTCACTGAGGACCACCTGGGTCGTAAGAGGCGAGTAGTGCTTGATGTTCTCGCCGGTGCCGCCACCGATCTCGATCACCTTGCCGGTTACTGGCGCTAGCAGTTCGCGTCTGTAGCGCCCGACTGGACCGCGCTCCATGTTGCGGGCCAGGCGGTCATAGATCCAGGCGAAGACGGGGCGGGACTTCAACGTCGGTGTGCTATTACCGGTCACTAGACGCGCTCTTCGTAGCCGTGAGTACATACCTTGGCGCCATCTGGCGATCGCGTTCGAGCGACGCTGTGCCGGGAAGAAAATCGACTCGAGCTTCGGCAAATCCGTGAATCCGGCAAAGTGCGATCCCGACCTCGGGATAGAGCGGTCCGACGCGCGCCCGGTCGGACCAGAATCCATTCATGACCGCCGGGCAATGCGGATTGGGGGTATCCACAACGAAAATGCCGCCATCGCGGATCCTCGAGTAGCCAAGAGAGAAGAGCTCGTGAAGCTCGGTGGCGTTCAGGTACTCGACCAGGCCAGATGAGAAGACCGCGCCAAGTGCCCCATCCGCGATGCCATCGAGGTAGGTGATGACATCGCCTTGATCGCACTTGACCCCTTTGTTTGTAGATGCGCGGATCATTGACGCGTCGGCATCAACTCCGACAGCGGCGACGTGGTTCTCCTCGAGCAGAGCGAGCAGCTCACCTCTCCCGCAGCCGGCATCGAGTACCGGTGCGTAGCCGGCAAGCAGCTCGACGTAGCGGCTGAGGCGCTTGCGATTGGCCGACTCGGAACCGCGCAGCATTTCCTCGAGCTGGCGCGGCGCCTCCTCGGTCAAGGCGGTTGGGAGGCGGCTCGTTGCGTCATATCCGAGATACTTCTCGCCTGTAGAGTCCCTCGCGACGAAGGCCTCCCCCTCTGCGATCGGGCTTGCCGGATTGAGCGATGCGGTGAGCTGAATCAAGGCCGCGTCGAGCGCTGACGTCTCTGCGGAGAGATCGGAGCGCAGCGCCTTGAGCTCGACTTGCAGTGAAGCGATCTCATCTAGGCGAGCGTCGCCGCGAGCCTCGCTGAGATGCAGGCGTTCACCTAGCTCGGCGATTGCGTCGATCAGTCCTCGGTCAACCTCGCCCTGATAGAGCGAGTAGGACCGCAGAAGGCGCATTACCGCCCGCCTTGCGAGCCGCCCCGGCTCTCCGAATCGAGAATCGACCTCAAGATCAGGTCCGCGCTTGAGATAGGACTCAGCGCGCGCCATTCCGTCGAGTTTGCGCCGTGTTGTGTCGAGCCGGTCGCGCCTCGCTGCGGTTGAGCCGCGCGTGCCCCTGATGGATTCGATCCGGCTGGTGAAGTCTCTTGCAGCCCGATCGAGCGAGAAGTCTTCGAGCAGACGGCGGCGAGCAAGTGCTGCCCGCTCTCTTGCAGCTTCTGGGGATTCGAAGACCTGGCGCATGAGGCGCGCGGCGGCGCCGAGGTCAGGATCTGCCCATTCGGATCCAGCTGGGTACGGGCCGGATCTGGGCGCGACCTTGATGAGCGTGTATGGAACCAGCCATGCAGTTTCGGCCGAGGTGAACTCGAGATTGCCTGAGTATCCGGTGGCGATGACTGGTACGCCCGCGAGCATTGCCTCGGCCATCGTCAGTCCGAGTCCCTCGGCTCTGTGGAGCGAGACGTAGCAGTCCGCCGAGGCTGTGAGGGCTGCATTCGCTTCGGAGTCCAAGTATTCGTCTCGAAATTCGATATCGGTTCGACCTTTGGCGTATCGCTTCAGCGATTCGAGGTCTGAGACGTGCCGGTCGCCTCCGATCGTCTTGATTATCAGGCGAGTTTGCTCGTCTGGCCCGAACGCCGAGGTGTATGCATCGATCAGTCCTCTGGGATTCTTGCGCTCGACGACGCTGTAGAAGTCGAAAGAGAAGAGGAATGTGAAGGGATCGTCACTTTGCCCGCGCTTGCGCTCAGTCAGATCGGAGGGCTGGCCCAGAAGCGCCAGCGGCAAGAGCACCTTATGCACTGGTTTGTCCGTTGCTCTCGCGATTGCATCGAGCACATGATCCGAGCCGCACCAGATCTCATCGACGAGGTCGAAGGCCTGGCGATAGGCAGAGGGCATCTCGGCGATCTCCCACCACCAGAGTCCAACTGTGTATCTGGAATCGAAGAAGTTGGGGCCAACCGAGTGGGCGAACTCGGTGAAGCGATCTGCGTTTACGCAGACAAGATTGATATCGAAATCCCCGAATCGAGCCTCGCGACCGACGAAGGGCGCTGAGTTCCTGTGGGTAGGGGTCTGCCTCGAAGAAGTTGCGCAATCGACCCCTCCGGCTTCGAGGGCGGCAACTGCCAGGCGCGCGACGGCCCCAATTCCCAATTCCGCGTTGAGATAGCCGGCGACGTTGACGCCAGCTTTGAGCTGGGCTGGTTCGGCGAACTCGGGCCAGATCGGAGCCGGGACCGAAGCGGGTGTTTCGTACCTGGGAATAAGTGCCGGCTCAAGTGATTCATCTGTGCGCTGCGCCGACCTCGCCCACTCGACATATCGGGCGGCATCGGGGCCGCTGAGATCTGGAAATGCTTGGCGAAGATCACTTCTCAACTCCCAGAGTCCATGCAGATACCTTGTGATTTCAGTGCGCATCCCACCTCCTGCTGACTCGTTGAGCCAGTTGGTGAAGGACTCCCCGGGCTCTTCAAACGGGTTCGGCGGGGCCTGGCTGTGATCGCGATCGGAACGCTTGAGTGCCTCGCGATAGATGCGCCGCATGGCGTGGTCAATTCTGAGCCCGGCTGAGGTTACTGAGAACCCATAGGGCTCGAGTGATGCAGAGCGATTGCCACGGGCGGCGAGCTCGTGGCCGTAGTCGTCGCAGAGCGCCTCGAGTGCCGGGTGCTCACTGAGCAGAATCCGCGGCTGCTCCGCTTGATGCCTGCTCAAGATGTGCGAGTCGATGGGGTCATAGCCGGAAAAGTGGAAGAACTTGAGCAGGTGACCGGCTGCGTGGACCCTTCCACCGATTACTTCGAGGTTGCGCTCGTGAAGGTTCCAATAGGCGACGTTGACCGCAGGATCCCGGCAGATGAAGGCATTGAAGAGGCTCGGCGCCATATCGACCCAGCGCTGATCGACAAAGACGGACCCGGCTGGATCGACGACGCAGTCGCGCAACAGATGGTCCGACCACCACTTGAGAAAGTCGTCTGACCCGGGCCCGATCCCGATGAAGCCCAAGTTGAATATGCCCGCAGCCATGATGTCGGTTTCGGTGGGGCGCTTGCCGTCATCGGGAAGTGCTTCGATGACGTGCGGCGTGAGCACGACTCCGTGTGCCTCGGCAAGCTCGGCTAGCTCATCTAGGGGCGCGTAGACCCTGATGTCGGGATCGAGATATATGACGTGACCGGCGGTTTCGGCGAGCAGGTGCCCTAGCAGCCAGGGCTTTAGCGCCGTGCAGAGTTCAAGGGGGCTGTAGGTGGCCGCCATCTCGAGGAATCGTGCCGGGTCCAATTCGAGTTCATCAGGGTAGAGGAACTCGAGATTTGCCGGTGTTTGTTGCGATGGCGCCTGGGTCTTGCGGTCAGGGTCATCGACGACGAGAACGTGGAGGATCGAGTCTGGGTTGTGCTCTTCGAGCGACGCGCCGAGGACCCTCGCGTGCGCGATGTAATTGCGGGCGATGATTGTGCAGGCGTTTATCAAGCTCTGGCTCCACCGGGTAAGACGCCAATCCTATTTGCTGGCCCGGATGACGGTTATCGGCGTGGCGCCAGAGAGCTGCTCCGCGCAGCGTGCACAGCTGGTCAGTGGGCCGCCAGGGACTCGAACCCCGAACCTACGGATTAAGAGTCCGTTGCTCTAGCCAGTTGAGCTAGCGGCCCTCGAAGGGGGGCGAAGTTTACCAATCAACTCCTGCACCGCTTGAATTTCACATGCCTTCACGGAGCCGTGCGGAGCGGGGTCCGGCCTCAATAGACGCCATATTCCGCGTCGCCGGATAACGTAGCGTTGCCCGTCAGGCGCCGGCCACCCCACCGGCAAGTCGATCAAGGACATCCGGCCTTTGGAATCAGAGGAATATCGCCGAATCGCCATTGCTGAAGAGCAGCACTGGTGGTACGTCGCGATGCGTCAGGCGATCGAGATTCTTGCCGGTGACCTCATCCCCGGCGACGGCGGCAGGTTTCTGGACGCTGGCTGCGGTCCTGGGGGCAACGGAATCTGGATGCAACCCCGCGGGACTGTCTTCGGTATTGACGTGATGCCCGACGCGATCGAGTTCGCGTCGGAGAATCATCCGGGCCTGATCCTGGCTCAAGCCTCAGTTGACTCACTGCCCTTTGCCGACGATTCATTTGACGCATTGCAATCGATCACGATCATCACGCACGAGGCCGTGCCCGATCCCGTGCGGGCGCTGACCGAGTACCGACGGGTGCTGAAGGCGGGGGGAGTAGCGGTGATCATCGAGCCCGCTTTTTCTGTCTTGCGACGGGAGCACGATCGGGTGGTTCATGCCGTGCGCCGATATCGCCGTTCGTCATTGCAGAGCCTCGCCGTGCAGGCTGGTTTTGAGGTAACTCGCTCGACCTATGTCTATTCGTTTCTATATCCCGTGGCCTTTGCGCTAGCTGTACTCGACAGAGTCAAGCGCCCGAGCCGTGACAAGAGCGATCTGGAACGGGGCGAATCGGGGACGACGATCTTCAACAAGCTTGCTCGAAGCGAACAGAAGTGGATGCGAGCCGGACGAAACATTCCCTTTGGTGTCTCGGTGGCTGTGGTAGCCCGAAAGCCTGCCTAGATCACTCCACGAAGTATTCGGGATTCGAGATTGCCAGCTTGGCGTCGACTGCCTTGCGTACACACTCGGCAACTTCGCTGAGGCGCTCGTCGAAGTCGCCGGCTCTGATTGCTGTGACGAGTTCGCCTTCGAGCTCGCGAAGGCTCAGATCCTTACGAGAATCGCCCAACAGTTCGGCAAGCCGGTCTCGGCACTCGGCCTCGAGCCCCGGACCAAGGTCAAGCTCGCGCTGGATCATTCCCAGCGCGTTGCGGGCGACTCTGGCGTGAAATCCTGTGCGCCCCTCAAGTGGCATTACGTCGCGCTCAAGATATTCCCGCACCGCCTCGATTAGCTCGGTAGCAGTTGGCCGGTCAGCCGGTGAGCTCACCATGGCAGTAGCCTCATGACGTCGTACTCCATCTCACACACTCGTCTTCCCAGCGTCGCCAGCTCAACGGAGCGCGTCAGGCCGTTGAGGTGCGTGAACGCCTGCACTATGCAGATCACTCCCCACTTCACCGTCCCGAAGATCTCCCAGAATCTGACAGATTCAGGACTGACTGAATCTCCGCCAGCCGCTTCATATGCTTCACACAAGTCTTCGAGGTGGCCGAAACCTCCGACTTCGTTGGAGTCCTCGCCGAAGCGCCACGAGCGCACGCAGAGCCACCCGAAGTCTTCGAGCGGATCGCCAATGTGAGCAAGCTCCCAATCCAGTACTGAGCGGATTCCGTCAGGTCCAACTATCAAGTTGCCGTTCCGGAAGTCGCCGTGTACCAAGGCCAGCCTTGCGAGAGGAGGCTTCGATTCTTCGAGGTACTTCAGACCTAGCTCAAATGCCGGGTGGGGCTCGCCAAACCCATCCAAGAGCTGCCGATACTGCTTGATTTGATCATCAACGGGATGTGCATCGCCCGGTGCAGGCAGGCCGAGGTCCTCGAAGTTGATCGCATGTATCTTGGCGAGGATCTCGCCGCACTGCGCAGACATCTTTGGCCGAGCCTCAGCGTATTCGGCGTCGCGCAGGATCTTGCGCGGGATTGTCTCGCCCTCGATCCGCTCCATGATGAACGCAGGTCCAAGCCCGTCGTCATCGTCAAGCTTGCAGACAATCTGGGGAACTGGCACGCCCGCGTCGTAGGCCGCCGAGAGGAGCCCGGCCTCGGTCGATCGCTCGAGCGCAAGGGGAGTCTTGCCCGGGTCGCGCCTCAAAATCAGTCCGCCCGGCAATCCGGAGTCGGCGTCAGCATCGATATCAAATGACCACGTCTCTCTCGACGCGCCGCCGGTGAGGCGACGCAGATTCGCGATCGTCGGTTTGAAACCGAAATGGCGGTCAAACGCCGCTTCGAGGCGTGCAGTGATTTCTTCAGGAGAGAGCCGGCTCATGGACGCGCGTAGCCGGCTAGGCCTCGCCGAGTCCCACTGGGCGCCCGTCGATCACCTGATCGAGGTATTCCGAGAGCCCGTAGCCAGTGCGGCCGTTACAGGTCCATCGGGTCATCCCCTCGCCGATGCGCGTCATGAGTTCATTGCCTTCGTCGTCGGTCCTGCGGTTCCGAAGTGGAATCAGCGTCATGACCTCGCCGGTCACCTCATAGGTCTCAGAGCCCGTCTCCGCCTTGGCCGTGATGCGGTCGTGGAAGTAGTCCTCGCCCTTCCAATCGGTGGTGATCTCGGCGTTGTTGACGTTGTGATACTCCCCGTCGACCAAGAACATGCCACCAATCCGCTTTGACCCGTCTCGTCCGGCGATGATCGAGATCATGAAGCCGAAGTCGTCGTCGAAGTTGGCTGTGAGCCAGCGATACCACCATGGAGCTTGCCAATAGCGTGGTCCCCACGAATGGTCACGAAGGCCGAATCCACTCACATCCCAGCTGTCATCGCCAACGGTGACTTGGCCGACCGCCGCAACGTGTTGCTCATAGTGGCCTCTGGCAAATGCGTCCTCGTGGCCTTCTAGATCAAGCTGGGAGCCATCGTCGGCAACCGGCTCGCCGCCAAACATCGGTGAAATTCCTTTGTAGGTGAGCGCAATCTCACACTGGGCAATTGGGTTCGACGTAAATGCCTTTCTGGGATGTGCCATCTCGAGCGGATCGTCGAGGAGAAGCACGCCTCCCTTGTAGGCGACCTTCAGCTCCTTGAAGGGCTCGACGACCTCAAAGCGCATGCCGCCTGCGTCGAAAGCATCGTTGTTGTCTATTTGGGGACGATTGAACATGAATGCCGCGCGACCATCGGGGAGAAACAGGCAAGTCGTCATTTCTGCCTTGCCCTCGTTGGGGCGATTTCCAAGTCTGACGAATCCCCCGAGCTTGGTCGAAGGGTCGTAAAAGTTGAAATACATTGATTCGTTGAAGTTCTCAGCTTCCTCGAGTGGGTGCATGAGTTCATCTTCGGGGTCAAGACGGAGCTTCACCATCGGGCAGCCTTTCGCTTCGCCGTGCGCGGTGCAGGGCACATCTTAGGGTGATTGTTGGATTTTCAAGTTGGCAGATTAGCTAGAAGGGGTCTGACTCCATGAAGAGGATGATCCCAGTGGCCGGTGTGATAGTGGTTGCGATCCTGGTCGGTCTGGGCGCACTCGTGCTTGCTCGCCGGCAAATCCAGCAGGGCGCCGCTTCAGTTCCGCCGGGCGCGCCTCGGCTTCAGCCGGCAGAAGCGGGTCAACCCACGATCAGATGCAACTCGGAGGTCACAGGCGAGCGCGAGGAGATCTTCAGCACCGCACTGTTCATGCCGCAATGGGTGGGCACCGCTCACGACGACATAGCTTGGGAGACGGGATACCTAGACGAGACGGCCAAGGCGCTCCGTAGCTACTTTCGAGACGTCAGTTCGCCTACGTTACCGAGGCCGTATCTGCGCTTTGGGCATCAACCGACCGACGGCTATATCGACTCGAGCGGTGCGCTTCGTACGGGATACCACTGGAAAGAGGCACTGAGCGGCGGTCAGTGGAGCATCGACGACTACATGGCATATGTGTACAAGGTGGAAGCATCACCCCAAGTTGTCGTCAACTTCGGCACAGCAGACGCCGCTGACGCGGCCGACTTAGTTGCTTACTCCAATGGCACCGACCCTGACGATCCAATGGTTGGTCTTCGGCGTCAACGCGGGCATATCGAGCCCTACTCAGTGGAAGTCTGGGAGATCGGGAATGAGCAGTACGGCCATTGGGAGGCAGGCTTCTATTCGTATCCCGACGGTTCGATCGGTTCGAGAGATCCAGATGCCTACATTCGGCGAGTCAACGAGTTCGCAACGAAGATGCGCGCGCGAAGTCCATCGCCCATAAAGCTCTATGCGCCACTAACCAATTGGGAGCTCAACTCATATCCAGACGCGGCGCTGAGATCGATCATTGCCAATACCGCGGGAAACCTCGATGGCTACACGATTCACTACTATCCGCTACCCGCAGACGGTGGCGCTCCGGAGATGTGGGCGGGCATGTCGCATCTCTTGGGTGAAAAACTCAAGGTTCTGAAGCAGACGATCCAAGAGTCGACTTCAAAACCTATGGAAATCGCTATTACGGAATGGGCCGGTTCAGCCTTTCCAACTCACATGGGAAGGAACTGGCTCACGGGGCTGTTGATGGTCGATTCATACATCGCTCAGGCAGAGCAGGGCATATCAATTGCAAACTACTTTGCCTCGGCAACTCCGCGAGGAGTCCCCGGTGGGTATTCGTTTTGGCTCGACGGTGATCCGTCTCGGCCAGCTCCCACGTTGACTGCGGCCCGCGAGACGGCCCGGCATCTTGGCCCGCAACTGCTAGAGACATTTCTTGTTGGTGCTCCGACGGCGAAGTCGCGCTCCTACATTGGCGAAGAGTTTGATTTCCCAGTGCTTTCAGCGCTTTGTTCTGAGGGTCTTGAGGGTAAGAATCTGGTGCTGGTGAATCGCTCGCTGAGTCCCCAGGTGGCCAACATTGAAATTGGCTTCCCCGTCGACGGCACGATCCGGATCACGACGTTGGGCGCGACTCCCCAAGCTGAGTCTGTTGGCGTCAGGTGCTCGCGATACGAGGCCGCTCAGGAGTTCTCGATCGAGCTAGCGCCCTTCTCTGCAACCCTATTGGCGCTTGGATCTGGCCGCGATGGGATTGGCGCTCTTGCGTGCGGCACGGGAGTGGAAATCTCACAAGACCTGCGGACTCCGGTGGGGTGACCGACGGGATTTGAACCCGCGACCTTCAGGGCCACAACCTGACGCTCTAACCAAACTGAGCTACGGCCACCATGCTTGATCAAGGCTATATGGGAACCGCCGCGGCGCTTCAACATTTCTTGGGCCGGAGCGCGCCCGGGAGGATTCGAACCCCCGACCAAGAGCTTAGAAGGCTCCTGCTCTGTCCCCTGAGCTACGGGCGCTTGGGCCGGCCGAGATGCCAACTGAGGCCTGTTTGACCGGCAATCGTCCTCGATTGGTGGGCCAATCGTAACTGCCTTTTCACCCGACCGAGCTATTGCTCTCTAGGTGATAGCCCTGCCAAGCTCCGCCTGAGCGATTTCGGTCGCGCGGTCGGCTGCATCCTCAAACGGGAGGAGTACATCGTCAGCGCCAATCCCAGTCAGGTCTTCGGCCTCGTCTTCGGTATGCGCCACAACGATCAACCGACCCTGATAACCATGGGAGTCGAGCGCCTGGGACAAGATCCGGTTTGCCTCAGGCAGACGGACCGAGCTGATGACGAGCTTGGTCCTCTCAAGTGGCAGCAGGCTGGCGAATGCGGGATCTTCGATATCACCTAGGT